>NZ_SMZO01000129.1 GCF_004358675.1 Meridianimarinicoccus aquatilis | reverse complement strand
GGATCAAGCAACTTCAAAGTGCCGCCTGATCACGCCGTCACCAACTTTCGGGCATAGCTCGGATGGATATGGAAGCCGATCATGTCTCCGCTTGGAGCAAAGGCGGTGCAACTTCTCTAAAAAATTGCGAGATGCTTTGCAAAACTCACAATCGCGCCAAGGGTAATCGGTAGGAAGGGCTGGAAAGGGCATTTTCTACCATGAGTGCTAGCGGAAACCCCATGCACTTGGTTTTCGCTACGCTCGACCAGGTGCATTCCCCTCCGAACGTGGGAAGCCTGATTTATCAGCTCATCGGGGCAGGCGACACAGCAGCCAAAACCGCCCCGCATGAGGATGTGACTTCAAGCGTTGATTGTTGCTATACTTAAAACATGACCGACGACACCACGCCATTACGGGAAGCCGAAGCTCGCGCTCTGATCGGAAAGATTTTTGTGCAGGTTGAGGATGGTGACATTTTAACTGTTGTTGGCGTTACTCCCGAAGCTCTCTTGCCGTCAGGATGGATTTTCGCTGCCAAGTCATTCGGATGCGACGGGCAAATTTCGGCAGGCAATGACGTGGGTTACATTGGAACAGAATTTATTGAGGTTTCTTCAATCGAAGAAGGTTTGAAGCTTCCATGTCCAAAATCTGACCAGACTGCCTCTGAGCGGGGAAGTGAAGAGATACCTTTTTGACTGTATTTTCGTATGCGTCCGGTCTGACTGGTGTTGACTTATTCTGGCGTCCGGTTCCAGGGCATGAGGTCT
>NZ_SMZO01000128.1 GCF_004358675.1 Meridianimarinicoccus aquatilis | reverse complement strand
TCAGGGAGAACTCATCTCGGGGCAAGTTTCGTGCTTAGATGCTTTCAGCACTTATCTCTTCCGCATTTAGCTACCGGGCAGTGCCATTGGCATGACAACCCGAACACCAGTGATGCGTCCACTCCGGTCCTCTCGTACTAGGAGCAGCCCCCCTCAGTTCTCCAGCGCCCACGGCAGATAGGGACCGAACTGTCTCACGACGTTCTAAACCCAGCTCGCGTACCACTTTAAATGGCGAACAGCCATACCCTTGGGACCTACTTCAGCCCCAGGATGTGATGAGCCGACATCGAGGTGCCAAACACCGCCGTCGATATGAACTCTTGGGCGGTATCAGCCTGTTATCCCCGGAGTACCTTTTATCCGTTGAGCGATGGCCCTTCCATTCAGAACCACCGGATCACTATGACCTGCTTTCGCACCTGCTCGCGCCGTCACGCTCGCAGTCAAGCTGGCTTATGCCATTGCACTAACCTCCTGATGTCCGACCAGGATTAGCCAACCTTCGTGCTCCTCCGTTACTCTTTAGGAGGAGACCGCCCCAGTCAAACTACCCACCAGACACTGTCCGCAACCCCGATCAGGGGCCAACGTTAGAACATCAAACATTAAAGGGTGGTATTTCAAGGCCGGCTCCATGCAGACTGGCGTCCACACTTCAAAGCCTCCCACCTATCCTACACATCAAGGCTCAATGTTCAGTGTCAAGCTATAGTAAAGGTTCACGGGGTCTTTCCGTCTTGCCGCGGGTACACTGCAT
>NZ_SMZO01000127.1 GCF_004358675.1 Meridianimarinicoccus aquatilis | reverse complement strand
TGCTGCCAACTTACTGATTTAGTGTATGATGGTGTTTTTGAGGTGCTCCAGTGGCTTCTGTTTCTATCAGCTGTCCCTCCTGTTCAGCTACTGACGGGGTGGTGCGTAACGGCAAAAGCACCGCCGGACATCAGCGCTATCTCTGCTCTCACTGCCGTAAAACATGGCAACTGCAGTTCACTTACACCGCTTCTCAACCCGGTACGCACCAGAAAATCATTGATATGGCCATGAATGGCGTTGGATGCCGGGCAACTGCCCGCATTATGGGCGTTGGCCTCAACACGATTTTACGTCACTTAAAAAACTCAGGCCGCAGTCGGTAACCTCGCGCATACAGCCGGGCAGTGACGTCATCGTCTGCGCGGAAATGGACGAACAGTGGGGCTATGTCGGGGCTAAATCGCGCCAGCGCTGGCTGTTTTACGCGTATGACAGGCTCCGGAAGACGGTTGTTGCGCACGTATTCGGTGAACGCACTATGGCGACGCTGGGGCGTCTTATGAGCCTGCTGTCACCCTTTGACGTGGTGATATGGATGACGGATGGCTGGCCGCTGTATGAATCCCGCCTGAAGGGAAAGCTGCACGTAATCAGCAAGCGATATACGCAGCGAATTGAGCGGCATAACCTGAATCTGAGGCAGCACCTGGCACGGCTGGGACGGAAGTCGCTGTCGTTCTCAAAATCGGTGGAGCTGCATGACAAAGTCATCGGGCATTATCTGAACATAAAACACTATCAATAAGTTGGAGTCATTACCCA
>NZ_SMZO01000126.1 GCF_004358675.1 Meridianimarinicoccus aquatilis | reverse complement strand
GCGTTGGGCTTTCGACGCTGAACAAGTGGGTGAACGCGCACCGCGACATGGATGTGGTATCGCCCGAGGATCGCGAGCTTGCGCGCGAGAACGAACGACTTCGTCGCGAGAACCGTATCCTCAAGGAGGAGAGGGATATATTAAAAAAAGCCACCCAGTTCTTCGCGAGCCAAAAGCCATGAGGTTTCGGTTCGTTGAAGAACAGCGCGGGGCCTTCCCGATCGGCCGACTTTGTCAGGTCATGAACGTCAGCCCGCGCGGGTTGCGGGCGTTCCGCAGCCGTCCGGCCAGCCGCAGGCAGCGCATGGATATGATCGTTCTGGCGCACATCAAGGAACAGTCGCGCTTGAGCCTGGGCAGCTACGGCAGGCCCCGAATGACCGAAGAACTGAAGGAGGTCGGTGTCGATGTAGGGCACCGGCGCGTCGGGCGCCTGATGCGCGAAAACGGAATTACCGTTGAAAGAACGCGCAAGTTCAAGGCGACCACAGACAGCGATCATACGTTCAACATCGCCCCGAACCTGCTGGATCGCGACTTCAAAGCAGATCAGCCGAACCAGAAATGGGCTGGCGACATCAGCTACATCTGGACCCGTGAGGGCTGGCTGTATCTGGCGGTGATCCTCGATCTGCATTCCCGGCGTGTCATTGGTTGGGCGGTCAGCAATCGCATGAAGCGTGACCTGGCGATCCGGGCCCTGAAAATGGCCATCGCCTTCCGAGCGCCACCCAAAGCCTGCATCTTCCACAGCGACAGGGGCAGCCAATACTGTTCGCATGACTACCAGAAGATCCTGCGCCAGCATGGCTTCAAAGTCTCCATGAGCGGCAAAGGCAATTGTTATGACAATGCGGCCGTCGAGACGTTCTTCAAAA
>NZ_SMZO01000125.1 GCF_004358675.1 Meridianimarinicoccus aquatilis | reverse complement strand
GTTCGAGGACGAGAACCAGGCCGTTGCGGCTCTGGTCACACTGGAAGCCTCCAAGCGTCAGCGCGGCTATTGGGTGGAGCCTCAGCAGCTGGCGATGTTCAGATGATAGCGTGACGGACTCGCACAAGCCTCTTGACTGGCCAGCAACGCCGCCCGCATGTCCTAAGGACATGCGGGCGGCGTTGCTGCTTTTTAGCTGAGTAAATCTCGTCATTGTAGTGCGGCTAAAAAGTATAGTAATTATACCATTTTCAACATATATTGCCTCTTATGAAGTTCGAGTATGACCCCGACAAAAGCGCCGCGAACCGTGAGAAGCACGGGATCGACTTTGATGAGGCCCAGGCCCTCTGGGATGATCCTTATCTGATCGAGGCCCCTGCCAACGTCACGGATGAGCCACGCTTTCTGGCGGTTGGCATGATCGCGGCCAGACACTGGACGGCTGTCTACACATACCGGAGCGACCGGGTGCGGATCATCTCCGTGCGCCGCGCTCGCAAGCAGGAGATTGACCATTATGAAGGCGACTGAATTCGACGAACGCTTCGACGCGGGCGAAGACATGTCCGCCCATGTCGATTGGACAAAGGAGCGCCGCCTCAATGTCGAGGCCAAGCGGGTGAACGTGGATTTCCCGACCTGGGTCGTTGCCGGTCTGGACCGGCAGGCCCAGAAGCTCGGCATCACCCGTCAGGCATTGATCAAGATGTGGATCGCGGAGCGGCTAGAGTAAACTGATCGAGTTTAGCCGGTCCTGGACCAGCTACGCGAGTTGTCGTTCGAGCTTGAGTTTCCGAGCCTTCCAATCCGGCATGACGCGCCTCAAGAGGTCAAAGTGTTGATTTCTGCTGAGAAGTGACCCGGTAGCCCCCCAAATTTTCACTGAGAACTGACC
>NZ_SMZO01000124.1 GCF_004358675.1 Meridianimarinicoccus aquatilis | reverse complement strand
AGCGCTTGCTGCCGAAGTCGCTGCCCTTCGGCGGCTTGTTTCGCGCGATGCCGGGGACGGCCCCCAGATCCTAGATGAGGCGCGGGTCGCGGGCGGGTACGAGCGGGCGTTGGGTGCGGCGCTGGGCGATGACTTGAAAGCCTCTCGCGCTGGGCAAAGCGGCAGCGGCTGGGCGCTTTTGCCAGATTACGATGCGCCGCCTCCTTTGCCAGATGGCGCCAGCCCACTGTCGACGCATGTTGCGGTTCCCGATGTTCTTGGCCGCAGACTTTCGCAGATTGGTCTGATCCAGCCAGAACAGGCGGACGCACTGCAACCGCTTTTGCAGCCGGGTCAGCGGCTTGTGTCCAAGGCCGGTGATTTGTGGCGTTGGGATGGGTTTCGGGCTGCTGCGGCGGATGCGCCGTCGGCGGCGGCGCTACGGTTGGAACAGATCAACCGTCTGACCGAACTGGAAGAGGCGCTGGCCGAAGCCGAGGCAAAGGCCGAAGCCGCCGAGGATATGCATCAGCGACTGACCGATGATTTGGCGGACGCTTCCGAGGCCGACAAACAGGCGCGAGCGGAACGCCGGGCCGCAGATGCCGCGATGGCCGAGGCAAGCCGCAACCAGACGCGGGCAGAGGCCGATCGCGCCTTGGCCGAAGGTAAAGTCGAAAGCGCGACGTTGGCAGTGGACCGCCACGAAGAGGCCGCCAGTGCCGCCCGGATGCAGGTTCAGGATGCAGAGCGTCAGGCGGCGGCGCTTCCGGATCTGGGCGAAAGTCGGGCGCAGGTCGAAGACATCAAAACAGCGGTCGAAGCGTCGCGGATGACGATGATGACCCGCCGCTCCGCCCATGACGAGGTGAAACGCGAAGGTCAGGCGCGGCTGGCGCGGGGGCAGGCCGTGGCCAAGGAGCGCGCGCTCT
>NZ_SMZO01000123.1 GCF_004358675.1 Meridianimarinicoccus aquatilis | reverse complement strand
GGGATCAAGCAACTTCAAAGTGCCGCCTGATCACGCCGTCACCAACTTTCGGGCATAGCTCTGGATGGCGATCCTCAAGGGCGTCGGACACCGGTCCCAAAAGCTCATAGTGATTTCCATCAATCTCTGCGGCACGGTTTGTGATAAGAACTGCAGCCTGCTCAATCGCGGGCCAAGTCATCAGAAAATGGAGAGCTGTCGTGAAACTCTCAAACCCAAGCGCGTGTTCAAGGGCTCGGCTCTCTGCTTCGACGTCTTCAAAATCAGGTAGTCCGCTGAGCCATGCGCGTAGATGGTCTGCATTTAGGCTGCGTGCAAAACACGTCCACATAAAGTCACGCGCTGCTTCGGTTTGCCCCATCGCGTGCATCACGCTGATCCGGGTCACTTCCCAGTCATAGGGAATCCATCCGCGATCTTTCTCATCGGGCGCATTGATGGCCTCCCATGCTTCCTCAACCCGCCCCGCTTCAAGAAGACGACGCGCGATTTCAGCAGCAACCTGTGGTGCCTTTCGTGCCAGATCACTTTGTTGGTCAATGTAGGCGTCTACATCACCTTCGACATCCGCAATCTGCTCGAGCGCCATGCGCAGCGCGTAGTTGTTCGACAGATCAATTCCCGAAGTGGTGATCCCAGCTTTAAGGTGCTGCAATCCTTCTGAACCCAAGACTGAAGCAAGACCTGATATCAAAGTTGGATAATGCCCATAATCATCATCGGCCAAGGCCTCCAGCAACTGGTCTGCCAGGACAAGCGGGTCCGGCGCGGCAACCTCGGCCAGATCGATCAGGTCTTCACAGGCTTCGTGAAAAACTGACTGCACCTTGCCCGTACTGTCATCGCAACGTTCATAGACCCCATTCGCAAGAGTGCGTATTTCGCGGAACTTGGGCAGTGATTTCACGCGATCTCGGGCACGCGTTTCAGGCCAT
>NZ_SMZO01000122.1 GCF_004358675.1 Meridianimarinicoccus aquatilis | reverse complement strand
ATAAACAAGGGTGGGTCAATTCTCGGTGAAAATACCGGGTCACTTCTCAGCAGAAATCAACACATGTTCACCTCATGAGTTTGTCCGTTGCGATTTGCCCGAGCTTTTCGAGGAGCGGTGGGCACCGTTATGCTCAGCTTCATTGCCGTGAAGCGGGACTGTTGCATTAATCTAACTTGGTTCGAAAATGACAAAGACAGCACTCTGTTGCGTACCATATGTTGAGGCGACGAGGCTCAATTATTCTATATATGGAATGCGGTTTCCGTCAGTGCTCCGGGCATACACTTAATGCAACAGTCCCGCCAAGAATATGACCTTGATCTGCTCGGGCATAGATCCGGCTCTGGAGCAAAGAACGCTCATTTCCTGGATGGCAAGCCTCAACGAGGTTCGCAATGCTTGCGCCCATCATTCCCGCCTTTGGAACAAGGCCCTGACCAACCGACCAGGGTTTCAGAAAGTTGGTCAGCTTACGGATTTTGACCACATGAGAAACGGTCGAGGAAAAATACACGACCACCATTCGACCCGTCTTTACGGAGCGTTGGTGGCCATTATTTTCATAATGAAAAGACTCCATCCAAAGACGGAGTGGCACCAGCGGTTTGCTACGTTGGTAACAGAAAAAACTCTTCCGAAAGAAATTTCTACGTTAGCAGCGGGATTCCCTGAGGGCTGGCGTGATGCTTCAATTTGGAAATAATCCAAATCATTCTGGATGAACATTAGATTTCAGAACGCGTCTTCAACCGCCCGCATGCCATTGCGTCCGGGACTGTTGCATTAATCGTTGGGTTTCGCCACTTTTACGTTTTGAGGTGAAGCATGCCACGCAAGTCGCCATTTAAGCACCACCGTTTTCCAAGGGACTTCATCCTTTGCGCGGTGCGTTGGTATTTGCGCTACCCGCTCTCCTATCAAGACGTGGTTGATC
>NZ_SMZO01000120.1 GCF_004358675.1 Meridianimarinicoccus aquatilis | reverse complement strand
GTCCGCATAAAGGTCCAGTTCGCCCAGCGGCAGATCGCCCGAGATAGCCACCGAGGTGACCGGATCGGAGCGGTGCAACTCGCGCACCACCGCAGGATCGGCACGGTCAGGAAAGCTGTCGATGGCCGAAACCTCGGTGCGCAGAGAATTCACGAAACGCAGCGCGTCATTGCCCGGCGCCATGGTCGCCACGGCGCGGGCGCGGCCGGTTTGCGCGGTGCAGGTGAAGGTCTCCAGCCCCTCGACACCCTGCACCCCGTCCCACAGCGGCGCGCAGATCGCGCCTTCGACATCCTCGGCGGCAGCGCCCCGGTAGGGCACGGTGATCTCGGCCTCGACAGCGCGGAAATCCGGGAAGGTTTCGCGCAAGAGACCCGGCGCGGCAAAGGCCCCGGCGGCGAGGAACAGCAAAAGCAGCAGGTTGCCCGCCGTCGGGTGGCCGGTGAACCAGCGGATCATTGCGCGGCCTCGACCGGGGTCAGGGTCATGCCGGGAATGGCCGGGGCGATGTCGTCGATCACCACGCGGTCGCCGGGGGCGAGCCCATCGGTGATGATGACCGAGCCGTCTTGTGCAAAACCGGCGGTGACGGGCCGCAACTCCAGCCTGTTATCGGCGCTTGCGATACGCACCATGCCCCCATGCAGTGCCGCTTCGGGGATTGCGATGAGGCCTGACATAGAAGCGCCCGAAAAGGCAATCTGCACCTGCATGTTGGGCACCAGCGGCAGGCGCCGGGGCGGGTACGCGCCCTCATAGGGGTCGTCAACCCTGACGACGACCGGCACGGTGCGCGCACGGGCATCCAGCGCGCCTTCGATCCGGACAACGCGGGCGGTCCAGATTTGGGTCGGGTCCGACAGCGGGCTGAGCGTCACCTCGATTTGCGTGGCTGGTAGGTCGCGCATCATGTCGGCAAGGGTGATGCCTTCAGGCGCATCTCCCAGCAGGCGGCGAAAGCTGTCGATTGGCAGATGGGCCACGACTTCGGCCGCTGCGATCCCGTCGGCACGGATCACCACCTGACCGGGGCTGACG
>NZ_SMZO01000012.1 GCF_004358675.1 Meridianimarinicoccus aquatilis | reverse complement strand
GTATGCGTCCGGTCTGACTGGTGTTGACTTATTCTGGCGTCCGGTTCCAGGGCATGAGGTCTTCGAGCTGGGTCATCTTTTGATCGGAGACGCGCGCGAGAACCCAGGTCAGCCAGGCTTCGGGGTCGAGCTTGTTCATGCGGCAGGTCTCGATGAGGGTGTAGGCGACGGCCGCAGCATCGCCGCCGCCCTTTGAGCCCATGAACAGATAGTTTTTGCGGCCCAGAGTCACCGGCCTGATTGATCGCTCACAGATATTGTTGTCCAGCTCCAGCGTGCCGTCTTCGAGATATGCCCGCGCTTTCGGCATGCGCCCGAGCGCGTATCGGATTGCCGCTGCGAGGGTCGATTTGCCGGAGATCTTGGGGAGTTGCAGGGTGAGCCACGCCTCGAGATCGTCGAAGATCGGCTTTGCCTTTTCTTGTCGCAGCGCCACGCGGTCTTCAGCCGGTTTGTAGCGGGCCTCTTTTTCCACAGCATAGAGGCTCGCGATCCGCTTGATCGCTTGCTGGGCGATGACAGAGCCTTCGCTTTCATAGATATCGACAAACTTGCGGCGCACATGGACCATGCAGGCCTGCTCGCTGGCGCGATCGGCCCCGAATAGACCATTGAAGCCGGTGAACCCATCGGCATGGATCACGCCCTGATACCCCTTGAGGTGGGATGAGGGGTGCTCGCCTTTACGGTCCACGCTGAACTGATACCACGCACAGGGTGGCGCTTGCCCGCACCATGGGCGTTCATCGCGGACATAACTCCACAACCGTGCGGTTTGCGCGCGGCCTTTGGCCTGCATCTTGACCGGCGTGTCATCCGCGAACAGCGCAGGCCCGGCGCGCACGAGTTTGCCGATGTGGGTGGCCAGTGGTTCCAACAGCGTCGTTGATCGCCCAACCCAATCGGTCAGCGTGGAGCGATGCAGATCGACTTTTTCGCGCGCATAGATCTCAGACTGGCGATATAACGGCAGGTGATCACAATATTTCCCGACCAGAACATGCGCCAACAGACCCGGTCCAGGGCGGCCGCGGTTGATCGGGCGCGAGGGTAGTTCGACCTGGGCGAAAGCCTCGCAGCAGGTGCAGGTCATGCGCGGACGCACGATCCGCCTAACCACAAAGTGGCCGGGGACGTATTCCAGCTCTTGCGTCACATCTTCGCCGAGCGGCTTGAGCGCGCCGCCACAATCGCCGCAGGTGTCACCGGGTGAAATGATCTCGTCTTGTCGCTGAAGGTGGTCAGGCAGCGGCGCGCGATTGTGGCTGCGTTTGTCGGTGGCCTGATCATCGGCTTCGCCTGTGAGCACTGTCTGTTGTGCTGCGGCGGCTTCGATCTCGGCGTCTTCCTGCAGATCGAAGGCCAGTTGATCCATGGTCTCGGATTTGCTGCCGAAACGCGCCTTGCGATGTCCCGCCAGTTCATTCTTCAGCTTCTCGATTTGATAGGCTTGCGACTTCACTTCAGCGACCAAAAGCTCACTGACTGCGCGCAGTTCAGCAGGGTCTTCGGGCAGGGATTTGAAGGTCTCACGCATGGGCAATTTATATCCGCTCAACCTGCCAAACGGAACGGGGAATGCGCCAAACCCTATATTTTATTGGACTAACCAGCCCGCGTTGGCCGCCATGTTCGCTGCGGTGTGCGCCAGTCAATGCCTTCCAGCAGCATCGAAAGCTGCGCCGCCGTCATGTGCACTTTGCCGTCTTTGGCAGCTGGCCAGACAAACCGACCCTTCTCAAGGCGCTTCATGAAAAGGCATGCGCCTTGGGTGTCCCACCAGATGATCTTCAACAGATCGCCGCGACGCCCACGGAAGACGAACAGATGCCCCGAATAAGGATCCTCAGCGAGCTCCTTCTCCGTCTGCGCCGCCAGCGTATTAAACCCGCGCCGCATGTCCGTCACGCCCGCCGCCAACCAAACGCGCGTATTGCTCGGCACCGGGATCATGCTGTCAGCCCATGGATCAGGCCAACAACCGATGACAGGGCCGTCGGACCTTCAACAAGAATGCGCCGCCCGTCCGACAGGGTAATGTCCACCCGCTCCGCGCTGATCGCGCAACAAGGAGGATCCTCCGCACCATGCGCACGTTCGGCGCTCTCCAGTGGCGGCGCTGCAATCTCCACAGGGAGAAAAATGCTCTCATCCACGGCATCAACGGTAGATACGCGGCTCTCTATCGGCGCAAATCGGGGATCCTTCAGCCATTTGAAAATCAAGTTCGCATTCATCGAATAGCGCCGCGCAACCTGTGCAACCGAAACGCCCGATGTCAGTGTCTGCGCGCAAATCGTGCGTTTCTCGTCATCCGACCAGACCCGCTTCTTCAAGCCCTTCTTCCCCGCCATAACAAACCTCAAGATGTCCACTATCGATAGTGGACATTATCACCCACTCTATCATGCAGGCAGGGCAGTCACACCGGACGCATACAAATCACACGGAGACGACCCATGAAAACGACCGTATACGCCGCCTGCCTCGCCCTGACTGCAACCGCTGCAATGGCCGAAAATCCTATGGTGGGCGGTGCAGAAATGTTCCCGTCAAAGAACATCGTCGAGAACGCTGTCAACTCCGCTGATCATACAACTCTTGTCGCGGCGGTACAGGCGGCCGGATTAGTCGACACCCTGTCCGGCCCTGGCCCTTTCACTGTATTTGCCCCGACAAATGCCGCGTTTGACAAAATAGACGATGATGCGCTGGCCAAACTTCTGATGCCCGAACACAAGGCGCAGTTGACCAAAATTCTTGCCTGCCATGTTGTATCTGCCGACGCCATGTCGACTGCAATCAAGGGTATGATTGACGATGATGGCGGCGTTCATCCAGTTCCAACCGTTGGCGGCTGCATGCTACAGGCGCGCTACTCGGGCAACGAGATCATGATAGAGGACGAGCGTGGCCGCGTTGCAAACGTTACGATTGCCGATGTGGACCAATCTAACGGTGTGATCCACGTGATTGACCGGGTCTTGCTGCCGGCGTCGTAATCGGTCCCCACCTCCCCTTCCCCCAGAGCAAAATAAAAGGCCCCTTGAAGGGGGCCTTTTTTGTGAGAAGTATCTGACAGCGTCAGTTTGTTACTGAAGGCTGGCGAAGTAAGCGAACAGGTTCACAGCGTCTGCCTCTTTGCGCACTTTGTAAGACATCGCGCCACGAGCGCCGCTGTCGTCCAAGTACTCGCGCAGATAGCCAGTCGGGTCCTGAACATAGGCAGTAAATGCTGCTTCGTCCCAAACGAGACCGGCTTCACCCGCTGCTGCGAGGGAGTCAGAATAGCGGAATCCGTCCACAGCCCCGGCGGCGCGATTGACCACACCGTAAAGGTTGGGGCCAGTTTTGGCGTTGCGGCCAGCAAGGGTTTCGCCTGCGTCATTTACGACAACGTGGCATGCCTGACATCCGCGAAAGGCTTTCTCGCCGGCTGCAGCATCGCCGGATTGGGCGGAGGCTGCGATTGGCAGGGTTATCAGCGCGGTTGCCGCAAATGCGGCGAAAAGCTTGGTCATGTAGTGCTCCCATTTTGCAGTGTCTTCCCCACAGACGATAGTGCGCCTCTGGAACGTTGCCACAACTTCGTCGCGCAGTTCACCCTGCGATGCAAGGATTGATGCGTAACAACACATGCGGAATTTCATATTATTACCAAAGGGCAGTTTTTGTGAAGCCCGACAATAGTGTCCCTGTGTCATGTTGCCGGGGTGCAAATTGAAGCTTGGCGCGATTAGATTGCGGTATCAGCACGGCAGAGCGCCACGCGCGCTGCAGCCGTATGACCTAAACCGCCCGGGATGAGGCCCGCACTATGACCGATCTTATCCCTGCTTGGGTGAATGGCGAACTGACCCCGGTCGAGAAACTTGCAGTTCATCGCGAGGGGCTGCGGCACAAGGCTGTTTCCGTCTTCATCATGGACGGTCAGAATGTTCTGATCCAACGCCGCGCCATGTCGAAATACCATACGCCTGGTCTTTGGGCGAATACATGCTGCACGCACCCCGCTTGGGGCGAGAACCCGGCCGACTGCGCCGTGCGACGTCTGAACGAAGAATTGGGCATCACCGGCGTCTACCCAGCGAAACGCGATACGGTTGAGTATCGGGCGGACGTGGGCGGCGGCATGGTCGAGCATGAAGTGGTCGACTTGTTCGTTGCGACAGCGTCCAAGGACCTGAACGTCTTGCCAAATCGCGATGAGGTGATGCAGGTCGAGTGGGTCGGCCTGTACGATCTGGCCGCCGAAGTCACGCGCCGACCAGGGCGGTTTACGCCATGGTTGCGGATTTATCTGGAAGAACACAAAGACACCATTTTTGGAAACCTTGTTCGGGTCTGACACTGCGGCTTGTCGTTGTCCCCAATTTTGCCTGCATTGCCGGGGTGAGCACGATTGATCAATGGCGCATTGATGGGAGTGTCTTCATGAATGCTCAATTTGATCTGGACGATATCCCGCGCGCATTCGATACATTCCAGTATCGATAGGGTGATTTGAAAATCCTGATTAGGATGGGCGCACGATGATTGAGACACCGCAAGATATGGACGCAGGGGCACGAAAGTTCTTGACGGGACTGTTTGATGCTGCGGTTGCGGCGGCAGATCCGGTACAGGCGCTGCGCAATGCTCTGCCCGCGAAGCCCAAAGGGCGCACGGTTGTCATTGGCGCCGGGAAGGGCGCAGCGCAACTAGCGGCGGCATTCGAAAAACTATGGGACGGGCCGCTTACTGGCGTTGTGGTGACGCGCTACGGTTACGCAGCGCCTTGTGAATACCTCCAAGTTCTGGAAGCGTCGCACCCGGTTCCCGATGATGCTGGGCTGGTTGCGTCGAGCGCCTTGTTCGAGGCCGTCGCTGGCCTTGGGCCTGACGATCTTGTTGTGGCGCTGGTGTGCGGCGGCGGCTCGTCTCTGCTGCCTGCGCCGCCCGACGGTTTGACTTTGTCCGATGAGCAGGCCTTGAACACCGCGCTTTTGGCGTCTGGCGCGCCGATTGGGGTCATGAATGCCATTCGTAAACATGTCAGCTGCATCAAGGGCGGCAGGTTGGCTGCAGCAGCAGCCCCGGCGCGTGTTGTAAGTCTGGTTGTATCGGATGTGCCGGGGGATGATCCGGCGCAGGTCGCCTCTGGACCAACTGTGCCCGACGGGGTCGGTCTTGCGGACGCTTTGGCGATGATCGAAAGTCGCGGCATTGCGCTGCCGGACACTATTATGGCGCATCTGAGGCAGCAAAGTGCATCTGCGCCAGATCCAGCCGATGCCGTGTTTTCCCGAAACGAGGTACGGGTAATTGCTTCTGCACGGATATCGCTTGAGGCGGCAGCACAAGCTTCTGAGGCGCAGGGGATTCCGGCTGTCATTTTGTCTGACGCGATCGAGGGAGAGGCTCGCGATGTGGGTCAAGTCCATGCCGCCATCGTGCGGGAAGTGGTTGCACGTGGCCGCCCCTTCACGGCACCGGTGGTCATACTTTCGGGGGGAGAGACAACGGTAACCCTGCGTGGCAAAGGCGGTCGCGGGGGCCGAAATTCAGAGTTCCTGCTCGCGGCGGCAATCGCTCTGGAAGGCATCGAAGGAGTTGCGGCCTTGGCGGCTGACACGGATGGAATTGACGGGTCCGAGGACAATGCCGGTGCTTTTGCGGATGGGCAAAGCACAGCGCGGATGCGTGCGGGCGGTTTTGACCCGGCCACGGCTTTGGCCCAGAATGACGCTTGGGGCGGCTTCGACGCGGCTGGCGATTTGTTTGTACCGGGGCCAACCGGAACCAACGTGAACGATTTTCGAGCGTTCTTGGTTACTGCTGAGCCGGCTGAGGAACACTAGTCACCGGCACTCCAGATTCGACGAGCCGATCAGCGCCCTAACATCACGGCCGACAAGAATAAACGAGCGTATACGTCCGGCATCTATGTGCGCGGTTACGGTCAATGACCGCAGCAGTGATCGTCGTGCAGCGTCTTCGATTCGCGTTCCTGTCCAGCTTGACCCTGATTGCATCAGCTAAGGCCAGAAAACGGATACTATCTGAAAGCCCGAAATTGATGACGGGAGCGTGCCGCCGGACGGGATACCCCCAACTGGCGGACGCGATGGCGCCATAGCTCGCAACATCAAAGCGGACGCTTTGGTTGGCTCTTTTCATTCTTGGTGGTGACGTAAGCTTCGCGATCGAAACGGCAAAACTGCGCCGAACAGCAGACCCAAAAGGCGCACAACGCGTCGATCTGTTGCAAATAAATTTGAGAAGTTTGGTGCCCAGGAGAGGACTCGAACCTCCACGTCCATACGGACACTAGCACCTGAAGCTAGCGCGTCTACCATTCCGCCACCTGGGCAGGTGTCGTGAGGAGGGCATCTACCGGCACGGTTCGGGGGTGTCAACACGTCTTGCGCGCAATTTTCCCCGCGACGTGATGTGCCTTGTTCGGGACCGGCAGGCCAGTTATCAGCAGCATAGTATATGCGGAGGCTGTGATGTCGAAACTAGTCACCATCTTTGGCGGGTCCGGGTTTATCGGCCGTTATATTGCACGTCGAATGGCGAAAGAAGGATGGCGGGTTCGTGTCGCCGTGCGCCGCCCTGATGAGGCGGGATTCGTTCGCCCTTATGGCGCGGTCGGGCAGGTTGAGCCAATCTTTTGCAATATTCGCGACGATGCGTCGGTCCGGCAGGTTCTGGGCGGTGCGGATGCGGTTGTAAACTGCGTCGGTATTCTCAACGCATACGGAAAAAACGGTTTTGACGCAGTCCAAGCCGAAGGTGCTGCACGGATCGCCCGCCTTTCAGCCGAAGCGGGGATCACTCAGATGGTCCAAATTTCCGCGATTGGTGCCGATGCTGACAGCGATAGCGACTATGCCCGTACAAAAGCGGCTGGTGAGGCAGGCGTGCTTGAGTATCAACCAAATGCGGTAATCTTGCGCCCGTCGGTTGTCTTTGGCTCGGAGGACGAGTTCTTTAACCGCTTCGCCTCTATGTCGCGGATGGGGCCAGTATTGCCTGTGGTCGGCGCTGACACGAAATTTCAACCCGTGTACGTTGATAACGTCGCCGAGGCGGCCGTCATGGGCGTTCTGGGCAAAGCAGAACCGGGCGTTTATGAGCTGGGTGGACCTGACGTGAAAAGCTTCCGCGAATTGATGGCTGAGATGCTTCAGGTCATCCGTCGGCGTCGGCTGGTCGTGAACATCCCCTTCGCGATTGCCGGCTTGATGGGCAGCAGTTTTGATGTGTTGCAGTCGCTTTCTTTTGGGCTGTTTGAAAACAAGATGATCACGAAAGACCAAGTGGCAAACCTGAAGAACGACAATGTCGTATCAGATGGCGCGAAGGGTCTTGCAGATCTTGGGATTAGCCCAGTCTCGATGGGCGCTGTTCTGCCTGATTATTTGTGGCGGTTCCGCCCGACTGGCCAATACGCTGAAATGACCGAGTCGGCCCGGAACCTTAAAGGCTGATCGACCGGGTGTTGCTTACAAGTAAGCGACACCCAGCAAAATGATACCAAAGACGATTCGATAGATCACATAAGGCGTGAAACTGACGGATCGCAGAAGGCGCATCATCAAGGTGAGCGCCAAAAGCGCTGAGACAAAGGCAAAACCGGCCGCGATCGCACCGTCTTTTGCTGCCGCTGCATTCCCTTCGCCAATAACATCCAGACCCAACAGCATACCTGCCATCGCAATGGTTGGGATCGACATCAGCATCGAGAGCTTTGCTGCGCTCTCGCGTTCATAGCCGAGGGTGCGCGCCCCGGTGATTGTGATGCCTGAGCGCGATGTCCCGGGGATCAAAGCAATAACCTGCCACAGACCCATTATAATGGCGTGCTTCAGACTCCATTCTTCAGCCTTGCGGGTTTCCGCGGCTTTCTGGTCTGCGAAATACAGCACGATTCCAAAGATCAACATTGTCCAGCCAATGACGGCTGTGGACCGCATCGCGTCGTTCAGGCCCGTCAGCTTCATGGCGAGTCCGGCGATGACCACCGGAATTGTCGCCACGATCAGGCAAAGTGCAAGAAAGGCACCTGGCGTGTCTACTTTACCGCGCAAAAGTCGCAAACTGCCGAGGGCAGCAGCGCGAACGTCAGACCAGAAATACAAGACGACGGCGAACAGCGTGCCGACGTGAACGGCGACGTCAATAACCAACCCTTGGTCGGCCATTCCGGTAAGATTTGGCAGCAGGATAAGGTGGCCAGATGAGGAGATGGGAAGAAACTCGGTGATTCCTTGAATCACCGCTACGAGGAACAAGTGGAACAACGGCATAGGGGTGTCTCTGGGTCAAGTGTTTGAGAATTGGGTGAAAGACCGCATTAAGGTCAGCATTGATTACCTTATTTTTGCTGGCAAGGCCCAGAAAAATGCATGTGGGGTGTGTATTAGGCAATTATAGGTCATACTTTATGACTTTTCATTTGTCCCAGACATGTCTAAAAGGCGGCAACTTGATTTGGAGGCGGGAAATGGCCAAGCAAAAAATGCTTCAGTTCGTGTCTGTAGCACGGGATATGCCGGAGAAGCGTGCGCCCAATCTACGCAACAAGGACTTCGGTGAGATTTACGCCGAGTTCGCCACACAAAAGGCCGAAGAGCAAGCCTCTCGGTGCAGTCAGTGCGGTGTGCCGTATTGCCAATCGCATTGCCCGTTGCACAACAACATTCCCGATTGGCTGAACATGACAGCCACCGGTCGCCTGCGCGAAGCGTATGAGCTAAGCCAGGAAACCAACACATTCCCAGAAATCTGTGGCCGCATCTGCCCACAAGACCGTCTGTGCGAAGGCAACTGCGTGATCGAGCAGTCCGGCCACGGAACCGTAACCATCGGTGCCGTCGAAAAATACATTACTGACACCGCCTTTGAAGAGGGTTGGGTCAAACCGATCCGCCCTGCCGTAGAGCGCGATGAAAGCGTTGGCATCATTGGCGCCGGACCGGGCGGATTGGCCGCAGCAGACATGCTGCGCCGCGCCGGCATTCAGGTGACGGTGTATGACCGCTATGATCGCGGCGGTGGTTTGCTGACCTATGGCATCCCCGGCTTCAAGCTGGAAAAAGACATTGTCATGAAGCGGATGGATCAGCTTGAAGACGGCGGTGTCCAGTTCCGGCTGAACTGCAACGTGGGTGATGACATCACGTTCTCGGCAATCCGGGGCGCGCATGACGCGGTTCTGATTGCGACAGGTGTTTACAAGACCCGTGATTTGCAGGGGCCGGGTAGCAATGCTGACGGTATCGTCCGCGCGATTGACTATCTGACTGCGTCTAATCGCGTAAGCTTTGGCGACACGGTTGAAGAATACGAAAGCGGCGAGTTGAACGCCTCAGGCAAGAACGTGGTTGTTATTGGCGGTGGCGACACCGCGATGGATTGCGTGCGTACGGCGGTTCGTCAGGGCGCGGAAAGCGTGAAATGTCTGTACCGCCGTGACCGGGCCAATATGCCGGGCAGCCAACGCGAAGTTGCCAACGCCGAAGAAGAAGGCGTGGAATTTGTTTGGCTGTCTGCGCCGAAAGGCTTCACCGGTGACAAGGTCGATGGTGTGATGGTGCAGAAAATGCGCCTTGGCCAGCCTGACGCAACCGGTCGCCAGGTTCCCGAACTTATCGAAGGCGCAGATTACGTCGAAAAGGCGGATCTTGTCGTCAAAGCGCTGGGTTTTGAACCAGAAGACCTGCCAACTCTTTGGGGCGAGCCGGAGCTTGAGGTCACCCGGTGGGGCACGATCAAGGCCGACTTCCGCACGCATGCGACCAGCATGGACGGCGTCTATGCCGTGGGTGACATCGTGCGCGGTGCCTCGCTCGTAGTTTGGGCGATCCGGGACGGACGCGAAGCGGCGCAAGCGATGTTGGAACGTTTCGAGCAGCGCAGCGCCATGGTTGCTGCAGAATAAGGCACTTGCCACTTTTCCGGTCCCGAACAGGTGGTGTGGGACTGGCCAAGCGGGAGCCTAAAGGCAATTCTGATCTTTCCCCAAGGGGGCAGGAAACGACGACAGCAGCGGCCCGGTTGGGCCGTGCGCCGACCGCAGGGAAAGACGCCAGACCAGACCGGGCCATAGGCGCGGATTTTGGGACCAGCTCAGGAGGGCCGACATGGCCACGGCAGAACGAACAGGGCAGTGCATGTGCGGGGCGGTCAAATTGACCGCGCTGCCAAAAGCGCCTGAATTGCACGCCTGCCAGTGTGACATGTGCCGTCGGTGGTGCGGTTCGGCGTTTGTCGAATTCGACGTGGCGCCCGAAGGGCTGGATGTGTCCGGTCCCGTGAAGTCGTTTGTATCGTCGGATTGGGCAGAGCGGGCTTGGTGCGATGCTTGCGGGTCGACGCTTTGGTATAAGCTGACAGTTCCGGGGCACGAAACATATGCAGTGTCGGCGGGTCTGTTCGACAATGCGGGCGGCTTTAGGCTGACCAAGGAAATTTACAGTGATCGCGCGCCGGACGGCTATAGCTTTGCCGGAGCCATCACACGAGTGACAAAACAGCAAACCGAGGCGCAGTTCGCCTCCCTCGGCGAAGGGGAAACTCCATGACCAAGTATGATGAAGCCTGGGTGGCAGACCAAGAAGCACAACGCGCGCTGCTCGCCGAAACCGGTTTGTACAGCACCGAGGATGAACATTCATCCTGCGGCGTCGGGCTGGTCGTGTCGATTGACGGCAAGCCATCGCGCAAGGTGGTTGAGTCGGGCATCAACGCGTTGAAGGCGATCTGGCACCGCGGCGCCGTGGATGCCGACGGGAAGACCGGCGATGGTGCGGGTATTCACGTGCAAATCCCCGTTCAGTTCTTTTACGATCAGGTCCGCCGCACCGGGCACGAACCAAAGATGGACCAGTTGATGGCCGTGGGCCAGGTGTTTCTGCCGCGCACCAATTTCGGCGCACAGGAAACCTGCCGGACCATCGTCGAGGCCGAAGTCCTGCGCATGGGCTATTATATCTACGGCTGGCGGCATGTGCCGGTGGATATTTCCTGCCTTGGCGAAAAGGCCAACGCCACACGGCCCGAGATCGAGCAGATCATCATCGCGAACAACAAAGGCGTTGATGAAGAGACGTTCGAACGCGAACTTTACGTCATTCGCCGCCGCATCGAAAAGGCGGCAACGCAAGCAAATGTGGCCGGCTTGTATATCTGTTCGCTGTCTTGCCGGTCGATCATCTACAAGGGCATGATGCTGGCTGAGCAGGTTGCTGAGTTCTATCCCGACCTGATGGACGAACGGTTTGAAAGCGCCTTTGCGATCTATCACCAGCGGTATTCCACCAACACCTTCCCGCAGTGGTGGTTGGCGCAGCCGTTCCGGATGCTGGCCCATAACGGCGAAATCAATACGCTCAAGGGCAACATCAACTGGATGAAGTCCCACGAGATCCGCATGGCAAGCAGTGCGTTCGGCGATCTTGCCGGCGACATCAAGCCCATTGTGCCGGGCGGGTCTTCTGACAGCGCGGCACTGGATTCGGTGTTCGAGGTTCTGGTGCGCGCCGGGCGTAACGCCCCGATGGCCAAAACGATGCTTGTCCCCGAATCTTGGTCCAAGCAGGCGGTCGAATTGCCGCCCGCATGGCGTGATATGTATTCCTATTGCAACTCGGTCATGGAGCCATGGGATGGCCCTGCTGCTCTTGCAATGACCGACGGCCGCTGGGTTTGTGGCGGGCTCGACCGGAACGGCCTGCGCCCCATGCGCTATGTCGTGACCGGCGATGGCCTGTTGATCGCCGGTTCCGAAGCCGGGATGGTCGCGGTCAACGAAGCACATGTCGTTGAAAAAGGCGCGCTTGGGCCGGGCCAGATGATTGCGGTCGATACGCTGGAAGGCAAGCTGTTCCACGATGTGGAAATCAAGGACAAGCTGGCAGCGAGCCAGCCCTTCGGTGACTGGGTCGGCAAGATCAATGATCTGAGCGAAGCGCTGGAGCAATCCGAGGAAGTCGCTGGGTACACCGGCGGTGAGTTGCGAAAACGCCAGATTGCGGCTGGCTACACGATGGAAGATCTTGAGGTCATCCTTGCGCCAATGGCCGAGGACGGCAAGGAATCCATCGCGTCGATGGGCGATGACACCCCTTCGGCGGTTCTGTCCGAGAAGTATCGCCCGCTGAGCCATTTCTTCCGGCAGAATTTCAGCCAGGTCACCAACCCGCCAATCGACAGTTTGCGCGAATTCCGCGTGATGAGCCTCAAGACGCGCTTCGGAAACCTGAAGAACGTTCTGGACGAAGACAGCAGTCAGACCGAGATTCTCGTGTTGGACAGCCCCTTTGTGGGCAACGCTCAGTTCGAAGAGTTGAAGAACCACTTCAACGCGCCCGTGGTGGAAATCGACTGTACCTTTGCCGTTGGTGATGGCGCCAATGCACTCAGCCGCGGCTTGCGCCGTATTCGAGACGAAGCCGAAGACGCCGTGCGGTCGGGCGCGGGTCATTTGATCCTGTCTGATGCAGGTCAGGGCGAAGATCGGGTCGCAATGCCCATGATCTTGGCGACAAGCGCGGTCCATAGTTGGTTGACCCGTCAGGGCTTGCGGACCTTCACATCGATCTGCGTTCGGTCGGCTGAATGTATCGATCCGCATTACTTTGCGGTTCTGATCGGTGCTGGCGCGACAGTTGTGAACGCCTATCTGGCCGAAGACAGTCTTGCAGACCGCATCGAACGCGGCTTGCTTGATTGCACTTTGTCCGAAGCTGTGGCCCGGTATCGGTCTGCCATTGACCAAGGTCTTCTGAAGATCATGGCCAAGATGGGGATTTCGGTCATCAGCTCTTATCGCGGCGGCCTGAATTTCGAAGCCGTTGGCTTGAGCCGTGCCATGTGTGCCGAGTATTTCCCGGGCATGCCAAGCCGTATCAGCGGCATCGGTGTAACCGGTATTCAACGCAAACTGGAAAATGTGCACGCCCAAGGGTGGACCGGCGGCAAAGACGTTCTGCCGATTGGCGGGTTCTACAAGGCGCGGCGTTCTGGCGAGACGCACGCTTGGGAAGCCCAGTCGATGCACATGATGCAAGCGGCCTGTGACCGCGCGTCGTTTGAGATGTGGAAGCAGTATTCTGCCAAGATGCGGTCGGCCCCGCCGATTCATCTGCGCGATTTGCTGGACATCAAGCCGCTTGGCGCTGCGATTCCGCTGGAAGAGGTGGAAAGCATCACTTCGATTCGTAAGCGGTTCGTTACGCCCGGTATGAGCCTTGGCGCCCTTAGCCCCGAAGCACACAAAACGTTGAACGTGGCCATGAACCGGATTGGCGCGAAGTCTGACAGTGGCGAAGGCGGCGAAGATCCGAAGCACTTCGTGCCAGAACCCAATGGCGATAACCCGTCTGCGAAGATCAAACAGGTTGCGTCTGGTCGTTTTGGTGTAACTGCAGAGTATCTGAACCAATGCGAAGAACTTGAGATCAAGGTCGCGCAGGGCGCAAAACCCGGTGAAGGCGGCCAGTTGCCCGGCATGAAAGTGACCGAGCTGATTGCAAAACTGCGCCATTCGACGCCCGGCGTGATGCTGATCTCGCCGCCGCCGCACCACGATATCTATTCGATCGAAGACCTTGCGCAGCTGATCTATGACCTCAAGCAGATCAATCCGCGCGCCAAGGTCACCGTGAAGCTGGTCGCGCAATCAGGCGTTGGCACCATCGCCGCAGGCGTGGCCAAGGCCAAGGCTGACGTGATCTTGATTTCGGGCCACAATGGCGGAACCGGGGCGTCACCTGCGACCTCGATCAAATATGCTGGCCTTCCATGGGAAATGGGCTTGACCGAAGCGCATCAAGTTCTGTCGATGAACAAACTGCGGGACCGCGTCACGCTGCGGACGGATGGCGGCCTGAGAACTGGCCGCGACATCGTCATCGCCGCGATGATGGGAGCCGAAGAATATGGCATCGGCACAGCGGCACTGATCGCTATGGGCTGCATCATGGTGCGCCAGTGCCAGTCCAACACCTGCCCTGTTGGCGTGTGTACGCAAGACGAAGCGCTGCGCGACAAGTTCACCGGCACAGCGGACAAAGTGGTCAATCTGATCACCTTCTATGCTCAGGAAGTGCGCGAAATCATGGCCGGTATGGGTGTGCGGAACCTGGACGAGATTATCGGGCGTGCCGATTTGCTTAGCCAAGTCAGCCGTGGGTCTTCGCATCTTGATGACCTTGACTTGAACCCACTGCTCATCACCGTCGATGGCGCCAAGAATGCGGTCTATGACCGTAGCAAAGCGCGGAACGCGGTGCCAGACACATTGGACGCGGAAATCGTCAAGGATGCAGCGCGCTTCCTGCAAGACGGCGAAAAGATGCAGTTGTCCTATGCGGTGCAGAACACGCTGCGGTCCATCGGCACGCGGACATCAAGCCATGTGGTCAAAGCGTTCGGGATGCGCAACAGCCTTCAATCAGACCACCTGACCGTAAAGCTGACGGGCAGTGCGGGCCAGTCTCTGGGCGCGTTCCTTGCGCCGGGGATCAAGTTGGAGGTGTCTGGCGACGCCAATGACTATGTTGGTAAGGGTCTATCGGGCGGCACCGTCGTGGTGCGCCCGCCGCAGGTCAGCCCGCTCAAGGCTGCGGACAACACGATCATCGGGAACACCGTTCTTTACGGCGCGACCGAAGGCTTCTTGTTTGCCGCAGGGCGTGCGGGGGAACGGTTCGCGGTTCGCAACTCTGGCGCGCATGTCGTGATCGAAGGCTGTGGTTCCAACGGGTGCGAATACATGACCGGCGGTGTCGCTGTGATCCTTGGCTCCATCGGGACGAACTTCGGCGCCGGTATGACTGGTGGGATGGCGTATCTCTATGATCCGGATGGCAAAGTCTGGGATATGATGAACATGGAAACGCTGGTGACGTGCCCCGTGACCGTTGCCCATTGGGAGGCGCAGTTGCGCGGCCTGATCGAGCGTCACGCGGCGGAAACTGGAAGCCGCAGGGCAGCCGACATTCTGCAAAACTGGGATGAAGAGAAAGCCAACTTCCTTCAGATTTGCCCAAAAGAGATGCTCAACAAGTTGCCGCATCCTCTTGAGATTGAAGAGGCGCGCGTCCCGGCAGAGTGATCTGCGATCGACGCAAGTAGAGATCAACACGCCGGGCGATTCAGTCGCCCGGCGTTTTCTGTGTTTGGCTGAGATAGGATTGATTGCGTTTCTGGCCATTGCGGTGCTGTCTTGTGGGCCACTGCCCGTGAAAAGAGTTTTCCCGCTTGGCGTCCGTTCCGCAGGCTGGCAATTGACCGGACCTTTGCTGCATGTTTGATGACAGGATGGCACGACAAAAAACCCAGAAATCTATGAAGGCTGCGCCTGTCGCCGTTCGTCGCAAGCTGACGCTTTGGTTGCGGCGCGCTTTGTTTGCGGCGTTGGGCCTTTTGGCTCTTTGGATTGGGGCGATGAGTTTTTTGCCCGTTCCGACGACCCCTTACATGCTGGCTGAGAGGGCTCGCCACAACACGCTGTCATACGACTGGGCCGCCATGGACAGTATCGCGCCGATCATGCAGCGCACTGCCGTCGCCGCCGAAGATGCCAATTTTTGCGAACACTGGGGCTTTGATATCACCGCCCTGCGAAGTGCAATCGCTGGCGGCGCGGAAAGGGGCGGTTCGACTATCAGTCAACAGACCGTCAAGAACGTCTTTCTGTGGCAAGGCCGAAGCTGGCCGCGCAAGGCGTTGGAGGGTCTTCTGACACCGGTTGTTGAACTGGTCTGGACCAAACGCCGTATCCTTGAGGTGTACCTGAACGTGGCAGAGTTCGATACGGGCGTATTCGGCGTGAGTGCGGCGGCACAGCACTATTTTGGCGTGTCTGCTGCCGATCTGTCAGGCGTTCAGGCGGCGCGACTCGCGGCCATTCTCCCAAGCCCCAAAAAGAGGTCGGCCAGCAAGCCGGGCGAATTTACCCGTCGCAGGGCGGCATCCATTCTTGATGGGGCGCAAACCATCCGCCGAGACGGGCGTGCAAGCTGTTTCCAGCCGAAGTGACGTTTGCGCCCCGTTGCAACCGCACGCACTTCGCGGCAAGACAGACGCACGCAAACTGGAAGTCACCATGACCGTACTTTACCACGCACCGCTTTCCCCGTTCTGTCGCAAGGTTCGTCTGACCCTGTCGGAGAAGCGGATCGACACTGACCTTCAGGAAGAACGTTATTGGGAGAAGTCCCCGGACTTCTTGCGCCGCAATCCCATCGGCAAAGTGCCGGTTCTGCGCATTGACGGGCTTGTCATGTCAGAAAGTCAGGCGATCTGCGAGTACCTTGAAGATGTATACCCCACGCCTGCGCTGATGCCCGAGGACCCGCGAGAACGGTACGAAGTGCGCCGCATCGTGGCGTATTTTGACGACACATTTCACAGCGAAGTCACGGTCAAGGTATTGGGCGAACGGATTACCAAAAAGCTGACCGGGTCGGGCTATCCTGATAGCCGTTTGGTGAAGGAGGGCGTGGTCCGGATCAAGGTGCACCTTGATTACATGGCCGAGCTTTTGGATCATCGCCGGTGGTTGGCGGGGGATGTCATGACAATGGCCGACTTTGCGGCTGCAGCGCATCTTTCGGTTCTGGATTACAGTTCGGATGTGGATTGGAACAGGCAGGCCGGCGTCAAGGATTGGTATGCAAAGATCAAGTCACGCCCGGCCTTCCGAAGCCTGTTGGCAGATCAGGTCGCCGGCTTCCCGCCGCCGCCACATTATGCCGATCTGGATTTCTAGAAGGGGCTGGCGATTTGGTTCGGTGCCTCAGGCGGGCCTAGTTCGCCACTTGTAAAGGGGGCACCGTGCGAACAACGGAAGGATTGAAAGCAGCGCTGGAGGCGCAGGCGCAGGCCGAAGGCTTTGCCAAGATGGGCATCTGCCGCCCCGATGCCGTGCCAGAACTTCCTGCCAGGCTTGACGCATTCGTTGAGCATGGTCGCCACGGGCAAATGGCGTGGATGGCAGAGCGCATGACCTGGCGCAGTGACCCTGCTGTCCTCTGGCCGGAGGCGCGCTCCGTGGTGATGCTTGCCGAACCCTACACTCCGGATCATGATCCGCTTGAGGTTCTGACCCGCCGCGATAGGGCGGCGATCAGCGTGTATGCGCAGAACCGCGACTATCATGATCTTGTAAAAAAGCGGCTGAAGCGTGTTGGGCGCTGGCTGCTTGAGCAACCCGAAGCGACAGGGCACGCGATAAAGGTCTTTGTTGATACAGCCCCCGTGATGGAAAAGCCCTTAGCCGCAGCCTCTGGGTTGGGTTGGCAGGGTAAGCACACCAACCTTTTGGGCCGTGATCTGGGTAACTGGTTTTTTTTGGGTGCCATTTTCACGACGATCGACCTGCCCGCCGACGCGCCCGAAACAGAACGTTGCGGCAGTTGTACGGCATGCCTTGATATTTGCCCGACGGCCGCGTTTCCCGCGCCGTTCCAATTGGACGCGAGGCGCTGCATTTCCTATCTGACAATTGAACATCGCGGTGCCGTGGACGAAGAGTTGCGCGGCAAGATGGGCAACCGGATCTACGGTTGCGACGATTGTCTGGCCGCTTGTCCATGGAACAAGTTCGCAGCAGAGGCGCGAGAGTTAAGATATGCGGGACGGGACGATTTGCGCGCGCCGGCCTTGGCTGACCTTGTCGGGCTGGATGATGCAGCCTTTCGTGCGAAATTCTCGGGCTCGCCGATCAAACGGATTGGGCGGGATCGTTTTGTCAGAAATGTCCTTTACGCCATCGGAAACAGCGGCGATCCCACTTTGGCCGATGCGGCCCGCACCCTGATCTGTGATCCCGATCCGGCGGTGGCTGATGCGGCGGCTTGGGCGGTTCAAGTGCTTTCTCACGGCGAGGGGTTTTCATGACCCGGTTACGTCCCCACGTCTAAAAGGCGCGAGTGTGCTACACTAAGCGCTCAAGCCGACCACACAGGAGGACAAATCGTGACACGCCACATTCTTGACGACCCTCGTAAGCATGTGAAATCGGGGATGAAGTTGACCATGTCGTACATGGCGCAAAATCGTATGCCGCGCGCCGAATCTATGTCGCTGCACCGACGCCCCGTGACGCGCCCC
This sequence comes from Meridianimarinicoccus aquatilis, assembly GCF_004358675.1. Classification (GTDB taxonomy): domain Bacteria; phylum Pseudomonadota; class Alphaproteobacteria; order Rhodobacterales; family Rhodobacteraceae; genus Meridianimarinicoccus; species Meridianimarinicoccus aquatilis. Next base: position 84,924 of record NZ_SMZO01000012.1, on the reverse strand, counting down.
GTTGACGCAAGGTTGCGGGAATTTGCCCGGATCGACCGGGGTCACATGGCCTAAACCGGGGCCTGATTTGAGGCCTTAACGCCCCAGGCTTTCGAAGCGTGCGGCAAGTTCTGTCGCCGCTTCTTCCAATCCCCATGGTGGATTCACCACATAAAGGCCACTGCCGATCATGCCGTGGCCGGGCTTTGCGGGCGGGAAATGGACTTGGCTGTGAAGCACACCGTCAATTTCCAGATCGCGAAGGCCATCGACAAGCGGGGCGTGCGCGCCGGACGCCAAGATCGGATACCACAGCATTACGACTCCGACGCCCCAGCGTTTGCGAATCTTGGCCACCAAACGCGGCATGGCGGTAAACTCAGTCTTTATCTCGTATGACGGATCAATGAGCATCAAGCCGCGCCTCGGGGTCGGAGGGACCATCGCAACCGCCATGGTGGGGCCATCTTCGCCGCGAACATATGCGCCAAGAACGGCCTGTTCCAACGCAGCCCGCTCGCCGGGATGCAATTCGGCGAGTGTGATCATGTCATCCTGGCGCAGCAGTGTTGACGCGATCAAGGGTGAGCCGGGATACGCGTTAGGACCGGCTTCGTCGCGTGCGGCTTGCAGGGCGCGGGCATACGGGTGGTCGGGCGCGAACCACCGTTCCATGCGTTCAATTCCGGCGGCCGCTTCGCCCGTTTTAATGGATTCCGCGCCGGACAGGTCATAAATCGCCCGTCCGGCATGGGTTTCGATATAGCTGAGCTGCTTTGGCTTGCGCACAAGATAGTCGAGCGCCGCAGCCAGAAGTGCGTGCTTGTGCACATCGGCCGCGTTTCCCGCGTGATAGGCGTGCTGGTAAGACAGCATGCTGGAACTAGGTTCGAACCAGCTTTTCGTAGGCCGCCGAAATGTCGCGCGCCATCGCACCCACCTCGAAGGTGTAGTCGCCGATTTGCCCGACCGGGGTCACTTCGGCGGCGGTGCCTGTCAGCCAGCACTGCTCAAACCCTTCCAGTTCTTCTGGCATGATGAACCGCTCGTGTACCGTGATACCTTTTTCCTTGAGCATATTAACGACGGTTTGCCGTGTAATGCCGTTGAGGAAGCAGTCCGGCTTGGGGGTGTGCACCTCGCCATCCTTCACAAAGAAGATGTTTGCGCCAGTCGCTTCGGCCACATAGCCGCGATAGTCGAACATCATCGCGTCCGAGCACCCCTTCGCTTCGGCAGCGTGCTTGGACATGGTGCAGATCATGTACAGACCGGCGGCCTTTGCATGACAGGGGATGGTATCCGGCGCTGGGCGGCGCCATTGCGAGATGTCGAGTTTCGCGCCCTTGGTCTTGGCGTCACCGTAGTAATTGCCCCAGGTCCACGCAGCGACGGCCATGCGCACAGGGTTGCGCGCAGATGCGACACCCATGTCTTCGCCCGCGCCGCGCCATGCGATTGCGCGCACATAGGCATCGGTGAGCCCATTTGCCTTCATGACATCGTATTTCGCAGCTTCGATTTCATCGACGGTGTAGGGGATTTCAAAATCGATCATGTTGGCCGATGCGCGCAACCGTTCCGAGTGTTTGCGCGATTCAAAGATTGTCCCGCCGTAGGCACGCTCGCCCTCGAATACCGAAGAGGCATAGTGCATGGCGTGCGTGAGAATGTGCACATTGGCATCGCGCCACGGCACCATTTTGCCGTCGAGCCAGATTTTGCCGTCGCGATCGTCGTAACCACCCGCCATTGCGTTTCCCTTCTGCCTGTCGGTTTTCGAATGTTGCGCAAATTATGTCCGAAACGGACCATATATTGCCAAAAATCTGGGCATGCGTACCTGTTGAGTCTTGGAAAGTCAATAAGGCTGACGTAAGTTGGTACGGAGTTTGATTGGACAAAACGACGACAGGGAGGGCCGGGCCGATGGACGGACAAAGCGGCGGAAAACTGCTGTTTCTGACGGACGAACAACTGCGGCAAGGCATAGAGGCCATGTTCTTCGCATATCGTGGCTTTACGTCTGATCCTGATCGTATTCTGGACGAGCATGAATATGGCCGCGCACATCATCGGGCGCTGCACTTTATTAATAGAAGTCCAGGTACAACGGTGAACAATCTTCTGTCGATTCTCGGGGTGACGAAACAGTCGTTGAATCGGGTTCTGCGGACCCTGGTTGCAGACGGTTTGGTTGAGGCGCGGGTTGGGGAAAAGGACCGGCGCGAACGCCACTTGTACCTGACCGATACGGGACTGTCTTTGGAATCAAAGTTGTCGGACGCACAGCAGACCCGAATGCGGCAAGCTTATCGCATGGCTGGAGCAGAGGCGGTGGACGGGTTCCGCAGAGTTCTTGAGGCGATGATGGACCCTGACATCCGTCGCCACTATGCGCAGCTTGCGGAGTGAAGCGATGACCGGGTTACCAGACACGCACCTTTTGATTGTCGACGATGATGAACGCATTCGTGGCCTTTTGCAGAAATTTCTGAAGCGGCATGGCTTCTGGGTCAGCGCAGCGCGCGATGCGGCCCATGCCCGCCGTCTGCTGGATGGTCTGGAATTTGATCTGATTGTGCTGGATGTCATGATGCCGGGCGAAGACGGAATTCAGCTGACACGATCCCTGCGCGAAGAAGTGGCAACACCAATCCTTTTGCTGACAGCCAAGAGCGAATCCGCCGACAGGATCGCCGGGTTGGAAGCTGGCGCGGATGATTATCTTCCGAAACCGTTCGAGCCGAAAGAACTGCTTCTCAGGATCAATGCGATCCTGCGCCGAATGCCGCCGCCTGAACCGGTGAGCGGTGACGCATCTGTCTTGATGCTTGGCGAGGTGCGGTATGACCTTGACCGGGGCGAATTGTGGTCCGGTACGGACATCGTTCGCCTGACAGGGACAGAAAATCAGTTGATGCGAATTTTCTCAGCACGTCTAGGCGAGCCGTTGAGCAGGGCGCAATTGGTGGAGGAAATCGGACGGGACGGGGGGCAGGCGCAGGAGCGTGCGGTTGATGTGCAAATCACTCGGTTGCGACGCAAAATAGAAGCTGATCCAAAGCAGCCACGCTACCTTCAGACTGTGCGAGGTGCCGGTTACATGTTGGTCGGTGACTGATCTTGCCAAATTGAGCCGCCTGCGGCGGCATTTTTATGTCCCCACACCCGCCTTTGCGGATGCGGGTCCCACCCTGTGGCAGCGCGATACTCCTGTTCGGGTAATGAGCGGTTTCTCTGGATTGCGTGCGAAGCCCTGATCCGCTTAGAGTTCGGTGATGACGACGATCCTCTTTTCACATCCCGATGCTGCCGCGCATGAGATGCCGGAGGGCCATCCCGAACAGGTGGCGCGGTACACGGCCGTGATGCAGGCATTGCGGGCGTCTGAATTTGTGGCCTTGGAGCGGCAGGACGCACCGCTGGCAACGGATGAGGCGTTATTGCGTTGCCATCCGGCGACGTATCTGGCCCGCGTTGCACGTGCAATTCCTGAAACCGGCTGGACTCAGCTTGATGCCGACACTCATGTTATGGCCGGTTCGGAAATGGCGGCGCGTCGCGGCGCGGGAGCTGCGTGTGCCGCTGTGGATTCCGTAATGTCCGGCGCCGCGCAGAATGCGTTTTGTGCCATGCGACCGCCCGGCCACCATGCAGAGCGTGACACTGCCATGGGGTTTTGCCTTTACGGCACGGTGGCGATTGCGGCAAAGCACGCCCTTGAAGTACATGGTTTGTCGCGCGTGGCCGTGGTTGATTTCGACGTTCATCATGGCAATGGCACGCAAGATTTGCTTTGGGATGAGGCGCGGGCAACGTTCGTATCGACGCATCAATCGCCACTCTATCCCGGCAGTGGACGGGTTGAAGAACGGGGTGCGCATGGGCAAATTACCAATCTGCCCTTGGCGCCGGGAACAGATGGGTCGGCTTATCGCGAGATCTTTCTCGCTAAAGCCGCTCCGGTTTTGCGTGCGGCGCGGCCTGAACTGATCCTTGTTTCGGCAGGGTTTGATGCGCATCGTGCCGACCCCTTGGCACAGCTTGATCTGGAGACTGAGGATTTCGTTTGGATCACCGAGCAGCTGTGCGATTTGGCTGCAGAGATGTGCCATGGGCGGCTGGTATCGGTGCTGGAAGGCGGGTATGACCTGACCGCGCTGGCAGAGGCTGCATCGGCTCATGTGGCCGTACTTCTGTCGCGGGGCGAATTGGCAAGGGAAGGCGCACGATGAGTGACACACCCGTCGAAGACATGACTTTCGAAGCGGCGATGGCTGAATTGGAAACTGTGGTTGGCCGTTTGGAAGCGGGGGAAGTCGCGTTGGACGAATCGATTTCGCTTTATGAACGCGGGGCGCTTTTAAAGGCGCATTGCGAGGCGCGCCTGAAGTCCGCCGAGGAAAAGGTTGCGACGATCACGCTGGATGAAACCGGCCAGCCCAAGGGCACCGTTTCGACCGACGCCACGTGATGTTCGACGCAGCGTTGGCGGCAGCCGCTGCCGAAGTTCAAGCTTGTTTCGACGACGTGCTGTCTGGCCAAGCCCCTGTTCCGGTCGTTGACGGCATGGCGTACGCGACACGCGGTGGCAAACGGCTGCGTGGATTCTTGGTGCTTGAAAGCGCGGCCTTGTTTGGGATCGACGCATCGGTTGCCATATGGCCCGCAACGGCGATCGAAGCGCTTCATGCCTACTCTCTTGTGCACGACGACTTGCCCTGCATGGACGATGATGATCTGCGTCGGGGTCAACCCACGGTTCACAAGGCTTGGGATGAGGGAACGGCAGTTCTGGTCGGTGATGCCCTTCAAACGCTGGCTTTTGAATTGCTTACGCGGCCGCAAAGCTTGCTGCCCGAGCGGCGTCTTGATCTTGTGGCCAGTCTGGCGCGGGCCTCGGGTGTGGCCGGGATGGTTCTGGGGCAAGCGCAGGACATCGCCGCAGAAACGGCTGCGGCGCCGCTCAACCTCGGCCAAATCACCGAATTGCAGGCGAATAAGACAGGCGCACTGATCGGTTGGTCGGCCGAAGCAGGGGCAAGGATGGCGGGGGCTGATCTTGCGCCCCTGACGGCTTATGCATCTGCGCTGGGGCTTGCCTTTCAAATTGCGGACGACATCCTTGATGTTGAAGGAGATCCGGACGCTGCCGGAAAGCGGCTTCGCAAAGATGACGCGGCTGGGAAAGCAACGTTTGTCAGCCTGCTCGGGCTTGAACCTGCCCGCCGCCGCGCTGCCGACTTGGTCGAAGAGGCCTGCGAGGCGCTTGCCCCCTTTGGCAACAAGGCGGAAACCTTGCGGCACGCGGCGCGTTTCGTTATCTCCCGCCAATACTGAAGGGTGCCGTGCCGCATGGGCGGGCGCCAACCGGGGAGGAGCCCGAGATGACAGACCGACCCAATACGCCCCTGTTGGACCAGATCAACACACCCGCCGATATGAAGCGGTTATCTGATGCACAGCTGAGCCAGGTTGCAGACGAACTGCGCGCTGAGACGATCAGTGCCGTTTCCGTCACTGGCGGGCACCTGGGTGCGGGGTTGGGCGTGGTCGAATTGACCGTCGCTTTGCACGCCGTGTTCGACACCCCCCGCGACAAGGTGATCTGGGATGTGGGTCACCAATGCTACCCTCACAAGATCCTGACGGGTCGCCGTGACCGTATCCGCACCCTGCGCCAAAAGGGCGGGCTGTCCGGGTTCACCAAACGAGCCGAGTCGCCCTACGATCCGTTTGGCGCGGCGCATTCGTCGACGTCAATTTCTGCGGCGCTTGGATTTTCTGTGGCGCGGGACTTGGGCGGCGCACCGCCCGAGGGACTTGGCGATGCAATCGCGGTGATTGGCGATGGCGCCATGTCAGCGGGCATGGCGTTTGAGGCGCTGAACAATGCTGGTCACCTGAAGCGCCGTTTGATCGTAATCCTGAACGACAATGAAATGTCGATCGCGCCGCCGGTTGGGGCGCTGTCCTCGTACCTATCGCGGCTTTATGCCGGTGCGCCGTTCCAAGAGTTCAAATCAGCCGCCAAAGGTGCGGTCAGTCTTCTGCCGCCTCCGTTTCAAGAAGGCGCGCGCCGGGCCAAGGACATGCTCAAGCATCTGACCGTCGGCGGCACGATGTTCGAAGAGTTGGGCTTTTCCTATCTTGGCCCGATCGACGGGCATGACATGGACCAACTCTTGCCGGTTTTGCGCACCGTCAAGGAAAGGGCCACAGGCCCAATCCTGATCCACGCCATTACCCGTAAGGGCAAAGGGTATGCTCCCGCCGAAGACCGCGCCGACAAGGGGCATGCGACCGCCAAGTTTGATGTCGTCACAGGCGCGCAAAAAAAGGCACCGTCCAACGCGCCTAGTTATACACGCGTTTTTGCTGATGCATTGCTGGCCGAAGCTGCCGCTGATGACCGGATTGCGGCCGTGACTGCGGCCATGCCGGATGGCACCGGCCTGAACCTGTTTGCCGAACGCTATCCGTCTCGTTGCTTTGATGTGGGCATTGCGGAGCAGCATGGTGTGACCTTTGCCGCTGGTTTGGCGGCGGGTGGGCTGAAACCTTTCTGCGCCATGTACTCCACCTTCCTGCAGCGCGGCTATGATCAGGTGGTGCACGATGTTGCCATTCAACGCCTGCCCGTGCGGTTTGCAATTGACCGGGCTGGTCTTGTGGGGGCCGATGGCCCGACCCATGCCGGTGCGTTCGACATCGCGTTTCTTGCGAACCTGCCGGGGTTTGTCGTCATGGCTGCGGCTGACGAAGCTGAACTGACCCACATGGTGGCCACCGCAGCGGCCTATGATGATGGGCCAAGCGCCTTCCGGTTTCCGCGGGGCGAAGGTGTCGGCGTCGAAATGCCGGAACGCGGCGTGCCACTGGAAATTGGCAAGGGCCGGATGATCCGGCAGGGTAAGGGCGTTGCGATCCTGTCGTTCGGCGCGCGCTTGTCCGAAGTTGAAAAGGCGGCAGAGTCGCTTGCGGCACGGGGCATCACCCCGACTGTGGCTGATGCGCGCTTTGCCAAGCCGCTGGACCGTGACCTGATCTTGCAGCTTGCCGCCGATCACGAAGCGCTGATCACCGTGGAAGAGGGCGCAATCGGCGGTTTTGGCAGCCACGTCGCGCAACTTTTGGCGGATGAAGGCGTGTTTGATCGGGGCCTGAAATACCGTTCCATGGTCTTTCCGGACATATTCATTGACCAAGCTGGCCCCGCCGACATGTACGCGGTTGCAGGCATGAACGCCGAAGATATCGAAGCCAAAGTGCTGGATGTGCTGGGCGTGGAACGCCTCGGCGCGGCGAGGGGATAGCGGACGCGTGGCAATTCCAGATTATGAATCGCTCATGCGCACTGTCTTGCAGGCCTTTGCTGATGGCGCGCGGAACGTTTCGGAAGTGCTCCCAACAGTTCAATCCCAGTTCGAAATAACCGATGAAGAGGCCGCCGAACTGCTTCCAAGTGGCCGGGTTACGATCATCGCCAGCCGTGTCCACTGGGCGCGTACCTATCTGTCGAAGGCCGATCTTCTTACGTCGCCCAAGCGAAACCTCCACGTCATCACACAACGGGGGCGGGAGCTTTTGCAGCAATGTCCCGACCGGATCGACAATGAGGTCCTGACGCAGTTCGACGGCTTTAAGACTTGGAAAGAGCGGTCTCAAGCGCCTGCCGACGGGGACACGGGCCTTCCGGTAAATGACACTCTGTCAAAAAGTTCGATCAATAAGACCTCTCTGACGCCTGAAGAGGTCATCGCGACTGCCGCCCGCACCATAGAAGCCGAGCTTTCTGATGCTTTGTTGCAAGAAGTTCTTGGTCTTTCTCCGACCCGCTTTGAGCGCCTGATCCTCGATCTGCTCCGCGCCATGGGTTACGGTGGTGGCGCCGACTCCATGTACCGCGAAACGGCGCAATCGGGTGATGGCGGTATTGACGGGATCATCGACGAAGATGCGCTTGGTCTTGATGCCGTCTATATTCAGGCAAAACGCTACGCCCCGGAAAACAAGATCGGGCGGGAAGCATTGCAGGCATTCATCGGGTCGTTGACAGGGGAAGGCGCGTCCAAAGGCGTCTTTGTGACCACTTCGGACTTCTCTAAGCCAGCCCGGGATTATGTGCACAGAGTGCAGCAGCGTGTCGTTTTGATAAACGGCGACCGACTTGCGCGGCTGATGATTGCGCATGAAGTCGGCGTGCGAGCGCGGCAAGTCTATGTGATCCGCTCGGTGGACGAAGATTACTTCGCAGAGTGAACCCGAAAAAGTCTATCGAACCGCCGCTGCTGTCGTGGTGCGTTCGGATTCAGGATCAAAGGCCCTGACCTGCCCCCCGATACGCGCAAGGGTCTGGCACTGCCAGACCCCGCAACCCGCGCACTCGTCACCCGCCACATGTTTGGCAGGGTCAGGTCTATCCGTAGTTTGTAACGGACGTCTTAAGGCGCCGTACCTGTTATGCTGACATTTTTCATCAGATGCCGGGGACAAGTGGCACGCCACAAGCCGACAGCGTTGCCAAAAGGGATAGGATCAGAACTGCTCGCATCGTTTTTCCTTTCATTGTTCCGAAAAGCCTAGCGGCATTCGACCCTGCTGGAAAGCTCTTGCACGGCTTCTCAGCTTTGCAGGCTCTTGACCCCGATTTCGCGTTCACCCCGTGCCTTCATCGCAAGGGCGGCCGCGTGCGAAGCAGCAAGCGTTGTAAAATACGGAATGCGATCCATAAGCGCCACATTGCGCATGGACCGGCTGTCTTCCACCGCTTGCGCTCCTTCGGTCGTGTTCATGACCAATGTGATGCTACCATCTTTCATCACATCAACGATGTTCGGGCGTCCCTCGTAGACCTTGTTCACACGTGTCGATTCGACGTCGTGTTCTGCAAGGAAGGCGCGAGTGCCTTCAGTGGCAAGAATGCTGAACCCGATCTCACGAAGCGTGCGCGCCGTTTCCACAAGTTGCGCGGTCTTGTCTTCCGGTTTGATCGACAGGAACACCGTGCCAGACGTCGGCAATTCCGTTCCGGCTCCCATCTGGGCTTTCAGAAAGGCGAGATGGAAATCTGCGTCCGATCCCATGACTTCGCCGGTCGAGCGCATTTCCGGCCCAAGCAGGGTATCGACACCTTGGAAACGGGCAAAGGGAAGAACCGCTTCCTTCACTGCAAAACGGTCGGTCGGCATTGCGGGAATGTCGAAATTGGTCAGCTTCTCTCCGGCCATCAAGCGGGCAGCGATTGCAGCAATCGGGGCCCCGACGGCCTTTGCGACGAACGGCACGGTACGCGAGGCGCGCGGGTTGACTTCGATGAGGTATATATCGCCGTCTTTGACAGCGAATTGTACGTTCATCAGCCCGACAACCCCAAGGCTGAGCGCAAGCGCGCGTGTCTGCTGCTCGATCCCGGCGATGATGTCCGCAGGCAGCGAGTAAGGCGGCAACGAACAGGCGCTGTCGCCAGAATGCACGCCAGCTTCTTCGATGTGCTGCATGATCCCCGCCACATGGACATCGACCCCGTCGCACAGCGCATCGACATCGACTTCGACTGCGCCAGACAGATAGCTATCGAGCAAAACCGGCGATGAGCCGGACACAACAACCGCCTCAGCGATGTAGCGTTCCAGATGCGCGGTGTCGCGGACAATTTCCATCGCTCGGCCACCCAGAACATAAGAGGGTCGGATCACCAGAGGGTAGCCGATCTCTTCGGCGGCGGCCATGGCTTGCGCATCGGTGGAGGCAATGGCGTTGTGGGGCTGCTTGAGCTCAAGCTTGTTCACAAGGCTCTGGAAACGTTCCCGGTCTTCTGCAAGGTCGATGGCGTCCGGTGTCGTGCCAAGGATCGGGATGTTCGCGGCCTCAAGCGCGCGCGCCAATTTCAGCGGCGTTTGGCCGCCGAATTGCACGATCACGCCGTGCAACGTTCCTTTGGATTGTTCCACCCGCAGGATTTCCATCACGTGCTCAAAGGTCAGCGGTTCAAAATACAGCCGATCTGACGTGTCATAGTCGGTGCTGACCGTCTCCGGGTTGCAGTTGACCATGATGGTTTCATAGCCCGCTTCGGTCAGCGCATAGCAGGCGTGACAGCAGCAGTAATCAAACTCGATCCCCTGACCGATCCGGTTGGGACCACCACCAAGGATCACGACCTTCTTGCGGTCGCTTGGGCGCGCTTCGCACTCCACATCGCCCATGACGGGGCTTTCATATGTGGAATACATGTACGGAGTTTGCGCTTCGAATTCGGCGGCGCAGGTATCGATCCGCTTGAAAACAGCGTTTACGCCAAGATTGTGGCGCGCGCGGCGGACCTGGTCTTCGTCGCGGCCCGTCAGGTGCCCAAGTCGCGCGTCAGTGAAGCCCAGCATCTTAAGCTGTCTCAGCCCGGTTGCGTCCAGTGGCAGGCCGTCTCTTCGGATTTGCGCCTCGGCATCGATGATTTCGCGGATACGGTCAAGGAACCATGGATCAAACGCTGTGGCCCCCTGAATCTCTTCGTTACTCAGGCCATGGCGCATGGCTTGGGCGATAAGGCGGATGCGGTCCGGGGTTTGTTGACTGATTGCCTTGATGACGGCTGCGTGGCGCGTTGCATCGTCTTCTGCGCCCGGAATTTCAATGTCGTCAAAGCCGGTCAGGCCGGTTTCCATCGAAGCCAGCGCTTTTTGCATGCTCTCGTGGAACGTGCGGCCAACGGCCATCGCTTCGCCCACAGACTTCATGGCCGTGGAAAGTTCAGCCGTGGCGCCGGGGAATTTTTCAAAAGCAAAACGCGGGATCTTGGTGACAACGTAATCGATTGTCGGCTCAAAGCTGGCAGGCGTCACGCCTGTGATGTCGTTGTCCAGTTCATCCAGTGTGTACCCCACGGCCAGCTTGGCAGCGATTTTCGCGATGGGGAAGCCAGTGGCCTTGGAGGCCAGAGCCGAAGACCGCGACACGCGCGGGTTCATCTCGATCACAACCATACGGCCGTTTTCCGGATTGATCGCCCACTGAACGTTTGATCCTCCGGTCTCGACGCCGATTTCGCGCAACACAGCGATGGAGCCGTTGCGCATGATCTGGTATTCTTTGTCCGTCAGCGTCAGCGCCGGGGCTACCGTGATGCTGTCGCCAGTATGCACGCCCATTGGGTCGACGTTTTCGATGGAACAAACGATGATGCAATTGTCCGCCTTGTCGCGCACAACTTCCATCTCGAATTCTTTCCAGCCAAGCAGCGACTCGTCGATCAGGATCTGACCCACGGGCGACGCATCAAGGCCGGTCCGGCAGAAGTATTCATAATCTTCGCGGTTATACGCCACGCCGCCGCCGGTGCCGCCCAGCGTGAAGGCCGGGCGGATGATCGCCGGAAGCCCCACTGTTTCAAGGGCCGCCATACATTGATCCATGTCGGTGGCAATCGTAGCGACAGGGTTTTCAAGCCCGATCCGGTCCATCGCCTCACGGAACAGCTTCCGATCTTCGGCCATTTCGATGGCTTCGCGGTTCGCGCCAATCAGCTCGACGTTGAATTTTTCGAGAATGCCCATGTCCGCAAGACTCAAAGCTGTGTTCAGGCCGGTTTGTCCGCCCATCGTCGGCAACAACGCGTCGGGCCGTTCCTTTTCGATGATCTTGGCAACGACTTCAGGCGTGATCGGTTCGATATACGTCGCGTCGGCCAGGCCCGGATCTGTCATGATCGTCGCTGGATTGGAGTTTACAAGAATGACGCGATAGCCTTCTTCGCGTAGCGCCTTACAGGCTTGTGCGCCCGAATAGTCGAATTCGCAGGCCTGCCCGATGATGATGGGTCCCGCGCCGATAATCATGATGGAGGAGAGGTCGGTACGTTTGGGCATGGCGTCACTTTCTGACTCGGGAGCGGGCAAATCGTTGTGGCTTATAGTCAAGCGGTCGGGCCATGCAAGGGAATGTGGTCGACCAGACGTAAACGAAGGGGAGTGTCGTGGCGATTGACACCCATCCACGATGCCGTATGGGGCCTCTGTTTTGGCGGCGCAAGGCCGCAATCCTGCCAGAACTCTCTCAGAGTGGCGGGCTAAGTCCCGCGCCGTCACTTGGTGGGTGAAGCGTGCTTTTTCCAATCCGGCAGCGATGGCCATTGGTCGCAAACGCATGGAAACGATCGAGCGACAGTTGGCAACTGAATTTCCGGTCAAACTTCATGGCGGTACAAAAAAGGGGACGACCGAAGTCGCCCCCTGATCATCTTAATTTTGCTCAGATCAGGTTTCTTTGCGACGCAGACGCAGTGCGCTGATCAAGCCGACACCGGTCAAGAGAAGCGGAACGCTTGCTGGCAGCGGAACGGCGCCGGGGGTCGTGTCAGTGTCTTCGATTTCACCCAGTTTTGCCGCCGCGAAAGCGGTGAAGAACGTTGTCGGATTCGATGTGAAATCGGTAAGACTGAAAACCCCACCGGATGGAACGGCCGATGGGCCATATTCGGAGCCGCCGCCGCTTACGATGATATTGTTAAGGTAGCCAGCACCGTTGATGGCTGCACCCACTGCGGCGTAGTTTTCTGCGCCATCATCGTCTTCGTCGGTGATCAGAATGAACGATTTCACCGTGTTGTTGCGCCATGCAATGTCGGAAAACAGCGATCCACCGGGCAGGCCTGCTTCAAGTGCGTCTAGACCATTTTCTGTACCACCACTAACAGGCACGCTATTGATTGCTGTTTTCAGTGCGTTCACATCAGTTGTGATCGCCTGCTGGAGTGTTGGGGTGCCCAGAAAGCTCACCAGACCACCAGCAACCGAACCGGTGCGCGAATCGGATGTAAGAAGGTTGAAAAAGCTCTCGATGTTGTTGGCGAGGGTCGTGAACTCAGCGCCCATGGACCCACTGCTGTCGATGACAAAAAGAAGATCGACATCTTTTGTGGCAGCCGAAGCGCCGAAGCCAACAAACGAAGTGCATGCAGCAACTGTAGCCGCGATAAGGGTTTTCTTGAACATAGTGCCTCCATAAATAACAACATTGTTATTTATGAATGTGATACGAAAGTTCGTTCTCGATCAATAAAATTCCTAAAAATCAGTTAATACTATCGCATAAGATGAATTTCTTTCAGGATCTTCAACTGGGCCGTGTAAAACATAAAAAGGAGGCCTAATTGGCCCCCTTTTAATACAACTATAGGTTATTTTTGCTCAGCCTATTCCAATTAGCTGGCTTGTTTCAAAGCGCTTTAGATTCAGCCGCGCGAGTCGCCTTCGCGCGATTTCACAAACAGCGCCAAAACGATCAGCCCGGAACCGTTGAACAGCAACTCGACCCCAAGCAGTATCCCCAGCAGTGACAGGGATGCGGCGGCGAAGTTTGCAAGGATGTATCCAGCCAACAGAACGGACATCGCGCCTGATATTAGCATTGGCCAGAAATACTGCGTTTGCTTCATTGACCAAGCCAGTACCAACCGAAGCAAACCCCCTGCGAACAAAAGCACAGTGACAAGGGTTGCCAGCGAAATGGTACCTTCCAGAGGGTTGATCATGAAAGACAACCCCAGCAGCAGCGTGACGATGCCGAGCACGAGCGCCCATATCTTGTGACCGCCCTGTGTGCCAACCGCGAAGAAGATTTGCACCCCGCCCGCGATTGTCAAAAACAGACCCGTCACCAAAGTAACAGCGATCGACGCGGCAACCGCATTGCCAAGAGCGAGCAGTCCAAAAACCACAGACGCTATGCCGAGTAACAGCCATTTGGTCCAAATTGCCATATCAGGCGTCCTTTTCTGCGGGCCGCACTCAGGCCGGTTCGTTTTCGCGCGTCAACTCCCGAACGTCCGTCAAACGCCCAGTGATGGCTGCTGCAGCGGCCATTGCCGGGCTGAGCAGATGTGTCCGTCCACCGCGACCTTGGCGACCTTCGAAGTTGCGGTTCGATGTGGCTGCACACCGTTCGCCCGGCGCAAGCTGGTCGGGATTCATGGCAAGGCACATGGAACAGCCCGCAAGGCGCCATTCAAAGCCTGCATCGCGGAAGATGTCGGCAAGACCCTCTTCTTCGGCCTGAGCCCGCACAAGGCCCGACCCCGGCACAACCATGCCGCGCAGGCCTGGCTTGATCTTTTTGCCTTTGAGGATCGCGGCAGCCGCCCGCAAATCTTCAATCCGGCCGTTGGTGCACGATCCGATGAACACGGTGTCAATTTCCACCTCAGAAAGGGGCGTGCCCGGCTTGAGCCCCATGTAGTCGAGGGACCGGCGAACCGCGTCGACTTTGCCGCCGGTAAAGTCCTCGGGGTTGGGGACGGTCGCGGTGATCGGCAGCACGTCTTCGGGCGATGTGCCCCATGTTACAACGGGGGCGATATCTTCGCCCTTCAGCGTAACAACTTTATCCCAATGGGCATCATCATCGCTGAACAATGTCGCCCACCATGCCATCGCGGTATCCCAATCCTCGCCTTTGGGGGCATGGGGTCGGCCTTTGACATAGGCATAAGTCTTTTCGTCAGGGGCGATCAGACCAGCACGCGCGCCGCCTTCAATGGCCATGTTACAGACCGTCATGCGGCCTTCCATGGACAGATCACGGATCGCTTCACCGCAATATTCGATAACATAACCGGTGCCGCCGGCAGTGCCTGTGTGACCAATCACCGACAGGGTGATGTCCTTGGCGGTCACGCCGGGGCGCAGCTTGCCGGTGATCTCGACTTTCATGTTCTTGGACTTCTTTTGTATCAACGTCTGGGTTGCCAGAACGTGTTCCACTTCAGATGTCCCAATCCCGTGAGCCAACGCACCGAACGCACCATGTGTGGCTGTCGCCACAAACCACAGTCATGCCCGGCAGGGTCCAGCCTTGCTCCGGGCCGACAATGTGCACGATTCCCTGACGGATGTCGGACACCGGGTAGTAGTGGATGCCAAAGTCCTTGGCATTCGTGTCCAGGGCTTCCACCTGAATGCGGCTTTCGGCATTGGTGATCCCGTTCACGCGATCTTCGGTCGTCGGCACGTTATGGTCCGGCACGGCGATCGTTTTTTCCGGCGCGCGTACGGTGCGGCCGGTCATGCGCAAACCTTCAAAGGCCTGCGGGCTGGTCACTTCGTGAACCAGATGCCGGTCGATATACAAAAGGCTGGTGCCGTCTTCGGCTTCGTGCGCCAGATGCGCATCCCAAATTTTATCGTAGAGCGTCTTCGGGGCGGTCATGATGGTCCTCTCCCGGTGATGTGAATGAGCTGGCTAACAGGCTTGCGGACGCACGGAACTGGCGCCGCAGCCGTCATAGGCGGGCGGTCGCGGTCCGGGTTTGACCGTGAAACCGCCATGGAAGGCGGGCCCGGTCACCAATGTCGAACACGGGTGTCATGGCAGGGCACTTACCTGCTTGCCGCGCCGCAATCAAGCGTTGCGCTATCGCGGACCCTGCCCGGAAAGGTAAAAGTGATCCACGCCAGTCGCCTTGCCGTAGATAAATCGTAATCACGCAGCATAAGGGCAGCTGGACATGACCAAAGTGACACATGCCACTCATCTTGGACTGGCGGCGCTTTTGCTTGTTGCCGGCGTCGCCGCCGCATCGGAGGCTCGTTTGTACAAAGGGTACGAAACCCCGCCATACGAAATCCTGCACCGTGATGGGGCCATTGAGGTGCGCCAATACGCGCCGCATGTGGTGGCTGAAGTGGAAGTCGAGGGAAGTCGCCGGGGCGCTGTCTCCAAAGGGTTCCGTACATTGGCGGGGTACATCTTTGGTGGAAACGATCAATCCCAAAAGGTGTCGATGACGGCGCCCGTGGCACAAGTTCCGATGCAGGTGGATGGAACAGGCGCGCAAAACTGGAAAGTGCGGTTCACAATGCCGTCGCAATACGATGTCGCGACTTTGCCAAACCCCGATAACAGCGACATACGTTTTACGAAGGTCGAAACACAGAAGCAGGCGGTGATCCGCTTTTCCGGGTTTTGGAGCAATCGCAGCCTGACATCCAAGGCCGACGCGCTTCAGTCCTGGGCGCAAGCCGAGGAGCTGTCGCTGGACGGCGGGCCGACCTATTATTTCTACGACGACCCTTTCACACTGCCGTTTCATCGCCGCAACGAAGTGGCATTTGTTGTACGGTAAGTGTGTTTCGTCGGTGGATTGAGAAATGACCGACCGGGTGTTATATTGAAGTATCTCCTGTGATGCAGGTTTAAACTTTAATGGAGGACACTGTCCTGTCTAACTCAGCCCAGGCGGTCTCGGTCGGGTCCGCACCGTCGGCACCCGGTCACAGCACGGCCGACAACGCCCGAAGCGACCAAACACTTGCGCGCGTTCTGTCTTCTCTCTCAGACGACAAGGCCGAAGACATTGTGTCGATCGACCTGAGGGGGCGCACAGAAATGGCAGACTTCATGGTGATTGCATCTGGTCGGTCATCCCGTCAGGTCGGGTCCATGGCAGAAAAGCTGATCGAGCGACTCAAACAAGAGCTTGGCGTTCCGTGCAAGGTGGAGGGCAAGGATCAAGGCGATTGGGTCCTGATTGATGCCGGTGACGCGATCGTTCATCTGTTCCGCCCCGAAGTGCGTGAATTCTATCAGCTCGAAAAGATGTGGCAGACACCGGACGCAACCACGCGCTGACCGGCCTTCCGTCTTCCGCCTTTGATCGGCCATGTGACCCATGAAACTCACGCTATGCGCGGTGGGCCGTCTTCGGGCCGGTCCTGAACGCACTTTGTTCGACGACTATCAAACCCGGTTTGACCGGACGGGGCGGGCGCTTGGCCTTGGGCCTTTGTCGGTGTGCGAGGTAGAGGCAAAGAAAGGCGGCGGCGCAGCAGAAGAAGCGCGGCTGTTGGATCGCGTCGCGCCTGCGGGCGCTGTACGGGTGGCGCTGGATGAACGCGGCAAGGAAGTCGCATCGCCGCAGTTTGCCAAGTGGCTCGCCGATTGGCGCGATCAGGGGCGGGCTGACGTAGCATTGTTTATCGGTGGAGCTGACGGGTTCACGCCAGAGTTTCGAAATAGCTGTGACCGGCTTTTGTCGTTCGGGCCGATGGTCTGGCCGCATATGTTGGTTCGGGTCATGCTGGCCGAACAAGTCTATCGCGCCGCAAGTATCCTTGCCGGTAGCCCCTATCACCGCGCATGACGGTCTTGGGGCAAGCGAACGACGGTGGGGCGGGGATGACGATGCAACGACACCTATTTTCATTCGGGCACGGCTATTCGGCGCAGGCGCTATCGCGGTTACTGCTGCCGCAAGGCTGGAAAATCACGGGCACCACTCGCAGCGCGGACAAGGCAAAGCAGATGGCGGCGCAGGGAATTGTGGCCTTGCTGCCTGATGAGGATCTGACGTTGGCTTTACGAAGCGCAACACATCTTCTGATTTCCGCAGCACCAACAGAAGAGGGCGACCCGGCCATCGGTGCGCTGAACTCCACATTGCGGGAAATCGCCCCAGCTCTGTCATGGTGCGGGTATCTCTCGACTACGGGTGTTTACGGCGATCATCGCGGCGATTGGGTCACGGAAGAGACCCCGTTGACGCCAGCGACCCGGCGCGGGCGATTGCGGGTGATGGCCGAAGGTCTTTGGCGCGAGCTGGCGCGCGATACCGGTATGCCATTGCACATATTTCGTCTTGCCGGCATCTATGGCCCCGGCCGCGGGCCCTTTGCGAAGGTCAGGGCTGGAACGGCGCGGCAAATCATAAAGCCGGGCCAAGTGTTTAGCCGTATCCATGTAGAGGACATCGCACAGGTTCTTGCGGCGTCAATTGCTCGGCCGAACCCGGGTGCCGTCTACAATGTGTGCGATAATGATCCTGCCCCACCGCAAGACGTTCTGGCCCATGCAGCACGGCTTCTGGGGTGCCCTGAGCCGCCGCGTGAGAATTTTGAAACTGCGGATATGACCCCGATGGCGCGGAGCTTCTACGCTGAGAGCAAAAAGGTTGATAACGATCGAATGCTGCGAGAATTGGGCGTAACCTTGCGCTACCCAGATTATCGCAGTGGGCTCGCCGCGCTTTTGGCTGAGGAAGGCTGAGCAGCCAATCTAGCGCCGCACGGCCCGGTCCACTCCGGCTTGCGCTAGCCGCAGCACGACGATGAAGACCAGTCCAGATGCCCAGGTCGCCCCATAGAATACCAGCCGCGCAGAGAGTTCCATGTCGTTAAGAAACGGATATGGCAGGCCGTTGGTGATGGTCCCGACGGGTTGGTCATTCAACGGCTGAACGATGAACTCTGCCCAGCCCAGATAGGCCAACACCAAAACCCCGAGCCACAGGGCCGACGCGCCCATGCGCCGAAAGCCGCGCTTTATTGCCAAGACGTCAATCCATTGCAGGATTGGACCGAGCAGGTGCAGGTAGTATTCTCGCAACGGCACGATCACGTTCTCGCCGTTCACAAGCGCCGGGTCGGTGAAATAAAGCCGCCAGTACGAGACAACGACAATCATATTCAGCACTGCGGTGATCGATGCGAACACCGCGCCGCGATCATCTTGCCCGCCAAACCGACTGCTTAGCATCAGTGCCGCCGAGATCATGCTTGCGGTCAGCGCCCATATCGTCAGGTAGCGGAACTGCCAGCCGAATTCCGACATATTGCCAAGATCCTCGACGCCGGCGCGATCCACAAAAAAGATGACAGCGAGGAGCAAGACGACCCATCGAAAAGCAAGAACGGATCGGCGCATCATGGCGAAACTCCTTTAGGCTTGGCAAGGATGCCCACGGTGGCGTCTATTGTCCAGCGGCGGTCGGGGTCGAAGAAGCGCCTTTGCGCGGGTGAAATTCGGACGACAGCTGCCCGCCTTTGGCGTTTTCCGTTGCTGCAGTCCGGCTCTGGAAGAGTGAGTTTTCGCGTCGCGCAGTACGGGTCTGGGGCCTGATCCGCACTGGCGCAAGCCGTGCTTGGTCTGGACAATCGAGATACCGCCGTGGCACAGAAAACTGCTCCATATGTAGCTCAACAGAAAGCTTGCTCGGATGACAAAGCAGTATTGGTTGTTCAAGACTGAGCCGTCCACGTGGTCATGGCAGGATCAGGTGGCCAAGGGCGATGCAGGCGAAGAGTGGGATGGCGTGCGGAACTACCAAGCACGCAACTTCATGCGAAACATGGCGGTTGGCGACTTGGGGTTCTTCTACCTATCGCAACGCGACAAGGCCGTCGTCGGCATTGTGGAGGTGATCGCCGAGGCCCACCCGGACAGTACCAGTGAGGATGATCGTTGGGACTGTGTCGACATCAAAGCGATCGCCCCCTTTCCGGTTCATGTGACGCTTGATCAAATCAAAGCAGATGGGCGGCTATCGGACATGGTGCTGGTAAAAAACTCACGCCTATCTGTGCAACCGGTCACGGAAGAGGAGTGGCGCATCGTTTGCGCCTTGGGCGGCGTCACGGCTGAATAGCGCCGAAGGCGTGCGTTCCCAGTTCCCGATCGCCCCGCATACCTTCTGGAGAGGAGTCCGACCATTCGCTTTGAACGGGCGGCTGAGGGCAATCAGCCGATGACCCTGTTCCAGGGATAGATGGTCACATCGGCGAACAGGTCGGCCTTGGCATAGGGGTCGTTGTCTGCCCATGCCTGTGCGGCGTCGCCATCTTCCACATCAAGGATCAACAGTGAGCCCGCCATGTTGCCCTCTGCATCCAGCAGCGGGCCGGCCTGCGTCACCACACCAGAGCTCTTGATATAAGCGAGGTGGTCGTCTCGGTTGGCTTTGCGAACCTCCAGAGCGTTGGGTTTGTCATGGCAAAGCAGGGCATAGAGCATGGCGGTTTTCCTTTCGGTGTTAAATTGCAACCTCTGCCAAACGGCGCGAGGCTGCAAGCCCTCAGGCTTTGGGACCTTTGCGGCCTGATCCCAGCAAGGCGGGTGCGCGGTCGTCCAGCGGCCATCGTGGACGAGCGGACAAGTCAAACCCATCGCGCTGCCCATTTCCGAAAGCCTCCAGCCCGGCGAACGCGATCATGGCGGCATTATCCGTGCACAGATTCAGCGGCGGCGCGCAAAACTCCGCTCCGGCGGTGTCGGCGACCTGCGACAGTCGGCTTCGCAGTGCGCCGTTGGCGGCCACACCGCCTGCTACTGCGAGTGCGGGTCTTTCTGGCGTCAGCGATAGATAGTTCAGCATCGCGCGGCGGGTTTTTTCGGCCAAGACATCCGCAACTGCAGCCTGAAATCCGGCGCACAAGTGCGCCACATCGGCCTCTCGCAAGCCGTGCTGATCCGCCACCAGCTTGTCGCGCGTGCGCAAAACAGCTGTTTTCAGCCCAGAGAAAGACAGATCACATCCCGGCCGGTCCAGCAAAGGCCGCGGAAAGGCGAAGCGCGCTGCATCGCCCGACCGGGCCGCCCCCTCAACCGAGGGGCCGCCCGGCTGCGCAAGCCCCAAGAGACGGGCCACCTTGTCAAACGCCTCTCCCGGGGCGTCGTCGATTGTGCCGCCAAGGCGCGAAAACCGATCAACGGCTTCGACAATCAAGAACTGGCAATGACCACCAGAGACCAGCAGCATCAGGTATGGAAACGGCAGCCCATTGGTCAGTCGTGGTGTCAGCGCATGCCCGGCAAGATGGTTTACCCCGACCAATGGCAAACCAGCCCCCGCCGCCAGCCCCTTTGCGCACATGACACCTGACAAAACGCCGCCGATCAGACCCGGCCCCGCCGTAACGGCGATCAAATCCACGTCACGAAGGCCCATCCCCGCAGTGGACAGGGCTTGCTCAACTGCGATGTCTATCTTCTCGGCATGGGCGCGGGCGGCTAGTTCGGGAACCACGCCGCCAAACGCGGCATGTAACTCTGCCTGCCCGATTACCACGTTTGACAGGATCTCTGCCGTGCCGTCTGGACGCTTGTGCACAATCGCTGCGCCGGTGTCGTCACAGCTGCTTTCCAGCCCAAGAACTGTCAGGGTTTGCGCCATCGGATCCATCGTCTCAAGGGTCAGGGCATTGTTTACATGGTCGTACGGGGCTACCACCGGGGTACTGCAACGGCAACAGGGAAGCCACTTGATGATCGCCACCGTGCTGCTGACACGGCCAGTCAAACAAGCGGAACGCTTCGCGGGCGCGCTTCGGGATCGGTTTGGGGCGACCCTTCCTGTTCTGATCGCCCCGAAACTGGAAATCATTTACGATCGCGTGGCGGCGGTGCGGGCTTTGCGCGGGGCGGGTGGCGTGATCTTTACGTCGGAAAATGGGGTGGACGCCTGTATCGGTGCCGATATCCCTGCAAACCTGCCCGCATTTTGCGTTGGGCCCCGCACGGCCAAAGCCGCAGGTGCCGCCGGTTTCGCTGCGCATATGGGGCCGGGTGATGCGGCCGGCCTGATTGCGACAATCGCAGGGCTGAAATGCGCACAAGAAGCTGCGCCGCTGGTCCACCTGCATGGGGCGCATGTGACTGGCAATGTGAGCGGCGCTTTGGCGGCGCACGGAATTCCAACACGTGGCGCGGTTGTCTATGACCAAAGACCCTGCCCAATTTCGCAGCAGGCCCGCAGGCTTCTGGCCGGGAGCGCGCCTGTCATTCTGCCACTTTTTTCGCCCCGCAGTGCAAAGTTGCTCACGGGCGATCTGGCGGTGTCGCAAGCCCCGCTTTGGATTGCGGCAATCAGCCCTGCTGTTGCGCAAGCGGTAAATGTGCACAGTGCGGCTGAACTGCAAATACGTGTTGCGCGGCACCCGGATGCGGATGAAATAATTGCCGAGATTGCAGAGCTATTGGAAAACGGAAGTTTTCTTGAGGACGGAACCAGTGCAGGCTAAGCTTGCCCGCAGGATCAGGGAAGGAATGTTGGTGTGAGTTCTAAAGACAAGACCGGCCGCGACGATGATAAACCCGAGGTCGATACGGAAGACCACACCGCGAATAACCCGAGTTTACAGGACTCTTCCGACGGCGATGATATCACTGATGCGCAAGAGGGCACTGACCAGCCTCTTGAAAGCGAAGATATTTCCGACATTGAAGATGCCGAGATCATTGGCGAAGTTACAGCCGATGGTGGTGATGTCGCCGCCGTCGAAGAGGCGCTTTCCGAAGAGCCGGAGTTTGTCGGTGACGACGTGACGCCAACAATCGATTCGACCGAATTGGAAGGGGACACCGCTTCAACGCTCCTTGCCGATGATACGGCGGATGCCGAAGATGACAGCCTATCCGATGTTTCTGCCTCGCAGACAGGCGAAACAGAGCCAAGTGAACCCGAGCCTGAAAACGTTTCGCCAGAGCCACAAGAGCCGACCCCGCCTGTCGCGCCCATCCCGGCGCCCGCACCCGAGAAATCTGGTGGCGGCGGGTTTGTGCCGGCAGTTTTTGGCGGCCTGATCGCTGCCGGGCTTGGTTTCGGCGCAGCCACCATGTGGGGTGGCAACCTGATGGGCGATGACGAAGCCGTAGAGCAGGCGATTGCCCAGCAAGCTGACCGGCTGTCGGGCATCGAAAGCAGCCTCGATACGCGCTTGAGCGAACTCGCTGCAGCAGTTTCGGCACCGCAAGAAACCGACACGTCGGCGCAACTGACTGCGATCGGTGATCGACTTGGCGAACAGGTCGGAAGCGTTGTAACCCAGATTGAAGCGCTCTCAGGTACGATTGAAACCGTGCAAGGCGGCATTTCCGACCTTGAAGCGCGACTGGGGGCCTTGGACACACGACTTGCCGATGTGAACGAGCGTTTGTCTGCCGTAGAAAAGCGCCCGCTGACCGAAAGCTCCGAGACTGCAAAGCAAGCCTTTGCGGCGTATGAGCGTGATTTGGAAAGCCTTCGCGCCGCACTGGACGATCAACAATCGACAAACAACCAGCTTGCGCAAGAGCTTGAAAACCGTGCTGCGGTCGCCCAAGCCGAAGTGGACGCCGCCGCACAGCGCGCGGCTGAGCTTCAGCAGCAGGCCGAAGAGCAAGCGCGCGTCGCAGCCGAGCAAGCAGAGGCGCGGGCAAATCGAGCCGCCGTGCGCGAAGCAATTGCAAGCCTCGATGCGTCGCTGAAGACCGGCACCGGATATGCAAGCGCGCTTCAGGTGCTGGGCGAGAATGCCGAGATCCCGGAACCACTCTCCGCCGCCGCGGATGACGGGATCGCGTCGTTGACCCAGTTGCGCGACAGCTTCGCACCCCTTGCTCGCGATGCCCTCGACGCGTCGCGCCGCGAGACGGTGGATGACGGGATCGCGGATCGCCTGGTGTCATTCCTTCAAGTCCAAAGTGGCGTGCGGTCCCTTGATCCGCGGGAAGGTGACAGCCCGGATGCGGTGTTGTCACGCGCCGAAGCCGCACTCGCGGATGGTGATCTGTCGACGACACTTTCGGAACTTGGGAAATTGCCACCGTCAGGCCAAGACGCCTTTGCGGACTGGACGGCACGCGCTCAGGAATATCTCGCCGTGACGGAAGCAGCCGACACGCTGGTCAACACATTGCTGGCGAACTGAGGAGGTTTCCATGCTTTTATCCCTATTCAAGATCCTTCTCTTTGTGCTTGCCGTTTCGGGCCTGATTTACGGGACCGAGTTGCTCCTCAACAATGGCGGCAATCTGCGGATTGCCGTTGCCAGCTATGAATTTACGCTTGGCCCGGTTCAGACAGTGATCGCCATTGTTCTGTTGCTGGTGGTCGTGTGGCTGGTTCTCAAATTGCTGGGGCTGACACTCGCGTCGCTTCGTTTTCTTGCGGGCGATGAAACCGCGATCACCCGGTTCTTTGCGCGCAATCGCGAACGCAAAGGCTTTCGCATGTTGACAGAGGCCAACATCGCGCTGGCATCTGGCGAAGGTGACCTTGCACTGGCCAAGGCAAGCAAGGCCGAACGGCTCTTGCGTCGTCCTGAGTTGACCAACCTGATCCGTGCCCAAGCTGCAGAGATGTCAGGCGACCGGGACGGTGCCGCCCAAGCCTACAAGCGACTGCTCACCGACGACGACACCCGCTTTGTGGGCGTGCGTGGGCTTTTGAAACAAAAGCTTGGCGATGGCGACACGGAAACAGCCCTTAAGCTGGCCGAAAAGGCGTTCGTTCTGAAACCCCGAAATGCCGAAATGTCTGACACGCTGCTGCAACTTCAGGCCAAGAACGAGAACTGGAAAGCAGCGCGCAAGACACTGGGTGCCAAGCTGAAATACGGCCACATGCCGCGCGATTTGCACCGCCGCCGGGATGCTATCCTTGCGTTGGCCGATGCGCAGGCCCGCATCGCAGCCGGTGACACCGCAACCGCCCATGACGAAGCGATCGAAGCTGCACGCCTTGCGCCGGCTTTGGTGCCCGCCGCAGCCATGGCTGCACGGTCATATATTGCCCTTGGGAAGCCCAAGAATGCCGCGAAGGCGCTGAAAGCAGCTTGGGGCCGCGAGCCGCATCCAGATCTTGCTGCCGCATTCGCGGAAATTGAGCCGACCGAGACACCCCAAGCCCGCGTCAAACGTTTTGGCGCATTGATCTCGCAAAAACCTGTGCATCCAGAAAGTAAGATGCTGTTGGCCGAGCTTGAAATCGCCGCCGAGAATTTCCCGGCGGCGCGCAAAGCTCTTGGCGACCTTGCAGAAACCACGCCAAACGCACGCACGCTCACGCTCATGGCGGCGATTGAACGGGGCGAAGGGTCTGACGACAGCACCGTCAAGGCGTGGCTGGCAAAGGCTCTCACGGTGTCGCGTGGACCTCAATGGACCTGCGAGAACTGCGGTCATGTTCATGCAGAGTGGAAAGCGTTTTGCGATAGCTGCAACGCGTTTGACACGCTCACATGGATAGACAAAGCCGAAGGCGATACTGTTCAGGCCAGCTCGGTTTCGATGCTGCCACTGATCGTTGGCACCTTGCCGGGTCATGACACATCCGATGCTGACGTCACAGAAACGGCGTCGGATGCGGACATCATTGACCACGATGCGACTGCCGAAAAGTGATCGCAAAAATCTGGTGAAGTGGGGCTACCGTCCGGTTTTAAGTCCTGATAACAGACACCGGTCGCCGCTGTAGCTCAGATGGTAGAGCACGTCATTCGTAATGATGGGGTCGGGGGTTCGAGTCCCTTCAGCGGCACCACCACACCAAAAACTTTCAAATATACAGCAGCATAGTTGCTGTATATTCTGAACCACCGTTTCGCACATCATCTTGGTCTTAGTCGGTCACTACGCTGAACGAAGAAGACCGATTCTGTGTTCGCTGCATAGCTCAGCAACAGACATATCAATCCCAGCGACATAAGGGGCCACTGCCCGGCAACCGACTTTGCAATCTTGTCGGTGTCAGCACACGTGGTTTCAGGGCTTTGCGAAGGCGCCCAGCACGCCGCTGCCAGCGATCCGATCTTGTCTCACTGGCACAGATCAAAGAACAATCTCGTCTCAGTCCCGGTCGCTACTGCAGGCCACGGATGACAGATGAACTGAAGGAAATCGGCATGAAGCGTGACCTCGCGATCCGTGCGTCGAACATGGCTATCGCGTTCCGGACACCGCCGAAGGGCTGCATTCACCACACGGACTGCGGTTCGCAACTGTGTTCTCACGACGACCAGAAGATCCTGCGCCAACACGGGTTCAGGGTTTCGATGTCCGGCAAGGGCAATTGCGACGACAAGCCGTCTGTCGAGACGTTCTTCAAGACCATCAAGGCTGAACTGATCTGGCGCCTGTCTTGGAAAACATGGCGGCAGGCTGAGATGGCGATCTTCGAATACATCAACGGGTTCAAGAATCCGCGCCGCCGTCACCCAGCATCTGGCTGGAAAAGCCCCGTCGCATTCGAAACGACGCGGAATAAACCAGCACTAAAGGCGGCACGAAAGTGGGACAGGTCCAAATCGCTTCTGGAAGGTGAATGGTTTGTCCGCTTGTGACCTTCTTTCGTGCGCGCGATAGTGCCGCCATGGCCAAGTTGTATTTTCACTATTCCACCATGAACGCCGGTAAATCGACGTTGCTTTTGCAAGCGGCGCACAACTATCGCGAACGTGGAATGAAACCCTATCTTCTGACAGCTGCGCTCGATGGGCGCGCGGGCAAGGGCCGGATCGGCAGTCGCATCGGGATCGGGGCCGAGGCAGCCGTGTTCGACGACGAGGATGATCTTTTCACGCAAATCCAGACGCTGTTGGGCCAGGCACCTTTGGCTTGTGTGTTTATCGACGAAGCCCAGTTTCTGACGCGCGATCAGGTCTGGCAACTTGCGCGGGTTGTTGACGACCTGAGCGTTCCCGTCATGGCCTATGGATTGCGCGTCGATTTCAGGGGCGGGCTGTTTCCCGGCTCAGCCGCACTGTTGGCGCTGGCCGATGAACTGCGCGAAATTCGCACGATCTGTCACTGCGGTCGAAAGGCCACCATGGTTGTGCGGCAAAACGAAGATGGAACCGTCGTGACCGATGGGGCGCAAGTGCAGATCGGCGGAAATGAAACCTATGTCTCGCTGTGCCGCCGTCATTGGCGCGAAGCGGTCGGTGACAGGGTGAAGCCCGCTCAGTAAAGCCGCCCGCCCAGCGGAACGGCTTGATCTGGTGAGATCAGCACAACCTCCCCGCTGTCATCGGACACTCCAAGCACCAGCACTTCCGACATGAATTTGCCGATCTGGCGCGGCGGGAAATTGACCACCGCCATAACCTGTCGCCCGATC
This sequence comes from Meridianimarinicoccus aquatilis, assembly GCF_004358675.1. Lineage (GTDB taxonomy): Bacteria > Pseudomonadota > Alphaproteobacteria > Rhodobacterales > Rhodobacteraceae > Meridianimarinicoccus > Meridianimarinicoccus aquatilis. The sequence goes on along the minus strand of NZ_SMZO01000012.1, from coordinate 58,301 downwards.
AGGCTTTCGGGTGTGTAATGCGCCGTGATCTGGGCAGAGCTTTTACGAATTCCCAGCGGCGCTCCAAAGTCGACGCGCAGCTTGATCGCCGGTTTGCGGGCTTCCGGAAACGGCTCTGCCTCGACAATACGCCCCACCCGAATATCGAGTTTCAGAAAATCGTCGAAGCTTGCTTCGGTCATTGGCCAAGCTCCCGCGACCGATCTGCTGCGGCTTTGACCGTGGCGCGGATAAGAGGCGGCAAACCGGCAGCCTCATCCATCAACACCTCAAGCCCCGCCGCCGTGGTCCCATTCGGGCTGGTCACGTTCACCCGCAATTGCGCCGGCGTTTCGGTCGCTGCTTCCGCCAAAGCGCCCGCCCCGGCGACAGTGGCCTTGGCCAGTTGCATTGCCAGGTCAGTGGGCAACCCTTCGGCGGCGCCTGCTGCAGCCAACGCTTCGATCATGTGAAAGACATAGGCTGGTCCGCTGCCCGAAACGCCGGTGACAGCGTCCATCTGGCTTTCATGCTCAAGCCGAACGGTCTGGCCCACGGCGGACAGCAAGTCTTCTGCCATGCGCATGGCCTCTTCGTTCACGCGATCATTGCCGACCAAAGCTGTGATGCCCTTGCCAACGGCCGCTGGTGTGTTTGGCATCGACCGGATAATCGGTGTGTTTTCACCCAGCATGTCAGCATAGCGAGCAATGGGAACACCGGCTGCGACCGACAAGAATACCGTATCGCGACCGCCAAGTGCGGTCAGGCCAGGCAGGGCATCGGCCATCATCTGCGGTTTTACGGCTACCAGAACCACTGCGGGCGACTCGGGGAACCCGACGTTCAGGTTCAGCCCGTCGATGCTCAAAAGCCAATCAGACGGGTGCGGATCTGTCACCCAAACCGACGAAGGCGCAAGCCCCCGCTGCAACCAGCCCGCCAACATGGCGGACCCCATCTTGCCGCAACCAAGGACCGCAAGGCCCCGTGTGGTGATCGTGTCGTGCATCGCCGCTCCTGTCCTGCCGCAGGTGGTGCGGCGGGGCGAGGTTAGGCGCGACCGTAAGCCTCTGCAATGGCGGTTTGCAGCGCAGCCTCGGGCGTGGAATTGCCCCAGCTGACCAACTGAAACGCCGGATAGAACCGTTCAGCCGATGCGACGGCGGTTTCGATCAACCGCGTGATCTGGTCTTCCGAAACGCCTTGTTCACCGGCCAAAAGCCCGTACCGATACACCATCAGTTTCTGCGCCGCCCAATAGGTGAACGCCCCAGTCCAGCACATGTCGTTGGTCTGGTTGATCATTTCATAAAGCTCGGGCAAACGGTCTTCTGGCGGCTCCATCTCGAAGCTCACGATCAGACGCAACATGTCGTCGTTATAGGACCATGCCAGTGTGATCGAATATGTGCGCCACTGACCTTCGACCGCCATGGCGATCTGATCTTCGCCCACACGGTCGAAATCCCATTCGTGATGCTCTGCCAGCGTCTCGACGATATCGATCGGGTGAATTTCATCAATCTGTTCGGAAAGTGACATGCTCGGCCTCGCGTGTTGGTGCCTTGGCCGGACAAGGGCCCCCCAAGGTATGGTGCCTGCTCTCGCAGCGATGGCGCAAATCTGCGGATCGCTTACAAGATATGGTGTGGCCAAAACGAAATCCTGTAAAGCAGTTTTTCCGTGATGTGCGACCAATGCCAAACAAAGCATGCGCCTATAGATGTCCGGCGAAATTATTCATGTTCCCTTAATCTATGCCACCAATGCTGCGCGTACCTTGCTTGCTGCGTCTTCTGATGGGCGAATTGCGGGTGGCGCAAGATAGAAGTGCATAAAATTCAGGCTCTATGCGAATCGACTGCGCTGCGTACTTTTGGCGTCACTATCTTACGCCAAAGCCGAACCCCCGTCTGACGGTCGTTAACCTGCCTTCGGCGCTGGCAGCTGACCCGTCTGATACAGATGCACCCGGATGCTGCCATTGGGCACTGGCGCGCCCGGATCGCAAAAGGGCAAACCTGTCGCCTGCGCCAGAACCGGTTCACTGGTCACAACCGCGACGCGCCATCCCGCAAACCTCGCCGCCAGCGTGCGCCCCAGCGAGGCATAGAGCGTGCGCAATTTCTTGCGGTCGCCGATCCGCGCGCCGTAGGGCGGGTTCACAATCACAAGACCGGGCGGCCCCGGCGGCGGTACCAAGCGACCGGCTGGTTGCTCAAGAAACGAAACCGCTGCGCCGACACCGGCACGAATTGCATTGTCACGGCTCATGCGGATCGCGCCCGCGTCCCGGTCAGACCCGTAAAACCGCGTGGTCAATGCATCGGGCGTGGCCTTGGCTACGGCCTCCTCGCGCATTGCCTGCCATGCTGCCGCATCGAACCCGACAAGGTGCTCAAATGCGAAACTGCGTGAACGGCCCGGCGGCAGTCCTGCGGCTATTTCAGCCGCCTCAATTACAAAGGTTCCCGATCCGCACATCGGGTCAACCACCGGTTCAACTCCATTATAGCCCGCCTGTTGCAGAAACAGCGCCGCCAGCGTTTCGCGGATTGGCGCTTTGCCCACGGCCAGTTTGTGACCGCGCCGGTGCAGTGGCTCGCCGGAAGTGTCCACACTAATGGTGCACAAATCATCCTCAATACGCACTTTGAGGGAAAGCTCCGCCTCGGCGCTGATTTGCGCGCCAAGCGTTTCGCGCAGCGCCGTCTCGATCCGCTGTGTTGCGGCCCCGGCATGGTAAATGCGCGACTGCTTGCACGTTACATCCACCTTTACAGGCACGTCCGGGCGCAAAACGTCCGCCCAGGGAAATTTGCGCGCCCGCTTATCAAGCTGGGCAAGGTGCATTGCCCGAAACGATCCAATCCGCGCCAAGACCCGCCCGGTCCCGCGCAGCATCAGGTTCGCGCGCCAAACATCCGGCCAACCGCCCTGAAACCGCACGCCGCCGGGCACGATCTCGGCCTCCTGAAATCCTGCCGCATGGGTTTCTGTCAAAAGCGCGGGTTCAAGCCCCGGCGCGACAACAAGAAAAATTTCGAATGGGCCGGGGGCTGGGCCTATGTTGGTCATCGTGCACGCACTCCGTACACGCCCGGATCAGGTGTGCATGGGGCACCTTATAGAATGGGGGCACTTCGCTGGAAAGCGGCTTTCAGCCCCCACGCCCAAACCGGCCAGTTGCCTCGCCTTTTCGGGCAAGAGGGCGCGCCTCGCCCCGGCAGCGACATCTTCGACAAAGGTCGCGATGCGCGCCATCCCTGAGTTTTGCCAGTTGACGGGAATTTATGCGTTCTGTAGAGCCGCCCGTGGGACACCCTTCCCCAACGAAGGGCATTTATCTGGAAGGATACCAGCGATGGTTACCACGCACCCTGACGCGCGACCTGCGAATCCGCGTTTCTCCTCTGGCCCCTGTGCCAAACTCCCCAACTGGACTCTCGATGCCCTGAAGGATGCGCCGCTTGGCCGGTCGCACCGCGCAGCCGTCGGCAAGGCGAAGCTCAAAGCCGCCATCGACCGCACCCGCGACATTCTTGGCATCCCCGCAGATTACCGTATCGGCATTGTGCCGGCCTCTGACACTGGCGCGTTCGAAATGGCCATGTGGTCGCTTCTGGGCGAGCGTCCCGCGCAAATGGTTGCGTGGGAAAGCTTCGGCGCTGGCTGGGTCACCGATGTGGTCAAACAACTGAAGATCGACGCAACCGTGCACGAAGCCGCCTATGGCGAAATCGTGGATATGGCCGCGCTGAACTATGACAACGACGTCTGCTTCACCTGGAACGGGACAACATCCGGTGTGCGCATGGCATCCGGCGATGCGATCCCGGCGGACCGTGCGGGCCTGACCCTGTGCGATGCGACATCCGCCGCCTTCGCGATGGACCTGCCCTGGGACAAGCTGGATGTGACCACCTTCTCTTGGCAAAAGGTTCTTGGCGGTGAAGCGGCCCACGGCATGCTGATCCTGTCCCCGCGCGCGGTCGAACGGCTGGAAAGCTACACCCCCGCATGGCCTCTGCCAAAAATCTTCCGCCTGACCAAGGGCGGCAAGCTGAATGAGGGCATCTTCAAGGGCGAGACGATCAACACACCGTCCATGCTCTGTGTCGAAGACTACCTTGTTGCGCTGGATTGGGCTGAAACCGTGGGCGGCCTGGCGGGCCTTATCGCCCGCGCCGATGCCAACTTCGCCGAAATCGAGAAATTCGTCGCCGCGACCCCGTGGATCGACTTCTTGGCCAGCGACCCTGCGACCCGCTCGACCACATCGGTTTGTCTCAAGTTCAACGATGACCGGATCGTCGATGGCGCGGCCTTTGCAAAAGGTGTCGCAAAACGTCTAGAGGCAGAAAATGTCGGTCTCGATCTGGGCGCCTATCGCGATGCCCCTGCCGGTCTTCGCATCTGGTGTGGCTCGACCATCGAAGCGTCGGATGTCGCGGCACTGATGCCTTGGCTTGACTGGGCGTTCCACGCGGAACTCGACGCACAGGCAAAAGCGGCCTGATCAAAGGGTGCACCCGCAAGGTGCACCGCCTTTGCCCCCGATTTTCTGATCCGAAGGGCGCCACACGGCGCGCCCCTCTTTCCCCGCAGGCGGGTCTTTGTGCCCGATACGCCATTACGCGACTCCGACAGGATTCCTACAAGATTCCTACAACGCCCGGAGCGCCGATTTTTGAAGGATAGCCATCATGGCCCCCAAGGTTCTCGTCTCTGACAAACTGTCCGAAACCGCCGTTCAGATCTTCCGCGATCGCGGAATCGACGTGGATTTCATGCCTGAGCTTGGCAAGGACAAGGAAAAGCTTCTGTCCATCATCGACCAGTATGACGGGCTTGCGATCCGCTCTGCGACCAAGGCGACGGAAAAGCTGATCGAAGCCGCCAGCAACCTCAAAGTCATTGGCCGCGCCGGTATTGGTGTCGACAACGTCGATATCCCTGCCGCGTCACGCAAGGGTGTGATCGTCATGAACACACCATTCGGCAACATGATCACCACTGCCGAGCACGCCATCGCCATGATGTTCGCCGTTGCCCGCCAGATCCCCGAAGCGTCCGCCTCCACCCATGCGGGCAAATGGGAAAAGTCCAAGTTCATGGGGGTTGAGCTGACCGGTAAAACCCTTGGCGTGATCGGTGCCGGTAATATCGGCGGCATCGTTTGCGACCGCGCCGTTGGCCTGAAAATGAAGGTCATCGCCTATGATCCATTCCTCTCTGACGACCGCGCCAAAAAGCTTGGTGTGACCAAAGTGGAACTGGACGAATTGTTGCAGCGCGCTGATTTCATTACGCTTCACGTTCCTAAAACCGAGAAGACCGCGAACATCCTGTCGCGCGAAGCTCTTGCCAAGACCAAGAAAGGCGTTCGGATCATCAACTGTGCTCGCGGTGGTCTGGTCGACGAAGAAGCGCTTGCCGAAGCCCTGAAATCCGGCCACGTCGCCGGCGCCGCCTTTGACGTTTTCGCAGTGGAACCGGCGACTGAAAACGTTCTGTTCAATCTGCCGAATGTTGTCTGCACCCCGCACCTTGGCGCGGCGACAACTGAAGCCCAGGAAAACGTCGCGCTTCAAGTGGCCGAGCAGATGTCTGACTACCTGCTGACTGGCGCTGTTCAGAATGCTCTGAACATGCCGTCGGTCACAGCCGAAGAGGCCGCAGTTATGGGCCCTTGGGTCAAGCTGGCCGAACATCTGGGCAGCTTCGTCGGCCAGATGACGGACGAGCCGGTCAAGGCGATCAACGTGCTGTATGACGGTCTGGTTTCCGAAATGAACCTTGATGCGCTGAACTGTGCAACGCTGGCAGGCTTCATGAAGGCCACCAACCCCGACGTGAACATGGTGTCCGCACCCGTGATCGCGCAGGAACGTGGGATCAAGCTTTCGCGCACCACGCAAGACAAGTCCGGCGTGTTTGATGCATATATCAAGCTGACGGTAGAAACGGACAGCCGTACGCGCACGATTGCCGGGACGGTCTTTAGCGATGGCAAGCCGCGCTTCATCCAGATCAAAGGCATCAATATCGATGCAGAGGTCGGCGCAAACATGCTCTATACCACCAACCGCGATGTGCCGGGCATCATCGGGACGCTTGGTAAGACACTGGGTGAGCACGAAGTGAACATCGCGAACTTCACTCTGGGGCGTACCAAATCGGGCGAAGACGCGATTGCGTTGCTGTATCTCGATGATCAACCAGTTGAGTCTTGCGTGAAGGCGCTGAAAGACACTGGCCTGTTCCAGCAGGTTCGCCCGCTGAAATTCGACGCGGCCTGATCGCAGGAACGCCCCGCTTTGCACCGCCCGAGTTGCGGTGGCGCATGTATGATTTTCGGTCCTCCCCAAATCGGGGGGGACTTTTTCATGAAAAATCAGTTCATTAGAACACGCACCAACGTCAATCAGCGGCTGCCAGGTTATTACGCGCAATCAGGTTGAGGCGTCACAATCTGCCGTGATTGCACAGGTGTTCACCGCCTGTTCAGGAAAATACAGGCAAACTGCTCAGGATCGAATCCGGCCGGAGCCCCCATGCCTAACATCGGCAAACCTGATCTTTCCGAAATGCTCGCGCAAGAACGGCGGGCACGACTGGCGGCTGAACGGCTGTTGGATCAGAAAAGTCGTGAACTGCACAACGCGAACCGCAAGCTGTCGGCCCATGCGCGGCTCTTGTCAGATGAGATTATCGTAAAACGAGAAGAAGCAAAGACTTTCCAATCTGAAGCCGAGAACCTGAAAGGCGAAAACACGCAGGTTCGGGCGGATTTGCAGCGCGCCAACAAGCAAGCGGTCAAGGCGGAAAGGCGCCTATGGGAAGCGCTTGAGACGATCCAGGACGGGTTCGCCGTTTTCAACCCGCGCAACCAGTTGGTCATTGCGAACCATTCATACATGAACATTTTTGACGGGCTGGATAGCATAAGGCCGGGTGTGACCTATCCCGACATACTTCTGCTTCTGGTGGAAGAAGGATTGGTGGATATCGGGTTTGAGGCGCCGACTACATGGCAAGCCCGAATGCTCGCACGTTGGAAACACGACAAGATCGAACCGATCACTCTAAAGCTCTGGGATGAAAGCTATGTAAAGTTGATTGATCGGCGCGCGCGTGATGGCGACATGGTCAGCCTTGCACTGAACATAACCGAAACCATCCGTTACGAAGAGCAACTCAAGGAACAGCGTTCGCGAGCCGAAGCTGCCAACCGTGCGAAATCGTCGTTCCTGGCAAATATGAGCCACGAAATCAGAACGCCGATGAATGGTGTTGTCGGTATGGCTGATCTTCTTTGCGACACCGACTTGTCCGAAGAGCAGCAACTTTATGCGGAAACCATCCGTAGTTCCGGTGAAACGCTTCTCGTTATTATCAACGACGTGCTCGACTACTCAAAGATCGAAGCGCAGAAGCTCTCTCTTAACCCTGCGCCATTCGATCTGGAGCGGACGATCCACGAAGTATTGCTGTTGCTCAAACCATCGGCGCAGGAACGTGGGATAGATTTGCTGATTGATTTCGACATGTTCCTGCCGACGCGATTTGTTGGCGATCCCGGTCGCGTCCGTCAGATCTTGACCAATCTCATGGGTAATGCGGTCAAGTTCACGTTGGAAGGACATGTTTTGATCCGCGTTACCGGCTTTCCGGGTGAAAACGGCAACCACGAATTGCGGGTCACGGTCGAAGATACGGGAATCGGAATTCCGGCTGAGAAGGTCGACCACATTTTCGGTGAGTTCAATCAAGTGGATGATGAACGAAATCGCCGCTTCGAAGGGACCGGGCTCGGTCTGTCAATTACCTGCAAGTTGATTGCATTGATGGGGGGCGAAATCTGGGTTGAATCCGTTGAAGGCGAGGGGTCGAGCTTTGGTTTTAGCCTTAGCCTTCCAACGGACGAAGATACAGCTGTGCGAGTGCCGTCAGTCGAGACAGGCCTAAACAAATCGGCTTTGGTCGTAGATGATCAGCAAATCAATCGGATGATACTCGAACGGCAGCTTTCAGTCATGGGCTTCCAGGTTTCATCGTGCCGAAGCGGATCAGAAGCGATGACCACAAAGAGCGGCAGTTTTGATTTGATCGTCACGGACTACAAAATGCCAGACATGGACGGTCTCGAATTGTCCCGTCGTTTACGCTCACGGGGCGAAGTGGCGCCAATATTGCTGCTGAGTTCCGCGCCGGGCGACTTCGGAACCTTGGCGTCAGATTGCGGTGTGAATGCCGTGCTGCAAAAGCCCTTGCTACGGCGCGATCTGTTCCGGCGTGTGGCGGAGCTTGGGATTGCAATGCCTGAGCAAAACCCTGCCGTTGATGGCCAGTCAGAAAAATCAACGTCCGGTGGCCCCCCTGACAAAGCGGGATCTGGTCCGCCTATGACCATCCTCGCTGCCGAGGACAACAAAACAAATCAGCTCGTTTTTCGCAAAATGGTTGGTGGTCTGAACGTTCAGGTCACCTTTGCAAATAACGGGCGCGAGGCTGTAGAGGCGTTTCAGGCCGCGCGACCAGATATCATCTTTATGGATATTTCCATGCCAGAAATGGATGGAAAAGAGGCGACACGCGCAATCCGTGCGATCGAGGCAAACTCAACCTTGGCGAATGTCCCCATTTGCGCACTTACGGCCCATGCAATGGCTGGCGATGATGAGGAAATTCTTGCCTCCGGTATGGATCACTATTTGACGAAACCGCTTCGCAAAGCCGCCATTACCGCGATGATCGAACAATATTTGCCCGGAGGCGTCGCATTGCACGCACCTGCTACGACGCTTTCGGAAGAGAAATAGGCGAACCCCAAACGCTAAGCCGCTTTCTGAGCGCTTTCCGGACGCAAGAATACAGGCGCTTCTTGCGTGCTGCGTGCGGCATCGAAGCGATAGCCGCCATGATCGAAGTCCTTCAACGCATCTGCCGAAGTGATCCTTTCTTCCGCCACAAAGCGGGCCATCGCCCCGCGCGCGCGCTTCGCATAAAAGCTGATAACCTTTGCGTCGTCGCCGCGCTCTTCAAGAAAAACTGGCGTAATGACGCTTGGTTCAAGCACATCCAAATCTACCGCGCTGAAGTATTCCTTTGACGCGCAATTCAACAAGACCTTGCTGTTCGTCCGAGCGGCTTGCGCGTTCAAGGCTTCGGCAATTTGCGCGCCCCAGTATGCGTAGAGCGAATTTGCTTTGGCGGTTTTCAGTCGTGAGCCCATTTCAAGACGATAGGGTTGCATCCCATCCAGCGGACGTAACAGACCATAAAGTCCGGATAAAATTCGCACGTGGTTCTGAGCATACTGTACTGAGTCGCGGTCTAGGCTTTTGGCATGAAGGCCTTGATACGTATCACCGGCAAAGGCGTACATGGCCGGGCGAAGCGTCTCTTCTGCCGGGTCCGACTCAAATGCGCGAAACCGCTTCTGGTTCAATTCCGCCAAAGACCCGCTGATGCTCATGAGCTTCTGGAGATCTGCGCGAGAGAGCCGCCCGGCGACCTTTGCAAGATAGATGGCATTCTCTTGAAACGCTGGCGTCGACAAACTGACGCCATCAACGTCGGTCCAATCCAACTTTTTCGCGGGGGAAATGACTACCAGCATAACGCTCTCCTTTGTCAAAATATCTAGGGCCGCAGTGCCGATGCGTCCAGTCGAACAGCGCTATTGTGAGTCCGCAATAATGGTCAGGAAAGCCTCGGCGAAACGTTCGCCCTTTCTGGTGCCAATCACGCCGATCACGGCCTCCAACGATTGTGGCCGTCCGCGAGCCAGTTTTGCCAACTCTGCACTGGAACAACTCAAAGGGCGCTCTGTTCCGTCTGCCCCCCGCAACAAGGCGGTCTGCGCGTCTTGCAATCGATCGAACAAAGGCCCTTCCGGGCGACCCGCCAAAGCCCGCCGCCTGGGGTGCAATACGGCCGGTGCCGCGCCTGCGATCACCTCAAGAAACAAAGCGCCATAGCGTTCAAGTTTCTTGGCCCCGACGCCGCCGATCTGCGCCATGGCATCCATGTCTTGCGGCCGTTTTTCGGCCATTTCGATCAAGGTCCGGTCAGGAAATATGACATAAGCCGGGGCATTGGCTGCCTCGGCCAGTGCACGCCGCTTGGCCTTTAGTGCCGATAAAAGCGGCGCATCCTCGTCAGACACAAGCGTCTTTACTGCAGGCCCGCTGCGCTGGCGCGCTGCAATCGCATCCCGTCGCAACTTGATCCGTTGCTCCCCCTTCAGGATCGGGCGCGCTGCTTCGGTCATGAAAAGCGCCCCATGCCGTTCCCGGTCGGGCCTAAGAAGATCACGGCCCATCATTTGCCGAAACAGGCCTTGCCATTGGGCTTTGGTGAACTCGCGGCCCACACCGAATGTCGGCAGTTTGTCATGCCCTCGTTGGCTGATTTTGTCTGTCTGCGTTCCAGTAAGAATATCGATCAGATGCCCGGCGCCAAAATTTTCGCCCGTTCGCAGGATTGCCGACAATGCCTTGCGGACAGCATCGGTGCCATCAATCACGTCCGGGGGGCGGTCGCAAAGGTCACAGTTTCCGCACGTGGTGACGCTGTCGCCAAAATAGGACAACAAGGTGCTTCGCCGACATTCCAGAGCTTCGGCCAAGCCCAAAAGGGCGTTAAGGCGCCCATGATCTGCATCGCGCCGTTCGGGTGGTGCAAGGCTTTCGTCGATTTGCGTTCGGCGCAGTCGGATATCGTCGGATCCAAACAAGGTCAGCGTTTCGGCCGGTGCGCCATCGCGGCCCGCGCGGCCAATTTCCTGATAATAGGATTCTATGGATTTCGGGAGATCCGCGTGCGCCACCCATCGAATGTCGGGCTTGTCGATCCCCATGCCGAACGCCACCGTAGCAACAACGATCAGCCCATCTTCACGCTGAAACCGTTCTTCGACATCTCGCCTCGCATCGGCTTCCATCCCGCCGTGATAGAACGTGGCAGGGTGGCCATCTTCACGCAGTGCCTTTGACAGTGTTTCTGTTTTGGCGCGCGTCGCGCAATACACGATGCCCGACTGGCCCCGCCGTGCGGCAGCAAAGTCCAGTATTTGCCGTCTCGGTCCATCTTTGGGGGCAAAGGCCAGATGGATGTTGGGCCTGTCAAAGCCGTGCAGAAATTCTTGCGGCGGGCTACCGCCAAACAGGCGCGTTGTGATTTCGGCGCGGGTTTCTGCATCGGCTGTGGCCGTGAACGCGGCCAAGGGGACGTTCAGTGAGGCGCGCAATTCACCTATGCGCAGATAATCGGGTCTGAAATCGTGGCCCCATTGACTGACACAATGCGCTTCATCGACGGCGATGAGACCAACACCAATCCGGCGTAGCATCGCTTGTGTTCCTGACGCGGCCAATCTTTCGGGAGCCAAATAAAGAAGCTTCAGCGTCCCCTCGTCCAAGGCTGCAAAAACAGCTTCGGTTTCATCATCCGTATTGCCGGATGTCAGGGCGCCAGCGGCAACACCGGCCTCACGCAGTGCGCGTACCTGATCCCGCATCAGGGCGATCAGGGGTGAGACAACAACCGTGACGCCGTCGCGGCAGAGGGCAGGCAGTTGGAAACATAAGGATTTGCCGCCACCCGTCGGCATAATTGCAAGCGCATTTTGCCCTTCGGTCACAGCCTGAACAATGTCGCGTTGTCCCGGGCGAAAGCTTGCAAAGCCAAACACTTCGGAAAGAAGCGTATCAAACGTGCGTGAAGTGCCGTCCGGCATCGATGGAGCGCCTGTCATGTTCTGTTTGAACACCTTGTCCCATACCAAACCTTGTGGAACAAGAGTCAGCCGCCCCCTTTTATTGTGGTTGGCTTTAGAAGGCTGGGGCGTTGTTGATCAGAATAATGCGCAAGGCATAGATGCCGATCAGCGCGACCAGCGGTGCAAGGTCGAGCCCGCCCATTGGCGGCAACACTCGCCGGATACGCCCATAAATCGGTTCGAGCAAATTGTTGAGCCCGTACCAGATCGACCGGACGATATCTTGCCCAAGGTTCAAAACATTAAAGTTGATCAGCCAGCTCATGATGATGTGGGCGATCATGATGAACCACGCCACGTCGAGGATGAGCAGAAGAATTTGAATCAGCGACGTCATGGTCAAGGGCACCTTTCGAATTTCGTTGAGTGGAACCTAAGGTGCGCCACACCCAAGAACAAGCGCATCGGTGCCGCCACGTCTAGATTGACGCGCGCGGAAAGAGGCGCAAATTGATCAAATCAAGGAGCTGCGCCATGTACCCATTTCTTCGTCTCGGGAAAGAGTTCTTCGTTCATCGCAATGCGCCGGCGCTAGGTTTATTCGAAACTCACATCAGTCATCACATTTGTTGGCCGTGGGACTTGGACTTTCTTGCAGAGCTGAACAATGGACGAACCCTCACCCTGTATGATCTTGGGCGCATGGTGCTTGGCAAACGATCACAGCTTTTTACGGTTATGCGAGAGCAAGGGTTGGGGTTGACCGTCGCCGGGTCTTCTGTGCGCTATCGAAAGCGGGTTGTCGCATTTGCCAAGTTAGAGATGCGGACACGCTTGGCTGGCTGGGATGACCGTTTCATGTATCTTGAGCAGTCCATGTGGCATCGCGGTGCTTGCACGTCGCATGTGCTGATCCGGTCGGCTTTCGTCAAAAACGGGCGCATGGTCCCAGTTTACGATGTCCTTGAAGCTTTGGGGCATGATGTGTCGGCAGACCATATGCCAGACTGGATTGCCGCTTGGGCCAAAGCTGATGCGCTTCGACCATGGCCGCCAATGCAAGAAGCACCTGAAATCACACACCCATTGCCGAAATAGGCCGCTCGCCTCATAGTGCCGCGAACTGAGGCCGAATTGGGCGGGTATGACTCTGCAGCGCATGTCCAGACGACGGATCTGGGGTTGGTATTGCTTTGATTGGGCAAGCCAGCCTTACAATACGTTGTTGCTTACGTTCATCTTTGCTCCCTACCTCAAGGAAGTGTTGGGCGAAGGCACGGCCGCGCAATCCGCCTGGGGTTACGGAGTAGGCACCGCCGGTTTGCTCATTGCCATTCTGGCGCCGCTTCTGGGCAGTATGGCGGATCGCTGCGGACCTCACATGCGTTTGCGGTTCATCTGGATTTTCTCGGGGCTCTACATCATTGGCGCTTCGGGTTTATGGTGGACAATGCCCGGCGACCCGAACCTGATCATGACGCTGCTGTTCTTCGGGGTCGGGCTGATCGGGATGGAATTCGCCACCATCTTCACAAACGCCATGATGCCGGATCTGGCCCCACGCGCTGCAATCGGGCGCATCTCAGGCGCTGGTTGGGCTTTTGGCTACCTTGGCGGGCTTATGGCGCTGGTGATGGTGCTTGCGTTGCTGGCGGAAAATTCGGCGACCGGAAAAACCTTGATTGGTAGTGATCCCATTTTGGGGCTGGACGCTCACGCCCGCGAAGGAACCCGTGCCGTCGGGCCGTTTACGGCGCTTTGGTATGCCATATTCATGATCCCGTTTTTTGCATGGGTTCGGGAAATGCCCCCGCGGGCAGGCGTCCGCCTTGGTCAGGCGGCGCGGCAAGCTTGGCCGGACCTACGCAAAGCTCTGCGCACGCTGCCGGGCCGTCGCAGTCTGACGGCGTTTCTTGCCGCGTCCATGCTGTATCGCGATGCACTGAACGGAATTTACTTCTTTGGTGGAATTTACGCGGCCGGCGTTTTGGGCTGGTCTGTTGTCGAAGTTGGGGTGTTTGGCATTCTTGCCGTGATTTCTGCAGCCCTCTTTGCATGGCTTGGTGGTTTGGGCGACACGCGATTTGGTCCCAAGCCGATCATCGCGGTTTCGATTTTGACGCTCGTGGGTGTGACCTTGGCTGCGATTTTTGTGTCGCGCAGTACCGTATTCGGCATTGCCGTGCTTCCAGAGAGTTTCGCACCTGATATTGCCTTTTTTGCTATCGGCGCAGTTATCGGTGGCGCGGGCGGGGCGTTACAGGCGTCTTCCCGGTGTATGCTGGTTTTTCAGGTCGACCCGTCGCATATTACCCAAGGGTTTGGGCTGTATGCGCTGACGGGGAAAGCAACTGCTTTTGTCGCCCCATTCGCTGTTGCGCTTGCGACTGATATAAGCGGCAGTCAACAAATGGGCATTGCACCGCTGCTGGCACTGTTTCTTTTTGGTCTGATTTTGCTAGTCTGGGTGAAACCGTACGGAGAGACGCAAATATGAAACGCCCCGTTGTAATCGGTCTGATTGCACTGCTTCTTGCGAGCGCGCCGTCTGTCTCGGTGGCTCAAGCCAAAGCAAATCAGCTTTTTGGCGCTAAAAGCACGGGGTCGCCTCACAAGCCGCAAGCGATCGGAAGCTATGCCAAAGGATGCGGGGCCGGGCTGGTGGAGTTGCCGGAAACGGGCCCAACATGGCAAGCCATGCGTCTGTCGCGAAACAGGAATTGGGGGCACCCGGACGCAATCGCGTTTATCCAAAGACTCAGCGCCTTTGCAGCGGGACAACGCGGCTGGCAGGGTCTGTATATTGGCGACATAAGCCAACCGCGTGGCGGGCCTATGTTGTCTGGGCATCAAAGTCACCAGATCGGTCTGGATATCGACGTCTGGATGCTTCCGCCTAAATCCCTTCGATTGAACCGATCCCAGCGGGAAAACATCAGTTCCATTTCGGTCCGCTCGCAAGATCAGCGCAGCGTGAACGGAAACTGGACACCGCAACATGCTGCGATCCTGAAACAGGCCGCACGCGACCCATCCGTCGACCGCTTGTTTGTGACGGCGCCGGTGAAGATTGAACTGTGCAAAACGGCGCGTAGGTCAGACCGGGATTGGATGCAAAAGATACGCCCGCTTTACGGCCACAATTATCATTTTCATGTGCGGCTCAAATGCCCGAAGGGCAATCGCGGTTGCGCAACGCAGACGCCCAGCGTGGCGGAGCTTTCAAAGGGTGGAAACGGCTGCGATGATACGTTGCGGTGGTGGGTTACGGATTACCTCAATCCCCCCAAGACAAAGCCGCAAACTCCTGCCAAGCCAGCCCCACAAAAACGCAATTCACGAAACTACGTGATGGCTGACCTGCCACAAGCATGCCAAACTGTTCTCGCGGCACCCTGATCCTGTGCCTTGCCGCGCTTCTTGCAAGCGCAGCAGCACAGGCACAGCAGGCCCAATTCCTTGACAGCTTTACATGGTCCAGCTCCGGCGCCGCCGAATTCGGGGGCTTCTCAGGGCTTGAACTTGCGCCGGATGGCGAGAGTTTTTTTGCCATGAGTGACAGTGGGATGCTGGCGACGGGCGCGTTGATTCGAGAGAATGGCAAGATCGTTGGCGTGTCCGAGGCACAGCTTAACCAGCTCATGCGGCAGAATGGAAATCCACTGACCGGTTTCGCGGCCGATGCAGAGGGGTTGGCCTTGGCTAAAGATGGGCGCCTTTACGTCTCTTTTGAGGGCTTTCACAGGGTCGCTTTTCTTGCGCCGCAAAGTTACGTCACCCGCCACATTCCCCGCGACCCGGCCTTCGAAACGCAACAGCGCAATTCTTCTTTCGAAGCTTTGGCTTTGGACCCGCAAGGGCGACCCATCACGTTGCCCGAACGATCCGGGGCTTGGGAAAGGCCTTTTCCAGTGTTTCGCCTGGAAGGGAATACATGGAGCCAGCCTTATACCTTGCGCCGCGATGGCAAGTATTTACCGGTCGGTGCCGATACCGGGCCGGATGATCGGCTTTATCTTCTAGAACGGCATTTTACCGGCATAGCTTTCACAAGCCGTGTGCGCAGCTTTGCTTTCACGCCAACCGGTCTGGTCGATGAACGCCTTGTGCTGCAAACGCCTGCCGGGCGGCACGATAACCTTGAAGGGATCAGCGTCTGGCAAGACGAAGATGGCCGTATTCGGCTCACGATGATCTCCGACGACAACTTCAATTTCTTCCAACGCACACAGTTCGTCGAATACGCGTTGGAGCCCTGACGCGGTATCGTCGCCGCACTTGATTTATTCCGTCGGCAGGGGTAATCGGGCGCGTCCCGGTCGGGACCAAGTCTCCGCAACCTTGTGAAAACGGAATATATCACAATGATCCGCATTTTGCCCGGCGTTCTCGCTATGGCGGCAGTTGTCGTCGCCTCCAACATTCTTGTGCAATTCTTGTTTGGCCAATGGCTGACATGGGGCGCATTCACTTACCCCCTCGCATTCCTTGTTACAGACGTGATGAATCGCGTGTACGGGAAACGTGAAGCGCGTAATGTCGTGCTCATGGGCTTTGCAGTTGGGGTCGCTTGCTCGTTGATCGGCACCCAGATTCAAGGGGAATTCGGCCCGCTTGTGACGCTTCGTATCGCGCTTGGTTCTGGTCTGGCGTTTCTTACGGCGCAATTGCTGGACGTTTCCATTTTCGACCGGCTTCGCGATGGGGCGTGGTGGCGTGCGCCGCTGGCGTCTACGTTGATCGGATCTTCGGTTGATACCGCCATCTTTTTCACCGTCGCGTTTTCGGCGCCGTTGACCTTCCTTGAGCCGGTGAACGATGTGTCTTGGGCAAACGAGTCGCTTCCGCTGTTGGGCGGTGGTCCGATTGTCCCGCTTTGGGTGTCGCTCGCCCTTGCGGATTGGATGGTCAAGTTGTCACTCGCCCTCATCGCCTTGGTTCCGTTCCGGCTGATCGTACAGCGATTGACGGCGCGCGCGGCCTGAGCGGTTTCCTAGACTGCACACTTAAAGGTCAATTTTTGAACAGAAGGCGGTGTGGCCCGCGTCTGATCGAAAAATCTACTTTGACATTTGGTGAAACCGTGCCACCTTTTCTGTATCGGAAACATATTGAAAGGAGGTGATCCAGTGTCGAGAGAGGTATTGGAGAAAGGCGTCGAAGAAAACCGGGAGGACAGCCGTTAGGCAGCCCTAATGGCGCATGCGCCAACCGGACGTGGACATAGGTTCCTGACCGACCCCACCTCCTAAACGTCTCGAAGGGCCGCCTCTGGCGGCCCTTTTCGTTTGACGTCACAGCTTACTTCAGCGCACAGGCGTTCAGCGTGAATTGGTCGACCCCGGTTTCGTAAAGTACAGATGACCCGGCAAAGCTGCCGATGTCGTCGCCGGACCCAACCGCGCACAGGGAAAAGCCGCAAGATACGGCGCGACCCTGTGCAAAATGCACTGCATTGAAATCATAGTACTCTGCGCAAATGGGCAGATCCCCATCCAGCTTAACCCCAAGGGCATCGGCCATGCGCGCCACTGCCGCGATTTGGGGGGCCTGTTTGGTGTAATATTGATCGTTGCCATACCCCCACCAATCCCAGCACCCTTTGGGGTTTCCGCCTGTGAAAGACGCCAGTGCCTGGGGGTAGAGTACGACAATGTCATTCGCTTCGGCCCAGCCATTATAGCCAGTGGTCCATGCGTACTCATCGCCCAGTTTGGCGCGCCCCTGCTCGCAGCCGTGAAACGCGATGTGCAATCGGCAGGTTTCACCATCCGCACAGCTTTCCGGAACATATGCGAAGCCTTGGGTGTTCATTTCTTGCTGCGCCGGATCCGTAAGATAAAACCCTTGATCGAAGCTGATCAGGTGATCTTTGTCGGCTTCCACAGGCGCGGCAAGATCGCCGTGGACCCACTGCAAAATGTCGCCCGCCTGATCAATGCCGCAATCGGAAATGAAGGGGGACGCTGTTTCGCCACACGGAACTGGGCCGCCCGGCGCAAGAAAGGCATGCCCGGCAGGCAGGTCTGTCACATGCTTCACATCTGCCGGACTAACCCCGGCCTGCGTATAGAACTCAACTGCGGCCGCCACGGCGGGCGAAGTGACCGTGTCATCCTTGGTGCCCGAAAACAGGTAAACCCGGTCACCAGCCAACCCGGAAAGAGGGTCAATCAGGAGCGCATCTGCAAACCCGCCTGCCGCTTCCAAAAGTGGTGCGACTGGCGGACCTCCGTCATCTGTCTGCATGCAGGAGAACAGGGCCTCAAGCACCTTTCCTTCTGCGCAATAGTAAGGCCCGCCAGCAACGACACCCGCCCCAACGATCGCCTCGGAAAAGGCGACGTGCACCTGAACCGACATAAAGGCCCCGCTGGACAGGCCGGATACGCCAGTTTGGCGTGCTTCAAGGCTTAGCCGAGGCAATTCTTGGCCAATGGCGGGCGCGCCAAACAGGCACATCGTCAGGCTTAGTGCGCGCATCATCTGAAAATTCCCTGCAACAAAGACAACCTAAGGTAACTATAGCACGTTGATGCTGCACGTGCAGCGTGAACTGTGATCCATTGTGCTTTGCGATTGCGCGGCTCGCCCTTTATGCAGTGTGGACGCAAACGAGGCAGGCATGTTGAAGATCAACGATAACATTACCATTCAGGACTGGGAGTTTACCGAGAGCTTCACTCGAGCTTCGGGTCCGGGGGGGCAGAATGTGAACAAGGTCTCAACTGCCGTCGAATTGCGCTTTGAAGCAGCACGCAGCCCCAACTTGCCCGATTCAGTCAAAACCCGGCTCAAACGTATCGCTGGCCGTCGATGGCTGGAGGATGGCGCCGTGATCCTTCGGGTTGAGGACACGAGGAGCCAAGCTCGCAATCGCGAAATCGCCCGTGACAGGTTGGCCGAGATGATCCGCGCTGCCAGCGTCGCTCCCAAGCGCCGCCGCCCCACCAAACCCACAAAGGGCAGCATAAAACGCAGGTTGCTTGGCAAGGCACAGCGCGGACAAGTCAAGGCGCTGCGCGGCAAAGTAGACCTTGATGACTGATGCCACGCTGATCCGAAAGGCCATAAGTGCCGCGCAGGCATGGGGCACCCCGGACCGCGCGCCGCGATTGGTGCAGCAACGCGAGAATACCGTTTTTGACGTTACACTAGATGATGGGCGACGGATCGCCTTGCGCTTCCATAGGGCCGGATATCAAGATGCGTCGCGCATCGCTTCTGAACTGCGCTGGATGGAATCCTTGGCCGATGCTGGGTTTCCCTGTCCATGGCCCCAAAGGACAAAAAGCGGCGCCCTGACAGACGATTGTATCGGCGTGACAACATCAGCCGTGCAATGGCTGAACGGAACGCCGATTTGCTCGGGGAAAGTAGAACTTGATGCGGGGCTCATGCACGATTTGGGCGCACTTCTTGCTGATCTTCACCTGACCAGCGATGCAGTTGCCCCAACTGATCTGGCGCGCCCAGATTGGCGCGCGTCGGCCTTTTGCTGTGGTGATGCACCTATATGGGGCAGGTTTTGGGAAAACCCGACCCTCTCAACTGACGAAGTTGCGCTATTACGCGCGGCGCGGGACGCTGCGCAAATCCGGCTTGCTGCGCTACCGGTGGATCATATCGGATTAATTCACGCAGACGTCTTGCAAGAGAACGTCCTTGCCTTTGACGGACTGCTCTATCTGATTGACTTCGACGACGGCGGAGTGGGGTACCGGCTGTATGACTTGGCCACCGCTTTGATTCAAAGTTGCGACAGCCCGAACATGCCCGAGCTCGCTGGCTCCCTTATGCGCGGCTATGCTAATGCGGGCGGGCCGCTGCCAAAAACGGCGTTCATGGACCTGCCGATGTTCGTAATGCTACGCGCGCTGGCCTCGGCCGGGTGGGTCATTGGGCGCGTGCAACCAGATGATCCACGCATGCGCGGCTATGCTGACCGCGCGTGCAGACTGGCGCGAGAATGGCTGGCCGATCAGAAGCGCGGTTCAACGTCTGGGTAGGTATGTGTCTGAAATCGGCTTTCTGGATTGCACGCTATGATTTTGGTTCAGACTTCTTTGGATCATCCGGGTTCGAACCTCTGCCTATGAGATTCCAAAGCTCAGGACCCATAAACTGATTGGGGTTGTTCAGGTATCATGATCCACGATCCCCAGTTTCAGGGGCATGTCAGGCTCTCACCCCAACCAATCTTCACGATCAGCACGAAGTCCATTTCCAGGTTGGGTCAAATGCGTGACGTGAAATCCAAAAACACCTGAAGTTTCAGATTTCAAGATTGGTCGGAGTGAGAGGATTCGAACCTCCGACCCCTGCCTCCCGAAGACAGTGCTCTACCAAGCTGAGCTACACTCCGACCGTGGGCGGTCAATTAAAGTGTTTGATGCCAATGCGCAAGCGGGCAAGTGTGGGGTTCAACCAACAAAATTTTCTGCGCTTACTCGTCTTCCATCAACGAACTGACACGCGGGTAAGTGCCTGTTTCATAACGGGTTTTTGTGCTGAGAACTGGTTGATTGTCGTCCGATCTAGCCCCACCTTCTCGCACAACGATATACATGCCGCTCGCGATCACGATCCCGGCGCCAACGACAGTGGCGATGTCCGGCACTTCGGAGAAAAAGAGCCAGCCAAATAATGACGCCCAAATGATCTGGCTGTATTGCATCGGCGCAACGACGGCTGCCTCTCCGGTGCGATATGCGAAGATGATGAAGCTTGTTGCTGTTATGGAAAGCACGGCAATCGCGGCCAAGGCGCCCAAATGTTCGATGGGCATGGGTTTATAGACCGATGGCAGAAGCGCGCCCATCACCATAACATTTCCAAGCAACGGAAACAAAATCAGGACCGAGCTGCGTTCCTCTTGCCCGATTTTTCGGACTATGATCGATGCCGTGGCTGACCCGCATGCCGCCAACAGTCCTGCCAGATGCCCCGCCGAAAACGGTGCGGACCCGGGCCTAAGAACGACGATCACGCCAATCAGCCCGACAATAACGGCGATCCAGCGATGGGTCCCGACCTTTTCGCCCAGCATGGGTATGGACAGAACCGTAATCAGCAAAGGCGTTGCAAACAAAAGTGCGTAGGTCTGCGCGAGTGGCAAAAGTGAAAATGCAGTGAAGGCGCAAAAGCCGGTAATGATCGCCGCGATGGCCCGCGCAAGGCTCCACCACGGGTGCTTTGGGCGCATATGGCTTTCCGTTTTGCTGCGTACAAGCAACAAGGTCAGAATTGGAAAGCTGAACAGAACACTGAAGAACACAACTTGGATCGGCGAATAAGTTCCGCCAAGCAGTTTGACCAGCACGTCATGGGACGAAAAAACAGAAAAAGCACCCAATGCGAAAAGGGCGCCCCGTACATTTGGGGATAAATGACGGAAGTTCATGGCAGGCTCCGCAGCAACTATCTCGGTGCTATCGTCCCTGCCCAGTCCGATCAAGGGGCCGCATTTTCATAGCGGCCCCTCGGCGTTCAGAGGCTTGCGTCAAGCGCTGCCAATACGGCGTCGCCCATACCGGACGTGGATACCGGTGTTTCGCCCTCGTTTTGCATAAGATCTGCCGTCCGCACCCCGTCAGCCAAAACTGTCTCGACCGCGGCTTCCAAACGGTCTGCTTCCGCGCCTTGGTCAAAGGAATAGCGAAGCGCCATGGCAAAGCTCAGGATACAAGCAATGGGGTTTGCTTTGGCTTGGCCGGCAATGTCCGGGGCGGAACCGTGCACCGGTTCATACAGCGCTTTTGGGCGACCATTTGCCATTGGCGCCCCAAGGCTCGCCGATGGCAGCATGCCAAGGCTGCCGGTCAACATCGCGGCCGCATCCGACAAAAGATCCCCAAAAAGGTTGTCGGTCACGATGACGTCAAACTGTTTGGGCCAGCGACAAAGCTGCATCGCGCCGGCATCAGCATACATGTGCGACAGTTCGACATCGGGATACTCGGTTTCGCCAATCTTAGTGACAACCTCGCGCCAAAGTACGCCGGACTCCATCACGTTTGCCTTCTCCATCGAGCAAACCTTGTTGCCGCGGCGGCGCGCCAATTCGAACGCGGACCGGGCCACGCGTTCAATCTCGCTTTCGGTGTAACGCTGGGTGTTGATACCGACGCGTTCGTTGCCTTCTTGAATGATACCGCGCGGCTCACCAAAGTAGATGCCCGAGGTCAATTCCCGCACGATCATGATGTCGAGGCCGGCAACAACGTCGCGCTTGAGCGACGAGAAGTCGGCGAGCGCATCAAAACACTGCGCCGGACGTAAATTGGCGAACAGGTCCATTTCCTTGCGCAACCGAAGCAGGCCTCGCTCTGGCTTTACGCTGAAATCGAGTACGTCGTATTTCGGTCCACCGACCGCGCCAAGCAAAACCGCATCGACGTTCTGTGCTTTTTCCATCGTGGCATCGGTCAGGGGCGTGCCGTGTGCGTCATAGGCTGCCCCGCCTACCAGATCCTCGCTTACATCGAAATGCATGCCGCGTTTTTCGCCGTACCAGCCGATGATGCGACGCACTTCGGCCATAACCTCTGGGCCGATTCCGTCGCCAGGCAGGATCAACAGGGATGGATTGGTCATGGAAGGCGTCCTTTTCACGGTGGGTTTGCGGGTGCCTAGCCGCTCCCCCCGGAAGGGTCAAGAAAGCCTGTGTTCCCTGGGGGAATAACAACATCGACCCAAACCAGCCGATGCCGGGATGCGCCTCGCCCATCAGCGCCCAGCAACGCAGCCGAACTGTCGTCCGGTGCTGGCCAGAAAACCCCCGAACCTGCCACTTCAAGGCGTGCGTCTGGTAAAATGTAGTCCACCCGCAAATTTCCCGGTTCACCTTCTGCGTCCCAAGCGGCTGTATCGGCTTCGGCAATATGCGCAGGTCTGAAGCCGCCCGCGGCAGCGCCTCGGCTTGTCGGCCTTGGGTCCTGCAGCGAAGGATGGGCAAGCAGTTCAGTCATCGCAGCCCGGTGTCCATCGCCGCCCTTTGGGTCAATGTTGGAAATGCCCATCACAACAGATGGATTCTTGGGTGGCGGCCAATCCAGCGCGCGGTTCAAAAACAGCGTCCAGAAGCGAGTCTCGTCTCGTCCACGCAGGCCGTTGCGATCTTCCGGGCCGTCGAAAACAGGAGCAGTTGCGTGATACACAAGCAGGTTCAAACCCCCGCCATTCGGCAAGATGATAGGGATGTCCCAATGCCCGGTTGATGACAAGCGTTGTGCCTGTTGCGCCGCTGGGCTTGGAAAGGGAGTGCCGTTCATGGTCGGCAGCGAAGCGCCGGGAAGTTCCCGCCACAAAAATTGCGAGAAATCACGTACCCCAGTGTCGTCGATCGGTAGACGCGACAGGATTGCCATCCCCCTGCTTCCCGCAAACAAGCCATACCCTTGTGCGTCGCGCGCCCCGCGCAATCGGCCGTCCCCATCCAGATCGAGATCGGTCATATGCCCCGAATTCGGACGCAGCGCGAAACGATGGGGGTATATCGCCCCCTGTTCCGCAAGCAGATCGGCAAATGCCGACAAAGCCAGCAGTCCGGCATCATAGTCAAAGCGCAGCAGCACCAGAATGTCCGGCGCCGTTGTGGCGATAATGCGGGCTGCAGCGTCGGCTTGCGGGTCGCCGCGGCGAATATCCCGCAGCAACAGACCCGGCCCCTTGCGATCCAGTTCAACCGAATAGACCGCAAGCCGAAGTGTGTCGGCAATCGCCAATCCTGGAGTGGCGAGAGCCCAAAGGACAAGGAAAAGAAAACGGACAACCATGTGACAAGGTTGCCCGCAGCTTTCTTAAGAATGCCTTACAAGAGCCAGAAAGGTGCCGTTTTCGCCGCGCACCGATGCCTTGCTGATAGCCTTAAGTTCAAACCCAAGGGCGCGCGGCAGATGCCTCTTTCTCGAATGCATCGATGGATGCGGCTTTTTCAAGCGTCAGGCCAATGTCGTCCAAGCCATTGAGCAAACAATGCTTACGGAAAGGGTCAACATCGAATTCAATGGTTCCGCCGTCTGGACCGCTGATTGTCTGGTTCTCGAGATCGACCGTGACGGTGGCATTCGCGCCGCGAGCCGCGTCATCCATCAGCTTGTCGACGTCTTCTTGTGGCAACACGATGGGCAGGATGCCGTTCTTGAAGCAGTTGTTAAAGAAGATATCGGCATAGCTTGGTGCGATCACGACCCGAATACCAAAGTCGAGCAACGCCCAAGGGGCATGTTCACGCGACGATCCGCAGCCGAAATTCTCGCCGGACACGAGGATCTGAGCATCGCGATACGCAGGTTTGTTCAAAACGAAATCAGGGATTTCCTTGCCATCGTCATCATAGCGCATTTCGTCAAACAGGTTCACGCCCAGTCCAGACCGCTTGATGGTCTTCAGAAATTGCTTGGGTATGATCATGTCTGTGTCGACGTTGATCAACGGCAGTGGGGCCGCGATGCCTGTCAATTTCGTGAACTTTTCCATCAAAGGCTCCTTTCCTGATCGAATGGGCCAAATTACAGCCGTGCCGTTGCTTATCCGGACGGCACCTTGGCCACAAGCCTGCTAGGCAATAAACGCATTCGGAAACAGATTCTCGCCCAAAATGAGGCTGTCACATCAGCCGGTTTTTTGAAGCAGCCTCCGGGGCAAATATGCGGCCCCAAAGTTCAACACGATAGCTGGGTTTTCGGCCTGTAGAACGCCAGAGGATCGGGCGGAGACACATTTTTTCCGACCCATCCATAAGATAGAGAACCAAATAGGCTGGCGAGGTGTTCATCCTGCGACCGGGTTTCATGAGCAGGCTGCATTTTCGTGCCATTTGTTCCATATGATCAACAAGCAAGCGGTTGGCATGTCGCCGGTCCTTGCGGGCGAAGGTGGTTGCTTTTGGGACAAAAGCGAGGCCCGGTATGTGGGCCTCCTGGCTTTCTGAGTTGCGATTGCTTGCTCCTTGCCGTCGCCCAGCCTTGACTTCGCCGGTGATGCGCTGTGTATCGGCCCGAACCTTACGTAGCCGGGACATTCGCCATGCACGCCTATCGCAGCCAGACCTGCGCCGATCTGAACAAAGCTCATGTGGGCCAAACTGTCCGCCTTTCAGGATGGGTGCATCGGGTGCGCGATCATGGCGGGGTTTTGTTCATCGACCTGCGCGATCACTACGGTATGACTCAGGTGCTGGCGGATAGTGACAGCCCGGTCTTTTCCGAAGTTGAAAAGGTGCGGTCTGAATGGTGTATTCGGATCGATGGTGTGGTGAAGGCCCGCGACGAAAGCCTTGTGAATGCCAAGCTGCCCACCGGCGAGATCGAAGTCTACATCAAGGATCTGGAAGTTCTGGGTGCCGCGGACGAGCTGCCGCTGCCGGTCTTCGGCGATCAGGATTACCCGGAAGAAACCCGGTTGAAGTATCGCTATCTCGATCTGCGCCGTCAAAGCCTGCACGACAACATCATGATGCGCAGCAACGTTGTGCGGTCGATCCGTAACCGGATGTGGGACAGCGGTTTTACTGAATTCCAGACACCGATCATTACGGCATCCAGCCCCGAAGGTGCGCGCGACTTTTTGGTGCCGTCGCGCCTGCACCCGGGCAAGTTCTATGCGTTGCCGCAAGCCCCGCAGCAGTTCAAGCAACTGATCATGGTGTCCGGCTTTGACAAATATTTCCAGATCGCGCCTTGCTTCCGTGACGAAGATCCGCGCGCCGACCGGTCGCCTACCGATTTCTATCAGCTCGACTTGGAAATGTCCTTTGTCACGCAGCAGGATGTGTTCGATGCAATTCAGCCGGTGATCGGCGGTATCTTCGAAGAGTTCGGCAAGGGCCGCAAGGTCGATACCGACTGGCCGCAGATCAGCTATCGCGATGCGGCGCTGTGGTATGGCACCGACAAGCCGGACCTGCGCAACCCGATCAAGATGCAAGTGGTCTCCGACCACTTCCGCGATAGTGGCTTCGCGATCTTCGCGAAGCTGCTGGAACAGGACGGCACCGAAATTCGCGCAATTCCAGCGCCCAAGGGTGGTAGCCGGAAATTCTGCGACCGGATGAACAAGTTCGCGCAGGAACAGGGCCTGCCGGGGATGGGGTATATTTTCTGGCGAGAGGCTGAGCAGCCCACCTATGAACAGCTCGGCGGGCGAGAGTTCGGTCCTCCCGAAGTCGCAAACCACGCGCACGCGCTTGCCATGAAACTTGACGGACAATGGAAGGCAGACAAAATTCCTCTTGAGGGAGGAAATTGGATGGAAGCCGCGGGCCCGCTCGCCAAGAATATCGGCCCGGAACGGACCGAGGCGATCCGCCAGCAGCTTGGCCTTGGCGTCGGCGATGCCGCGTTTTTCCTTGGTGGCAAGCCGAAGGACTTTCAGGCCGTTGCGGGCCGGGCGCGAACCGTCATCGGGGACGAGTTGAAACTGACCGACACGGACCGTTTCGCCTTTGCCTGGATCGTCGATTTCCCGATCTACGAGAAAGACGAAGAAACCGGTAAGATCGACTTTGAACACAATCCGTTTTCCATGCCGCAAGGCGGTATGGAGGCCCTAGAGGGTGATCCCCTCAAGGTGTTGGGATATCAGTATGATTTGGCGTGCAACGGGTACGAATTGGTGTCTGGCGCGATCCGAAATCACAAGCCCGAGATCATGTTCAAAGCGTTTGAGATCGCGGGTTACGGCAGCGACGAAGTAGAAAAGCGGTTTGGCGGCATGGTCAACGCGTTCAAATACGGGGCGCCGCCGCACGGGGGGTGCGCTGCGGGAATCGACCGTATCGTGATGTTGCTGGCAGACGAAGCGAATATTCGCGAAGTTATCATGTTCCCGATGAACCAGCGTGCCGAAGACCTGATGATGGCGGCTCCCTCCGAACCTGCAAACGAACAGTTGCGGGAATTGAGCCTTCGGGTCATCGAAGTCGATAAATAGAGGCGCGCTTGGGCGGCTGAAACATGCCGCCCAGCAGGTGCGCAAAAGCGCTTAGGCAAATCTTGCAAGCCGCGTTTTGGTTGAACTGGGTGCCGGAGTGCCCAATCAATAATTGATCGCTGTAAGTACTTGGTCGTGACGGTGGTTCTGGTTCGGTTTTTTCTTGGTTGCGGCGGCAGTTGAGCCCCGAACTTGAGTTGAGGGTGGCGTCGCGCATGACATTGATCAGGTCAACACATCGTGACCCCCGTGATATCGAAAGTGCGTAAAGAACGCCGTCGCGGCATGAACTTTAGGTCTGGCGCGGTCTTCTTGCCGGTTGGATGAAACAGCTTGGGGCAGAGCACTTGGCGCGACGTTCGGCGAAATCTGCCAAGGTAAATTCCTCAAATTTTATCTGTTAAGCCTGAATTAGGGTCATGTGCCTAGCTCTGTGTCCAGTGAATGTTTCTGGAGCAGGAAGGCGCAGGCATGTCAATTTCGTCGTCATTGAACGCTGGGGTCATGGGGCTTAAGGCGAACGCCAGTAAGCTGAGCGTGATATCCGACAATATCGCGAACTCCGCGACCTATGGGTACAAGCGGTCCGAAGCTGATTTCCACTCAATGGTGATCGGCAGTTCGAGCGGATCGTACTCTGCGGGTGGGGTTCGAACGACGACTCAAAAACTGGTCAGTGATCGTGGGTCGCTGGTCGGGACCAGCAATTCCACTGACATAGCCGTACGAGGCCGTGGAATGATCCCGGTGACGCAAGAATCGGCAGTTAATACCGGCAACGGCAATGCACCGATGTTGCTTCAGACAACGGGATCGTTTCGCACGGATGAGCAAGGTTACCTGAAAAGTGCCGCCGGGCTGATCTTGATGGGATGGCCCGCGGCGGACGACGGTACCATCCCGAATTTTCCGCGCGATACGCCTGCAGGGCTTGAACCAATTCAGCTCAATGTAAACGAATTTGTAGGTGAGCCGACGACGAAGATGGAGGTCATCGCGAACCTTCCTGCGACCGGGACACAGGCAGGAGCGCCAGGTGATGTCGAGAACCTCTCAATCGAGTACTACAACAATGTGGGCACGTCAGAAACTGTAGGGGTGAGTTTTACGCCGACCGTTCCGACTGGACCAACTGATCCTGCATCAAACCAGTGGACCATGCAGATCACAGACGGTGCGCAAGCCGGCGCTGTAGTGGGCGAGTATGTGATAACATTCGATGACTCGCGGACAGCTGGCGGAACGATTTCATCTGTAACAACTGTAACGGGCGGTGCGTATGATCCAAGTACAGGGGAGTTCTCGGTAAATGTCGCTGGCGGCCCAATGGAGATCGCAATTGGTGTGCCCGGCAGTAGCCAAGGCTTGACCCAACTGTCCGATGCATTCTCGCCTGTCGTGATCAACAAGAATGGCGCCCCCGTTGGCAACATGATCTCGGTCGACATCGACGCAAACGGCATGGTTCAGGCAATGTACGATAATGGCGCAGTCCGTACCGTCTATCAGGTGCCATTGATCGATATGCCCAACCCTAATGGGCTGCTTGCGCTAGACAGTCAGACCTATCAAATCTCTAACGATAGCGGTGCCTACTTCATGTGGGATGCGGGCGATGGCCCTACTGGTGATTTGGTCAACTACGCCAGGGAAGAATCCACCACTGACGTGGCGTCGGAACTCACCGATCTGATTCAAACTCAGCGCGCATATTCATCCAACGCCAAGGTCATTCAGACCGTGGACGAGATGCTGCAAGAAACCACCAATATCAAGCGATAAGAGTCTGAAAGGGGCTGATAATGTCCATCACAGGTGCGATGAATACAGCCCTTTCCGGGCTCGCCGCTGCCAGTCGGGGCGCTGCAACGGTTTCAAACAACCTCGCCAACGCAATGACGGATGGTTACGCCCGGCGAGAATTGGAACTTACTGCCCGATCAGGGACCGGTGGCGTGCTGGTGTCTGGCGAAGTTCGGATTATGGACCAGACTGTTTTGACGGACCGGCGCAGTGCCGTTGGCGCGGTGTCCCAAGGGCAGGTCCAAGTGGATTTTCTATCGTCTATCGAAGATGCGATTGGTGAGCCGGGCAGCCCGCTTTCACTATCGGATCTTGTGACAGACGTTGAAAGCAGCTTTGTTGCTGCGGCTGCGCAACCGGAGTCTGGCGCGATCCTTGAACAAGCGGTGAGCCGCCTTGGGCAATTGGCCAGCAGGATCGGGGATGTTGGTGCCGCGATCCAAACGGAACGTGGCCGCGCAGATGCAGCTATCGGTGAAGCTGTGTCGCAACTGAATTCAGATTTCGCTCGGTTGGAGGATCTGAATGAAGACATCCGCCGCGCCATCTTGCGCGGTGAAAATGGCGGTGGGCTGTTGGACGAAAGGCAGCTGCTGATTGATCGTATTTCAGAGCTTGTCCCGGTTCGCGAGGTCGACAAGGGCAATGGCACCGTTGCGCTGATGTCAGAAGGCGGCATCTTGATGGACGGGCCGGCACCAGTGATTGGATTTCAGGGCTCCAACGTCGTTACAGAATTTCAAACGCTTGATGGCGGAACTCTATCTGGGCTTACAGTAAACGGTGTCCCGTTGGACTTGGACCGCGAAATGCACCTGCTGTCCGGGGGGGCTCTCGAGGGTCAGCTTGATGTGCGCGATACGTACGGCACGATGGCGCAAGAGCGGCTCGACGGATTTGCTCGAGACATTTTGGAACGGTTTCAGGTTCCCGGTGTTGATCCTACGCTTGCGCCTGGGTCTCCAGGCCTGTTGACAGATGCAGGCGCGACTTTTGATCCTGCGGACGAGATCGGTCTATCCCGGCGGCTTGAGGTCAATAGTCTCGTTGATCCCGATCAAGGTGGGGCTGCATGGCGGTTGCGCGATGGTCTCGGCGCCGCGAGCGTTGGCGCTGTGGGCGATGGGGCGGGATTACAGCGATTGGCTGATGCTTTTTCGGCTCTGGCGCCACCCGTGTCAGGTGGGTTTCCCTCGGGTGTTCGAACGGCTTCAGGTGTGGCCGCTGCCGTGCTGAGTTCTGTGGCAATGGTCCGCGATACACTTGAAGGGGTGACGGCTCACGCCGCGGCGCGCGCAGAGGCATTGAATACTCGCCTTCAGGCGAACGGAGTCGATAGCGATGCCGAGATGCAGCGATTGCTGCTGATCGAACAATCCTACGCCGCGAACGCGAAAGTCATTTCAGCGTCGCAAACGATGCTCGACTTGTTGATGGAGATCTGACGATGAAACTTGCAAATCTTGGTGACATGGCGCAGGCAACGCGCCTGCGTCGCGATACCGTTGATGTGAAAACGAACCTAAATCGTCTGACCCAAGAAATGAACTCAGGCCTCAAGGCTGACTTGAGTGCATCCCTAAAAGGGCAGTTCTCGCCCTTGGTGGGCCTGGAGCGTGGGCTTGTTCTCAATGAGACTTATTTGGCGAGCAACCGTGCCGCAGCACGCTTTGCAGAAGGGCAGCAGACTGCTCTTGATAACTTGCAAAGTATCGTTCTGTCGGCTGGGCCAGAATTCCTGAAAATTGCCTCCACCGGTGAAGATACTCAGCTTGGTGTGACATTTGGAAACTCGAAACGGCAGCTGGATCAAGTAATTTCCGCGCTCAATGGAAGGGTGGGGCCGCAAAGTCTGTTCGCGGGTGCAGCAACAGACGGCCCGGCACTGAGCTCTTCAGAAGATATCTTGAGCGGCCTTAAAGTGGCGCTTGTTGGGCTAACTAGCCCCAGCGATGTAGAGGCGGCTGCCAAAGCGTGGTTTGACACGCCGGGCGGCGGTTTTGAAACAATCGGTTATACCGGATCTACCTTGCCACGCTCAGGTATGGATATCGCCGAGGGGCAGCGTGAAACGCTGGCTGTGACGGCGCTTGATCCAGCAATTCGCGACACACTGCGCGGCTTTGCAGTTGCAGCGTTGATGGATCAAGGGCTTTTGTCCGGCGATTCGATCGCCCAGCGGGCTGTGCTTCAAGAAATGGGCGAAACGCTGGTCGGCGCGACCGACCAAATAACTGCACTGCGCGCAGATATTGGGTTCGTTCAAGAACGCATTGAAACAGCGCGGGTTCGCAGCGAAGCAGAGGTAACAGGGCTGCGCCTTGCCCGAGCCGCATTGATTGAAGCTGATCCATATCAAACCGCAATGCAGCTTACTCAGGTACAGGCACAATTAGAAACCATCTATACGGTCACTGCCCGTGTCTCGGGACTGTCACTTGCATCGGTTTTGCGCTGATGGGCGCGCTGCGATACATCGCAACTTGCGTCACGATGATCTTAGTGTCTGGCACAGTTTCTGCGAACGAAATACGTTTGAAGGACCTTGTCGAATTTGACGGTGTCAGAGGCAATGACCTTGTAGGTTACGGGCTGGTCGTAGGCTTGAACGGAACCGGTGATGGGTTGCGAAATACCCCTTTCACCGAAGAAATCATGGCGAACATCCTTGAACGGCTTGGGGTCAATGTCACTGGTGAGCAATTTCGACCTAAGAATGTCGCGGCGGTTTTCGTCACCGCAAGTTTGCCCCCATTTTCAAGAGTCGGTGGTCAGATCGATGTGACGGTTTCTGCGATCGGCGATGCCAAAAGCCTTTTAGGCGGCACGTTGATCATGACTCCGCTCAATGCAGCTGATGGGCAAATCTATGCCGTCTCTCAGGGCACAGTCATCGCGGGTGGTGCTACGGCCGAAGGTGACGGCGCTGTCGTGACGGAGGGCGTTCCAACATCCGGGGTTATTCCATCTGGGGCTCGCGTAGAGCGTGAGGTAGATTTCGATTTTACTCAGCTAACTTCACTGAGGCTTGGTCTGCGCAGCCCGGATTTCACAACAGCTCTGCTGATTGAGCAGGTCATAAACGCTCGTTTTGGGAGGGGAGTCGCCGAGGCGCTTGACTCCGGTACGGTCAGGTTGGACTTGGCAGGAACGCGCGCTGGGAGTCCGGCTCGTGCGATCGCCGAAGTTGAAAACCTCCGCGTTGAACCACAACGCAAGGCCCGCGTTGTCGTAGACCAGCGCTCGGGAACGATTGTAATGGGTGACGAAGTCAGGATCAGCCGAGTTGCGGTCTCACAGGGCAACCTGACGCTGCGAGTGCAAGAGGACCCCTTGGTGGTGCAACCCAATCCGTTTGCGGATGGTGAAACAGTTGTCGTTCCTCGCACTGAGGTCGGGCTTGAAGAAGAAGACGGTCCCGGACTGGCTGAAGTGCCAGGTGGAACGTCTCTTGCTGAAGTGATTGCGGGGCTCAACGCGTTGGGCGTGTCGCCGCGAAATATGATCGACATACTAAAAAGTATAAAGGCCGCCGGCGCGCTGCACGCTGAGTTTATCGTGCGGTGAACGACGCCTTCTCTGTTTCACGTGGGGCAATTTTTTGAAGTTGCCTTACCAGGCCCTTTGCGACCAAGGTCACACAACTTGGAAATGCCGCGAAACGCTTTGGGCGATGGCGAAGCAAGTATTGCAGTACAGAGGTGTGTCGGTTTCAGACAGACTGCGCCTGCGAGAGGACAGAACCGGCCAAGTAGAGAGATCCGCAAATAAGAACACGTGCGGTTGGGCATTCGGTTTCTATATGGCTTAGGGCAGAAGCCACATCAGGTACGACGTCGGTCCGCATACCCACGGTCGCGGCAGCCTTTGCGGTGTCCTCTGCTGGAAGCGTCGCCGCAGCACCAGGTATTGCCACGGCGTAAAGTGCCTTTGCAGTTTTTGCCAATGGGCGAAGGTAACCGGTCACGTCTTTGGTGTTCAGCATTCCGCAGACTAAATAGGTCGGACGGTCTGGCAAATCTGCCAAAGCTCGGGCCAGCGCCTGTCCTGCGTCAGGATTGTGTCCGCCATCCAGCCATAGATCAAATTCTGGATACCTGCGTGCGAACGAATGATCGCGCAACCGCTGCATCCGGGCTGGCCAAT
Source organism: Meridianimarinicoccus aquatilis (assembly GCF_004358675.1). Lineage (GTDB taxonomy): Bacteria > Pseudomonadota > Alphaproteobacteria > Rhodobacterales > Rhodobacteraceae > Meridianimarinicoccus > Meridianimarinicoccus aquatilis. The sequence continues at coordinate 25,708 of NZ_SMZO01000012.1, read as the reverse complement.
CGGCCTGCGTTACAGCAGCGGTCAGGGCGGCCTCCGGTTGTTTCAGATGGCGCAACACCGCGAGTGCCATTCCAGCATTCATCAGCTGATGTGCGCCATGTAAGTTGGGAAGTGGCAGATCGCGCAACCCGGTTTCGTCTTGATAAACCAGCCGATCCCTTTCTTGTGTGACGTGCCAGTGCTGGCCGTGTACCAAGAGCGGTGCGCCAATCCGCGCGGCGCGCTCTTCGATCACATCCAGCGCCTCGTCTTTTTGCGGCCCGATGATTGCCGGTACGCCGCTTTTCAAAATCCCGGCTTTTTCGCCAGCAATTTTTGCAAGGCTGTCGCCAAGAAACTGCTCGTGATCGATCGAGACGGGTGTGATGACGCAAGCTGCTGGCTGTTCCACCACGTTGGTTGCATCCAGACGCCCGCCCAAACCAACCTCAAGCAAGGTCCAATCGGCTGAATTGCGGGAAAACGCAAGCAAAGCCGCGACGGTCGTAATTTCAAAATACGTGATCGGGTCGGGCCCGTTCGCAGCAAGGCATTCGTCTAGCAGCGCAGACAACTCATGTTCTGAAATCAGATCACCGGCAAGTCTGATCCGTTCGTGAAACCGCACCAAATGCGGCGAAGTATACACATGGCACTTGGCGCCAGCCCGTTCCAAGCCCGCGCGGAGCATGGCAACGGTCGACCCCTTTCCGTTGGTCCCAGCGACGTGGATCACGGGTGGTAGCTTGCGTTCCGGGTGATCCAAATTCTCAAGCAGCCGCCAGACACGATCAAGCACCAGATCGATCACCTTTGGGTGCAGTGACATCATCCGATCAAGGAGGACGTCCGAACTCGGGTTGCTCACTGCGTGCCTGCGTCCGTTTGAGTCGGTTTTTCAGGTGCCTTCTGCCGCTCTGCCGGACCTGGAGGCGGTAACTCGCCCTTGATCGCCGGAGGCTGACGCATGAGCATCCGAACGATCATAATCAACTCATCGCGCATGTTTTTACGTTCGGTGACACGGTCCAGCATGCCGTGTTCCAGAAGATACTCCGCACTTTGGAACCCTTCGGGCAGTTTTTCGCGGATCGTTTGCTCAATCACGCGCGGCCCTGCGAAGCAGATCAATGCGCCGGGTTCGGCAATTTGAATGTCGCCGAGCATTGCGTAACTCGCGGTAACGCCGCCGGTCGTTGGATGAGTCAGGACAACGATATATGGCAATCCCGCCTCGCGCAGCATTTGAACTGCGACGGTCGATCTCGGCATCTGCATCAGGGAAAGAATCCCTTCTTGCATTCGCGCGCCGCCAGCGGCCGCAAATACGATAAAGGGAGTGTGCCGTTCCAACGCGCGTTCGGCCCCAGCGACCAGCGCATTCCCAACATGCATACCCATCGACCCACCCATGAAGGAGAAATCCTGACAGGCCGACACAATTGGCGAGCGACCAATCTCGCCCTCTGCGACCAGCATCGCTTCTGCTTCGCCAGTCTTTTTCTGAGCCGCCCGCATGCGGTCCGGGTAGCGTTTCTGATCGCGGAATTGCAAAGGGTCTGCCAGTGGCGTGGGCACCTTAACCTCGCGATAGATCCCGTTGTCAAACAACTGGTCAAACCGGTCACGTGGCGAAATGTTCATGTGATGGCCGCAACTCATGCAGACATTCAGGCTCCCGGCGAGTTCGCGGTGAAACAACATCGTTCCGCAACTGTCGCATTTCGTCCACAGGTTTTCCGGCACCTCGCGGCGCGAAAACAAAGAATCAATTGTCGGACGGACGTAGTTCGAGATCCAGTTCATCAGGCCTGCCTTGCACCGTTGTAAGGGCGAAATAAGCCTCAGGGGCGCAAATTGCAATCAGCCGCGCAACCCTCGCCTCAGGAATGCCCAAGCGATCAGTAATGGAATTGCCCAGGCCAGCCCAAGAAACGGATTTTGGGCGATATCGGCGGCATCATGCGGCGTCACGCGCAACGCAAGGCCGGTGATGCTGCCGGGTGTCCCCAGAAGCGCAAGCCCAAACATGTTATTTGAAAAATGCATACCCCAAGCAAGGCCAAGCCCGCCGGATCTTGCGGTCAGGTCAGCGGCAAGCACACCAAACAGCGCGGCCAATGCAACTGCCACTGGTGCGGCGTCTCCCATGCGAGTGGTATCGTAGTGCAGCACACCAAAGGCCAGTGCGGGCAGCCCGCCCCAAATGAGTGGGCTGCGAAATCGCGCGGCAAGCTGTTGAAGCGCATAGCCGCGAAACAGAGCTTCTTCAGCCAAGGTTTGCACAGCAACACCCAGCACGGTCAGCGCCAGAAGTTTGCTCCACAGGCCAAGAGGAAGGTTTGACACACTGCCCGAGAATGCCATTTCCAGAATCAAGAACGGGGCGAAAACGGCAGATGTGACCGTGGCGCCGCGCAGCGCCCCGGCCCAGGGACGCGCTCCCATCGCTGACCGCAAGCTGCGTTTGTGCATTACGCGAAGGGCAAGCCAAACGCCGCCGAGCAATGGGATAAATGTTGCCAAAACTCCAATTGCGCTGGCCGGAGTGCTGGCAACCGCAAGTTTGGCCACCCACAGACCGGCGTTATCTGGTCCAGAAAAATACGCCAACCCGCCGAAAACTGCGAGCAAACACAGGCTTTGCACCAGCGCGACGATAAACAGCCCAAAGATCAACCGCCAAACGGCGGGCCGGGTGCGGGCCGGCTCGACGAAGCGGACAAAGGGCCTGGTGCGGCTCAGGCGCATGGTGCAAGGGCCTTGTTCTTTGAGGGCAGTTTCTGGATATCTGGCGCGGTAAAGGTGCATTGGCAAGCGCACCAAAGCGCCAGATCGTGTTGGTTGGTTCCCCTTGCGCCGATGACGCGGCTTGCCTATTCCGGTTTGACCATAGTTTTTCGCGGAGGATCCCATGCTCAAGCGCCCGTTCGACAAGTCGACACTGCCAAGCCGCCACGTGACCGAAGGGCCGCAGCGCGCGCCGCACCGGTCGTATTACTACGCGATGGGCCTCAGCGAGGACGAGATTAACCAACCGTTTGTGGGTGTTGCAACGTGCTGGAATGAAGCCGCGCCCTGTAATATCGCGCTGAGCCGTCAGGCGCAGGCGGCCAAGATGGGTGTAAAGGCTGCCAGCGGCACGCCGCGAGAGTTCACCACCATCACCGTCACCGATGGTATCGCAATGGGCCATGAGGGCATGCGGTCGTCGCTGGCGTCACGTGAAGCGATTGCCGACACGGTTGAATTGACCATGAGGGGCCACAGTTACGACGCGCTGGTGGGCCTTGCCGGGTGCGACAAGTCGCTGCCTGGTATGATGATGGCGATGATCCGCCTGAATGTTCCGTCTGTGTTCATCTATGGCGGGTCCATTCTTCCGGGCCGTTTGGATGGAAAGGACGTCACGGTTCAGGATGTGTTCGAGGCCGTGGGTCAACATCAGGCCGGCAACTATTCGGATGAGCAGCTTGCAGTTCTGGAGCGCGTCGCGTGTCCGTCGGCCGGGGCGTGTGGTGGTCAGTTCACTGCAAACACCATGGCCTGCGTATCCGAAGCCATCGGCCTTGCGCTTATGCACTCGTCCGGTGCGCCTGCGCCCTACGAATCCCGCGATCAGTACGGGGAAGCGTCCGGCGCCGCCGTTATGAACCTTTTGGAAAAGAACATCCGCGCCCGTGATATCGTCACGCGCGAAAGTCTGATCAACGCCGCACGCATCGTGGCCTGCACGGGCGGGTCGACCAATGCCGGGTTGCACCTGCCGGCAATGGCGCACGAGGCTGGGATCGACTTCTTCCTTGAAGATGTGTGCGAGATTTTCCGCGACACGCCTTACTTCGTCGACCTGAAGCCGGGCGGGCAATACGTGGCCAAGGATCTGTACGAAGCGGGCGGCGTTCCGGTCGTGATGAAAGAACTGCGCCGCGCGGGCTTGATGCATGAAGATTGCATGACTGCGTCCGGCTATTCCATGGGCGAAGAGTTGGACAAGATCAGCCGCGATGCCGATGGGCGCGTCATCTATCCGGTGGACAAGCCTATCACCAAGACCGGCGGCGTTGTCGGGTTGAAGGGCAACCTGGCGACTGAAGGCGCGATTGTGAAAGTCGCGGGCATGTCAGAAGCAGAGCAGGTGTTCAGTGGGCCCGCACGCGTGTTTGAAAACGAAGAAGAGGCATTCGCCGCCGTCCGCGCACGCGAGTATGCCGAGGGCGAAGTGCTGGTTATCCGCAACGAAGGCCCCGCAGGCGGGCCGGGCATGCGCGAGATGCTTGCTACCACAGCCGCGCTTTCGGGTCAGGGCATGGGCAAAAAAGTGGCTTTGATCACTGATGGTCGATTCTCTGGCGCGACGCGTGGTTTCTGTGTTGGTCATGTCGGGCCTGAGTCGGCGCATGGCGGGCCCATTGCTCTATTGCGCAACGGTGATGTCATCACCATCGATGCGATCAAGGGCGAGTTGTCCGTCGCACTGACCGAAGACGAGTTGGCTGATCGTCGCGCCAATTGGGCAGGGCCGCGCCCGACCAATTATGCGTCTGGCGCCCTGTGGAAATACTCGCAGCTTGTCGGACCGACCTACAAAGGCGCGGTTACCCATCCCGGTGCTGAGGCGGAAACCCATGTCTACGCCGACATCTGATCGGGTAAGGCCGACCGGTTTGGTGGCTCTGGTTCTGTCCGGGGCGCTGCTCGTTGGCTGCTTGCCAACGGGCGACTCTCTGGCGTTTCGCTCAGGGCCCGACCCCGTGCAGGCCGTCAGAGTGTCTGGCAATGACGTAACCATCGTTGGGCCGAAAGGGTATTGCGTCGATCCCACCAGTTCGCGCGAGCGGACCGAGGGGGCTTTTGTGATGCTGGGCAGTTGCGCCACTTTGCGCGGTGAGGGCGAGGGGCCGGGCAAACCGGCTGTCTTGACCGCGCTTGTCTCGCCGCGCAGCGACCCGCCGCTTGTCCCTGATCCGGCTCAGCTTGAACGGTTCTTCCGGTCCGAAGCTGGGCAGGCTGCGTTGGCTCAGGATGGCCGTGCCGCCAGTGTGACACTTCTCAAGTTCGCAGAGGATGGGCCAGTTCTGTATCTCAAATTGCGGGATCGCAGCGAAGGGCGCCCAACGGATTTGAGCGATGTCGCATGGCGCGCGATCTTCCCCCTTAAGGAACGCTTGGTTGCGCTTTCCGTCACTGGGCACGACGATCTGCCTGTTGCGGATACCGATATGCGCAAGACGCTGGACCGTTTTGTGGCTGCCGTCATGTCAGCCAACAAGGACAACACAGACGGCCAAGACACCTGACACGCCTTTTGTGACGCCGCGTTGAACGTGACAAGCCGCGTGCCGCTTGCCATGTGTGGCGTAGCTTTGAGGGAGGCGCCACAGTGACCCAGTATCCGAACCTTCTGACCCCGCTGGCTTTGGGGCATGTGACCTTGCCCAACCGTGTGCTCATGGGGTCCATGCATACCGGGCTTGAAGAATTGGGCGATTGGCCTCGCGTGGCCGAATTCTATGCCGAACGGGCGCGCGGCGGTGTCGGTTTGATCGTGACAGGCGGTGTTGCGCCAAATCCCGAGGGCGCTGTGTTCAAAGGCGCGGCGGGGCTGTTTGGCCCTAGGGATATTGCGCACCATCAGACTGTCACGGGTGCTGTGCACGACGCTGGCGGGCGTATTGCCATGCAGATCCTGCACGCAGGCCGCTATGCCTACAGCCCGGACTGCGTTGCGCCCTCGGCGATAAAATCACCGATTTCCCCGTTCCCGCCGCGCGAGTTAGATGAAGATGGGATCGAAAAGCAGATCGCTGACATTGTTGCGACCGCGTCCCGCGCGCGCGAGGCAGGGTATGACGGGGTGGAGGTGATGGGGTCGGAGGGGTACTTCCTGAACCAGTTTCTTGTCACCCATACCAACCGTCGGACGGATCGCTGGGGCGGCTCATTCGAGAACCGCATGCGCCTTCCGGTTGAGGTTGTGCGCCGTGTACGCGAAGCCGTGGGGAGCGATTTCATTTTGATCTATCGCTTGTCGATGATCGATTTGGTGCCGAACGGGTCCACTTGGCCAGAGGTCGTTCAACTGGCCCGTGCCATCGAAGCGGCTGGTGCGAGCATCATCAATACGGGCATTGGTTGGCACGAAGCACGCATCCCGACGATTGCCACCAGCGTTCCTCGGGCGGCGTTTTCTTTCGTCACCAAAAAGCTGATGGGCCAAGTGGGCATCCCTTTGATCACGTCGAACAGGATCAATACGCCCGAAGTGGCTGAACAGGTCTTGGCCGATCGGTGCGCTGACATGGTGTCAATGGCGCGCCCGTTTCTGGCGGACCCTGCGTTTGTGGCCAAGGCGGCAGCTGGGCGCGCGGCGGATATCGCGCCCTGCATCGCGTGCAACCAAGCCTGTTTGGACCACACATTTTCCGGAAAGGTCAGTTCCTGCCTTGTGAACCCCCGCGCGTGTTTTGAAACAGAAATTTCAGTTGCGCCCACTGCAAAGCCGCGCCGGGTCGCGGTCGTTGGGGCTGGTGCCGCGGGGCTTGCCACTGCCATCACAGCCGCAGATCGCGGACATCATGTGACCCTGTTCGAACGTGGTGATGCGATTGGCGGGCAGTTGAATCTGGCGCGGCAAGTGCCCGGCAAGGAAGAATTTCACGGGCTGGTCGATTGGTTCAAGCGCCGGGTTTCCGAAACTAAGGTTGTGCTGCGCCTGAATACCGAAGCGACCGCCGCAGATTTGTCTGCCTTTGATGACGTGGTGATTGCAACGGGAGTGCGGCCGCGTGACCCGGGGATTCCGGCTGAAGAGGGCGCCCACGTCATCGGTTATGGCGATCTTCTATCGGGACGCGCCGAAGCCGGGGGCCGTGTGGCTGTGGTTGGCGCTGGCGGTATTGGCTTCGACGTGGCCGAATACCTTGTGCATGATGGCGTCAGTCCCGCCGAAGATATGGCGATTTGGTGCCGCGAATGGGGTGTTGCCGACCCCGAGACGGCTCAAGGCGGTTTAGCCCCCGATGGCCCCCAGCCGGAACAGGCTGCACGTCAGGTGACCTTGCTGCAAAGAAAGGCTGAAAAGCCGGGCAAGCGGTTGGGTAAAACGACGGGTTGGATTCATCGCGCCGCGTTGAAAATGAAGGGCGTTCGCATGCTTTCAGGTGTGGAATACACCCGCATTACGCGAAGTGGGTTGGAGATTTCCCGCAGCGGTGTTCCAGACCTTATCGAAGTCGATACCGTTGTTCTGTGTGCCGGCCAAGAAAGTGAAACGGCGCTTGCGGAAACGCTTCGGTCCCAAGGGGTTGAGGTGCATGTCATTGGCGGTGCGGCCCTTGCCGCCGAACTCGATGCGAAGCGGGCGATTGACGAGGGTGTGCGTCTCGCGGCCAGCTTCTGAAGCGCACGGCAGGATCGGGCCTGCGTTCAGGGGCGGCTTCACCCCATGCTGCTGTGATCTCGCCGTGCGCTGGCGCGTCGGTTGTCGTCACGCCAACTGATGAGTGAAATACCGCCCCATGTTGCGCAGTACAGCACCCCAAAGCCGAGCACATAGGCCCCATCGACGGGCCCTATTGAGGCGCGTTCTGTGAACTGCTCGAACCGGGTCAGTGGTTCAGGATGCACAAGCAACTTGCCAACATAGGCAGAGGTTTGGATCAACAGAATCCAGAAATAGTTGCGCCGGATGCGCCGCCCCAGCGCGACCCACATCGACACGTGATAGCGCGGCGTCCAATAGTCTTCGGCCAGTTTTCGCTGCCATCCGTCTTCCATGTGCAAATCGCCGTCGTGAAGCATAGGGGCGAAAAAGTGCACTTCCATCCAGCGACAGCGCGCACGCCAGACGTTGAAGTACCGGTATCGGCGCGCTTCAAGCATCAGGAAAAAGACGATCAGGATGCCCACAAGGATCAGCGGAAGGGGCGAGGCGGCAGGGGATGAAAACGCGACGGACAGGGCAATGCCAAGTGTGACCACTGTCCAGTTCGTCGTTGTGTCGAGCCGCGTGCGCCACAGCGTGGATCGGTACACTTCACCCCTGTAAAGATGCGCTATTGCCCCGATTTCGGCCGCATCCAGTTGCTTGCGTTCGTTCAGACCGCCTATGGACATATGTGTTCCTCCCCTAGGTCAGGCTGGCACGGTTGGCGGGGGAAGGCCAATGCTTTGTCAACGGGCGGGCGGAAGCGCCACGGCTTCGACGCGGCGGTTTTTGGCCCGTCCGGCTTCGGTGTCGTTCTCTGCAATTGGCGCAAATGGGCCGGCGCCTGCGACAGTGATCTGGCTGCTGACCGCTCCGGCCGCGACCAGTGCATCGGCCACGGTTTGCGCGCGCGCGCGTGACAGGCTCGTGTTGGCTGACGGTGCCCCGGTCCAGTCGGTATGGCCCACCAAAGCGATCCGGCGAGCGGCGTCAGCTGCAAGCCACGCGGCCAAGTCAGCCAGGGCGGCAGGCGGCGGGCCAGACAATGCGGCTGCGCCGCTGGCAAAAGCGAGATCAGGCAAAACCACACGACCTTCGGTTTCGATCTCTTCGACGATTGAGGTGGCTAGCCGTGTCGGTGTGCCCGGCGGTACGCTGGCAGTATCGCTCAGAGCGGTTGGGGCGGCTTCTGACGCAACGGGCGACGGCGGTACATTTTGCGGTTTTGGCGGCGTTATCACCGACAGTTGGGCATAAGCACCGGCGGGAGTTTGACTGGTAAGCACAGAGGCAAGCGCGGGCGGTGCGGCTCGCTTGAACGCGCGATATTCAAACCCGCCAAGGCTGACAAACATGTCCGGCATATCCAGCAGTGGAAGGGCGATGCGGAAATCGAAGCCCCCGCAGGCCGCCATCGCGCAGTCAAAGACCGCGTCAAACCCGGCCGCTTCAAGTTGCGCCACAAGGTCCACCATCAGGGCTGCCGCAGGGTGGGTGCCGCTGTGCCATGCGGTGCGATCCTGAACGCCCTCCATCCGGAGCCAAGGTGGGGATGACAGCACTGGAGCGGGACCAACGGCGATGCCGTGGCTTGAAACAGGGTCAGTCTTTTGGGCTGTTATCGCCGCGCCGTTTGGAGCCTGTGGCACGAAGGCTGCGGCGGGCAGGGCCAGAGCCGTCAACAGGTATGCCGCAGCGATGCGGATCAACGGGCCTGACCGTGATACTCCGGGTTGGGGCGCATTGCCGTGGCAGAGGCGACCCGGTTGGTCATGTTGAAAAAGGCCGCGACCGATGCGATGTCCCAAATGTCGCGTTCGCTGAAACCATGGGCGCGCAGCACGTTTCGGTCTTCTTCGGTGACCTTGCTGCTGGATTCCGTCAGCTTGACCGAGAAATCCAGCATGGCGCGAGTGCGCGCATCCAGTTTGGCCGAGCGGTAATTCGTGACCAGAGTTTCGCCCAGTATCGGATCGCCGCTCAATTCGCGGACCGCTGCACCGTGGGCCACAAGGCAGTAATGGCAGTGATTTATTGACGAAACGACAACGGCGATCATCTCGCGTTCCAGCTTGCTCAGACCACTGGGTGCAAGCATCAGATCGTTATACAGCCCCGTGAACGCGTTTAGTTTCTCGATGTCGAAGGCATAGGCCCGCAAGACGTTAGGCACGAACCCCAGCTTTTCCTCGCAGAGCGCGAAATACTTCGCTGTGTCATCCGGCAGTGGATCCACTTGCGGCAGGTTCAGCGCGGTTACGGGCGTCTCGGGCATCTACAGTTCCTTTTCTGTAGTGGTAGCGGCCCGTTACCGTCATGCCAAGCCCGTCATAAAAAGCCCGCGCCCCAATGTTAGCTTCAGTCACCGCCAAGGCCAGTGTGTGGCAATCATTCCGCATGGCCCACAGGGCTGAATGGGACATCAAGTGGCGAGCAACGCCGCGGCGGCGATGGGCAGGGCGCACCTCAAGCGCGTGAATCATTGCGGTGCCATCATGAGCGGCAAGGAACGCTGTCGCGGCGGGGTGATCATTCGCGCGACCCAAAAGAGCTGTGCGTGGCGATGGCGTGCGGTCCATCACGGCGATCCGTTCAGGGCCGATGCCCGCCTCGCTCCAGATGTCGATCTGGATGGCCAGTGGCGGCCAGATGTCGAACGTCGCAAGGCGGGGCGGTTCAACGGCAAGCTCTGCGGTGGGCGCACTGTAGAACAGCGTTGGGTCATGGGCTGTGTACCCGCGTGCCGAAAGCATGGCGTCGAACCGGGCCTGCGCTGCGCCGATGCGGAAACGGGGGGGCTGGCCCCAGTTCCGCATAATGTGTTCGGCGCACTCCAGAACGTCCGGACTTGGCGGAATGTTCCCGGTAAGAGTTGCCGCCGTCACGCGCGATCCGCCGCCCTGACTGCGCCGAAGGGTCAGCGGACCCAATGCTTCGGTCTGTGCAGCGGGCCAAGTGGCCGTCAGGGCCGCATCAACGCGGCAAAGCGGATTGTCTTCTGTCATTCGGTGTCTGAAGGGAACAGCACGATAAGTTCGGCCATGGCGGCATCGACGCGCCCGCCGTCGGACCCACGCACAACGACATTCACGCCAAACGCACCATTGCGGATGAAAGGGTAAGACCCAAATGACAGGTCGCTGTACGCATCGGCCAGATCCGAAAGCGGCCCCGCGATATCGCCTTCGCCGCGATGAACTGTTAATTGCTGGCTGATCAGTGGCGCGCCCCCGGTGAGGGTTGGCAGAACACTAGCGAGCATGGCTTCGAAAACAGCGGGCACGCCTGCCATGACATGGACGTTGCCCAGTGAAAAGCCCGGCGCAGAACTGACAGGGTTGTCTATCAATGCGGCACCGTCAGGGATACGGGCCATGCGCAGCCGCGCATCGTTGAGTTCGGTGCCCCGGGCCTCGTAATGGGCAGCGAGGATCGCACGGGCGTCGTCGCGCACGCTGATAGGTGTGTCAAAGGCCGCAGCAATGGCTTCGGCGGTAATGTCGTCATGGGTCGGTCCGATACCGCCGGATGTGAAAACGTGGCTATACCTCGCGGACAATTCTTGCACCGCCGCGATAATGGTGGCGCGATCATCGCCAATGACACGCGCTTCGGACAGGGGCAGGCCATGAGCGGTCAGGGCGCATGCCAAGTGGTGCATATTACTGTCGCGGGTGCGCCCCGAGAGGATTTCATCACCGATGACCAGCATGGCGGCAGTGGGGGCATCAGCGTTCATCGGCGGCTCCTTGTTGTGGCATGTGGCGCGGTATAAACCCTGATCATGCGCTTTCAAACCCCGCTTGTCCCCGCTCGACTTGTTCGCCGCTACAAACGGTTTCTTGCAGATGCCGTGCTTGAGGAAACAGGGGAAGAGGTCGTTGCCCATTGCCCCAATCCGGGTGCAATGCTGGGGTTGCGCGAACCGGGGTTGCGGATATGGCTTGAACGCAACGACGATCCGAAACGCAAGTTGCGGTATGGCTGGAGGCTTGCGGAACTGGAGGACGGGCATTGGGCCGGGATCGACACCAGCGTGCCCAACCGCGTTGTGCGCGAAGCACTGGAGGCGCGAGTCGTTGCGCCACTGGCCGGGTATGGAACCGTAAAGCCTGAAGTCCGATACGGAACCAAAAGCCGCGTGGACTTCCTGTTGACCGAACCGGGCCTGCCAGATGCGTATGTCGAGGTCAAAAACGTGCACCTGCGCCGAGACGGTGACTTGGCAGAATTTCCTGACAGCGTAACGGCGCGCGGGGCGCGTCACCTTGCCGAGCTATCCAACATGGCGGCAGAAGGGCACCGGGCCGTTATGCTGTATCTGGTGCAGCGAACCGACTGTGCACGATTGCAAATGGCGGCAGATTTGGACCCGGCCTATGCGGCCGCGTTTGATCTTGCGCGCAGTACAGGGGTAGAGATGCTGTGCTTTGGCACTGACATCGATGTGCATGGTGTGCGGTTTGGCGGGCAAATGCCTGTTGTTTGAGCTTGCGACATTACGCAAGAGCCTGTGACTGGCATCCGGCAGCGGCTTGTTTTATAACCTGCGCCAACGAAACAGGAGAGTTCCGTGGACGATCGCAGCGGTGGCCGCCTGACAAAGGACGGTATCAGAATACACGAAGCGGCGGATTTCGCTGGAATGCACCGGGCCGGGCAACTGGCGTCGGAGATTTTGGATGAGATTGCCCCCCTGGTTGTACCGGGGGCGACCACGGGTGAGCTTGACCGTGCGATTGAAGATGCCGTTGACGCCGCTGGCGCAAAATCGGCCACGATCGGGTATCGTGGATACAAGCATGCGTCCTGCATTTCGGTCAATCATGTCGTATGTCATGGCATTCCTGATATCGGCAAGAAGCTGAAGGATGGCGATATATTGAATATCGACGTCACAGTGATCGTTGATGGCTGGTTTGGCGACACAAGCCGGATGTACGTCGCCGGCAAGCTTCCGCGCAAGGCGGAGCGATTGATCCAGGTCACTCATGACGCCCTTATGCGGGGAATCGAGGCGGTCAAGCCAGGCAACACGTTCGGGGATATTGGGCACGCAATCCAAAGCTTTGTCGAAGGCCATCGCATGTCCGTTGTTCGCGATTTTTGTGGCCACGGTCTTGGCCGTGTGTTTCATGCGCCGCCCAATGTGCTTCACTACGGCCGCGCCGGATCGGGGCCGGTTTTAGAGGAAGGCATGTTTTTCACGATTGAGCCGATGGTCAATCTGGGTCGTCCGGAAACCAAGGTTCTTGCCGATGACTGGACGGCTGTTACCCGCGACAAATCTTTGTCGGCGCAGTTCGAACATTCGATCGGTGTCACGGCAGACGGGGCGGAGATTTTTACCCTGTCGCCAAAGGGGCTCTTTCACCCCACGTATCAGCGGGACTGACCTCAGTTCTGTTCTTGCCAAAATCAGGAGTGCAATCCCATGCGTTTGCCTAGCCTTGTTGCTGCTGCAGCCCTTGCTCTGGGCGCAGGTGTGTCCGCCCATGCGCAGGACACCGAAGTCACCTTGCGGTTCCAGCATTTCGTCTCGCCAAATTCGGCGAACCCGAAATATTTTATCGAACCTTGGGCCGAAAAGGTCGCCGCAGACTCAAACGGCCGGATCAAAGTGGAAATCTATCCGTTCATGCAGTTGGGTGGCTCGGCCACGGCGCAGTATGACCTTATCCGCGATGGTGTGATTGATGGGGGCTGGGTGATTCCGGGTTATCAGCCGGGGCGTTTCCCTGAAGCCGAAGCCCTGGAGCTTCCGTTCATGACGCCAAAATTGGGCGAAGAGGCCAGCATGGCAGCTTGGGATTACACTCAAGAGCATCTGTTGGACGACTTCGCGGATGTTCACCTGATTGCAGCACATATGCACGGCCCCGGTTTGATCCACAAAAAGGGTCCGGCGGTCCGGGAAGTGGATGATCTAAAGGGCCTGAAATTGCGCGGCCCGTCTCGCCCTGCGACCCTGTTGCTGCGTAAACTGGGCGCGCAACCTGTTGGTATGGCCGTGCCCGCCTTTCCCGAGGCCCTGTCCAAGGGCGTTGTTGATGGGGGTGTCATCACCTGGGAAATGTCGCCCTCGCTGAAACTGGATGAATTGACGGACAGCCATACCGATGTGGCCGGGGATGACGCGCTCTATAACCTGTTCTTCATCTGGGCGATGAACAAAGACAGCTATGCCAAGCTGCCCGATGATCTGAAGGCCGTGATTGATGCCAATTCTGGCATGTTCGCATCGGCTTGGGCCGGGCGCGCACACGATACGGGCGATGCGGACGGGCGTGCCGCGATGGTCGCATCTGGCAACGAGATTGCTGAGATCAGCCCAGAGGTGACAGAGCAAATCCGCGCCTTGGGCGACGACGTAACGGCGGAGTGGATCGAAGAAGTCACGGCAAAGGGGCTGGATGGCGCAAAGTTGGTGGACGATGCCAACGCAGCCATGGACCGGTATCGCGGAACGGTCACGAAGTAAGCGAGACAGGGCGGGGGATGCTCCCGCCCGTCTTCGACATCATGCGATGTCTCATCCCGTTGGGCGTGGCAGGCTTCGCCTGCGGACATGCGTGCCTGGACGGAGGGCTTCAAACCCGGGCGTGGTGTGTCTCAGCCCGCGAGGTTTGCCGTCATCAGGGTGATGTGCGTGTCGCCATAACGCCGCGCGCTGTCTAGCCGAAAGCCCTGTGGTGGCTCTTGCGGGGTGCTTTCTTCCCAGACAATTAACGCGCCGTGGGCGATCCATCCGCCTGCGACGGCGGTCGCAAGCGCTCTGTTGCCGAGGCTTTTGCCATAGGGCGGATCCAGAAACACCAAGGTAGCTGGCGCGGCAGCTTGGCCGGGAGTGAGCCGGGTCGCATCTTTGGTGATGATCGTCGCTTCAGCCTCGCACCGCGTCTTGGCGATATTCTCGCGCAGCAGGCGCAGAGCTGTTCTGCCGCTATCTACAAACACTGCATGGTGCGCGCCGCGCGACAGGGCTTCTAGCCCCAAAGCTCCTGTACCGGCGAACAGGTCAAGCACTTGGGCGCCGTCCACCGGATCATCGGGCCGACTGGCCAGCGCACTGAACAGGCTCTCTCGGACCCGGTCAGCCGTGGGGCGCAGATGCGCGCCTGCGTCGCCCTTCCCAAGTGCCGCCAAACGCACCCCCCCAAAGCGGCCTGCTACGATTCTCATCGGCTTACCCGACCTGATGGCACCGTTTGGACGGGAATAATCTGCATCTGGCATCTCCGTTCTGGCGAGGGTTGCGCGGGTGCCCTATATCCCTTTTTGACACTGGCAAACAGGGAAGGAAACCTAACCATGACGATTGCTGTCGGAGATACGCTACCCGAGGCGGACTTGCTGTATTTTGGCGAAGAGGGGCCGGGATCGGTCACGCTTTCTTCGCTATCGAAAGGTCGCAAGGTGGTGATTTTCGGGTTGCCAGGTGCTTTCACGCGCACGTGTGATGCGGCGCATGTCCCAAGCTTCATCCGTACCAAAGACGGATTTGCGGAAAAGGGCGTTGATGAGATTATCTGTGTGTCGGTGAACGACCCGTTTGTGATGGCCGCATGGGGCTCTTCAACCGGCGCAGCAGAAGCAGGTATTCGGATGCTGGCGGATGCCGATGGCGCGTTGACCAGTGCAATGGGCTTGTCTTTTGACGCACCCCCCGTGGGGCTTCACGGTCGATGCAAGCGCTTCGCCCTGATGGCCGAAGACGGCGTCGTCAAGGTTATGCATCTGGAAGAGAACCCCGGCGTTTGCGAAACGTCCGGCGGAGAGGCGCTTTTGCAAGCTATCTAAGGCGGCTTTGGCGGCAGTCACCCGCCGAGAAGCTTGGGCCCGAACAGGTCATGGGGGCTTTTGGCCCCCTTTTTCGTTCAAATTCCGTCAAGTTTGTCGGCCAGTTTCACATCGAGTTGAGACAGACCGCCAGCGTCATGGGTTGAAAGAGTGACCGTCACGGTTTTGTACACATTAAACCATTCCGGGTGGTGATCCATCTTTTCCGCGAACAAGGCAGCGCGAGTCATCCACGCAAAGGCCTCGGTGAAATCGCTGAACGTGAACGTCTTGGTAATCGCGTCGCGACCGTCGGTCATGGCCCAGCCACGGTCCAATACAGGGTCAAGCACGCTGCGGTCTGCAAGAGTTTTGGTCATGGAAGCTCCGTCATGGACTACTGCTAAGGGTCGATTGCCGATTGGGTTTTGCGAAATGGACCGTATGAGGTGAGCACCTCTATGTCTTCGTCCACCGCGGCGGCTTCGGCATCAAGAAACTGGGCAACCGCGCGGGCAAAGCCAGGATCTGCGATCCAGTGCATCGAATGGCAGGCTACGGGCAGATATCCGCGCGCGAGCTTGTGTGCCCCTTGCGCGCCTGCCTCGACTCGATCCAGCCCTTTGGCGATCGCGAAGTCGATGGCTTGATAATAGCAGCACTCGAAGTGCAGGCAGGGATAGTCTTCGATAGCTCCCCAGTACCTGCCATACAACGTCTTCTGGCCGATAAAGTTCAACGCGCCAGCAACTGGGCGCCCGTCTCTTAGGGCCAGCACAAGCAGCATGTCGTCCCGCAAGGTGTCTTGAGCATGGTCAAAGAACGCACGTGACAAATAGGGTGTGCCCCATTTTCGCGCGCCGGTATCCTGATAGAACTCCCAGAACGCATCCCAGTGTTCCGGTTGAATTGCGTCGCCGGTGAGCGAAACAATTGTGCCCCCGAATGCCTGTGCAGTTGCGCGTTCTTTGCGGATATTCTTGCGCTTGCGCGACGACAGGTCGCCAAGAAAGGCGCCAAAATCGCGATAGCCGCGGTTGAGCCAGTGAAACTGTTGGCTGGCACGGGGCATCATGCCCAGATCCTTTGCCAGCGCGACCTCGTCTTCGGTGCAAAACGTTACATGAACCGATGAAACACCGTATTTCCTGGCGACCTGCAAAGCCCCTTGTGCGAGCGCACGATGTCCGACCATTTCATAGCCGGGCCGCACAAGGAACCGCCTGCCGGTTGCAGGTGTAAACGGCACCGCAATTTGCAGTTTGGGGTAATAGTCACCCCCTGCGTTCTCATAGGCATGAGCCCAGTTGTGATCGAAGATATACTCGCCCTGACTGTGTGATTTGGCATAAAGCGGCGCCACAGCAATTAAAGTGCCGTCTTCGTGCCGGGCTGCCAGATAGCGCGGCTCCCAGCCAGTGCCGGGGCCGACAGAGCCGCTGTTTTCGAGTGCCGAGAGAAACCTGTGCGTCGTAAATGGGTCGAGCGGGGGAGCGCCGTCTGCCGTTTCTGGGCAGGCACACGCATCCCACTCGGTCTCTGGAATGTCGGCCAGTGAAACGTGGGCCGTCACCTCGATCATATCATCGGGCATGGAGTGCTGTGCCTGTCGCTAAGTCCAAGACAGCATTTGGTCCCGGTATGCTACAGGTCAAGCTGCGCTCCTCAATCGATTTGGAAAATCCCATCAATCTCAACCGCAACGCCGAATGGCAGAGACGACACACCGACGGCTGACCGAGCATGGGGTGCAGCATCGCCCAAAACAGCGGCAAAAAAGTCGGACGCGCCATTGATGACCTTGGGCTGATCCGTGAAGTCTGACGTGCAGTTCACAAACCCGCCCAGCTTCACTACGCGCTTGAGCCGTGACAGGTCGCCATCGCAAGCGGCATTTACCTGTGCCAGCAGACTGAGCGCACAGCGCTGTGCGGCTGCGACGCCCGCATCCACATCCATGGAGTCGCCAAGTTTGCCGATGATGAACCCAGATGCGTCCGCTGCAACCTGCCCCGAAACATGAAGCAGATCACCAGTTTGAACGAACGATACATAATTTGCCGCCGGGGCCGGCGCAGCAGGAAGTTCGAGGCCCAAATCGGATAGGCGGGCTTGGATTTCGGGGGTCATTGATGGCTCCGTCAGATGTGCAGAATTAGGGGGACGATCAGCTTTCGCGGAACGCCTTGATGAAATAATCGGCAAGCGGTTTGACCAAATAGGCCAAAGGCGTACGTTCGTTGGTTTTGATGAAGGCTTCCACCGGCATACCCGGCAGCAAGGTGACGTCTTCGGGCAAGCGTTCAATCTCGCCTTCCTTCAAGACCAGTTCGGCGGTGTAGTAGCTGGTGCCCCGCTGCTCGTCGGTAAACGCATCAGCCGACAGCCGCATGACCGTCCCTACCAGTTGCGGCGTAGAGCGTGAGTCCAAAGCGGAAAAGCGCAAACTGACATCCTGCCCCGGATAGACTTGGTCGATGTTGGTTGGTTGAATGCGCGTGCTGATAATGAGCGGTCGATCCTGTGGAATAATGTAAAGAACAGGGTCGGCTGGCCGGATGACAGACTGTTCTGCAAAGACCCGCATGTCATAAACCACACCGGCCAAGGGGGCCTTGATCTCCAGCCGGCCAATCCGGTCTTTCAATGCGCGGCGTTGCTCCACCAGTTCAAATTCGCGGGACAGCATATCGCGCAGTTGGGTGATGGCTTCTTCGCGCTGCTGATTCACCAAGCCGATGATCTGAATGTCTATTTCGGTCATCCGGCCTTCGTTCTCAGCCAAGGATGCCTGCAATTCCCCGAGCGAGCCGCTGAGCCGCGCCTCTTCTCGGCGCAACGCGAGAATCCGCGATTTCTGCGCAAGTCCGCTGTCGAGTAGGGTCTGCTGATCAGCGAGTTCTTCGCGCATCAGGTCTAACTGAGTGCCCAAAGCGGCGATCTGTGCATCAATGCCTTCGACTTGGCTTTCGATCTGTCCGCGCCGCTTTGTCAGTTGCTCTTTTTCACGGTCGAGCGACTCGCGGCGCGCCGAGAACAGATTGCGCTGACCTTCCATGACTTCGGCAATCGCGGGGTTGGTTTCCGAGATTAACAGGAGGTCTTCGTCAAATGTGACGGTATCAAGCCCGTCGCGTTCCGCTTGAAGCCGAGCGCGGCGTGCCTTGATTTCGTATAACTGGCCTTCGGTTATTGCCAACTCTGATCGCATCGTGGATCCGTCCAGTCGCAACAGAACGTCGCTTTCAGACACGATCACACCGTCGCGGACGAAGATTTCTTCGACTGTGCCACCATCAATGTGCTGAACAACCTGTCGATTTTGATCGACTTCAATCCGCCCCGAGGCGACGACTGCCCCCGCGATTTGTGTGAATACCGCCCAGCTTCCGAAGCCACCGACCAAAATGAGCAACACGACAAAACCAATAAGCAGCGGCTTTCGCGCTGACCAATTGTCGTCCAATGGGTCTGGTTCTTGTGTCATGAGATGCCTCCTTGCACCTGGGATGTCATGATCTCTCCAGCGTTTTTAACGGTCTTACCGAGTACTTCGTCGCGGGGGCCAAAGGCGCGCACAGCCCCGCCATCAAGGACCAGAAGCTTTGTGCATTCCTGAATTGCCGCAGGTCTGTGCGCCATAATCAATACGCCCTTACCCTCGGCCTTCATGGCTTTGATCGCCTCGTTCAAAGCCTTGGATCCTTCGTTGTCCAAATTGGAATTTGGCTCGTCTAGAACAAGGACGACTGGATCGCCATACAAAGCGCGCGCTAGGCCAACACGTTGGATTTGACCGCCAGACAAATTTCCTCCGCCGACAGACAGAAGCGTGTCGTAACCGCGCGGTTGCTTGAGGATCATATCATGCGCGTCCGCTTTCTTTGCGGCTTTGATTATGTCCTCGTCGCTGGCATTTGGGTCGAGCCGGGCGATGTTCTCGGCGATCGTCCCATCAAAGAGTTGAACCTTTTGAGGCAAGTATCCGATGTAGCGACCAAGCGTGTCGGGGTCATACTGCTCCAATGTGGCGCCATCTAGGCGGATAAATCCACCTGCGGGCGGCCATGCGCCGGTCAGGGCTCGGGCCAATGTGGATTTGCCGGCACCGGATGGACCGATCACGCCAATCGCATCGCCGGGTTCCAAACGGAACGTGGCCAGTCGCAAGGATGCCTGATGTTGCCCCGGCGGCAAAACTGTCGCGCTGGACACATCCAATATGGCGCGTGGGCGTGGCAGGTCGGTGCGGCGTTTACGCTCAGGGATCTTTGTCAGCAGTTCAGCAAGATTATTCCAACTACGCATCGCGCCTTGCACAAGGGCCCATTGACCAACGGCCATCTCTATTGGTGCCAGTGCGCGGCCCATCAAAATGGAAGCAGCGATCATTCCACCTGCTGTCATCTGTTCGTTGAGAACAAGATAGGCCCCAAGTGCGAGCATCGCGGACTGTAGAAACAGGCGGAATGTCTTTGTTCCGGCGGAATAGCCCCCCTGCGCATCGCTGGCTTTCAACCCCAGCGATAGCGCGCGCGTCCGAATGCTGTTCCAGCGGCTGAACGCGGCACTGCGCATGCCAAGGCTTTGCACCATGTCGGCTTCGTTCTTGAGTCGCTCAGACATGCGATCGGCTTCGGCTGTCGCGATGCTGGAGCGCAGGACCGGTTCACGCGTTCGGATCTGGTTGGAAAACGTTGTCAGGACCAAGATCGTCCCGCCGCTGATCGCGAGAACGCCCAACCAAGGGTGGAAGATAAAGATACCGGCAAGGAAAATGGGCGTGAAGGGCACATCAAAAACGGCGCTGAGAACTGGTGAGGCAAGGAAGCGTTGAACGGTCTCAAGATCCCGAACGCCCGCAGACGAAGCGGTGACGTCACTGCGCGCCGCATCTTCGATTGCGGCAGAAAACACACGTTTATCGAGCCGAGACTGAAATCTGGCACCAATACGTGCCAAAACCCGACCGCGGACGTAGTCAAGAAAACCCATCATCAGGTACAAAAATGCCACCAGCGACGCGAGCGCGACCAGCGTTGCTTCTGATCCGCTTCCCAAGACGCGGTCATAGACCTGCAACATGAAAATCGGACCAGTCAGCATCAGAAGGTTCACAAAAGCGCTAAAAATCCCGACAAACCAGTAAAGCGATTTGCTTTCCGCGCGGGCCTTGGCCAGTTCCTGGTATCCCGCGCTGTCTTTGGCGCTCATTGTCCTGTCCCTTTGCGAAACGTGTTTCCGTGCTTTATGACGGGTCCTAGTCTTATGTTACTTGACTTGGATCACTTGCTCACGGCATCGCGAGTGTGTGGTGCAGTAAATGTGAATCTACTATGTGTGCGGTAGTTGTTACAAGGGGCTGGAATAAAGGTGGTCATTGACATGTTAAACTCCAGAAGAGCCGGTTGGCGCAGTGCAGGGCTTGCGCTTGTGACCGCCCTGGCGTTGTCGGGCTGCACCGCCAGTTCCCCTCCGGGTTCAGAATTCAACGATCCCTATGAAACCGCGAACAGGGACGTACATGAGTTTAACAAAGAATTCGACCGAATGGTATTCAGGCCGGTATCGCGCGCTTACGGCACCGTTGTGCCGGGGTATCTTCGTCAACGGTTGAACAACATACAGTCGCATTTCAGTCTGCCCGCTGACACGATCAATGCGGGCTTGCAGGGGCGCGGCGAGAATACCGTTCACAACTTTTTCCGGTTTCTCGTAAATACGACCGTCGGTGTGTTCGGGATCTTCGATCCAGCTACATCCATGGGCCTTGAAGATCGCAGTACAGATTTCGGTGAGACGCTTTTTGTTTGGGGTGCTGGCGAAGGGGCCTATGTTGAAGTGCCACTGTTTGGCCCCTACACGCAGCGCGCTCTTGTCGGTGAAGTCGTTGACGTTTTCTTGAACCCGTTGTCCTTCATTGGGCTTGATGCCCCGGCATCTTATATACCTGCTGGTACCTACGTGGCCGAGGCAGTGGATTACCGTTACGAGTTCGCCGATACTGTCGACGGAGTGCTTTACGAAAGCGGTGACAGTTACGCGCAGTTGCGGCTAATTTATCTTGATAACCGGCGGTTCCAGTTGGGCGATACGTCTAACGCAGCCGCCATCGACCCTTATGAGGAGCTATACGGTGAATGATTTGACTCTCACCCGGCGCGGTTTCGCAGGGCTTTTGGGCGCAGCAGTGGCAATGCCCGGCGCGGCCTTGGCGCTGACAGATGCGCAGGCGCAAAAGCTTGTGACCTCGCTGGTTGCAGACATCCAGAAAACGATTAATTCGGGTAAATCGACAAGTGCGATCCTGAAGGATTTTGAAAGCATCTTTGATCGTTACGCTGATGTTCCAACGATCGCGCGTTTTTCTCTTGGAGTCGCGGCGAGATCTGCAAGCGCATCTGAATTGCGCGCGTTTACGGATGCATATTCCGGGTATGTGGCGGACAAGTACGGCCGACGTTTCCAGGAATTCAAAGGCGGTGACATCAAGATCAAGCGCGTGAAGGCCGAAGGTAAGGTTACCGTAGTGCAAAGCACCGCCGACCTTCGTGGTCAAAGCCCCGTCGCGGTTGATTTCCACATTTCTGATCGCTCAGGCAGCCCCAAAGTGTTCAACGTGATCATCGAAGGTATCAACATGCTCACCACCGAGCGGACCGAGATTGGCTCGCTTTTGGACAAAGCGGGCGGCAGTGTCTCAAAGTTGACCCAACAACTTAAGTCCTAAGGCGCGGGCTGCAAAGCCGCCGCGAGACAAGACAAAAAGCCCCGTACCGGATCACCGGTGCGGGGCTTGCACGACCTTTTTTGTCGCTTGTCTCATGAAAACCCATACCACAAGAAGGCCGGGGAAACCGTTGAGGAATCCCGCGCAAACTTAGGGGTATGGCGCACAATTGACGCGATCCTACAGGGATTTAGAAGTCGAGGTTGGCGACACTAAGCGCGTTGGACTGGATGAACTCGCGGCGCGGTTCAACAACATCCCCCATCAATTTGGTGAAGATGTCATCAGCTTCGGCCACATCTTCGACTTTCACCTGAAGTAACGTGCGGGCTTCCGGGTCTAGGGTCGTTTCCCACAATTGGCTGGGGTTCATTTCGCCCAAACCCTTATAGCGTTGCAGAGTCAGCCCCTTTTCCCCTTCCTTCAGCACGGCTTCCAGAAGGTCCAGTGGGCCTGACACAGGCAGACCCTTGTCGCGTCTGAGCAGTGTCGCGGGTTGGGCATAGAGATCCTGAAGCGCGCCTGTCATTGATCCGAGTTTACGGGCTTCGCCGCCGCGCAGGATCGGTCCGTCCAGAACACGCACTTCGTCGACACCGCGCACGGCGCGCATAAGGCGAATTCCATGGTCTTGCGTCGGGCGACCTTCCCAGCCGCGTTCATACTCTGCTGAAATCAGGTCGAGTCGCGCGGCTACTGCATCTGCGGTGCCTTGCAGGTCTTTATCGATCTGGCCGGGCTCGAATGCGCCAGCAATCGCTGCCTGTTCCAGGATTCGTGGGGTGTAGTGGGTTGGAAAGTTATCGAGTGTCCGGCGCACAGTGCGCGCCTCTTCAACGACGCGGCGCAAGTCCTGCCCGACAATTTCTTCGCCAGTTCCAAGCCTTAGGGTGGCACCATCAATACCCATCTCGATCAGGTAATCTTCCAGTGCCAGTTGGTCCTTCAAATACACTTCTGATTTGCCACGCGCGACTTTGAACAGCGGCGGTTGCGCGATGTAGAGGAAACCACCTTCGATGATCTGCGGCATCTGCCGGAAGAAGAAGGTGAGCAGAAGCGTTCGAATGTGTGCGCCATCCACATCCGCATCCGTCATAATAACGATCTTGTGGTAGCGCAGCTTGGAAATGTCGAATTCGTCGCGTCCGATCCCGGTGCCAAGAGCGGTGATCAAGGTCCCGATTTCCTGGCTGCCGAGCATGCGATCAAACCGTGCACGTTCCACGTTAAGGATTTTACCGCGCAGGGGCAGAACGGCTTGGTTGGCACGGGCACGGCCCTGCTTTGCAGAGCCCCCGGCGCTGTCACCCTCCACCAGGAACAATTCGCGACTTTCCGGGTCGCGGGCCTGACAATCGGCGAGTTTTCCGGGCAGCGACGCGATGTCGAGCGCAGATTTCTTGCGGGTCAGTTCGCGCGCGCGGCGCGCCGCTTCGCGGGCGAGAGCGGCCTCCATGATCTTTGTCACAACGAGACGGGCTTCGTTGGGATTTTCCTCAAACCACTCGGACAGCTTTTCGTTCACAAGGCCCTCAACGGCGGGGCGCACTTCTGAACTGACAAGCTTATCCTTGGTTTGGCTGGAGAATTTCGGGTCTGGTACTTTGACTGACAGCACGCAGGTCAGCCCTTCGCGGGCGTCGTCCCCGGTGAATGTGACCTTTTCCTTGCGGGCAATCCCTGACTGCCCCGCATAGATGTTCAAGGTCCGCGTGAGCGCCCCCCGGAAGCCGGCCAAGTGCGTGCCGCCGTCGCGTTGCGGAATGTTGTTGGTGAACGGCAGAACCATTTCGTTGTAACTGTCATTCCACCACATGGCGACTTCGACTGTGATCCCGTCGCGTTCGCCGGTGATGAAGATCGGCTCGGGCATCATGCTGGATTTAGAGCGGTCCAGATAGCGCACGAATTCCTTCACGCCGCCTTCGTAGTACAATTCGGACCGCTGTGTTTCCGCGCTGCGCTCATCGGTGAGGATGATGCGCACGCCAGAGTTCAAAAACGCCAGTTCCCTTAGGCGATTTTCAAGGGTCTTGAAGCTGTATTCCGTGTTGGTGAACGTGGTGTTGGAGGCAAGGAAACGGACTTCTGTTCCGGTGCGGCCCGGTGTGTCGCCAGTGACGCGCAGATGTTCCACCGTTTCGCCGCGTTCGAACCGGGCGCAG
Organism: Meridianimarinicoccus aquatilis; assembly: GCF_004358675.1. Lineage (GTDB taxonomy): Bacteria > Pseudomonadota > Alphaproteobacteria > Rhodobacterales > Rhodobacteraceae > Meridianimarinicoccus > Meridianimarinicoccus aquatilis. The sequence goes on along the minus strand of NZ_SMZO01000012.1, from coordinate 1,623 downwards.
TGTTCCTTGCCGTCCCGCCAGATGCGCAGCTCGAGCCAGTCTGACAAAGCGTTGACGACTGACACGCCAACGCCGTGCAAACCGCCGGAAACCTTATAGGAGTTCTGATCAAATTTACCGCCGGCATGAAGTTGGGTCATGATGACTTCTGCCGCGCTCACGCCTTCGCCTTCGTGGATGCCAACGGGAATACCGCGGCCGTTATCGCTCACAGAAACCGAGTTGTCGTCGTGCAATGTGACGTTCACCGCGTCGGCGTGACCGGCCAAGGCTTCATCGATCCCATTGTCCACGACCTCGTAGACCATGTGATGCAGGCCAGAGCCGTCATCGGTGTCACCGATATACATGCCCGGGCGCTTGCGCACGGCCTCCAGCCCCTTGAGAACCTTGATGGAATCGGCGCCATATTCTTCGGGTGCCGTGATCGTATTGGCCATTCGTCATGCCCTTCATTTTTATGACATTTTATACCGGCGAGGGCAGGGAATGTCACGCGTTAGCGGCCAAAATTCGGCTTAGGTGAACGGGATAACCAGTCCAACGAAGATCAAGAGATACCCGGCCGTCAAATTCATGCGGCGCAGGGCGCGGGGGCTGGTCAAAACTCGTCTGGCCCGATCGATCAAGAGTGAAAAAATAAGGTTCCCTATCAAGGGGATGGCAATCGAAAGCGCGACAATAGCGGCAATGTCTGGGCCGGTGACTGCGGATAGGTCAAAGAAACCGGGCAGGACGCCCATATAGAACAAGATCGCCTTTGGGTTCCCGAGGATCACGACAACGCCCGCGATGAAACCGGCCAGCTTTCCGGGTCTTGTCAGTCGACTGTCAGATCCGATCTGGCGGTCCGCGTTTCGGATCAGCGAAATCCCCATCCATATAAAGACCCCGGTACCCAACAGTCGCAAAACTGTCATGAATTCAGCGAACTCAGACACGATCCAACTGACGCCAAGGATGGCGAGAAATGGCCAGACCGCATCGCCTACGACGACGCCAAGAGCAAGCGGCCAAGCTGCGGTGAAGCCGCCGGACATGGCCCGAGCAGACAAGGCGAGCCAAACCGGACCGGGGGTCAGGAACAGCACGAAAAGCGCAAGCGCATAGAGCGCAAGATCTGCGAGATGAAGGGTCATAATGTCGTCTAAGGCGGGCGCGGCGCGGTCGCAAGTCCCCAACGAATGGGGCGAAATCAGGCGTGTGACATGTCTATGACAGGTGTCGATCAAGCGTTTGACGCCTGTGATCTTAGTCTGCGGAGGCGATGTGGCTTTCGCCATCCTGGTCGGTGACGGTCAAATGCTGAGCGCGCGAACCGAGTTCGGTGAACAGCTCTGGCCCGGTGCCGGTCAACCATGCTTGCGATCCCAGCGCGCAAATATCATCATAAAGGGCGGCGCGGCGGGCAGCATCAAGATGGGCCGCGACTTCATCCAACAAGAGGATGGGGGCCGCACCGGTGTCATGGGCAAGGGCGCGGGCATTGGCCAGAATAAGCGAGATGAGCATCGCCTTTTGCTCGCCGGTGGAGCATTGCGCGGCGGCCACATCCTTGGCGATGTAAGTTGCCCCAAGGTCTGTTCGATGCGGGCCGATCCGGGTGCGTCCGGCGCGCAGGTC
>NZ_SMZO01000119.1 GCF_004358675.1 Meridianimarinicoccus aquatilis | reverse complement strand
GTCCACTTCAGTGACGCGCACGGTGACCACATCGCCGACTTTGACCACCTCGTGCGGGTCTTTCACGAACCGGTCGGCCAGTTGGCTGACATGCACCAACCCGTCCTGATGGACGCCGACATCAACAAAGGCCCCAAAAGCCGCGACATTGGTAACTGTCCCTTCCAGCCGCATGCCCGGTTTCAGGTCTGACATATTGTCCACGCCATCAGCGAATTTGGCGGTCACAAAGGCCGGGCGTGGGTCACGGCCGGGTTTGGCAAGTTCGGCCAGAATATCGCGCACGGTGGGCAAGCCAAAGGTGTCCGTCACGAAATCGGCCGGATCGAGCGCGGACAAAGCTGCCTCGTCCCCCATCACACTGCGCAGATCGCGCCCGCAGGCCTTCACGATGGCGCGCGCCAGACCGTAGGCTTCGGGGTGTACGGCAGACGCATCAAGCGGTTCCGTGCCGCCCGTGATCCGCAGAAAACCGGCGCATTGTTCATAGGCGCGAGGGCCGAGGCGGGCGACATCCTTAAGCGCCCGGCGGCTGGCGAAGGCGCCATTTTTATCGCGGTGGGCAACCACAGCTTCGGCCAGAGACGGGCCAAGGCCCGAGACATGAGCCAGCAGTGGTGCAGAGGCGGTGTTCAGGTCTACGCCGACCGCGTTCACCGCGTCTTCGACCACGCTATCGAGGGCGCGGGACAGGCGATGCTGGTCAACGTCGTGCTGGTATTGGCCAACGCCGATGGCCTTTGGATCGATCTTGACCAGTTCGGCCAGCGGGTCCTGCAGGCGACGGGCGATAGACACCGCGCCGCGCAAAGACACGTCGAGATCGGGAAATTCGCGGGCTGCCAGTTCGGATGCGGAATAAACCGACGCGCCAGCCTCGGACACGACGACTTTGGCAGGGCGGTCAGCGGCGGGCATATCGGCCAGCATATCTGCGACCAGTTTTTCGGTCTCGCGGCTCGCGGTGCCATTGCCGATGGAGATCAGCGCGACGCCATGTTTCGCGATGAGATGCGACAGCGCGGCGCGGGTGCCCTGCACATCCATGCGCGGCTGGAACGGGTAAACGGTGGCCGTGCCCAGCACCTTGCCGGTCGGGTCCACAACGGCCACTTTGACCCCGGTCCGAATGCCCGGATCAAGGCCCATGGTCGCCTTGGCCCCGGCTGGCGCGGCAAGAAGCAGCGCCTTGAGATTGCGGGCGAAAACGTCAATCGCCTCTATCTGCGCACGCGTACGCAAATCGCCCAAGAGATCCATCATCATGGTCGTCGATAGCTTGACCCGCCACGTCCAGTCGGCCACGC
>NZ_SMZO01000118.1 GCF_004358675.1 Meridianimarinicoccus aquatilis | reverse complement strand
CAGGACAACGTTTTCCGCATTTTCCATGAAGGTGCCGCGGTGCAACTGCCGGACGGTGGCTTCATTGATCTCGCTGGATTTGAAGTCAAAGCCGGCGAGGTCTTTGTAAGACGGGAAGCGCGCAACCTTCGTGTGGTATGCGATTGACCGCACCTCTCGCTCTGCAATCTCGGCCTTGAGCAGTTGGGACAACATCGGTGTTGCAGCCTCGAACGCTGGCGCACCCTGGGCGACCAGATCTTCGACGGCCTGCGCCATGCCATGCAGCTTGAGACTGCGGAGCATGATCACAATCGAGGCTCCTGCCGGATCATGACGCATGGCTCTTCTCCCCTGCCTGTCTGAGGTCATCGTAGCGATCGACGTCAGCCTTCGGAGCTGTTTCCAAGGCCAGGGCTTCTGGCGGATCGACCTCTGGAAGATTGCTCTGTTTGCGGTCGATCAACCTGTGAAGCAGGTTCAGGATGTGCGTCTTGGTGGGAACGCCAGCTTCCAGCGCCAATTCTACGGCGCACAGAATAGCGTCTTCGTCGTGATGCAGAACCAGGGACAGGATATCGACCATTTCCCGGTCACCACCCTCCTTGCGCAGCATGTGATCTTGCAGGTGGCGGAAGGCTTCGGGCATCTCAGTGAACGGCGCACCGTTGCGCAGGGCACCGGGTTTGCGCTGGATCACCGCCAGGTAATGGCGCCAATCATAGATGACCTTTCCGGGTTTATGGTGCGACCGCTCTATGACGCGATCATGGGTGCAAACGGTTTGGCCTTCCGCCACGACAACCAACCGTTCGGGGTAGACGTGAAGGCTGACAGGGCGGTTAGCAAAGCTGGCTGGAACGCTGTAGCGATTGCGTTCGAAGGTAATCAAGCATGTTGGCGACACCCGTTTGCTTTGCTCGACAAATCCGTCGAAGGCCGGTGGCAGCGCCATGAGCGTGGGCTTCTCCGCTTCCCAGACATCGGCAATAGTGCCCGGCAGTTCCCGGTGTTTTGTCTCGGCCCAAAGGGCCACGCAGCGATCCTCCAACCATTGGTTCAGTTCGGCCAGATCGGTGAAGACAGGCGTGACCTGCCACAGGCGATTGCGCGCATCTTGTACGTTCTTCTCGACCTGTCCCTTCTCCCAGCCCGCGGCCGGGTTGCAGAACTCGGGCTCAAAGACGTAGTGGCTGGCCATGGCCTTGAAGCGGGCATTTACGTCACGCTGTTTGCCTCGACCAACACGATCCACCGCCGTCTTCATGTTGTCGTAAATCCCGCGACCGGGAACACCGCCGAAGACACGGAAAGCATGCCAATGGGCGTCAAACAGCATCTCGTGGGTTTGCAGCGGATAGGCCCGCACCAGGAACGCCCGGCTGTGCGACAGC
>NZ_SMZO01000117.1 GCF_004358675.1 Meridianimarinicoccus aquatilis | reverse complement strand
CGGAACTTACCCGACAAGGAATTTCGCTACCTTAGGACCGTTATAGTTACGGCCGCCGTTTACCGGGGCTTCGATCAAGAGCTTCGCGTTACCGCTAACCCCATCAATTAACCTTCCGGCACCGGGCAGGCGTCACACCGTATACGTCCACTTTCGTGTTTGCACAGTGCTGTGTTTTTAATAAACAGTTGCAGCCAGCTGGTATCTTCGACTGATTTCAGCTCCANCGAGGGACTTCACCTACATATCAGCGTGCCTTCTCCCGAAGTTACGGCACCATTTTGCCTAGTTCCTTCACCCGAGTTCTCTCAAGCGCCTTGGTATTCTCTACCTGACCACCTGTGTCGGTTTGGGGTACGATTTGATGTTACCTGATGCTTAGAGGCTTTTCCTGGAAGCAGGGCATTTGTTGCTTCAGCACCGTAGTGCCTCGTCATCACGCCTCAGCCTTGATTTTCCGGATTTGCCTGGAAAACCAGCCTACACGCTTAAACCGGGACAACCGTCGCCCGGCCAACATAGCCTTCTCCGTCCCCCCTTCGCAGTAACACCAAGTACAGGAATATTAACCTGTTTCCCATCGACTACGCCTTTCGGCCTCGCCTTAGGGGTCGACTCACCCTGCCCCGATTAACGTTGGACAGGAACCCTTGGTCTTCCGGCGAGCGGGCTTTTCACCCGCTTTATCGTTACTTATGTCAGCATTCGCACTTCTGATACCTCCAGCATGCCTCACAGCACACCTTCACAGGCTTACAGAACGCTCCCCTACCCAACAACGCATAAGCGTCGCTGCCGCAGCTTCGGTGCATGGTTTAGCCCCGTTACATCTTCCGCGCAGGCCGACTCGACCAGTGAGCTATTACGCTTTCTTTAAATGATGGCTGCTTCTAAGCCAACATCCTGGCTGTCTGGGCCTTCCCACATCGTTTCCCACTTAACCATGACTTTGGGACCTTAGCTGGCGGTCTGGGTTGTTTCCCTCTTCACGACGGACGTTAGCACCCGCCGTGTGTCTCCCGTGATAACATTCTCCGGTATTCGCAGTTTGCATCGGGTTGGTAAGTCGGGATGACCCCCTTGCCGAAACAGTGCTCTACCCCCGGAGATGAATTCACGAGGCGCTACCTAAATAGCTTTCGGGGAGAACCAGCTATCTCCCGGTTTGATTGGCCTTTCACCCCCAGCCACAAGTCATCCGCTAATTTTTCAACATTAGTCGGTTCGGTCCTCCAGTTAGTGTTACCCAACCTTCAACCTGCCCATGGCTAGATCACCGGGTTTCGGGTCTATACCCTGCAACTTAACGCCCAGTTAAGACTCGGTTTCCCTTCGGCTCCCCTATTCGGTTAACCTTGCTACAGAATATAAGTCGCTGACCCATTATACAAAAGGTACGCAGTCACTGCTCCCACTGCTTGTACGTACACGGTTTCAGGTTCTTTTTCACTCCCCTCGCCGGGGTTCTTTTCGCCTTTCCCTCACGGTACTGGTTCACTATCGGTCAGTCAGGAGTATTTAGCCTTGGAGGATGGTCCCCCCATATTCAGACAGGATACCACGTGTCCCGCCCTACTCATCGAGCTCACA
>NZ_SMZO01000116.1 GCF_004358675.1 Meridianimarinicoccus aquatilis | reverse complement strand
GTCCTTTCACGTGATGGCATGACCCTCGTTACGCCTCAGCGCGGAGCGGTCAAGCCGGGCGGCGGGCCCCGTGTCCGCGCTTGCGCGCGGGCATGGGGACTTGTCGTCTCGCGCGTCAGCGCGAGCCAATCAGATCAGCGGATTTTCAGCGTCGCCAGCCCGATAAGCGCAAGGATCAACGACACGATCCAGAACCTGATAACGATCTGCGGCTCTTTCCAGCCCTTTTTCTCGAAATGGTGGTGGATCGGAGCCATCAGGAACACGCGTTTGCCGGTGCGCTTGAAATAGGCCACCTGAATAATAACCGACAGCGCCTCGACCACGAAGAGCCCGCCAACAATCGACAACACGATCTCGTGCTTGGTGGCGACTGCGATGGCCCCCAAAGCGCCGCCCAGGGCGAGACTTCCGGTATCGCCCATGAACACGGCCGCCGGCGGCGCATTGTACCACAAAAAGCCAAGCCCGCCGCCCACTAGACCCGCCACAAAGATCAGCAGCTCGCCCGTATCAGGCACGTAATGCACATCGAGGTATTCACTGAAATCGACCCGACCCACGGCATAGGCAATCACCCCAAGCGCAGACGCCGCAATCATCACTGGCATGATCGCCAGACCATCCAGCCCGTCGGTCAGGTTCACCGCATTGGCCGCGCCAACAATCACCAACATGGAAAACGGGATAAACAGCAGCCCCATGTTCAGCAGCATCGTTTTGAACAGCGGGAAGGCCAGTTGCCCTGTCAACTCAGGCGGATGAAACCACATGGCCCATCCGGCAGCGAGTGCCGCAATCAACAGCCCAAGCCCCATGCGGGTCTTGCCCGAAACGCCTTTGGTGTTGTTCTTGCTGACCTTGGCGTAATCATCCGCGAATCCGATGGCCCCAAAGCCCATCGTCACCAGAAGCACCATCCAGATATACGGCGTATCAAGCCGCGCCCACAGAAGCGTGGACAGAACCACCGCCCCAAGGATCAGCACCCCCCCCATGGTCGGCGTGCCCGCTTTGGTCACCAGGTGGCTTTCCGGCCCGTCATCGCGGATCGGCTGGCCAAAGCGCTGGCGCTTACGCAGCAAATTGATCAGCGGTCGGCCGAACAGGAACCCGAAAATCAGCGCGGTGAAGAACGCGCCGCCCGCCCGAAACGTAATGTAGCGGAAGAGGTTGAAGGCGTCCCCGCCATCGGAAAAGGCCGTAAGCCAAAAAAGCATCAGTTCGTCCCAGACATGTCAGGGGCCTTACGACCCGGTTTTCGCAAGGCATTCACCACCGGTCCAAGCCGGGCCCCGAGCGAGCCTTTGACGAGCACCACATCACCCGCCGACGCCAGCTCGGGCAGCCTGTCCAGCATTTCGGCGGCGGTTTCAACCTGCATCCCGCGCTTTGCACTCGGAAGTGCCGCCCACAGATGCGCCATGCGCGGCCCTGCGCAATGCACCACGTCGACCGCGGACATGGCCGGATGACCCGCAAGGTCAGCATGCAGCGCGGCTTCATCAGGCCCAAGTTCCAACATATCGCCAAGGATTGCCACGCGCCGCCCGCCTTCGGGCGTATGCAGGGCAAGCACTTCCAGCGCGGCACCCAGCGAGGTGGGGTT
>NZ_SMZO01000115.1 GCF_004358675.1 Meridianimarinicoccus aquatilis | reverse complement strand
CCCCGACGGATTTGGTCGGGGAGATATGGAGTGATCGACATGGGATTTTTGAGTATTATCCGACGCTGGGCATTGCGTGACAAAATGCCAATCCGCGAGATTTCGCGGCGCACGGGGCTGTCTCGCAACACCATCAGAAAGTACCTGCGCGAGGGCGCGGTTGAGCCGAAGTTCAAGACGCCATCACGGCCGAGCAAGCTGGACCCTTATGCGGATCGTCTGTCTGCCTGGCTGCTGGCGCAGACACGCAAACCGCGCAAGGAACGGCGGACGGTGAAGCAGATGCATGCTGATTTGGTGAAGCTTGGCTATGATGGCTCCTATGGTCGCGTGGCGGCTTTTGCCCGCGCTTGGCGTGCGGATCGGCATCGGGCTGCACAAACGACGGGACGCGGCACCTACGTTCCCTTGGTGTTTCAGCCCGGCGAGGCGTTCCAGTTCGACTGGAGCGAAGACTGGGCCAACATTGGAGGCGAACGGGTCAAGCTTCAGGTGGCCCATATCAAGCTGTCGCACAGCCGGGCGTTCCTGGTGCGGGCCTATCCGCTGCAAACCCACGAGATGCTGTTCGATGCCCATTGGCATGCGTTCCGCGTCTTCGGCGGTGTGCCTGGGCGCGGCATCTACGACAACATGAAGACGGCCGTTGATCGTGTTGGTCGCGGCAAACACCGCGACGTCAATGCCCGCTTCAAGGCCATGGCCAGCCATTACGTTTTTGAACCTGAGTTCTGCAACCCGGCCGCGGGCTGGGAGAAGGGTCAGGTCGAGAAGAATGTCCGCGATGCGCGCAACCGTTTGTGGCAGGTCACGCCTGTCTTCAAGGATCTGGAGGAGCTGAACCAATGGCTGGAAGATCGTTGCATCGCCCTTTGGGCTGAGACACAGCACCGAACCCTCCCCGGTTCCATTGCCGATGTTTGGGAGGCAGAGAAGCCCACATTGATGGCGTTGCCGCCTGCTTTCGACGGGTTTGTTGAGCACAGCAAGCGTGTGTCCCCGACGTGCTTGGTGACCTTCGAGCGCAATCGCTACAGCGTGCCCTCCAGCTTTGCGAACCACCGTGTCAGTTTGCATGTCTATCCAGACCGCTTGGTCATGGTGGCCGAAGGCCAAACCGTTTGCACCCATGATCGCGTCATAGAGCGGTCGCACCACAAGCCAGGCAGGGTCATCTATGATTGGCGGCACTATCTGGCTGTGATCCAACGCAAAACCGGGGCCTTGCGTAATGGTGCTCCGTTCATCGAGATGCCCGACGCCTTCCGCCGCCTGCAGGATCATATGTTGCGCAAGGAAGGCGGTGACAGGGAGATGGTCGATATCCTGTCCCTGGTTCTGCATCACGACGAAGACGCTGTTCTGTGTGCTGTAGAACTCGCGCTGGACGCCGGAGTGCCCACCAAGACGCATGTCCTGAACCTCCTGCACAGGCTGATCGACAAAAAGCAGACAGATCACCCGGAGGTCGATCCGCCAGAGGCTTTAGCCTTGGATACGGCGCCGAAGGCCAATGTCGATCGCTATGATGATCTGAGACAGGCTGGGGAGAAGCGCCATGCGTCATGATCCTGCAGGCGCTTCGGTCGTGATCATGCTCCGCAGCCTGAAGCTGCATGGCATGGCGCAAGCCGTTGACGATCTCGTTGCCCAGGGCGCACCGGCGTTCGAAGCGGCAACGCCAATGTTGTCCCAATTGCTCAAGGCCGAGATTGCAGAGCGCGAAGTCCGGTCAATCGCCTACCAAACCAAGGTGGCACGCTTCCCGTCCTACAAGGACCTCGCAGGCTTTGACTTCAAGTCCAGCGAGATCAACGAAGCCACCGTCCGGCAGTTGCACCGCGGCACCTTCATGGAAAATGCGGAAAACGTTGTCCTG
>NZ_SMZO01000114.1 GCF_004358675.1 Meridianimarinicoccus aquatilis | reverse complement strand
GGTTGTTGCGCCACTTTCTGTCGATATGGCGGATGCTGTCGAAATGGGGATCATAGTGGTGATTGATTTCTCGAATGACACGGTGATACGTCGGGGCCTTGTCCGTGACGATTGTGACTGGACGATGGAGTCTGACCCGCTCAATGGCCTTGTTTAGAAAAGCCTTTGCCGCCTTTGCGTCCCGCCGAGCGGTAAGGCGAAAATCCACCATTTGGCCGTTCGCATCAACGGCGCGCCACAAGTAACGCCACTTGCCACCAACGCGGAGATAAGTTTCATCTACGTGCCAATCTACGCTGGCGCGGCGCAGATGTTTTTCTGTGCGTTTCGTGAGTTCGGGCCCAAACTTCTGAACCCAGCGATAAACGGTTGAACGATCAACTGTGATGCCACGCTCAGCGAATAGATCAACCACGTCTTGATAGGAGAGCGGGTAGCGCAAATACCAACGCACCGCGCAAAGGATGATGTCCCTTGGAAAACGGTGGTGCTTAAATGGCGACTTGCGTGGCAAGCTTCACCTCAAAAGCCAAAATCTGGCCCATACGAACAGTTAACGCAACAGTCCCAGGATGACAGTCCAACCCGCCAGCAATGGGCGGAATGGAAGAAGGCGCAGACCAAAGAGCTTTGGAACGAGTATCGCGCCGATAAAGAACAGGCTCAGCCTGCCCGCAAAGCGCAGTTTGAAGCCTTGTGGCGTCAGAAGGAAGAACGCTTCGCCTTCCGCCGTGATGAAATCAAAATTCTCTACAAACCGATATGGCGGGACGTGTTCAAGCAGCAGAAGAAGGCCCTTGCCGACTTCGATATGGGCCTCTTACCCCGCATCAAGTTCGCCTTGTCCCAACGGAACAAGAACGCCCTGGTCGGGGTCATGCAGGCGCTTATCGACAAGGCCGACTTGCGCCGCGATTTCATCCGCGAGCAGGAGGCCGAGCGTAAAGCCATCGCTTCCCGCCAAAAGCAGACCATCCGCGATGCTGGGCGCGAGGTGACGAAGGCATGGAAATACGACCGCGACCAGTTACGCAAACATCATCGCCAGGAGGATGCAGCCAAGCACGATACGGTGAAGGCGCAGGTCGATAAGCTATGGCAAGACCGTCCCGCACAGACCCCAGCCCAGGCCCAGGACAAGGGAGCAGAGCCATTGCGTGCGTTTGATCAGACTGCCGATCGACGCCGCGCCGAGAACAAGGCCAAACGGGCAAGCCTGGACAATTTTCAGACCGACGACGCAGGCGAGCAGGACAAGACCCGTGCCCGCAAAGAGCGTCGCATCGCGCGTAAGAAGCGCGAGCGGTCGCGTCCGCGAGGCCAAGGGCGCACCCGAGGCGCACCGTAGGAAGATGTTCCTATAGCCAAAATGGCTATTTTAGCTATACTTTGATTCTTAGAAAGGAGGTCCCAATGACCCGAGTTACAGCAACAGAGTTCAAGAACAACGTCGGCGCTTTCAGCGATGCGGCAATGCGTGAACCCGTCATCATTACAAGCCACCAACGCGACCGCTTGGTGTTGATGTCGGCTGACGAATATCGTCGTCTGGCTGGCGAAAAAACCGATGGTGTAAACGCAGAGTTTGATGAGCGTTTACAGCGTAGCCTAGACCGCCACAGCAACACACTTGCAGAACTTGCCAAGCGATGAGTGAGCCAAATTGGCTTACGCCAGACGAAGCAAAACGCATCAATGAATTGGTGGTCGAGCGTTCTAACGAGCCTCACTTCATCAGAGATCAAGGCTTGTTAGAATCCGCGCTTGCACGCCCCATGAACCTTCATGCGTATGGTGAAGGAGATTTATTCCAACTTGCAGCGAGCTACGCCGAAGGCGTTTCTCGCAACCATGCTTTTGAACAAGGAAACAAGCGCACCGCCTTCGCGTGTGCCGACATGTTTTTATCTCAGAATGGCCATGAGCTACAGCAAGCGAAAGGGCTAGAACACGTTGAGATGATGGAGCAGCTCGGGCAAGGGAAAATCACTCGTGAACAGGCCGCTGAACACCTGCGCGAGCATTCACGCCCTTTGGAGCGTGAACGGTCGCAGGATCGTCCGAAAGAGCAAGTGAAAGACGCTGAACAGGATAAGACCCGCGCCCGCAAGGAGCGTCGTATTGAGCGCAAGAACCAGGAGAAGCAGAAAAAGCGGGAGCAGGGACAAGAGCGAGACTTATAGCGTCCTGTCTATCTGAGGGCCTTCTGTTTCTGGCAATATGCCACGAAGGCCGCGCCCGCATTCTTTGGGGGGTTGCCCCGTCCTATCTCTACCCGCGCAAAGTCGAGCCAGTTGCCGCGCAACACTTGATAGTCCCAGCCCTTTTCGCGGGCGATGTCGCGGGCCTTCTCATCGGCCCATGCTGGAATTTGTATGTCCTCGCCAAGTTCGACCTTCGCCGCACGCGGGCGCACTGTCACAAGGTCGTTTTCGTCCAGCTCGAACCGATAGAACGGCGTGTGATTTTCTGCGATAATCTGGCGAAGGTTCAAACGGAACCGCTTCAACGGCGCATTACTGCCTGTCTTGGCTTGCAGGTTTTCCAACCTGATATGCCACCGTTTTTGGTTGCCGCAGTGCTTGCGTGCGATCTCATAGAGCCGCCTTTCGAGGGGACTGTTGCATTAATTAGCTCTGGCTAGATTTGAAGTCTAACAGATTGATTTCATGCGGC
>NZ_SMZO01000113.1 GCF_004358675.1 Meridianimarinicoccus aquatilis | reverse complement strand
TGTCTGATCGTGTCGCCGGGCATTGCGCATCTTTACCCGGCCCCGAACCCGGTCATTCGCGCCGCGCTGGAAGCCGGTGTGCCTGTGGACAATGATATCGGCCTGTTCTTTCGATCTTTCGCCATGGCCGATTGGGTGCATCATGACACCCCGCCGCGCGTCATTGCCGTGACAGGGTCGAATGGCAAGTCCACCACATCGGCCCTGATCCATCACTGCCTGACCGAAGCTGGCGTGCCATCGCAACTGGCCGGAAATATCGGGCGCGGGGTTCTGGACATCGACCCGCCCGCCGATGGCGAGGTCGTGGTGCTTGAACTGTCATCATACCAGACTGATCTTGCCCGTGCACTGACCCCGGATATCGCCGTCTTTACCAACCTGTCACCAGATCATCTTGACCGCCACGGCGGAATGGGCGGCTATTTCGCCGCCAAGCGGCGGCTCTTTGCTGAGGGTGGTCCAGACCGTGCCGTCATTGGCGTGGATGAACCCGAAGGCCTGTATCTGGCCGGGCAAATGTCCGAAGCGGCAAGCGATGCGCGTGTCATCCGCGTTGCGGTGTCGCGCAAGCTGGCCGGGCCGGGGTGGTCTGTGTTCGCCCGCAAAGGGTTCTTGTCCGAGACCCGAAAGGGACGCCAGGTTGCCAGTATCGATTTGCGCGATATCCCCGGATTGCCGGGCGTCCACAATCACCAAAATGCTTGCGCGGCCTATGGCGCTTTGCGGGCGCTGAACATTGCCCCGCGCGTGATTGAAGCGGGGTTGCGCAGTTTCCTTGGTCTGGCGCATCGCAGCCAGACGATTGCGACGCGGCGCGGCGTGACCTTCGTCAATGACAGCAAGGCCACCAATGTGGACAGCGCGGCACAGGCATTGCGGGCCTTCACCAAGATCCGCTGGATCGCCGGAGGGCTTGGCAAGGACGGGGGCATCGCGGCATTGACCGAAGATCTTGGGCATGTGGTCAAGGCGTATTTGATCGGTCATTCCGCCCGCGAGTTTGCCCTGCAACTGGGCGGCACTCCGCTTGAAATTTGCGAAACGTTGGAGGTCGCGGTGGCACGCGCCGCCGCCGAAGCGCAGGACGGCGAAACGGTTCTTCTGGCCCCGGCGGCTGCCAGCTTTGATCAGTTCCCCGATTTCGAAAAGCGTGGCGATGCCTTTATCGCGGCCGTTGCTGCGCTTGACGCCTGAACTGTCCTTGCGTCGGGTGTCGTTTTGCTGGCGTGCAGCGCCGAAATCCTGTAGGATTGAGTGATAAGCCCGGAAAATCGGGCACGAGCAGAGCAAAACGTCAGTTTCTGACGCAAAATTACAGGCTGAACCATGACAGAAATGGTGCACGGCGCCGCGCCGGTAACGGTGGGCGAACCGCTTTTGCCAAAATGGTGGCGTACGATTGACCGCTGGACGCTCCTATGCGTCTGCGCGCTTTTCGGGATCGGCTTGCTGTTGGGCCTTGCCGCGTCGCCGCCGCTGGCAGATCGTAACGGCCTGCCGCCCTTCTACTATGTTCAGAAGCAGGCGATTTTCGGCACGATGGCGTTTGTGGCGCTGCTTTTATGCTCTATGCTGAGCCCCAAGCAAGTGCGCCGGGCGGGCGTTTTGGCATTCATTTTTGCCTTTGCTGCGCTGTGCCTGTTGCCATTCTTCGGCACCAATTTCGGTAAAGGCGCGATCCGCTGGTACTCGCTTGGCTTTGGGTCTTTTCAGCCGTCCGAATTTTTGAAGCCGTCCTATGTCATTCTTGCAGCTTGGTTGATGTCCGGCGCGCAAGAGATCGGAGGGCCACCGGGCCGGTCAATTTCCGCGCTGATGACGGCGGTGATCGTGGGTATTCTGGCAATGCAGCCCGATTATGGGCAGGCCAGCCTCATTCTGTTTGGCTGGGGCGTGATGTACTTCGTGGCTGGTGCGCCGATGACGCTTATTGTGGGCATCGCGGGCATCGTGGTGGCTGCTGGCGTATTGGCCTACCGGACGTCCGAACATGTTGCCGGGCGAATTGATGGGTACCTGAGTGCCGATGTCAGCCCGAACACTCAAATTGCCTACGCGGCGAATGCGATCCGCGATGGCGGGGTGTTTGGCGTGGGCGTCGGTGAGGGCGAGGTGAAATCCTATCTGCCCGACGCGCACACAGACTTTATTATCGCAGTTGCTGCCGAAGAATACGGCCTCATCCTTGTGCTGATCGTGGTGGCCCTGTTTGCCACCATCACCCTGCGTTCGCTTATGCGTCTGCTGCGGGAACGCGATCCTTTCGTGCGCTATGCTGGCTGCGGGTTGGCGTGCATTCTGGGGATGCAGGCGATGATCAATGTCGGCGTTGCGGTGCGTCTGTTGCCGACCAAGGGCATGACGCTGCCTTTCGTTTCTTACGGGGGCAGTTCTGTCATCGCGGCCGGCATCACCGTGGGTATGCTGCTGGCCCTGACCCGAACACGGCCCCAAGGCCGAATCGAAGATCTGTTGCGGCGGCGTCCGGCATGACCAATGGGCCACTTCTGGTCATTGCCGCTGGCGGCACCGGGGGGCATATGTTCCCGGCGCAGGCGCTTGCAGAAGAAATGCTGTCGCGCGGTTGGCGGGTGAAACTTTCCACCGACGATCGCGGCGCGCGTTATGCGGGCGGGTTTCCGGATGCTGTGGATGTCGAACAGGTGCGCTCTGCCACGTTTGCGCGGGGCGGGGCCTTGGCCAAAGCGGCGGTTCCCCTGCGCATCGCGGGTGGCGTGCTATCTGCCGTGCCGGCCATGCGCCGCGACCGGCCTGCGATTGTTGTGGGTTTTGGCGGTTATCCGTCGATCCCGGCGCTGACTGCGGCCATGCTGCTGGGCCTTCCGCGTATGATCCACGAACAAAACGGGGTGCTGGGCCGGGTCAACACGGCCTTTGCGCCGCGTGTGGGGATGGTGGCCTGCGGCACCTGGCCTGCGGATCTGCCTAAGGGCA
>NZ_SMZO01000112.1 GCF_004358675.1 Meridianimarinicoccus aquatilis | reverse complement strand
GCCAAACAGATCCGACCCTTGGTCGATCAGGACCTGACCGTTGTCTTCTACGACCTGACCACCGTGCGTATCCACGGCGAAGGCGAGGTCGACGACGATATCCGCGCCTATGGCATGAACAAGGAGACCGGTGGCATCGCACGCCAGTTCGTCCTCGGCGTCGTGCAGACCGCCGAGGGGCTGCCGCTCATGCATACCGTGCATCCGGGCAACGTGGCCGAGACCAGGACTCTGCAGGCCATGCTGGCCACTGTCCTGCAGCGCTTCCCGATCGAGCGCGTGATCCTGGTGGCCGACCGCGGGCTGCTGAGCCTCGAGAATATTGGAGCTCTGACATCCCTCGCCGAGCAGGGCGGGCGAACCCTGGAGTTCATCCTCGCGGTCCCGGCACGCCGCTACAGTGACTTGGTCGAGACATTCCGGAACATGGTCTTCGATGGGGGCGGGCTGGCCGAGGATCGTTTTGCCGGTCATCGCCTGATTGTCGCCCATGACCCGCTTCGTGCCACAGAACAGGGCGATCGGCGTCGCGCCCGCATCGCCGAGCTCGACGCCATGGCCGAAAAGATGGTCGGCAAGCTCGACGCTCAAGATGCCGGAAAGACCGCCAGGGGGCGCCGCGCCTCCGACCGCGGGGCGTATAGCCGCTTCACCCGCGCCGTCGCGGAAGCCGAACTCACGCGCTTCCTCAAGGCCGATCTCAACGCAGACCGCTTCAGCTGGAGTGTCAATGAAGACGCCATCGCCGAGGCTGAACTCTTTGACGGCAAGCTCGCGCTTGTCACCAACGCACCGGATCTGAGCCCTGCCGAGGCCGTCGCGCGCTACAAGGGCCTTGCAGACATCGAGCGCGGCTTCCGCGTGTTGAAATCCGACATCGAGATCGCGCCGGTCCACCACCGCTTGCCTGATCGCATCCGCGCCCACGCCATGATCTGCTTCCTGGCTCTCGTCCTCTACCGCGTCATGCGCATGCGCCTGAAAGCAAAAGGCCACAGCGCAAGCCCGCGCACCGCCCTCGATCTGCTCGAGCGCATTCAACGCCACACAACCAGCATTGGCGAGCGAACTTTGGATGGGCTCTCGACAATCACACCGGAACAATTGGAACTCTTCGACACCCTGAACCTGCCAAAACCCGCCTGAAGCCCGTTTGGTAGTCACACAATGGCGAACCCCGCCATAACAATATCAATCATTTAGCCGATTTGCTGTCGAACTTGGGGGCGCTTGTCGTATTTCACGGGTGTCTTTCGTGCTTTCCGTCCGGGGATGCAGGGCTTTATCCCTTTGTCTTTCAACGCATCCCGGAACCAGTCGGCGTCATAGCCCCGGTCGGCCAGCAGCCAATCTGCTGATGGCAAGCTGTTCAGCAGTGCTGCAGCACCGGTGTAATCGCTGACCTGGCCTGCGGTCATGAAGAACCGGATCGGGCGTCCATCGGCATCCGTGACGGCATGCAGCTTGGTGTTCATGCCACCTTTGGTTCGGCCGATCGCGCGGCCCCGCTGGTCCCCGGGCCCCCTTTTTTCGACCGCAGGCTGCTCGCCGTGCGGTGCGCCTTCAGGTAGGTCGCATCGATCATCACCGTCTTCGGAACGGCTGCCTCCGACGCAAGGCCGTGCATCATCCGCGCGAAGATACCCTTCTCGCCCCATCGCTTCCAGCGGTTGTAAAGCGTCTTGGCCGGGCCGTATTCCTTGGGCGCATCGCACCACCGCAAGCCATTGCGGTTGATGAAGATTATGCCGCTCAGAACACGCCGGTCATCCACCCGCGGCTTGCCATGGCTCTTGGGAAAGTAGGGCTCCAGGCGGGCCATCTGCGCGTCGGTCAGCCAAAAAAGGTTGCTCATCATCACCCCCGTCAGTTCGGGAGCTTGAATCACGCAGCTCAGGCGACCTCAAGCAGATCAATGGGTCCTGACCCTAAGCTCTTTGACAGTCTTCCCAAAGACCAGCAGGCACTGATCCTTGAAGCAAAGATGCTGATCTATGTCTGCGAAGGCACAGAGACCCAGATAAAGCAGTGGTTTGAGACCATCAATATTGCGGGCGTCCCGCTGAAACCTCAAGAACTGTTAAATGCGATCTATTCCGGCCCGTTTGTGACGCTTGCAAAGGCTGAGTTCAGCAACAGCCAGAACGCAAATATTCAAAAATGGTCCGCCTATATCAAGGGGAGTGCCAATCGGCAGGACTACCTTGAGCGTGCTTTGGATTGGGTAAGCAAGGGCGATATAGGCACTTACATGAGCGCCCATCGCACAGACAACAATATCGCTGAACTAAAGAACTATTTCGATAGCGTAATCGACTGGGTTTCGAGCGTCTTTCTCGACGTTGAGAAAGAGATGCAGGGATTGGACTGGGGAAGGCTTTATGAAAGCCATCACATGACATCCTACGATCCCGCCGCAGTTTCTGCCGAGGTCAAGCGCTTGTACGGAGACCCATTTGTTAAAAACAGGCGTGGGGTGTTTGAATATGTTCTGGGCGGGTCGCAGGACTCTAAGCTTTTAGATATTCGGGTTTTTGATGAAGCCATGAAACGCTCTGTTTATGAACAACAGACCAAGGCTGCAAAGGCAAAGGGCACATCGAACTGCCCGCATTGTGCGATAGGCCATGACGCCAACAAAAGTAAGATATGGGCGATGAAGGATATGGAGAGATATAGCTGAAAGTTGGTGATGGCCCCTGAGGGGCGGCATATCATGGCGTTGTTCACGCGCCGCAATTCTCTGCAGAGAAAAGGATATGCCACATGACGAAGACTATCATCACGACCTTGCCCGATCCACATGGATTTTCAGCTGACCCGTTGACTGACCTTCTGCGTTCAGGTGCGCGCAGCCTGATCCAGCAAGCAGTTGAAGCAGAGCTTTCGGTGTTGTTGGAGGCCTATTCCGGCGACCGGATCGAGGATGGTCGCGCTCGGCTTGTCCGCCACGGGCATTTGCCGGAACGCCAGGTGATGACTGGGATCGGTACTGTGCCGGTCAAGGTGCCGCGCGTGCGAGACCGGGGCGACACCGCTGAGAAAGTCCGGTTCACCTCGACAATCCTGCCGCCCTATTTGCGCAAAGCCAAATCCATCGAAGAACTGCTGCCCTGGCTTTATCTCAAAGGCATTTCCACTGGCGACTTTCACGAAGCACTTGCCGCACTTTTGGGCCCCAATGCAGCGGGGCTGTCATCAACGACAATTTCTCGGCTTAAAGCTGACTGGTGGGACGACTACGACCGCTGGCAACGCCGCGATCTCAGCACGCGCCGGTTCGTCTACATC
>NZ_SMZO01000111.1 GCF_004358675.1 Meridianimarinicoccus aquatilis | reverse complement strand
GTAACCGCACCATTGGCACCGCCTGCCTGACGCTGGGGCGATGATCTAAGATACGTGTTTAACGACGTCGTTAACGACGTGTCTTATGCGGGGTCATCGATGCGTGGTGAAATTCTTGGGGTCGAGCGACGGCGTTTCTGGCGTGACGAGGACAAGCTCGAGATTGTCATGTCGGTTGGGATAGACGGGGCGACGGTGACGCAGGTGGCGCAACGCCATGAGGTTACGCGGCAACAGATTTACGCCTGGCGGCATGATCTCAAGAAGAAGGGCCTGTGGACGCCCAATGCCGGGGCGCTTTTCTACCCTTTGGATATGCCAGTGTCGGCGGGGCAGCCTACGGCAGCTGATACGTCGCCACCAGTTGCAGTCGAATTGCGCTTACGGTGCGGCCATCGCCTTCATTTTGATAGCACGATAGACCCGGCCGCGCTGACGTCCTTGATCCGTGCCGTGGAAGCCGCATGATCGGCCCTGGCACCGGCGTTCGCGTGTATCTGGCCTGCGGTGTGACGGATATGCGAAAGGGGATCGCCGGGCTGGCGGCACTTGCCCAAGATGTGCTGCGTCAGAAACCCGCCAGTGGGGCGGTGTTTGCGTTCCGGGGACGGCGTGGTGACCGGCTGAAGCTGCTCTACTGGGACGGTCAGGGGTTTTGCCTCTATTACAAGGTGCTTGAGCGGGGGCGTTTCCCTTGGCCGAGCGCCAAGGATGGGGCGGTGCGGCTGACCTCTGCACAGCTCGCGATGCTCTGGGAAGGCATCGACTGGCGGCGTCCCGATTGGGGCGCTCCGCCTGCGCGGGTCGGGTGATTTTGCGACCTGATTTGCTTTATTTATATGGTGCTATAGCCTGATTTTTGGTAGTCAGGCGCATGTCGAAACCTGATGAAAATTTGCCTGATGATCCCGCTGAATTGAGGGCGATGATCGCGGCTTTGCAGGTAGAAAATGCTCGGATCGAGGCAGAGAACGCCAAGATGTCGGCGACATTGCGTGTCCATGATCAACTGGTTCAAGCGTTGCGCCTGCGGATCGCCAAGTTGCAGAAACTGGCCTTTGGCAAGTCCTCGGAAAAGGTCGAGCGCGAAATCGAGCAGCTGGAACTGGCGCTCGAAGACCTGTTGGTCGCCGTAGCGGAAAACGATGACGCGCCCATCGACGAAGGGCAGGATGAACCGTCACCGGAAGCTGCCGATGCACCCGCTTTGCGCCGCCGACCACGGGTCTCGGATACGACCCCACGCGAGCGGCGTGAACTGGACCCCGGCACCTGCTGCCCTGACTGTGGCGGCGATCTTCGCGTGGTGGGCGAGGATGTCAGCGAACTCCTCGACATGATCGCCGCGCAGATGAAGGTGATCCAGATCGCCCGGATCAAGAAGTCCTGCCGCCGCTGCGAGCGGATCGTGCAGGAACCCGCGCCAAGCCGTCCGATCCCGGGCAGTATGGCAGGCCCGAACCTGCTGGCGCATGTGCTGGTCTCGAAGTTCGACGACCACCTTCCGTTATATCGCCAGCACGAGATCTTCGCCCGCATGGGGGCGGACATCCCCGAAAGCACGCTGGTCGGCTGGTGTGGCCGCGCCATGAAGGCCCTGTCGCCGCTGATCGAGCGCATTGAGGCTGACATCATGGGCAGCGATTTGCTGCACGCAGATGATACGCCGATCCGGGTGTTGGACCGCTCCAAGAAAGACAAAGGGCTTGGCAAAGGTGTGAAGCAAGGCCGGATCTGGGCCTATGTGCGCGATCAGCGCCCATGGGCGGGTGCCGCGCCACCCGGTGCGGTCTATCGGTTCGCACCGAACTGGAAGGAAGAGCACATCCTCAGCCATCTGGCCAATGCCCGCGGCATCCTGCAGGCGGACGGCTACAAGGGCTATGCCAAGCTTTACGAGCCTGAACCCAATAGTGGGCGGCGTTTGCGAGAGGCAGCCTGTTGGGCCCATCTGCGGCGTGACTTCCATGATTTTTGGACCTCGACAAAATCCGAGATTGCCCGCGAGGCGCTCGACCGGATCGGCAAGCTTTACGACATCGAGCGCGACATTAACGGTCAACCCGCTGGTGTCCGCCATGCCGCACGTCAACAGTTGAGCCAACCAAAGGTCACGGCCTTCTTTGCTTGGTCAGAGCAACAACTCCTGCGCATTCCGGGCAAAAGCGATCTGGCCAAGGCATTCCGCTATGGCCTCAGTCGACAGGAGGCCTTCAGCCTGTTCCTGACCGATGGCCGCGTCGCTATCGACAACAATCCCGCCGAGCGCGCCTTGCGTCCAATTGGCATTGGAAGGAAAAATTGGCTATTTGCAGGGGCCGATACCGGTGCGGAAACCCTCGCTCGCGCTATGACCATCATCGAAACCGCCAAGCTCAACGGTCTCGACCCGCAGGCCTATCTCGCCGACATCCTCGACCGCATCCACGATCACAAAATCAACAGGCTCGATGAATTATTACCGTGGAATTGGGCGCCGCTGGCATCCACAACCGATAGTCAAGCCGCATAAGCTGCGGTCTCAATGGCGCGGTTACTTTATACGGATAAGACCCTTCTTTCGAAGTTGCTTACCGCACTGCTCCCGGCTGATCCCGACAGCCTCAGCGAGCTTCTCCTGAGTGAAACCCTTTTTCTCGGCTTCAGCATGAAGCCTTTCTGCAAGTATAGTTGGCATGGTATGTGTCTCCTTCAATATTACAGGGACAACATGCCTCCTTTGGGAGAGATGTCTCAAGGAAGTCTGCAAATAAAATCACAAATTACAGAGACCTTTCATGGAATAATCGCACATAGAACGCTCAATCATGAGGTCTATTCACATATTCCTTGTAGCTTCTTTGCTTATGAGTAAATCATGAGAGGTCTGAGGTGATCTTCCCCGGATTCCCCCGAGCTACGCCGCTGGCTGGATCGAAACTTTTAGCCCGAGCGCCTTCGTAACCTTCATAACCGTCGCCAGCGTTGGGTTTCCTTCACCGGACAGCGCTTTGTTCAGCCCCACCCGGCTCATGCCGATCTCGCTCGCCAGAGCGGTCATGTTGCGCGCGCGGGCCACGGCCCCCAGGGCGCGGGCGATATAGGCCGGGTTATCTCCGCCCTCTTCCATGACCGCCTCAAGATAGGCGGCGATATCATCCTCGGTTTCGAGGTAATCTGCTGTGTCGTAGCGGGCAAAAGTTACGTCTTCCATCGCTCAGTCCTTCCAGTAATCAGCCAGCGCCTTGGCCTGTTTGATGTCGGCATCTTGGGATGATTTATCTCCGCCACAAAGCAGGACAATCAGCACCTTGCCGCGCGTCGTGTAGTAGACCCGGTATCCGGGGCCGTAGTTGATACGCAGCTCTGATATGCCGCCGCCAACGGGTTTTACGTCACCGGGGTTCCCCACGGCAAGACGGTCCAGCCTTGCGGCCATGCGCACCTTTGCGCGTCGATCCCGCAAGTCTGATAACCAGCCGTGGAAGCGGCCGCAATCTATGCGGCCGAGGCCATTACGGCTTATGGCACTCGAACGTGTCGCCACTCTGAGGTGATGACCATGTAAATGTTGTCGAAGTCACGTCGAAAGCGGCAAATCGGTATCCATCTTCGAGAGTTACCAAGAAATCAGATCCCATTTTCTCGATCGTTTTTATAGGTTTTCCCTGATAGCTCGTCGCGTCGATCGTCATAGGTGTTCCGACACACTCCCATACGCCAAAAATAGGCAAGTCGCCCTGCGCAGCTACAGGGCATAGGGGACTGTTGCGTTAATTTGCGCGTGTTGAGCTTTCCCTGATGGCACAGGTGGTTACGTGGCGGTTTTGAAGAGGCTGGCGATGAATTCAATCTCGCCTCTGACGCCGGGTTGTTTGTGGTGGATATGGCCGCGTTTGATGGTCCGAATCGTTTCGACTCCGCTGAGGGTCGCTTTGGCGGATCGGAGCGAGCGGAAACTCTGGCGATAGCCAAGGAGCCGTTTCATTGCGGCGTGGTCGCTCTCGATCAGGTTGTTTCGCCATTTCCGGTCAATGTGACGGATGCTGTCGAAGTGCGGGTCATATCGGTGGTTGATCTCGCGGATGACGCGCCGGTAGGCGTGTGCCTTGTCGGTGCAGATTGTTACCGGCCGGTGGAGCCGCACGCGCTCGATCGCCTTGCAAAGAAAGGCTTTCGCGGCCTTCGCATCGCGTCTTGCGGTCAGCCGAAAGTCAACCATCTGCCCGTTGGCATCGATCGCGCGCCAGAGGTAGCGCCACTTGCCGCCGACGCGGATATACGTTTCGTCCACATGCCAATCAACGCTGCCGCGGCGCAGATGCCGTTCGGTGCGCCGCGTCAGCTCCGGGCCAAACTTCTGGACCCAGCGATACACGGTCGACCGATCGACGTTGACGCCGCGCTCCGCCAGAAGATCCACAACATCTTGGTAGGACAGCGGGAAGCGCAGATACCAGCGTACGGCGCACAGGATGATCTCACGTGGAAAACGATGGTGCTTGAACGGTGATTTATGCGGCATCGAGAACCTCCAAAGCCACATCGTCGCTACGAAACGAAGCTAATGCAACAGTCCC
>NZ_SMZO01000110.1 GCF_004358675.1 Meridianimarinicoccus aquatilis | reverse complement strand
GGGACTGTTGCGTTAATTTGCGCGTGTTGAGCTTTCCCTGATGGCACAGGTGGTTACGTGGCGGTTTTGAAGAGGCTGGCGATGAATTCAATCTCGCCTCTGACGCCGGGTTGTTTGTGGTGGATATGGCCGCGTTTGATGGTCCGAATCGTTTCGACTCCGCTGAGGGTCGCTTTGGCGGATCGGAGCGAGCGGAAACTCTGGCGATAGCCAAGGAGCCGTTTCATTGCGGCGTGGTCGCTCTCGATCAGGTTGTTTCGCCATTTCCGGTCAATGTGACGGATGCTGTCGAAGTGCGGGTCATATCGGTGGTTGATCTCGCGGATGACGCGCCGGTAGGCGTGTGCCTTGTCGGTGCAGATTGTTACCGGCCGGTGGAGCCGCACGCGCTCGATCGCCTTGCAAAGAAAGGCTTTCGCGGCCTTCGCATCGCGTCTTGCGGTCAGCCGAAAGTCAACCATCTGCCCGTTGGCATCGATCGCGCGCCAGAGGTAGCGCCACTTGCCGCCGACGCGGATATACGTTTCGTCCACATGCCAATCAACGCTGCCGCGGCGCAGATGCCGTTCGGTGCGCCGCGTCAGCTCCGGGCCAAACTTCTGGACCCAGCGATACACGGTCGACCGATCGACGTTGACGCCGCGCTCCGCCAGAAGATCCACAACATCTTGGTAGGACAGCGGGAAGCGCAGATACCAGCGTACGGCGCACAGGATGATCTCACGTGGAAAACGATGGTGCTTGAACGGTGATTTATGCGGCATCGAGAACCTCCAAAGCCACATCGTCGCTACGAAACGAAGCTAATGCAACAGTCCCGATAGAGGCGATTGCCTTGGGGGTCGTATAGGGTCATCTCACTCATATTTTCCACTTTATATCAGAAGTGGAAAATAGTGAATCTTCAAAATCCTAAGTGTCTGGAACTATTCACATTGAAATCAGCGATCGCCGGCACGATCGGAGCTGGAAAGATGCCTGCCGGCTGCGGTGAAATTTTCCACTATGGCCGATAGTGGAAAATGACAGTGCCGACATTCGCGGCACGTCGCCTGAACTCGTAAAGCGCGAACAGACAAATCCGCAGACCAATCAATGTCAGCATTCCGATAAGCCCGCTCTTAAGGTGTCCAACATCGGGCAATCGCTTCGCCCATTTTCACAGTTAGCGACTAGCTCGGCCAAGGCTTTTTCAAGCTGCCGAAGCTCCACCAATTTCGCCCGTACATCCGAGAGGTGTTTTCGCCCAAGCTGCTCAACCGTCTCACAAGCGTCCGACGGTGCATCGGCCAAGTTGCGAAGCGCTACGGCATCGTTGATCGAGAAACCAAGATCACGACAGCGCTTGATGAAACGAAGCTCGGAAATCTCAGCGTTTGAGTACGCCCGTCTTCCCGACGGCGTCCGGCCTGCCCTTGAGATGACCCCTTCGCGCTCATAGTAACGGATCGTTTCAATTGAAACGCCGCTTAACCGTGACGCTTCTCCAATCGCGACCATGTGATCAATCTCCTCTTGCTTCTGTAGTTACTACAGGATGCACAAGGTCACTCATGATGTCGAATACTGAAACACTCCAAGACAGCGGAAAGGAGCCAAACCGGCTTCTCGTCGGCGGTGCTGGCTTACTCGCACTGCTGAGCGCATCCTGCTGCGTACTGCCGATTGGCTTGTCGATTCTAGGTTTAGGCGGAGCTTGGCTGACGATGCTCAGTCCCTTTGTCGCCTATCGTATTGAGATACTGGTGCTCGTGGGGCTTGTGCTGGCATGGGGCTGGTTCCGACTGTGGAGCCGTTGGGCGTGTGCGAAGCGCAAGCGCTCCACATTTGTCCTTCTATCGTTCACGACAATCGCCTTTGCACTAGCCGCGAGTTCGCCGCTCTGGGAAGAAGATGCAGCTCGAACGATGTTTGCTCTCTGGAGACAATCGCAGTGAGGGACTGGTTGCTACCATTTGGTCTCGGTGGTGTAGGTTTGGCGGCTCTGTGTTGCTTCACGCCACTGCTGCCGTGGATGTTTTCAATTCTTGGGGTCAGTGGCGCACTCGGCTACGTCTATAGAGACGATGTGCTGCTGCCAATCCTTGCTGGCTTTCTACTACTCACGGGATACGCACTATGGCGACGCAAACGAACGAAGTGAACCTTCAATCAACGATCACCTGCCCTGAATGCGGACACGCCGTAGAAGAAACGATGCCGACGGATGCGTGTCAGTGGTTCTACGAATGCACGTCCTGCCGCACGGTTTTGAAACCACTCGAAGGGGACTGCTGCGTCTATTGTTCCTACGCGACTGTGCCTTGCCCCCCTATACAGGAAGGCAAGTCCTGCTGCGCATAGCGGACGCTCGGCGGATCGCAGCATTCGGTTGGTGTGGACTCAAAACCCGAATTTTCCAGAATTACCAATAGTGGAAAATACGTATGCGTCCGGTGTGACTGCCCTGCCTGCATGATAGAGTGGGTGATAATGTCCACTATCGATAGTGGACATCTTGAGGTTTGTTATGGCGGGGAAGAAGGGCTTGAAGAAGCGGGTCTGGTCGGATGACGAGAAACGCACGATTTGCGCGCAGACACTGACATCGGGCGTTTCGGTTGCACAGGTTGCGCGGCGCTATTCGATGAATGCGAACTTGATTTTCAAATGGCTGAAGGATCCCCGATTTGCGCCGATAGAGAGCCGCGTATCTACCGTTGATGCCGTGGATGAGAGCATTTTTCTCCCTGTGGAGATTGCAGCGCCGCCACTGGAGAGCGCCGAACGTGCGCATGGTGCGGAGGATCCTCCTTGTTGCGCGATCAGCGCGGAGCGGGTGGACATTACCCTGTCGGACGGGCGGCGCATTCTTGTTGAAGGTCCGACGGCCCTGTCATCGGTTGTTGGCCTGATCCATGGGCTGACAGCATGATCCCGGTGCCGAGCAATACGCGCGTTTGGTTGGCGGCGGGCGTGACGGACATGCGGCGCGGGTTTAATACGCTGGCGGCGCAGACGGAGAAGGAGCTCGCTGAGGATCCTTATTCGGGGCATCTGTTCGTCTTCCGTGGGCGTCGCGGCGATCTGTTGAAGATCATCTGGTGGGACACCCAAGGCGCATGCCTTTTCATGAAGCGCCTTGAGAAGGGTCGGTTTGTCTGGCCAGCTGCCAAAGACGGCAAAGTGCACATGACGGCGGCGCAGCTTTCGATGCTGCTGGAAGGCATTGACTGGCGCACACCGCAGCGAACATGGCGGCCAACGCGGGCTGGTTAGTCCAATAAAATATAGGGTTTGGCGCATTCCCCGTTCCGTTTGGCAGGTTGAGCGGATATAAATTGCCCATGCGTGAGACCTTCAAATCCCTGCCCGAAGACCCTGCTGAACTGCGCGCAGTCAGTGAGCTTTTGGTCGCTGAAGTGAAGTCGCAAGCCTATCAAATCGAGAAGCTGAAGAATGAACTGGCGGGACATCGCAAGGCGCGTTTCGGCAGCAAATCCGAGACCATGGATCAACTGGCCTTCGATCTGCAGGAAGACGCCGAGATCGAAGCCGCCGCAGCACAACAGACAGTGCTCACAGGCGAAGCCGATGATCAGGCCACCGACAAACGCAGCCACAATCGCGCGCCGCTGCCTGACCACCTTCAGCGACAAGACGAGATCATTTCACCCGGTGACACCTGCGGCGATTGTGGCGGCGCGCTCAAGCCGCTCGGCGAAGATGTGACGCAAGAGCTGGAATACGTCCCCGGCCACTTTGTGGTTAGGCGGATCGTGCGTCCGCGCATGACCTGCACCTGCTGCGAGGCTTTCGCCCAGGTCGAACTACCCTCGCGCCCGATCAACCGCGGCCGCCCTGGACCGGGTCTGTTGGCGCATGTTCTGGTCGGGAAATATTGTGATCACCTGCCGTTATATCGCCAGTCTGAGATCTATGCGCGCGAAAAAGTCGATCTGCATCGCTCCACGCTGACCGATTGGGTTGGGCGATCAACGACGCTGTTGGAACCACTGGCCACCCACATCGGCAAACTCGTGCGCGCCGGGCCTGCGCTGTTCGCGGATGACACGCCGGTCAAGATGCAGGCCAAAGGCCGCGCGCAAACCGCACGGTTGTGGAGTTATGTCCGCGATGAACGCCCATGGTGCGGGCAAGCGCCACCCTGTGCGTGGTATCAGTTCAGCGTGGACCGTAAAGGCGAGCACCCCTCATCCCACCTCAAGGGGTATCAGGGCGTGATCCATGCCGATGGGTTCACCGGCTTCAATGGTCTATTCGGGGCCGATCGCGCCAGCGAGCAGGCCTGCATGGTCCATGTGCGCCGCAAGTTTGTCGATATCTATGAAAGCGAAGGCTCTGTCATCGCCCAGCAAGCGATCAAGCGGATCGCGAGCCTCTATGCTGTGGAAAAAGAGGCCCGCTACAAACCGGCTGAAGACCGCGTGGCGCTGCGACAAGAAAAGGCAAAGCCGATCTTCGACGATCTCGAGGCGTGGCTCACCCTGCAACTCCCCAAGATCTCCGGCAAATCGACCCTCGCAGCGGCAATCCGATACGCGCTCGGGCGCATGCCGAAAGCGCGGGCATATCTCGAAGACGGCACGCTGGAGCTGGACAACAATATCTGTGAGCGATCAATCAGGCCGGTGACTCTGGGCCGCAAAAACTATCTGTTCATGGGCTCAAAGGGCGGCGGCGATGCTGCGGCCGTCGCCTACACCCTCATCGAGACCTGCCGCATGAACAAGCTCGACCCCGAAGCCTGGCTGACCTGGGTTCTCGCGCGCGTCTCCGATCAAAAGATGACCCAGCTCGAAGACCTCATGCCCTGGAACCGGACGCCAGAATAAGTCAACACCAGTCAGACCGGACGCATAC
>NZ_SMZO01000011.1 GCF_004358675.1 Meridianimarinicoccus aquatilis | reverse complement strand
TCTACATCTGGGCTGATGGTGTCTACTTCCGCCCACGAATGGCTGAAGAAAAACAATGTGTCCTGGTGTTGATCGGCGCGGATGAATGGGGTCGAAAGGAAATCATCGGCCTTGCTGATGGCTACCGCGAAAGCACCCAAAGTTGGCGAGAACTGCTGCTTGATCTGCAACGACGCGGGCTCACCCACGCGCCTGACCTTGCCATTGGTGACGGTGCTTTGGGGTTCTGGCATGCGCTACGCGAGGTCTTTGGTGCCACGAAAGAACAGCGCTGCTGGTTCCACAAGACCGGCAATGTTCTGAACGCGATGCCGAAGTCCGTTCAGGCCAAAGCCAAAGGTCATCTGCACGATATTTGGCAGGCCGAAACCCGCGTGGATGCCGAGGCGGCCTTCGACTTCTTCGTCACAACCTACGGCGTAAAATACGACAAGGCCGTCGCTAAATTGACCAAAGACCGCGACGTGCTCTTGGCATTCTATGACTTCCCCGCTGAACATTGGAAGCACATCCGCACAACCAATCCCATCGAAAGCACCTTCGCCACGGTGCGGCATCGCACTGGTAAAACCAAGGGGTGCCTCAGCCGTAAAACCGGGCTCGCCATGGCCTTCAAGCTGATGATGTCAGCCCAGACAAAATGGCGCAAACTCGATGGTGCCAACCGCATGCCCGAAATCATCGAAGGGATTGAATTCAAGGACGGGATCAAGCAACTTCAAAGTGCCGCCTGATCACGCCGTCACCAACTTTCGGGCATAGCTCGGAGAAATCCGTCGCCGCCGTGAAGGAGCTGAAGCAGGAGTTCGGCGCCGCAGCGCCCGTGCGCTTCGTCCGCATGGACCTCGCGGAGCAGGCTTCCGTCCGCATGGCCGCCGAAGAGGTGTTGAAGACCACCCCGCGCATCGACGCGCTGATCTGCAACGCCGCCATCGCACAGGTGCCGACCCGCAAGCTGACGTCTGACGGATTCGAGAGCCAGCTCGGCACCAACCACTACGGCCACTTCACTCTGTGCGGCATGCTGTTCGACCGCATCGAAGAAACGAAGGGCCGGATCGTCGTCGTCGCCAGCCTTGGCTACAACATGGGACTGAAGACCATCCGCTTCGACGACATGAACTGGGACAAGGGCTATGGCGCAAATACCGCCTACAGTCAGAGCAAGCTGGCGCAGATGATGTTCGCCTACGAACTTCAGGACCGGGCGAAGGCCGCCGGCCGGAATGTGGATATCTATGTCTGCCACCCCGGCTCATCCGCGACCTCGCTGATCTCGACCAGCGGCAGCCGGACGATGCGCTTCGTCTGGTGGCTGATGACCAAGACGCCGATGGTCCAGACCGCCGAGCGGGGCGCCTATCCGGAGGTGATGTGCGCGACCGAGGAGGCGCTCACCGAGCAGCGCGCGCTCTACGGTCCTACTGGGGCCAGAGAGTTCGTCGGCCCGGTCGGCCGCGGCACGCTGAACGCCCACGCTTACGACAAGCCGGTCATGGTCAGGCTGTGGGAGCGGTCTGAGAAGGACACCGGGTTCAGCTGGAGCCTGTAAGGGCTTCGCATTCCACCGAGACTGATGAGGCGGGGCATGGGCCGATAGGCACATCGTGCCGACCCCTCCGATACCTGAAACTGCATTTGGCGAGGGCCGAGAACGTGGACATCGTGAAAACGGTAACTGATTGGACAAGAGCCGAAATGCTCTCCTCCGGTTTCTTCATCCTGTTTGGCCTGTCCTTTCTCGTGGCGAGCTTGGGGTTCTGGCAACTGGGTAGGACCGACATGGCAAGGGCTTATGTCGTCCCTATGCTGGTGGCGGGCACACTGATCCTCATTATAGGGGTCGGCCTGTTCTTCCCCAGCCAAGCCCGGTTGAAGAGCGTCTCAGCGGCATACGCTACCGATGCCACCGGATTCATCGCTGACGAAAGCGCGCGCGCCGATAGGGTCTTGAACGCGTATCGGATCGCGGTGTTCAGGGTCATCCCACTGATCATCGCCGCCTGCGGGCTGGCGATCCTCTACTTCGAGACGCCCCTTTGGCGGACAAGTCTGATCACGACCATCGCCATGATGGCGGTCATCCTGGTGGTCGACACCAACGCCAATGCGCGGCTGGAAGGCTATCGGGGGCAGCTCGCCTCGACCGAAAAACCCTAACCGCTCGCGATGTAAAGCGGACGTCTGCACCACGTTCAGCTACGGTCTGGTATCCACCACCGGATTTCTCGATCCCAAGGTCGCACTACAGGTGGCCACTGGGCTTGCTCCGACCGCAAAGCGTTCGATACCGCAGGACGGACACGGTTTCTCATGACTTGCGCGCGCTTCCATCTCGGAAATCGCCTCCTTCTTTCGCCCGAGATTCATGGGCATCACCTGGGCGCGCTGGACTTGGGCAAGGTTCAGATCTACGAGCGCATCCAGAGACGTTGGAAGTTGTGATGTAGCAATAGGTATCTTCCCATAGGCTTCACGGAAGAAGGTTGGCCTATTGTCTGAAACAACAAACGCGCCAACACGGTTTGCGGACACCCCCTTTAATTTTGCGTCAAACTCACACCGCGCCAGCCTCAGTTCAGGGTGTCAGCAAAGAAATTGAGCGTCCGGTCCCAAGCCAGTGTTGCCGCTGCTTCGTCATAACGGGGCGTCGTGTCGTTATGAAAACCGTGATTCACATTTGGGTAGAAATGCACACTGAACTGTTTTTGGTTGGCCTTCAGCGCATCTGAATACGCCTCCCACCCTGCGTTGATCCGCTCATCCAACCCAGCATACTGGATCATCAGCGGTGCTGAAATTGCCGGAACATCCTCGGCAGCGGGTTGGCGACCGTAGAATGGAACAGACGCGGCAAGATCAGGATACGCAACGGCCAGCGCGTTGCATACACCGCCACCGTAGCAGAACCCTACCGCCCCGACCTTTCCCGTGCTTCCCGAATGATCACGAAGATGCTCAAACGCTGCGAAAAAATCTTCCATCAGTTTTGCACCGTCTAGGGTGCGCTGCATCTCGCGCCCCTCTTCATCGGTGCCCGGATACCCGCCCAACGGGGTCAGCCCATCTGGGCCGAAGGCAAGATAACCGGCCTTGGCCGCACGCCGCACCACATCTTCGATATAGGGGTTCAGGCCGCGATTCTCGTGAACGACCAAAACAGCGGGAAGCGGCCCGGTCGCGCCTGCCGGTTTGGCCATCAGACCGCGAATCGTGCCATGGCCATCCGGGCTTTCATACTCTTCGATCATGGTTTCGATGTCTGGATCATCTGGCGCAACCTGTTGTGCCAAAGCATAATTGGGCGCCAGCTGTTCCAAGAGCATTGCCCCGGTCACACCTGCGGCAGCGTATTTTCCGGCCCTGCTGATGAATTCGCGCTTGGTCATCTTGCCATGAACATAGCCGTCAAAAATTTCGAGGATCCGGGGGTCGAAATCACTGGCTTTCTTGCGAGTCGGTTCGGTCATTATTGGCTCCCATGCTGTGCTTTGAGCACGCTAGCACGGGACCGTCGCGCATCAAGTTGACATTCCCGTGCAGAGTCCGATCGCACGGCACGGCTGGTCACCGGCTACCGTCTTTGGCATAGAGGGGCCGGGCGGCACTATTTGCCCACCCGGCACCCTACCGACCAGAGGCACGCATGACCCGCATCATCGATTCCCTGTCCGACATATCCGCCAGCTATGACGCCGTCTTTTGCGACCTTTGGGGTTGCCTTCATAATGGGGTAAACGTGTTTGACAGCGCCGTGGCCGCACTTCAGGCGTTCCGCGCCAGTGGCGGCAAGGTGATCCTGGTAACGAACTCACCCCGCCCGCGCGATCAGGTTGCGGCACAACTCGACGGTTTGGGCGCGCCACGAGATTGCTGGGACGATATCGCCACCTCGGGGGACAGCGCTCAAGCGGCGATGGTGCATGGGATCGTGGGGCAAAAAGTGTTCCACTTGGGACCAGAGCGCGACATGAGCTTTTTCACCGATCTGGCTGAGGATCTTCCGACACCGGAATTCACACTTGTACCGCTGGACGAAGCCGACGGAATTGTGTGCACGGGCCTGCTGGATGACACCACCGAAACGCCCGACGACTATCGCGGACAACTTCTTTTGGCCAAAACGAAGGGCTTGAAGATGCTCTGCGCTAACCCTGACATCATTGTAGATAAGGGGGATAGCCGGATCTATTGCGCAGGCGCTTTGGCGCAACTTTACACGGAAATGGGCGGTGAAAGCCTGTATTTCGGGAAACCGCACCCACCGATTTACGACCTGGCGCGGCGGCGCCTGTCGGCTTTGGCCAAGGTATCTGACGACCGCATTCTTGCCATAGGGGACGGGCCGGGCACTGATCTGGCCGGCGCCATGGGCGAAGACATTGATTTCCTGTTTGTGACCGGCGGCATTGTGGCCGAGCAGACCGGCACTGACCGGCAACCCGACCCGGATAAGCTCAAGGCGTTCTTGCAGCAGGAACGCCTTGCCACAACATTCTCTGTCGGGCACCTGCGCTGACTGGCCGCGTGTTCGCACCATCCTGCGCGCAATAATGATGCGCCAAACTAAGCTGGAGCGTACGAATATGAGTAGCAGTGAAATTGGCACCGTATTTCTTGAAGATCTGGAAATCGGTATGTCGCGCAGCATCAGCAAGGTGATGGATGATGCCACCGTTCGCGCCTTTGCCGAGGTTAGCGAAGACCGCAATCCGATTCATCTGGACGATGCGGCAGGCGCCGCCTCTATCTTCAAAGAACGCATTGCACACGGGATGCTGGTCAGCAGCTTGTTTTCGGCACTGCTTGGTGAACGGCTGCCCGGTCAGGGGTCGATTTATCTGGGCCAGTCCCTGAAGTTCCTTGCCCCCGTGCCGCTTGATTCTGAAGTTACGGCAACTGTCACCGTGACCGAGATCAAGGAAACACGCCGTCGCGTCACTTTGGATTGCGAAGCGTGGGTTGGCGATACGCAGGTGATTTCTGGCAGCGCAACGGTGTTGGCACCGTCGCGGGGATAGGATACGCCACCGGCGATGCGGACCTTCACACGCCATACGAACCTGCCACCAGATGCTCGCGGAGCAAGTGCCGCGATCGGCAATTTCGATGGCGTGCATTTGGGACACCGGGCTGTGATCGACCTTGCTCTCAAAGAAGATACGCCCCTTGGCGTCGTGACGTTCGACCCCCACCCACGTGAGTATTTCCGTCCGGACACCCCTGCGTTCCGGCTGATGACACCCGCAACCAAAGCACACCGGCTGGACAAGATCGGCGTCGATCTGTTGTACGCGTTGCCGTTCGATGCCGACCTTTCCGCCCTGACTGCCGAAGAGTTTGCCCGCGACGTGATCAAGGGCGGCCTTGGGCTTAAGCACGTCGTTGTCGGGGCGGATTTCTGCTTTGGAAAAGGTCGAATGGGCACCGCCGCTGATCTGGTGCGGTTTGGCAAAGAGTTGGGCTTTGACGTCACCATTGCCGAGCTGCAGAGCTTTGAAACAGGCGAGCCGGTTTCTTCAACCCGGATCCGTGATGCGCTGAGTGATGGCAAGCCGCGTGATGCCGCCGCGATGCTCGGTCACTGGCACAGAATCGAAGGACCGATTCTGCATGGCGAGAAACGGGGCCGGACCCTTGGGTATCCGACGGCAAACATGTCTCTCGCCGGACTGCATCCACCTGCCTTTGGCGTCTATGCCGTGCTGGTGGATGTGCTGGATGGCCCGCATGCGGGGCTGTATCACGGCGTTGCGTCGCTGGGCGTACGCCCGATGTTCGGCGTAAACACCCCCAATTTTGAAACCTTCATCTTTGATTTCTCGGGCGATCTTTATGGGTCAACCCTGTCCGTTGCCTTGGTGGATTTCCTGCGCCCGGAATTGAAATTTGACGGTCTGGACGCACTTGTTACTCAGATGGATGATGACAGTGCGCGCGCGCGTCTGATACTTGCCGCGCTATGACGCGTGAGCTTTGGGGACAGGATGACAGATGACCCGATAGATCGCCGCGGCCTGCGTCCCCGTTTTTGGGAACGTCACCCTCTGCACAAGCTCACGAGCCAAGAGTGGGAAGCTCTGTGCGACGGCTGTGGAAAGTGCTGCCTGAACAAGCTGGAAGACGCCGATACCGGAGATGTCTATTTTACGCGCATCGCGTGCCGCTTGCTTGACGATCAAACCTGCCGCTGTGGTCAGTACGAGACCCGCAAACAGTTTGTGCCTGAATGCGTGGTGCTTAAACCAGAGACACTAAAGGACGTGGCGTACTGGCTGCCCTCCACATGCGCCTACAAGCTGCTGCACGAGGGTGGCAAACTGTACGACTGGCACCCACTTATTTCTGGAACGCCGGACAGCGTGCATGACGCCGATGTGTCAGTTAAGGGCTGGACCCTCCCCGAATACGAGGTGCCAGAAGAAGACTGGGAAGAGCATATCATCGAGGATCTGTAATGCATTTCGCTTCTGACAATTCAGGGCCCGTGCATCCACGCGTGATGGCCGCTCTGACTGCCGCAAACCAAGGGTATGCGGCTTCCTATGGGGCCGATCCGATCATGGACCGGGTCCGGGACCGAATTCGCGAAACGTTCGAAGCCCCCGATGCAGCGGTGTATCTGGTTGCAACGGGCACGGCTGCTAACGCGCTGATCCTTGCGTGCCTTACGCAGCCCTGGCAAACCGTGTTTTGCGCACGGCACGCCCACATCCAAGAAGATGAATGCGCCGCACCAGAGTTTTACTCAAATGGGGCAAAGCTGACCCTTGTTGATGGCGGCGACGGCAAGATGGACCCGGACTCTTTGCGCGCGACCATCACCGCAGAGCAATCACGCGGGGTGCACGGGGTACAACGCGGGCCAGTGTCAATTACTCAGGCGACCGAAGCGGGCACCGTCTATAGCTTGGATGAAATTCGCGCGCTCACATCCATCGCCAAGGATTTCGGCTTGCCCGTACATATGGATGGCGCACGCTTTTCCAACGCGCTGGTCAGGCTTGGCTGTTCGCCAGCAGATATGACGTGGCGCGCGGGTATCGACGCGCTCAGCTTCGGCGGC
This sequence comes from Meridianimarinicoccus aquatilis, assembly GCF_004358675.1. Lineage (GTDB taxonomy): Bacteria > Pseudomonadota > Alphaproteobacteria > Rhodobacterales > Rhodobacteraceae > Meridianimarinicoccus > Meridianimarinicoccus aquatilis. The sequence goes on along the minus strand of NZ_SMZO01000011.1, from coordinate 100,313 downwards.
ACCAAGAATGGGTTGATGGGCGTCGAGGCTGTCGTTCTATTCGATCCGGAAAAGGCATGGGAATTCGAACTACGCCGCAAACGCGGGGCGCATCTGTTTTCCAAGCATCGCTACCTTTCGGCCCAAATGGACGCCTATCTTGAAGACGGACTGTGGCTTGACCTTGCCAGCAAGGCGAACGCTGCCGCTGACCGGCTTAGCAGCATGCTAAAAACCCTTGGCGTGCAACCGGATCACGCGGTTCAGGCCAATATGGTCTTTGCCCGCTGGCCGCGTGCCACCCACCAGCGGCTTCAAGATGCCGGAGCGAAGTACTACCTCTGGTCTGGATCGCTTGAAGGGGCCGACCCGGATGAGCAGTTGAGCGCGCGACTCGTGTGCGATTGGTCCACACAAGACAGCAGCATTTCGCAATTTGCCGAACTATTTCGCGGCTGACCCGATTTTTTTGATCGTGATGCTTCTTGACGCCTGAATGTGCGCTGTCTATCTACCCCTCGTTAGCACTCACCCCGTGTGAGTGATAATGGTAGAGAAACACTGAGCTAAGGAGCCTCAGAAGATGGCATTCAAACCGCTTCACGATCGCGTTCTGGTCCGCCGCGTCGAATCCGACGAGAAAACCAAGGGCGGTCTGATCATCCCCGACAGCGCCAAAGAAAAGCCAGCCGAAGGCATCGTCGTCGCATGTGGCGATGGCGCACGCAAAGATAGCGGCGAGCTGATCGAAATGGCTGTCAACGCTGGTGACAAAGTTCTTTTCGGCAAGTGGTCGGGCACGGAAGTGACCGTCGACGGCGAAGAGCTGCTCATCATGAAGGAAAGCGACATCCTTGGTGTAATCACCGACGATGCAGCGGCTGCCGCAGCCTGAAGGCCAGCGCGCATTATCCCCTTTCCACAATCGTAATCCTGAAAGGAATTTTTCATGGCCGCTAAGGAAGTGAAATTCGACATCGACGCCCGGAACCGGATGCTGAAAGGCGTCAACATTCTGGCCGATGCCGTCAAAGTGACGCTGGGCCCCAAAGGTCGTAACGTCGTTATCGACAAATCGTTCGGCTCGCCCCGGATCACCAAGGACGGTGTCAGCGTCGCCAAGGAAATCGAACTGGAAGACAAGTTCGAAAACATGGGCGCGCAAATGGTCAAAGAAGTGGCCAACCGCACCAATGACGAAGCAGGCGACGGCACCACGACTGCCACCGTTCTGGCACAAGCCATCGTCAAAGAAGGCATGAAATCGGTTGCCGCTGGCATGAACCCGATGGACCTGAAGCGCGGCATCGATATGGCGACACTCAAAGTCGTCGACGCGATCAAGGCAGCGGCACGTGACGTGACCGGCACCGACGAAGTCGCACAGGTTGGCACCATCTCCGCCAACGGCGAAGCGGAAATCGGTCGTCAGATCGCAGACGCAATGCAAAAGGTTGGCAACGACGGCGTAATCACCGTTGAAGAAAACCGCGGCACCGTGACCGAGACAGACGTTGTCGAAGGCATGCAGTTCGACCGTGGCTACCTGAGCCCCTACTTCGTGACCAACTCTGACAAGATGATTGCAGAGCTGGAAGATTGCCTCATCCTGCTGCACGAGAAGAAACTCTCCTCGCTGCAGCCAATGGTTCCCCTGCTCGAGTCCGTGATCCAGTCGCAAAAGCCGCTGCTGATCATCGCGGAAGACGTAGAAGGCGAAGCACTGGCGACCCTCGTGGTCAACAAGCTGCGCGGCGGCCTGAAAATCGCAGCCGTAAAAGCGCCTGGCTTTGGCGATCGTCGCAAGGCAATGCTTCAGGACATCGCAATTCTGACCGGCGGTCAGGTCATCAGCGAAGATCTGGGCATGAAGCTTGAGTCCGTGACCATGGACATGCTGGGTTCCGCCAAGAAAGTTTCCATCACCAAAGACGAAACCACCCTCGTCGATGGTGCCGGTGACAAGGCAGAGATCGAAGCACGCGTCAGCCAGATCCGTCAGCAGATCGAGGAAACAACCTCGGACTACGACCGTGAAAAGCTGCAGGAACGTGTTGCCAAGCTGGCAGGCGGCGTTGCAGTCATTCGCGTTGGCGGCATGACCGAAACCGAAGTGAAAGAGCGTAAAGACCGCGTCGACGACGCACTGAACGCGACACGCGCAGCGGTTCAGGAAGGCATCGTTGTCGGCGGCGGCGTGGCTCTGGTTCAGGCTGGCAAAGTTCTCGAAGGTCTGACCGGCGAAAACTCCGACCAAAACGCAGGCATCGCGATCATCCGCAAGGCACTGGAAGCACCGCTTCGTCAGATCGCTGAGAACGCGGGCGTCGACGGCGCCGTCGTTGCCGGCAAGATCCGCGAAAGCAGTGACGCCTCCTTCGGCTTCAACGCACAGACCGAAGAATATGGCGACATGTTCAGCTACGGCGTGATCGACCCCGCAAAGGTTGTCCGCACCGCGCTGGAAGATGCTTCGTCGGTTGCAGGTCTGCTGATCACGACCGAAGCCATGATTGCAGACAAGCCGTCCAAAGACGGCGCACCTGCAGGTGGCGGCATGCCCGACATGGGCGGCATGGGCGGCATGATGTAATCATCGCCCCTGTGACACGTGTCACAAGGTTTAGGGGTCGCCTTCGGGCGGCCCCTTTTTTATGGCCGTGCAGCTTGACCGCGCAGACCAAACCGGCGCCATTAAATTTAAACGGTGCCCGTTTTCCCCATCGCAGTCAGCCACATTGAAGCGTATGCTTGACCGGAACCCCACATCCAGTTGGCATCATGTCCCGCAAAGACCCACGTCGCGCCTATTCCGTCCGGCTTCCGCCGCCTGTTCTGCGACGTATTCGGGCGCGGCAGGCGCATAGCCGGGGCCGCCGCCTCATGGACACAGCCCGCGTCATGCTTGTGAAAGCACTTTCTCAAGACACGCCCATGCGTGCGACCTGCGGCGCAATTGCGGCCACTCTTCAACCCCGCTTGCTTCAACTTCCCGCCGCAGACCGCGCAAAACTTACCGCATTGGCGCAAGAAACCGGACTTCGGGAAGAGCAGTTGATCTGCGAATTACTGTTGGCCAGCGAAGACCCAGCAACGCCGGACCGCTGACAAAGGAGCCTACAATGCGTCATCTATCCATCGCCCTGATATGCCTTGCCATGGCGCTGCCTGCCTCCGCACAATCAACAGACAGCAGCACGTTTGAACTTGGCGGCGACCGCTTTATGGCGGGTCAAAGCGTGGTTTCCACCGATCAGGTTGAAAGCGATATTTTCGCCGCCGGTGAACGGGTCAGTTTACGCGCGTCTGTTGGCGGAAACGCTCATACTGCCGGGCGGATCGTGTCAGTGGACGCCCCCGTCCAAGGCAGCGCCTATGCTGCGGGCTATTCGGTGAGCATCACAGGCAGCATTGGCGGCAATGTGAGTGTCGCGGGCGCAGAGCTTCGCCTTCTTGGACCCATCTCAGGCAATCTACGCGGTTCAGGGTCTGAAGTGACGGTCTCGGGGGATGTCGGCGGCAGCGCGCTTCTGGCCGCAGGCGACCTGAGGCTGGATGCAGAGATCGGCGGCGATCTGGTTGCCATGGTGGACACGATCGACTTCACAAACGGCGCGACCGTTGCTGGCCTGGTCACTATCTATGCCGAAGATCCCGGCTCTGTAGCCGTGCCTTCCTCCGTCGCTTCCGCTGATCGGGTCACTATTCGCCACAACGATCACCCCGACGTGGATGCCGAAATTCCGCAAACACTCAAAGACATGGGGCGCCGCAGTATCGGTGCGGCCATTGGTGGGTTCCTTGTCGGCGTGCTGATCGTGGCTGCCACTGCTGCCGCAGCCGTTGCTATGGCACCCAACGCCGTCGCCGCCGTGCGCGCCCGCGCGCTGGCCCGCCCACTCGCCTGCATGTTAACCGGCTTCATCGCAATGTCCGCTCTCGCCGGATCGGTGCTCGTACTGGCCATCACCGTGATCGGATTGTTGCTTGTACCGGTTGCGATAGCGCTGCTGGCCGGAATGATTTTTGCCGGGTATGTGGCTGGGAGTTACGTGCTTGGTGTTGGCCTTTGGCGCGCACTCGGCCGCGACATACCGGCAGAAACGCTTCACAAGGCCGGTCTGGCGGTGCTTGGTGCCGCAGCCGCAGGTGTTGCAGCGCTTATCCCAGTCATCGGCTGGCTCGGCTGGTTTGCCTTGGTGTTCTTGGGTCTTGGCGCTGTGACTGCACCCTTTCTTGCCCGCACAACGACCCTTGCGACCACTCGGTGATCTAAGAATTGGGCGGCGCGCAAAGATCGCCCCCTTTCCTTCGACTTTCCTTGAAAGGCCGTTCAGGCGACCCTACAAAAAGTAAACAGAGAAGTGATGACATGCTGAAGATCAGGCCCCTGCAATCAGACGACAAGACTGATCTTTCAGTTCTTCTGATATCCACATTCGACCAACCCAACGAGTTGAACCTTGTGCGGGCCCTCCGAGAGCAAGACAAGTGCGCGCTGGAACTTGTGGCCGTCGATGACACCGGTCTCGTCGGTTACATTTGCCTATCGAAGCTTGATGCACCGCAAGGCTGGCTTGCTCTTGCCCCGATGTGCGTCAGAAACGAAAATCAGGGCACAGGTGTTGGGCGGGAAATGGTTCTCTATGCCTTGGATCAGGCCCGCCAAATGCACTTCGACGCGGTCGTAGTCGTGGGTCACCCGGACTATTACAAGCGTCACGGGTTCGTGTTTGGTGGCCCTGTTCACTTGTCCTCGCCGTATCCAGAGGACTATACGGGGCTCTATCTTATCCACCCGGGCATCACTGAGACAGAGCATCGGCTGGTTTACCCAGAGCCTTTTGACAACGTATGATCCGCCCACCACAATCTGCCCTGCAACTCGCACCCATCTGTGCGGTCATTCTGATCGCCTTTGCGGCGAATTCGGTCCTCAACCGGATGGCGCTTGTTTCGGGTGACACTGGTCCCGCCGCGTTTGCAGCGCTTCGCATCCTGTCTGGCGCTGCGATGCTCGTCTTTCTGGTGATGCGCGGGAAAGGCGGCGTGCGGCGCCTCGCAACAGGGCTTCGCTGGCAAAACGCCGCCGCTTTAGCGACCTATGTTCTTGGTTTTTCGTTTGCCTATGTGACGCTGGACGCCGGTCTGGGAGCATTGATCCTGTTTGGCGTCATTCAAATCACCATGTTCGCCGGAAGCATTTTGGCACGCGAAGACATTCCCCCGCGCCGGTGGCTTGGTGCAGGGTTGGCGTTTTTCGGACTGGTCTGGCTTCTGCTGCCATCGGGCAGCACCGCCCCACCCCTTGCCGGCGCTGCCATGATGACCGTCGCGGCCATAGGCTGGGGTGTCTTTTCACTTCAGGGGCGGGGCGCAAAAGATCCGCTTGCGATCACCGCGGGCAGCTTCACGCTTGCCATAATTCCCGGCTTGGCGGTGCTTGCCTTCACTGGTCTTGACGGGATCAACGCACAAGGCGCGGCACTGGCTGTTGCGTCCGGCGCGATCACCTCTGGGCTGGGGTATGCGTTGTGGTACCGGCTTCTGCCCCAGATCGACTCCAGCATTGCAGCCGTTCTTCAACTGACCGTGCCGGTCATCGTGATGGTGGGCGGGATGATCTTCCTGAGCGAGGCGATGACCCTGCGCCTATTGATTGCCACCCTACTCGTTCTGGGCGGTGTCGCCCTTGCCGTCACCTCGCCATCCGCTCCAGCGCGCCGGGGGTAATCGCGGGTGCGTCCCCGAATGCCAGATGCTGCAATACATCGGGCTTGAATCGCACCGAAGGCAGGGCCGCCTCGGAAAAGAACTGGCGTTTCGTCACAATCCCCTCTGGATCACGCCAAGCGCAATCAAGGGTTCCCGAAACAATCCCTGCCCGAAAGAACATCTCGACCTGATGAAACCCCGTGTCCGGATTGTGAAATTCGGACACGTGGCAGAGCGTGCCCACGGCGATGATCAGACCCGTTTCCTCAGCCACCTCGCGGCGCAGATTGTCGGCCAATGATGCGCCGCACTCCACGCCGCCGCCGGGCGCGCACCACAAATCGCTGACTCCCCCTGGATACGCATTCACCAGCAGTAGCTTGCCGTCTTGAACGATAACGGCACGCACGGCGAGGCGGGGGGGAGCGACTGAAAGCATCTGCAATCATTGGCCACAGATCCGGGGTTGCGCAAGCCGCCTGCACGAGGCAGATCGCAGGGATGAGCGTTACGGACTTCACATTTCACGGCGGTACGGTGCTGCGCCCCGCAGGGCCGGACGGCGACCCGTTGCACGTGGCTGGCGGGCTTATAGCCGACACCGCAAACGAGCGCTCTGTGGATTTGACGGGCTGGACCCTGTGCCCCGGTATTGTCGACGCCCATGGCGACGGGTTCGAACGACACGTGGCAGTGCGGCGCGGCGCACTGACCGCAATGGATCACGGCCTGATCGCGACAGAAGCAGAACTGGCCGCAAACGGGATCACGACCGCCTATCTCGCACAATTCTTCAGTTGGGAGGGAGGGTTGCGCAGCCCCGACTTTGCGGCACGCGTGATCGCGGCTTGGAAAATCGCGGCCCCGCAGGTGGCCACGGATTTGCGCCTGCAACTCCGCCTTGAAACGCACATGATCGATGAATACCCCCAAGCCGAGGCGCTGATCGACGATGCCGGGATCGACTATGTCGTGTTCAACGACCACTTGCCACATGACCGCCTTGCCGCAGGGCGAACGCCGCCGCGCCTGACCGGACAAGCCCTGAAGGCCGGGCGGAACCCTGACGCGCATCTGGCGTACCTTCGAAAACTGCACAACCTGCGGGACGATGTGCCAGAAGCCTTGGCTGCGCTGGCAGACAGGCTGATCGCGCGCGGCGTGCGGATCGGCAGCCACGACGATCGAACCGCGCAAGCACGGCAACGAGCCCGCGACATTGGTGCCTCCGTAGCCGAGTTTCCCGAAACCCATGACGCCGCAGCAGCGGCGCGTCGGGGCGGTGACGGGATCGTTCTGGGCGGGCCAAACGTGGTGCGCGGGGCGAGCCATGCAGGAAACATCAGCGCGCGAACGCTCGTGGCCGAAGGGCTGTGCGATGCGCTGGCGTCTGACTATCACTATCCGTCACCGCGCCATGCGGCGCTGACCTTGGCGCGGGAAGGGATCTGCGACTTGGCGAACGCGTGGCGCCTTGTGTCAGACGGCCCGGCCAAGGTGCTTGGCCTGAACGATCGCGGAAGGTTGGAAACCGGATTGCGGGCCGATCTGGTCATTCTTGATCCCGAAACGGGCCGCGTCGGCGCAACATTGGCGGCGGGGCGCATCACATACCTTGCAACGCCCCTCGCCGAACGGTTCTTCGCTTAACGCAGCGGCGTGACCCGGTTCACATGGCCCATCTTGCGACCTGTGCGCGCTTCGGCCTTGCCATAAAGATGCACGGCCGTGCCGGTCTCGCCAGCCAAGGCCAGCCACCGATCCGCATCGTCTCCGATCAGGTTCTCCATCACCGCGTCTGCGTGGCGCGCACCATCGCCCAATGGCCAACCGGCCACCGCACGAATGTGCTGCTCGAACTGGTCCACGGTGCAGGCGTTTTGGGTCCAGTGACCGGAATTGTGCACGCGCGGTGCGATTTCATTCACAACCAGCCCCGCCTTGGTCACGAACAGTTCCACCCCCATCACACCGACATAGTCGAGCGCATTCAGGATACGCGCTGCCAAAAGGACGGCATCGGTGCGTTGGCTTGGCGTCAGGCGTGCGGGCACTGTCGTGGTGCGCAAAATGCCGTCTTCGTGCAGGTTCTCGCCCGGATCAAAGCAAGCAACAGAGCCATCCAGCCCGCGCGCACCAATCACTGACACTTCGTGCGAGAAGTCGACGAACCCCTCAAGGATCGCGGGGGCGCCTTTCAGACTGTCCAGCGCAGCCTGCGCATCACCGTCAGCCATGATCCGCGCCTGCCCCTTGCCGTCATAGCCAAAGCGCCGTGTCTTGAGGATCGCAGGCGCGCCCACCGCCGCCAACGCAGCGGTCAGATCGTCCGGCCCGGCCACATCGTGAAACGGCGCAGTGACAAGACCAAGCTGGTTCAGAAACTGCTTTTCGGTCAGCCGGTCCTGCGACACGGCCAGCGCCTTGCGGCCTGGATGCACGGGCCGAAGCCCTTCGAGGATATCCAACGCGGCGGTCGGGATATTCTCAAACTCATAAGTAATCACATCGACCGCCGCGCCAAAGGCCGCCAAAGCTTCCGCATCATCATAGGCCGCGATGGTGGCTGCATCGCACACCTGCTGCGCCGGGCCGTCCGCGACCGGATCAAAAACATGAGTGCGCAGACCAAGCCGCGCGGCGGCAAGTGCCAGCATCCGGCCAAGCTGACCGCCGCCAAGAATGCCGATGGTCGCGCCGGGGAAAAGCGGATCAGTCATCAGTGGGTTCCTCAGGAATGGAGGCGGCAAGATCTGCACGCCATTCGTCCAGCCGCACTGCAAGCTCTGCGTCTTGCGTGGCCAGAATTCCGGCAGCCATAAGCCCCGCGTTCGTCGCCCCGGCCACACCGATCGCCATGGTGGCGACGGGAAATCCGCGCGGCATCTGCACGATGGAATAAAGCGAGTCCACCCCGCTCAGCGCACGGGTCTGGATCGGCACACCCACAACCGGCACCCGCGTCTTTGACGCCATCATTCCCGGAAGATGGGCCGCGCCGCCGGCACCGGCAATGATTACCTTCAATCCTCGATCCACGGCCGTTTTGCCGTACTCCCACAACCGGTCCGGCGTACGATGCGCAGACACGATGCGCGTCTCGTAGGACACGCCAAGAGCATCAAGAATATCAGCCGCATGCTTCATGGTCGGCCAATCCGATTGACTGCCCATGATAATACCCACGTGTACTTGTGCCATTCGCGCCCCTGTTCGGTACGTCCCAATTCAGGACGCCGACTATACTGACTGATTGGGGGGCTGCAATCGCGGCAGGGCCGTCAGGCGATGATATCTGGCAGAAGCTGATCCTCGATCGCGCTAATCCGGTCTTTCAGTTGCAATTTCTGCTTCTTCAGACGGCGCACGGTCAGATGGTCACTCCGCCCGGATTCTTGCAAGGCGTGGATCGCCTCATCAAGGTCGCGGTGTTCCCGGCGCAGCACCTCAAGCTTTACCCGCAAGACGTCATTATGTGTCATCTGCCCGAAAGCGTTCATTCACGATGTCCCACATCCATGCCAACATATGCGAGGGTACTCAATAATCGGCTGCGTGAAAAGCCTTGTCGCAGCCCGTAATCTTGCAACGCGATGGCAAACTGCCCATATCTAAACCTCGCCGCTGATCTTTCGGGGCAAAAACACAGTCGCTTTCTCAAGGACGTGTCCATGACAAAACTCACTTTGGGGACTCACCCCTTTCTGCTCGGGTTCGAGCAACTTGAACGGCTGGTCGAACATACCGCAAAGACGGGAAATGACGGCTATCCGCCCTATAACATCGAACAGACGTCTGAACGGTCTTACCGCATCACTCTGGCAGTTGCCGGCTTTGGGGAAAGCGACCTCGCAATCACCGTGGAAAACCGCCAACTGGTGGTCCGCGGGAGGCAACAGGATGACGGAAGCGACCGGACCTTCCTGCATCGTGGCATTGCCGCGCGCCAGTTTCAGCGCAGCTTTGTCTTGGCCGATGCAGTAGAAGTCGAAGGCGCTTCGATGGAGAACGGATTGTTGCACATCGATTTGCATCGCGCCGTGCCGGACACGGTCATGCAGCGGATCGAAATCAGAAAAGGAGCATCGTGATGGACACACCTCATGAAACCGCCAACACACCTGTAATCGACGCAGCGCAAGACCGCATCGTTTACGTCAGGCCCGTCGATATCGACGATCTTCCTGACGAGGTCCGCGAGCAGGTCACTGGATCGGAAAACATTTTCGCGGTCCACGCCACCAACGGGGATCGGCTGGCATTGGTAAGCGGGCGCGACCGTGCGTTCGTTCTGGCGCGCCAAAACGACATGCGACCAGTGCACGTACACTGATTTCGTGCGCCGCCGTCATGCAGATGGCGGCCACAAACCTTAGCGATCAGGCTGACTCAACAGATCCGAAGCCGCATCGGCTTTGCCGTCAACTGTCGCAGGCCCTTCTATATCCCCAAGAAATTCTTGCTCGGCTTCAAAACGAGGTTGAAGGATTTCATCGTCTTCGTCCGCGCCATCCATTGCACTGCCGGGAAGATCAACCTCAATACACTCTAGGCCGCAGGTGGTTTCCCCCGGCATGAGCGACGCGGCCCGCACAGGTGCCGACAGCCCCCAGATCACAAGCCATACAGCCGCCAGAGCTGCACCCATCGCACACATTCTCTGGCAAAACAGATTAGTCATGGAGCAGCGGTAAAGGCTCAGGCGGGGGCCTGTCAAATGACTTGATCTGTATTCACGCCATGATTGTGTGGGTCGTCCGGATCAGCCCTCGGCATCGGCTTCGGCCAGAAACCTCTCCGCCTCCAGCGCGGCCATACACCCCATCCCGGCACTTGTGACGGCCTGGCGATACACGTGATCCGTGAGGTCCCCTGCTGCGAAAACCCCCGGAATGGACGTGGCCGTGCTGTCAGCCTTGGTGACAACATAGCCGCCCGAATGCAGTTCGAGCTTGTCAACGACAAGCTGCGAAGCCGGGGCATGACCAATCGCGATGAACACCCCTTTGCACGGAACTTCGGTGATCTCCCCGGTGGTCACATGCTTTGCTCTGACGCCCTCAACGCCAAGCGGCTCATCCGTCCCGGTGATTTCGTCCACACCGTGATCCCAAAGAACTTCAATCTTGGGGTGCTTGAGCAGCCGGTCCTGAAGGATTTTTTCCGCCCGTAGACTGTCACGACGATGAATCAGGGTCACTTTCTCTGCGAAATTGGTCAGAAACAACGCTTCTTCAACGGCTGTATTTCCGCCGCCAACAACAACGACCTGCTGCCCGCGATAGAAGAACCCGTCGCAGGTGGCGCACGCCGAAACGCCGAAACCTTGGAATTTCTGTTCGGATGGCAGACCAAGCCATTTTGCTTGCGCGCCCGTGGCAAGGATCAGCGCATCAGCAGTGTATGTTGTGCCGCTATCGCCCTGCGCTGTGAAAGGGCGCTTTGACAGGTCGACCGACGTAATGATGTCACCGATAATTTCTGTGCCAACGTCGCGGGCGTGCGCCTCCATGCGGACCATCAGATCGGGACCCATGACGCTTGTGTCGCCCGGCCAGTTCTCGACATCGGTGGTTATGGTCAGCTGTCCACCCGGCTGGATGCCTTGTACCAGAACAGGGTTCAGCATCGCACGTGACGCATATACAGCGGCGGTATACCCGGCAGGGCCGGACCCGATAATAAGCACGCGGGTGTGTTTCGTCTCGGCCATGTGGCTTCCCTTTCACTTCGGACTGCGGGGATATAAGCAGTTCGGCGCGTCAGGAAAAGGTGAAAGCAAAAGCAAACGTAAATTGACGATATCGTGAATTTTCACAAAGGCACCCCGCGTCACAGCGAAAGAATATTGCGCCCGCCCGCACGATTGATTACGGTCCCACCAACAAGGAGAGGCAAAAATGGCCGTAACGAAGCTTGATCCAATAGACCGCAAAATCCTTGCAGAGCTTCAGGCCGATGGCCGGATGACGAATGTCGAACTGGCAAAGCGCGTTGGCATCTCTGCACCGCCGTGCCTGCGCCGCATGCGGACGCTGGAAGAAGCAGGATTCATCCGCGGCTATCATGCCGATGTGGACAGTCGGGAATTGGGATTCGAAGTTCAGGTCTTTGCAATGGTCGGCTTGCGCAGCCAAGCCGAGGTGGATCTATCTGCATTCGAGACCCGCTGCCATGACTGGCCATTGGTCCGCGAATGCCACATGCTGAACGGCGAGGTGGATTTCGTCCTGAAATGCGTCGCCCCTGACTTGAGCAGCTTTCAGAGCTTTCTGACAGGTGAACTGACCTCCGCCGATAACGTGGCCAGCGTGAAAACATCGCTTGTGATCAGAACAGCAAAAGACGATCCTGGCGTTCCATTTGAAGTTCTTGAGAGCCGCCTGAGCCGAAGCGCGTGAACGCCGGCAGAATCGGCACTGTACGGCGAAACAGAAAAGACCGTCCGACGGCGGTCGGACGGTCCCTATACCTGAACTTTTTACTCACACCATCAGAAACAACCCGGTACAAAAACACACGACTGGGTAACCAATAGTTAACGCTGACACATCATCCTACATACTTTGGACTATGTGTTTCCCGCTCTTCTGATAACCAAGCATTACGACAAAAGTAAGACAAAATTGCTGCGGCGCAGAAGTTTTTTGCGAGAAAACCGACTTAAAGCCTAATTGTTGATATCAATCTGCCGTAATCTGCCTGTTTATTGTGCACACTTCGTCTGAAAGAGTAAAACTGGCTTGGATTGGCATAGGTGCAGTGGCGCAACCATTCCGCTTCGGCAACCCCAGCCTGCCGCAAACGATACAGGGCGAATCCCGGCAAATCGAAATGCATCCGATCGCCATTACCCCCCGCAAAAAAGCGACCATAGTCGGCATTTTCCGCCATGAACGTTTCAAAAAACTCAGGCCCAACCTCATAGGCGCTTTGCGATATCGTCGGGCCTACAACTGCGACAGTGCGGTCCGGTCGCGCGCCAAGGCTGCCCATGGCATCCAGTGTCGCCTCCAGAACCCCGCCTATCGCACCTTTCCAACCCGCATGGGCCGCCCCGACAACACCCGCGTCGATATCGGCGAAAAGAACCGGGGCGCAATCGGCTGTCAGGATCGAAAGTACCAACCCGGGGTTCGACGTTACGATCGCATCCGCCTTTGGGGGCACCATCGGCTTTTCGTCTTCTGCGACAACTGCAATCGCCGAATGAAACTGGTGCACACCGCGCAGATCACACAAATCGGCCTGCATCGCCTGAGCAACGCGGCGGCGATTGATGGTCACTACCTCTGATTGGTCAGATGATCCGCGCCCGCAATTCAACCCCTCGAACACCCCCGAAGACGCGCCCCCACGTCTTGTGAAGAACCCGTGTCGCAACGGAGACAAAGTATCGGCCGTGATGATTTCAAGGGTCATGGCGTCAATCCGGGGAAAGGCGGCGCTGTGGTCGGTGTAAAGGCAATCGCTTTAAAGAGTGATCCCATTTCTTCCGGATGCGTCAAGCGTCGATGTGCCGCCACATGCCCCGCAAGTGCGTCACCGGTCAGCGGACCGGCAAGTGCCTGCGCACGAGGCGTCATGCCTAAAGATTCAAGAAACACACCTTGCGGCACCATCCGGCTCGCCTGCACGCCCTGCCCGACTGCAGCCAAGGCCAACGCTTGAAAATCCACATGCGCCGTCAAATCTGCCTCGCCCGGCGCTGCCAGTGGGTTCACGGGCTGGTGCCCTTGCACCGCCTGAAACGTGTCGCCCTTTGACTGCCAATCGCCATAGTCCACAATCAAGGCAGCCCCGCCCTGTGCCGCAATTCGCGCCGAAATCTCACCCGCTATTGCCGTTGCCGGGGCACACGTCTCGACAATATCGCCCACGCCAGTGTCGGCCAGCCGATGCGCCAAAGCCTCCAGCGACACGGGGGAAGTCAACCCAAAGCCCAGCCCCTCTGGCCCCGCCGTAACCTGCCGTTCGGACCAGCCCTTTGCCATCCGTTCGAATTGGCGGATCGGCAAAGCATCGAAAAACTCGTTCGCAATCAGGAATAAAGGCAAATCCGGCAGGCCGCTTATGTCGTCGTGCCACTTGGGTCTGGCATCTTTCAGCGTTTCTGCCTGCCGCGCGCGCAACACTGGCGACGCCTCGACCAAGTGCACCTCTGCCGCCTGTATGAAGCCCGGAACAGCCCGGCCTACGCGCAAAATATCAGCCATCAAGGTTCCGCGCCCCGGCCCCAGCTCAGCTAAGGCAAAGGCAGTCGGCGCGCCCTGATCCAACCACGCCTGCGCCAATGCCAAGCCAATCATCTCGCCAAACATCTGAGTGATCTCAGGCGAAGTGGTGAAATCTCCCGCTGCTCCCAAAGGGTCGCGCCCCGTGTAATACCCATGCTCGGGATGCAGCAGGCATTCGGTCATGTATTCGGCAATAGTGATCGGTCCCGTTGCCGCGATCCGCCGCTGCAGCATATCCCCCAAAGCCGTCATGCCGGACGCCGCGCCAACGCAAGACCCAGCACAATCAGCCCCGCCGCCACCATCGGAAGCGACAAAAGCTGCCCCATCGTTATGCCGGCATCCCCGAACCGGAACACGTGACCCCAAGGGTTATCCGGCGTCACGAATTGCGCATCGGCTTGGCGGAAATGCTCAACCGTGAACCGCGCAAGGCCGTAGCCCGTCAGAAACACGCCCGTCACCTGCCCCGGCACCTTGAGGGCGCCTCGCGCAAAAACCAGCCCCACAAGAACCGCCCCCAAAAGCAGCCCCTCAAGCCCCGCCTCATAAAGCTGCGAGGGATGGCGCGCACACGGGCTATCCCAACCCGGCGGGCAGGTCTGCGCCGCATCACCGGGAAAAACCACGCCCCACGGCAGTGTCGTCGGTCGCCCCCAAAGCTCTGCGTTGATGAAATTCGCGATCCGGCCCAACAGCAGCCCCGTCGGCGCCGCAAGAGCCATGGCATCAGCCACCTGCGCCGCCCGAAGTCTGTGATGCCAACAAAACAGCGCCCCGGCGACGATCACGCCTGCCAAACCGCCGTGAAAAGCCATACCGCCTTGCCAAACCTTCAGAATTTCAAGTGGATTGGAAAGGTAATATCCCGGCTGATACAGCAAGACGAACCCCAGCCGCCCGCCAAGCACGACGCCCAGCACGACCCAGGTCAGCAGCGCCTCGGCCTGCTCGCGGCTCATGGGCGGGGTGTTTGCTGGCCATAGTTCGGGCCGGGCCAGCACCCGCCTCACGATCCACAAACCGATCAAAAGCCCCGCGATATACGCCAACGCATACCAGCGCAGCGCCAGCGTAAAGCCGCCAAGTTCGATCGAAAACAGCTCGGGCCCGATGTCGGGAAAGGGGATCGAATAAACCATGTGCGGCACATGGCAATCGGCGCACCGGGAAGTCAACCTTGAGGTTTGGCCCTTGGCGCTCCATATGTTTCACAACAACGTATGGAGCCGAATATGCAGTCCCAGAACAAGATTCTCGATGACCTGTCGCAATTGATGACCAATGCCATGGGAGTCGCCCAAGGTGCCCGCGAAGAGGCGGAAACAGCCCTGAAGGGTATGTTGGACCGGTGGCTTGCCGACCGCGAATTCGTCACACGCGAAGAATTCGACGCAGTGCGCGCCATGGCCCAGAAGGCCCGCGAAGAAAACGATGCTCTCAAGGCCCGGCTTGACGCGCTAGAAGCCGACAAGTCTTAAGCCTTCAACGACCGCATCCAGCGCGCGGGCGCAAACAACAAAGGCGGCGCAGGATGACGACCCAAAACGAACAAACCGGCGCGCTGGTCATCGGGGCTGGCCCTGCCGGGCTCATGGCGGCAGAAGTGCTCGCAGCAACTGGTCGGCCTGTGCTGGTCGTCGATCGCAAACCGTCGGTGGCGCGCAAGTTCCTGATGGCCGGGCGGTCCGGCCTGAACCTGACCAAGCACGAAGACATCGGTGACTTTTCCGCCGCCTATGGCGATGCGGCAAGCTGGCTCGACCCGATGCTTCGCGTCTTTGGCCCCGCTCAAGTGCAAAGTTGGGCAAAAGGGCTGGATCAACCCCTGTTCACTGGCTCAACCGGCCGGGTCTTTCCACAAGCCATGAAAGCCTCGCCGCTTTTGCGCGCATGGCTGGCGCGACTCGACGGCGCCGGGGTCACGATCAGACCCCGCTGGCGCTTTGACGGGTGGGATGGCACCGCCGCCCGCTTTGACACGCCGGGCGGCCCGGCGCAGGTCAGTGCCGATGTCACCGTACTGGCCATGGGCGGGGCAAGTTGGGCGCGGCTGGGATCAGACGGCGCTTGGACAAACGCTCTGGAACAGGCTGGCGCGGCGTGCACACCCTTCGCCGCTTCCAATGTCGGCCTGCGCGTCAATTGGTCCGACCACATGCGCCCCCATTTCGGCCAGCCCGTCAAAGGGGTCGCGCTTGACGCGGGAAACGCCCGTCATCGCGGCGAATTCGTCATCTCGGAACGCGGCCTCGAAGGCGGCGGCATCTACGCCGTGTCTGCAGCGGTGCGCGCGGATACCCCGATAACCCTTGATCTTCTCCCTGATCTGGACGTTGACACCGTGACAGACCGGCTGTCGCGCCCGCGCGGCAAGCAAAGCCTGACAAGCCACTTGCGCAAGACCCTGCGCCTGCACCCCGTCTCGCTTGCTCTGGCTCGCGAATGGGCAAGCCCGCTCCCATCGGACCCGGCTGCCCTTGCCCGCACCCTCAAGGCCGTGCCCCTGCGCCATAACGGCCCCCGCCCCCTGGACGAAGCGATCAGCACCGTGGGCGGCCTGCCCAAAACCGCGCTGACCGAAGGGTTGATGCTGAAAGCGCGCCCGGGCGTGTTTTGCGCGGGCGAGATGTTGGATTGGGATGCCCCGACCGGCGGCTATCTGCTGACCGGCTGTTTCGCGACGGGCCGTTGGGCGGGGCTTGCGGCAGCCGATTGGCTTACCGGCGAAACAGTGACAGGCGCAGCGCACAGCCCGCGCCTGCACTGACACCGCTCAGGCCCGCGTCAGCGCCTTGATCCCGGCAATATGCGACGGCTCGGCCTCCAGCGCCGCCTGTGACAACTCTGCCACCTCAGCATCCAGATCATCCCGCGCAACGATTCGATCCACCAAGCCAAACGTAAGCGCCTCGGGCGTGGTCAGTTTGGCCGCCCCCATCAGGATCAGCTTCGCGCGCGCCGGGCCAACCAACGCCGCCAATCGCGCCGGGTCCGACGGCTGCGGCAGAAACCCCAACTTCATCACCGGGTAAAAGAACTTCGCGCCCTCAACTGCGATCCGCAAATCACAGGCCAAGGCCATGCCAAACGCACCGCCCGCCAACGTTCCGTTCAGCGCCGCAATAGAGAGCCCGTCGAACCGCGCAATCGCCGCCGACAGCCGTTCCCACACAGGGTCAGTGGCCAGCCCCGCCTTTGCCGCCTCCAGATCAGCGCCAGCGCTGAACACCTTGCCAGTCCCGCTCAACACCAGAACTTTTGCGTTGCCCTGCGCCGCTTCGGCGAAATCGGCCAGCTCTGCCAACATCGCCCCGGTCACAGAATTGGCTTTGTCCGGCCGGTCGATGATCGCCTGCCACAGCGCACCGTCGCGCGCGGTGCGGATCATGTGCCCAGCCCCATGGCCGCCCTGATACTGGCATCGCGCAACGACACTTCCTGACCCAGAAACGCATCGCCCCCCGACCCAGCCAGCCAGACCAACGCCTGCGCGGGCCAGTCCGGCGAAATATGCTCTGACCGGTCCATCTGCGAAATCGCCCCGATCCCGCTGGCGCGAATGTCGCCCTGCATGTCAGTGTCCACGGTGCCGGGGCTCAGCCCGATGGCCCGAATTCCCAGCGCGCGCCCCTCCAGATCGGCAGACCGCGTCAGCATCGCCGCCGCCGCCTTGGACGCGCAATAAGCGCTCCACCCCTCCAGCGGGCGTGACGCCGCGCCAGACGAAACGGTCAGGATCGTGCCGCCACCCTGTTCGGCCATCACATCCCAAGCCGCACGCATACCATGATATACACCGTTCACGTTTATCTCCTGTGTCTTTGCCCATGCCTCGGGGTCCGTGTCTCCAAACGGGGCGATCGGATCGATCACACCGGCATTGTTGACCAAGACGTCCAGCCGCCCAAACGTGCGCACCGCGACCTCGACGGCGGCTGCAACCTCGCGGTACCGAGATACATCACACGGAATCGCCAAAGCCGCACTGCCCAGCGCGCCCGCCAGGTCCGACAGTGCACCGCTTGACCGCGCCACAAGCGCAACCTGCGCCCCTTGTGCTGCAAAAGCACGCGCAGTCGCAGCGCCAATTCCCCTGCTTGCGCCTGTGATGAGAACAGTTTTTCGTGATCCTTCGCTCAAGTGCTCTTTCCTCTGCGGGCCGTATGGGCCAGTTTCGCGACAACAGCGCAACCTTGGCCCAGCCGACACGCGCATGCAACGCACCCGCCGGAAAGGATGCCAAAATGATTTCCACCCGCTCCCTGCTGCTCGCCACGACGATGGCCCTGCCAGTTCCCGCCTATGCCGACCTGACCCCCGAAACCCTGTGGCAGGACTGGCAAGACCGCGCCGCCGCAGCAGGGCGCAGCCTGTCCGCCGAAGTTGAACAGGGCGCTGCGCTGACCCTGCGCGGCCTGACCGTGACACGCCCGCTCGGGGACGGAACAGTCACCGCAACCTTTGACCGGATGGACCTGACCCAAGCCGGGCCAGACGTGCAAGTATCCCTGCCGGGCAACCAGGAAATCACCGTGACAGCCAATCCCGGCGAAGGCGGCGAAAGCATTGCAGTCTTCTCGCTTGGCGATGGCCCTCTGACCGCGCTTGCCAAGGACGCAACAGGCGAGCCGACCTATACGCTCAACGCAGACACTCTGACGGCTACCCTTTTGTCACTTACCCAGAATGGCGAAGAGGTCGACGCGGACATGCGCGCAGATCTGTCCGGCCTTGGCGGCACAGTATCGGGCCTGTCCGGTGGGGACGCACCGCTTGTGGCGGACCTGACCGCAGATGCCGTCGCCAGCGAACTGATCGTGCGCGACCCGGCAACCGGCGGTGAAGTCCGCAACACCGCCACTCAGCAAAACGTCGCCATGCGGGCGGAACTGTCCGGCTCCCAAGGCGATTGGTCAATGATTGCCCGCCTTGAAAGCACCGACAGCACATCGGTGAGCCTGCAATCCAGCCCCGAAGGCAGCTTTGAAACTGACAGCAAGCAGGACACCAGCCGCCTTGCTCTCACGCTCACCGACCTGCGCGCCGATTACACGGCGGCCCTGACCGGCATGGTAACGACCGTGAGCGGCTCAATCGTGCCGATGGGTCCGCTTTCGATTGTGATGGGCGCGGCGAACCTGAGCCTTTCCCTTCCGACCGGCCCTGCCGATGGCATCCAAACCGCACGCGTCGCCATCGACCTCAAGGATGCCACCATGGGCGACTCGATCTGGGCCATGCTTGACCCACGTGGGGCATTGCCCCGCGATCCGGGACAACTTTCCCTAACCGCCGAGGCAGACCTTGAAATGATCGATGTACTGGCACCCACCGCGCTGCCAGGCGACGAATCCGTTCCATCCCTCGCACCGCGGGCTGTGCGGATTGAAACCCTTGCGCTGGATCTGGCCGGCGCAACACTTGGCGGCACCGGAGCCTTCACCATCCCCGAAGGTCCGGGCGGCGTTCCGAACATCGCTGAACCAATCGGCGCGCTGGACCTTCAGGCCACAGGTCTCGCAGGTCTGTTGCAGCAAGCCATCGCAGGCGGGATCGTGAGCGCCCAACAGGCAATGGGAGCACAAATGATGCTGGGCATGTTCGCAGTTCAGGGCAACGGCGACACCTTTACCAGCAAGGTCGAAACCGGCGCCGGTGGCACGCTGTTCGTGAATGGCAACCAACTGCGCTAAGCCTGCGGGGGGGCGGCGTATCCGCCCCCATTCGTCATTGCGCCTGCCGGACCGCGCCAAATGCCCCGAAATACTCGCCCAGTTCGACGCCATCTCTGGCACTGAACGTCCCTCCGACCTCGTCGGCATTGGGACCATAGAAGTGACCGGTCACATCGACCACCCCGACAGATTGAACCTCACCCTGACCCGAGGTGACCGAACCGGAAAGGCCTGTACCGGTCACGGTCAAGGTCCCGCTCAGGTCAAGCTCCTCCGCGGATATCGGGCCGGTGACGTCAAGACCGTCACGCATTGTATTGGTCGTTGTAAAATCGGCCGTTGCGAAATCTGTTGTTATTGTCAGATCCGCCGCCGTATTCGAAACAGCTCCGCCCAAATTTGAAAATCCACGCGCCTGCCCTTTGAATTCGGCCGTCGCGGACCCCGGCGAAGGCATCCCGCCAAGCGGCGTTTGGCTACCACCACTGACTGCGCCCGCAAGCCCTGCGTCAGGGCCTTCCTGCCACAAGCCAAATGTCTGATAGGCGAATCCGCCCGCAACAGGATCGTTGAAACTGACCAACGCCCCCGTCGACACGTCTTTGGCAGTCACGATCCCATCCGAGATGCTGATCGTGTCGCCCTGCCGGGTATCGACATCCATGGAAAACCCACCGATCGTGCCACGCGCGGCAATCACCGCGCCGTTCAGCACGTCGAAAGACACGGTGCCATTCTGCACCTCGGGCGATCCCAACGTGCTGCCGCCCGAGTTCGGTTGAGATACAAAATTGGCGACACGCGCATCAACCGGCACTGTAAACGTCTGGATCACAGGGGCCGTGGGCACGCTGTCCCTTTCAGCCTCTGGCAGATCTGTTCCGCTGTCGCTGCGCGTCGTCGAACCGCCACACGCCGTCAACGTGGTCAAGACGATCAACACGATCACGCCGCGTTGCGCTATGTCGTTTCCAGCCTTCATGCCAAGCTCCCAAGTTAGTCTGCACCGCACGTCTTGCGGATCACCCTTACTGCGACCTTCGGAACGAATTTACTGGAAAAGATGAGGTGCCCACCGCAGAACTGTATGTCTCCGTGCGGCAAACGCAATGGAAAGCCTTCACCGCCCCATGCTTGCACGCCCTTCCCAGCCGGTCTACCTGTTATGAACACCAAGCGGAGCTGCGCATGACCTCTACTCTTCAGGGCTTGACCCAAGCCCTTCTCGATGCCGCCAAAAAGGCAGGCGCAGATGCAGCAGACTCATTGGTCGTCCGCGGCACATCTGTCGGAGTGGGAGTGCGCGACGGACGCCTTGAAGAGGCGGAACGCTCCGAAGGTATCGATCTGGGCCTGCGCGTCATGGTTGGACGCCGCCAAGCCTGCGTGTCTGCCTCGGACAGCTCTCCTGACACAATGGCCTCCATGGCCGAACGCGCTGTGGCCATGGCCCGAGAAGCGCCAGAAGATGCGACCATCGGCTTGGCCGAACAAGACCAACTGTCGCCCCTGCGCGACGCCGCCGGGCTGGACCTTGCCGATACCTCACCCGAGCCGGACCCAGAAACGCTGAAAGAGGCGGCACTCGCGTGCGAAACCGCCGCGAAAGACATGCCCGGCATCAGCCAAATCGACCAATGCAGCGCCGGCTATGGCCGCCGAGAGATGTTTCTTGCCGCCACCAATGGGTTTTCTGGCGGCTACGCCCGCACCAATCACAGCATGTCCTGCGTGGCGATCACGGGTACCGGCGCCGATATGGAGCGGGACTTTTTCGGCGATGCACGGCTGCACCGCGCCGACCTGCTGTCTGCGGACGTGATCGGGCGTACTGCCGCCGAACGCGCCTTGGCCCGTGCCGGTGCGCGCCAACCCAAGACGGGACGCTACCCGGTGCTCTACGATGAGCGCATCTCGGCATCGCTGATCGGGCACCTTCTATCCGCAATCAACGGCGGCACCATCGCGCGCGGCGCAAGCTGGCTGCAAGACGGCATTGGCCAATCCGTGCTGCCCGACGGGATGGACCTGATCGAAGACCCGCACCGCCCCCGAATATCTGGCTCGCGCCCGTTCGACGCCGAAGGCCTGCCAACCGCCCGCCGCGCCATCGTTTCAGACGGCATCCTGACCGGATGGGTGCTTGATCTCGCCACGGGGCGCAAACTCGGGATGCACAGCACCGGCAACGCCACCCGCAGCGCCGCAAGCCCGCCAAGCCCCGCGGCAGGAAACCTTGCTCTCACGCAAGGGCCGAAATCTCAGGCCGACCTGATGAAAGACATGGGCACCGGCCTTCTTGTCACCTCCATGATCGGGGCAACCATCAACCCCACCACCGGGGACTACTCGCGCGGCGCATCAGGGCTTTGGGTCGAAAACGGCCAGCCGGTCTATCCGGTCAATGAATGCACCATCGCGGGCAATCTGCGCGATATGCTGCGCGCCATGATCCCCGCCAATGACGCCCGCAAACACCTGTCTCGCGTTGTGCCATCTCTGCTTGTGGAAGGAATGACCATTGCAGGCGCGTGACACGGATCAAGCCCGCGCCGACCTTGCCCTTTTACTTGATGCCGCCCGCGCCGCCGCCGACCTTGCGCTTGGCTTTCACGGCAAGGACCCGCAAGTCTGGCACAAACCCGACGAAGCTGGCCCTGTCAGCGAAGCCGACCTCGCTGTCGACACGCTGCTGCGCGACCACCTGACCGCAGCGCGCCCGAGCTATGGCTGGCTCTCTGAAGAAACTCCCGACAGCCCAGCGCGCCTGTCGTGCCCGGCCAGCTTTATCATCGACCCGATCGACGGCACGCGCGCCTTCGTGGCTGCCGAAAAAGGCTGGGGGCATTCGCTTGCCATCGCCCATGGCGGACAGGTCACCGCCGGCGTCGTTCTCATGCCGCTTTTGAACAAATGCTACACGGCGGCGCTGGGCTGCGGCGCCCACCTCAACGACACCCCCCTCACCGCCAGCACAAACACCGACCCGGATGCCGGTAAAATGCTCGCCCGCCGCCCGCAGATAACCGACGATCTCTGGCCCGGCGGCCCGCCCGCCATGAAACTGGAGCATCGCTCCCCCATGGCCTACCGGCTCGCCTGCCTGGCCGAAGGGCGCTTTGATGCAACCTTCGTGCCCAAACCAATCTGGGAATGGGATCTGGCCGCCGGCGCACTTCTACTGACCGAAAGCGGCCACGCTGCGACCGATCCGAACGGCGCACCGCTTCAGTTCAACGCAAAACACCCCCGTGCGCCCGGCCTGCTCGCCGCCAACCCGGCCCTGCACGCTCAGCTTCTGGCCCGGCGCTAACGGTTGTCCGCGCGCCGCAGCACCGCAAGACCCACCAGCCCCGCAAACAGCATCGGCAACCCGGCAGGCAAGGGCACAGCCGCCATCTGCGGCGCAAACCCAACCGCATTGCTCTGGCGGAACCCGGTCGCCATCGTCACAGACTGCCCCGCCGCCACCGTCACAGTCATTACATAGCGGCTCTGGGCGGTCAGCCGCGCCACCGTATCGCTTCCGTCGCCAATGGCCGTCGCACTCCCCCCGAAGAACACACCGTCAATGCCCCCCGAATTGGGCAGGAACAGCTCTGACACCTCCGCCCCCGGCGCACTGTCCTCCCGCGTCACCAGATACGGCGCCACCGGAAAATACGTCACCGAAGACCCGACCCCCAAATCAAACAACATCTCAAACCCGCCCGATGTACGCGCAAACCCGTCATCCCCATCGAACGACGCCACCATCTCTGCCTCGAATAGACCGGCAATATTAAAAGAGATCGTCCCAATCGTCGTGTTGTCGAACCGATACGACCGCCCGTGTACATGGCTTGACGATCCCGACGCCGCCACCGGATCGTTCGCAAGAAACACCTCCGCATGACCGTCCTGCACAACCGCCCGCCGCGTGATGTCAAACTCGCCTTCGTCCGGGTCATCCTCCACCGTGATCGAAAAATCCAACCGGCCCACCGCGAAATCACCATTGCCCAGATTGACGGTCGTATCGCTCTGCGTTGACAAAACCGGCAGCGGTGGGTCCGCAAACGGGTTGCCCACCTGAAAACTCGACCCGGTGCTGTTGGTGAAACCGGGGTCATCCACCGCGCTGGCCACGTCACTTTCAATCACCAGCGTCGACGACAAGTTCGCAATGTCGATCCCGGTTGGCGACTGCCCGCTGTTAATCACAAAACTATGACTCATACTCAAATCAGAGATCGCCGAAACCGGCGCAGCCTGCGCAGCACCAGAAACAAGTAACACCATCGAGCAAAGGAAAATACCGTGTCGGGTCATGGGGGCTTACCCTCTCTATTGATCTAGAAAATGGAACGGCCCTCAGGGTCGACGGCCAAATTATTGACCTTGGGTAACACAAAACAGCCCAAAACGGCAGCTTTCTGAAAAGCCCCCAACTCTACGACGTGCCCTGCCGCGCCCGCCGCACCTGACCCGCGCCATGTTGTGCACCTGCGCACAGCGATCTTGGCCCGCCTTACGCCGCGCCCAGCGCATCCAGACTCCTACGCGATTCCTACATAACTCTTACGCATGTCATACACCGCCGCCTCGCCGAAATTCGTGCTTCCTTGACCCGATGCCGCAAATGCACAATGGTCCCCGCATAACGCCCATTTGAAAGGTCACGCCCATGCCCCAGCGCCTTCACCTCGTCTTCGGCGGCGAACTTGTGGACCCCGCCAAGACCGTGTTCAAGGACACGGATGCCATTGATATCGTTGGGATGTTTCCCGACTACGCCTCGGCCCACGAAGCGTGGAAAGCCGCCGCGCACCGCACTGTGGACGACGCCCATATGCGCTATTTCATCTCGCATATTCACCGGATGCACGAAGACGCCGATGATGACGCGGAAAACGAAGCGTAATCAATAAGATGGGCCGCAGTTTCGCCCTTTGGGCCTACCTCTCCCTGACCTCTCGCGCCGCCGCGGCGGGCGAAAGACGGCTGGCCAAACGGCTGGCCGAGGGCAAAGAGGATCCGGCCCGCATCGGCGAACGCCGCGGCCTGCCAAGCCTGCCCAGACCGGACGGAAAACTGGTCTGGTTCCACGCCGCCTCGGTCGGAGAAAGCTTGTCTTTGCTGGAGGTTATCCGCCGCCTGCGCGAGTCCGATCCAACGCTGAAAGTGCTGGTGACAACCGGAACGGTTACCTCATCCGATCTGCTGCGTCAGCGCCTTCCCGACGGTGCGGTGCACCAGTTTATCCCTCTCGACATCGGCCCCTTCGTGACCCGCTTCCTGGATCACTGGAAACCAGATCTCGCAATCTGGACCGAAAGTGACCTCTGGCCGGGCCTGATCACACAGACCCACGCCAGAAATATCCCCCTCCTTCTCATCAACGCCCGAATGTCTGATCGCAGTGCAAAACGCTGGCGGCGCTTTCTTCCGGGTGCCGCCCATTCGCTTTTGCAACGATTTCAGGCAGTTCAGGCACAAGATCGCGCGACAGGGCGCGCACTTTTGAAGCTGGGTTTGCCCCGCCACCGGCTGGAAGTGACCGGCACCTTGAAGGAAGGCATGCCCCCGCTGGAGTGCAACGAGTCTGATCGCGCTCGCTTTACCAAGCTGCTGGAAGGGCGTCCGGTTTGGGCGGCGGCCTCCACCCACGAAGGCGAAGAGGAGATCATCGCCGAAGCCCAGATCACCGCTGCGCGCGGGGCGCTGCGCCTGCTGTGCATCCTCGTGCCGCGCCACCCGGACCGGGGCGATGGCATCGTCGACATGCTCAAGGCGCGCGGCCTGCAAGTGGCACAAAGATCCAAGGGTGAAGAGCCAGGACCAAACACGTCGATTTTCGTGGCCGACACAATGGGCGAGTTGGGCCTTTGGTACCGGCTTGCACCGCTGAGTTTCGTGGGCGGTTCCCTGACCGAAATCGGCGGACACAACCCATTTGAGCCTGCCTCGCTTGGCTCTGCCATTATCCACGGGCCCTTTGTTGCGAACTTCAGAGATGTCTATGACAGGCTGAGCGCGGCAGGCGGATCGCGGCAAGTCACCGACGCGGCATCGCTTGCTTGCGCTGTTGCAGAGTTGTCCCAACCGGACCGCCGCGCCCCAATGGCATTTGCAGCGTGGGAGTTGGGATCAGCGGGCGCCGAAGTCACGGACAAAGCCCTGAAGCTGATCCAGTCGACACTCGCCGATACGCGGCAGGACGCCTGATGCAGCCCCCCGTCTTTTGGCTGAACCCACCTGAAAGCCCCGGTTTTGCCGCGCGCCTGCTGACGCCACTTGGCGCGCTGTATGCCGCAGGGACTGCGCGGCGCTTGGCGAAGGGAACACATTGGCGGGCGGATATTCCCGTGATTTGCGCAGGAAACCTGAACGCCGGCGGAACAGGCAAGACCCCCACGGTTATCGCTCTTTTGGAAAAATTGCGCGACAGGGGCATTGCCGCTTGGGTCGTCTCGCGGGGCCATGGCGGGCGCCTCGAAGGTCCGGTTCAGGTTGATCCAGCGCAGCACAACGCCGACGATGTTGGCGATGAGCCATTGTTGTTATCAGCCTTCGCGCCTGTGATCGTTGCCCGCGACCGCGCTGCTGGCGCGCGCATGGCGCAAGACAATGGCGCACAGGCGATCGTGATGGATGACGGGTATCAGAACCCCGCTCTTTTTCAGGATTTGTCGATTGTCGTGGTGGATGCGGCCAGCGGGTTTGGCAATGGCCGTGTCATCCCGGCGGGCCCTTTGCGAGAGCCGGTTCAAACAGGCCTGGCCCGCGCAGATTTGGTGCTGTCCATAGGAGGGAGCGCCGCACAAACCGCTTTTTCCGAACGATGGGGGAAGGTTCTACCCTGTGCGCATACTGTGGCGGAACTTGCACCGCTGCAGACCGGGATGGACTGGAAAGGTCTGCGCACACTGGCATTTGCGGGGATCGGCATGCCGGAAAAGTTCTTTGCCACGTTGCGCGGGCTTGGGGCCGATGTTGTGCAGGCAGTCCCGCTGTCTGACCATCAGGAACTGCGCCCTTCGCTTCTGTCGAGGTTAGAGCAGGACGCGCGCACCAAAGGTCTGCAACTTGTGACGACCGAGAAAGACGCGGTGCGCCTTCCCCCAGAGTTTCGGCCAAAAGTGCTCACCCTGCCCGTGAGGCTGACCAGTCCCGATTGGTCGCTGATCAATGCCGAATTGGACAGGGTTTTGACGCGTTAAAACTCAGCCGTCTTCGCCAAGCTTTTCATCGAGCAATTCGGAAAAGTCGGCGTAAGACATGTTTGAATAAAGCTCGCCATCAATCACGAAAGACGGCGTGCCCTCGATCTTGTCCTTCTCGACATGCTCTTGGTACCATGCAACCAGCGTCTGCGCCTTTTCGCCATCGCTCAGGCAGGCATCAAGCTGCTCTTCGTTCAGCCCTGCACTCAACCCGATGCGGCGCAGGTTGCCAGCCACGGCGGCAGGATCGCTTCCTTGGGTCCAGTCGCGCTGACGTTCGTAAATCTGGTCCGCGACGCCAAAATACCGCATCTCACCGCCGCAGCGCGCCACCATCCCGGCCCAAAGACCGTAGCGGTCGAAATACACCTCGCGATGGACAAATTTGACTTTGCCCGTGTCGATGTAGTTTTCCCTGATCTGTGGAAGAACTTCTTTGTGGAATGTCGCGCAGTGCGGGCACGTGAACGACGCATACTCAACCACGGTCACAGGCGCATCGGCCTGCCCCATCGTCATGTCGACAATCGTGCTGGTATCTACGTCCTGCGCCGGCGCTGCCAGCGGGACAAAGGTCATCGTGGCCGCAACAAGCGCGGGCAGCACGGGGGCAAAAAGGTTGCGCATCAGAAAGTCTCCTTCAGGTGTTCTTTGTCATCACGCGCGCGCCAAGACCGGCAAGCGCGGCCCGCAGGGCAGGATCGCTGACATCTTTTGTCATCGCGGCGCCGACCTGCGTTGCGCCCTCTGACGGGGCGTCTGGATGTTTCGGTTTGGATTCGAACGGGGTCTGGCCTTCGGCAAACCCGTCTGCGGCTGTTTGTGTAATCCGGATTTGCGCTACTGCGTTGTAACCGTAGCACGCGTTGACCCTGTCTCGAATAGCAGGCAATTGCGCCTGCACCATCGGGCCAGCCGCTCCGCGCGCCAAAAGCGTCAGCGTCGCGCCAAGGCCGCCTTTGCCATAATTGATCCGAACAGGTCGGCACAGCCGGGCGATTTCAGGTCCGGCCACGTCTGACCAATGGGTCACCAACCGGCTGACAGCGAAACCACGCGCCTCGCCAGCTTTCTTGATCTGCGGTTGCACCAACCCGCCAGCACGGGCAAAGCCCTTTGCGCGGCGCTTGGGCCGAAAAGATTGTGGTGCGGTTTTTGCCATGAACTCGTGCCTTGGGATGGTGTGCACCCTATCTGACAGGTGGGCAGGGACCAGAGAAATGTTGCCGGAGAACTTAAAACTTGCGTGATCTAGAAAAGACCGCTCCGGCGCGTTTGCTGGAATGGTATGACAGCCATGCCCGCGACCTGCCGTGGCGCATCCCGCCGAAACAAGCTTTGAACGGCGTTCGCGGCGACCCGTATCGGGTGTGGTTATCTGAAGTCATGTTGCAACAGACCACGGTTGCGGCTGTGCGCAGCTATTTCGCGGCATTTACCACCCGCTGGCCCACGGTGCAGGCATTGGCTGCGGCTGATGATGCGGATGTGATGGGGGAATGGGCCGGGCTTGGATACTATGCCCGCGCCCGCAATTTGCTGAAGTGCGCCCGTGTCGTGGCGTCAGACTATGATGGCGTGTTTCCGGATACCGTTGATGGGCTGCGCGCATTGCCGGGGATTGGCCCGTACACAGCCGCCGCCATCGCCGCCATCGCGTTTGATCGGCCCGCCGTTGTGGTGGACGGCAATGTTGAACGTGTGATGGCCCGGCTGTTTGATGTGCATACGCCCTTACCAAGCGCCAAAGCTGAATTAACCGACTTGGCTGGGCGGCTCACGCCCGACACCCGCGCAGGATGTCATGCCCAAGCTGTTATGGATCTGGGCGCGACCATTTGCACGCCGCGCAACCCGGCCTGCGGCATTTGCCCCCTGATCGCCGACTGCGCGGCAAAGGCAGCAGGCACAGCGCAAGACTTGCCGCGCAAGACGCCGAAGAAGCCGAAGCCGATCCGTTTCGGTGTCGCGTATATTGTCCGGCGCAGTGATGGCGCGTGGCTTTTGGAAACCCGACCGGAAAGGGGCCTGTTGGGCGGCATGCTCGGGTGGCCTGGAACAGGGTGGGCCGAAACACTGCCCGACCCTGTGCCCCCAATCGCCGCCGACTGGCGCGACCTGTCGGGCGAAGTGCGCCACACATTCACCCACTTCCACCTGCGCCTTGCCCTGAAGGTCGCCGCGGTTGGCATGGACGCGCGCCCATCGCGCGGCGCGTTTGTCGCTGCAACGGATTTTCGTCCAGCGGACTTGCCCACAGTCATGCGCAAGGCGTTTGATCTGGTGCGGACAGAGGTCAATCAGGAGCCGGAATAAACTCTGCATCATCACCGGGTGGCAATTGAAACCGCCCGTGCGCCCAATCCCCAGCTTTCCACGCCTCTTTTGCAGCGTCGATCTTGTCACGCGAGGATGCGACGAAGTTCCACCAAATGTGACGGGGTCCGCCCAACGTTGCGCCGCCCAAAAGCATCAATCGTGCGCCGCGGTCCCCCGCCGTCAGACCCAACGCGTCGCCGGGACGAAACACCATCATCTGCCCGGTTTCAAACATCTGCCCCGCCACTGTGATGCTGCCGTCAACAACATAGACGCCCCGGTCTTCGTGATTATCCGGAAGCGGGATCACGGCTCCCGGCTCAAGCTGCGCATCCGCGTAGAAAAGTTCGGACATGGTCCGCACCGGCGCATGCTCCCCCCATGCATCCCCAAGGATCAGCCGCACTTTCTTGCCCTCCCCTTCAAGAAACGGCAACGCGTCTTGCGGCTGATGCTCAAAACTGGCGGGGGCGTCTTCGGCACTTTCGGGCAAGGCCAGCCACGTCTGGATGCCAAACAAGCTTGACGGATTTTCACGTGTCTTTTTGCTGGTTCGTTCAGAATGCGTCACGCCGTGCCCGGCCACCATCCAGTTCACCGCACCGGGATGGATCATCTGGTTCGTGCCAAGGCTGTCGCGATGCTGAAATTCGCCCTTGAACAAGTAGGTCACCGTTCCGAGCCCGATATGAGGGTGAGGGCGAACATCAATCCCTTTGCCGGTCAAAAACTCTGCCGGGCCGACTTGATCGAAAAAAATGAACGGGCCGACCATCTGGCGCTTTGGGGCCGGCAGGGCGCGGCGCACCTCGAACCCGCCCAAATCGCGGGCGCGGGGGATGATCAGCGTTTCGATAGCGTCTGCCTCAACGCCCGTCGGGCAGATCGGGGCAATAGTCGGGTTCCAGCTCATGGTCAGTCCTTTCAGGGCTTAGAGTTTGGCTGATAAATTAGCCGGCAAGCGCATCGTGCCCGTTCGGGCGCCAACAGACTTGCGCGGCAACAGGGCAAAGCGGGTAAATTTCAATCCGGCATTCCGCGTATCGGTCGCGCAGATACACCGCCCTTTGGTCGCTGTAACTTTGCACAGGATCGAGGTGGAAACATCGTTCATCATTGGCCCCTTTGATGAGGTCAACGATATCGGATCTGCGTAAATTCACATATAAGAAGTTATGATCACTTTGTGTGCGTGAATGCACCAATTAAATCGAAGCGTCGCTTACCGCCCCGGAAATCGATTTCACATCCTGAAAGGCGCGAATACCCCACAAGCCAGCCTCGCGGCCCACGCCGGATGCCTTTACGCCGCCAAAGGGCGCACCGGGTGCCCGGCTTTGCCCATTGACCTGGACCATTCCGACGCGCAGCGCACGCGCCATACGGTCAGCGCACGCAGCATCAGCGGTCTGCACGTACCCCGCCAGCCCATAGGGTGTGTCATTGGCAAGCGCGATGGCTTCGGCTTCACTGTCAAAAGGTGTGACCGTCAACACCGGTCCAAAAATCTCTTCTCGGAAGACCCGCATTTCTGGCGTCACATCAGCAAGTACGGAAGGACGCGTAAAGTATCCCCGCGTGTATCCCTCGGGGCGGCCCGGGCCGCCGACCACAAGGCGCGCGCCCGCGTCGATACCGCTTTGCAGCAGGTGCTGCACATGAGCGTGTTGTGCCGCACTGACCTGCGGACCAATGTGATCACCCGGTTGATCCGGCAGCCCGATGTGGATTTCGGCAACGATCTGGGCAGCCTTTTCCAACGCCTTCTCATAGATACCCCGCGCCACCAGCATGCGCGATGCCGCATTGCATGACTGGCCATTGTTCCGGAAGCAGTGGGCCAGACCTTGGCGCATGGCGGTGTCTACGTCACAATCTTCGAACAGA
Source organism: Meridianimarinicoccus aquatilis (assembly GCF_004358675.1). Classification (GTDB taxonomy): domain Bacteria; phylum Pseudomonadota; class Alphaproteobacteria; order Rhodobacterales; family Rhodobacteraceae; genus Meridianimarinicoccus; species Meridianimarinicoccus aquatilis. The sequence goes on along the minus strand of NZ_SMZO01000011.1, from coordinate 69,293 downwards.
ACGTTCGGGGATTTGCCGCCCATTTCAAGGATCGTACGCCGAAACCCCTGCGCCGCCGCGATGGCTATGGATTGGCCAGCCCGGGTCGAGCCAGTGAACGACACGGCTGCAATTGCCGGGTGCGCAACCAAAGCCGCGCCTGTGTCTGCCCCGCCCATTACAAGATTGAAAGTACCCGGCGGAAGGTCGATATCTTCCATGCAAATGGCGAACAGCATGGCCGTGTCGGCTCCAAGCTCAGACGGCTTCAGCACCATGGGGCACCCCGCCAAAAGTGCCGCGCCAACTTTCAGGACAATTTGGTTGAGGGGCCAGTTCCAAGGCGTGATCAGCGCGGCGACACCCACAGGCTCATAGCGCACACGATCAGCCGGGCAGTCTGGCGCGACCGGCATGTCATCTGGCGTAGCATCATAGGCCACTTGCATAGCCCGCAGGTGATTTAAGGCCGCCTCGACCTGACTGCGACGAGCGAAGTCGATCGGCACACCGATCTCTCGGCTGATTGTTTGCGCGAAGCTTTCGGCGCGCGCCTCAATCCCCTCAATCATCTGGGCCAGCGCAGACAGACGATGGGTGCGGCCGCTTGTTTGCCAGCCCGATGCCTCAGCCGCCCGAACAGCGTGCAAGACCTGCGCATCGCTTGCTGCGATCACGGGCAAGCGGGCCGCTTCGGTCGCTGGGTCACAGCGCGGCAACGAGTGCCCTTGGGCGACCTCCCAGGCCCCGCCAATCAAAAGGCGGTGCGGCACGGCAGTGTCATATGGCATCGGCACCCTTTCCAAGTCAGGCCCTGTTGTGCTGTGTTCGGGCCAAAGCGTCAATCGACGCTCTGGCCTTGGCGCGCTTGGCATGTTTTACCGCGCTCGACGTGACCAGCCTTGAGGACTCAACATATGTATGCCGTAACGCTTCTGACCAGCCCAAAGGCTCCGACGCTGGATCGCGCAACTGTTGAAAACCTGCGCAACGCGCTCGGCGGCGGTGAAGCGCAGTGGCTTTCAGTTGGCGAGGCCGCGGAATTCGCGTTGGCGCAGCATCCATGCAATTTCGAAGAGATCTGGCAAGCATTGCAGGATCGCGGCGTTGATATTGCCATCCAACCCGCCGAAGGGCGCGCGAAAAAAATGCTGTTGGCCGATATGGACAGCACCATGATCCAGCAAGAATGCATCGACGAGTTGGCTGATATGGCTGGCGTTGGCGATCACGTTAAGGAAATCACCGCGCGCGCGATGAACGGCGAGTTGGATTTCGATGGCGCCCTGCGCGAACGAGTGGGTCTGCTCAAGGGCCTTGATGTGTCCGTGATTGACCGCGTGCTGGCCGAACGGATTACGCATATGCCGGGTGGGCGCACCCTGATCGCCACAATGAAATCACGCGGCGGATACGCAGCGTTGGTGTCGGGCGGGTTCACCGCCTTCACTCAAGCCGTGGCCAAGGCATTGGGGTTCGATGAACATCGCGCGAACACATTGCTTGCGAAGGACGGAAAACTGACAGGAGAGGTTGCCGATCCGATCTTGGGACGCGAGGCAAAAGTGACAGCCCTAACCGAAATTACCGCTCGTTTGGGTATCACGGCTCAAGATGTGATCGCTGTTGGGGACGGGGCAAACGACCTTGGGATGCTGGGCCTTGCCGGAGCCGGGGTTGCCCTTCACGCCAAGCCATCTGTCGCGGCACAGTGCGACTTGCGGATCAACCACGGCGACCTGACGGCGCTGTTGTACTTGCAAGGTCTGTCCAAGTCGGAATTCTCAGACTAGGCGCTGTTCACGATCCCGATGGTCGGTCGGGTTTACCCTTTCGAAACCCTGCCGATTTGCGATATGCTGTTGCATGAGGTTTGCGTCATGTGCAGCATGCCGGGCGAACCGGCGCAACATGACCATAAAGCAGTTATTCCGGAGGCACGGCGCGACATGAAACGCAGCTTAACCACAGGCATTCTCGCAGGTCTGGCCTTTTCCCTGTCTGGCGGGGTCAGCAATGCGCAGGATACGGCAAACAGAGTGGCCGCAAAGACGGACTGGAGTATCTTTGTTGAAGACAGTCCAAAGCAGTGTTGGGTCGTTTCAGCGCCAAAGAACACGGTAAACACGCAAAACGGGCGTGTCGTTGCCGTGCGGCGCGGCGATATATACATGTTTGTGTCGTTTTGGCCGGAAAGCAATCAACTGGGCGAAGTGTCGTTCATGGGCGGCTACCCATTCGCCGAAGGATCAACCGTGTCGCTGTCCGTCGGCGACAGCGATTTCGAGTTGTTCACGGATGGCGAACTGGCATGGGCGGCTTCAGAAGAGGAAGATCGCCGCATCGCAACGGCACTCAAGCGCGGCGTTGAGGCGGTTGTGTCCGGAAGATCGGCCCGCGGCACAAATACCAAAGACACCTTTTCGCTGATGGGATTCACCGCAGCGTATGAAGACGCGCAGAAACGCTGCGAGCCCTGAACAGACATGGGGCCGGTCAAAACCAGCCCCATATTTGATAAATCAGGTTTGGGCTCAGCCCTTTCGGCGTGACCGAACAAAACCGAGTGCGCCAACACCGGCTATTGCAAGCGGCAAAGCCGCGGGCAGAGGCACGGGTGTGGTCGTGTCCAGAGTGGTGTTAAAGTTGTCGAACGCGATCCCGATTTTGCGGGTGCCGCCAAATGTGGTCCCGGTAATTTCGATCTTCGAGATCAGACCAGACAAACCACTGAAGCCGATTTTTGTCACTGCAGCGTCGCCTGCGTCAGCGTCATTGCCGTCGACGAATTGCGACGACAGAACATTGCCAAATTCGTCCTTCGCAACGAATGTAAACTCTTCCAAGTCGCTGCCCGACCCGTCAATGTCACCAACTTCAAAAGACGCTTCGGAAGCGCCCAACGTGTAATCGATCACAAGTTGGGTCACGGTACCGAAGCCCGACGTCAGGAAGTAGCTGCCAAAAGCATCAACCGGATCAGGCGTATCACCGGGGACAAAACCGTCGGCTGGGCCACCCACTTCTACAATGTTCAGTCCGCCCGCGCTGCTGAACGTCACGCCGAATGCAGCTTCAAATTCATCACCGACAATGGCTGTCTTGTTGCCGGCATAGCCAGTTTCAAAGTCAAGCAGTGCCGCCTGCGCCGTGCCTGCGAACAAAAAGGCTGCGGCTGCGATAAAAAATGTCTTATTCATTAGTCTTAAACCTCGGTTGCTAGTTAAGTTCTCAGCCCGGACCTACCAACTGCGCACCGTAAAGATCGACTCATTCTGTACCCCTTAGTTAACACCCGCAGGTGGTCGGGTCCGAATATCACGAGGTGTTTCAACCTGCGCCGTCCTGCTGTATGAGAGTCGCTTGATCCCTCAGCTTTGATCCGAGTGCTTACGATGCCCGCAACGACACCGATTACCCAAGACGTGCTGACCTTCCCGCGCAAAATGCCCGAGACGGACCGGTTGAACCTTGTTGGGCTCACGCGCGACGCGCTTCGTGATGCGCTGATCGCAGCCGGAACGCCGGAAAAGCAATCCAAGATGCGTACCAACCAGGTTTGGCAATGGATCTATGAAAAGGGTGTGCGCGATTTCGATCAGATGACGAACCTTGCCAAGCCGTTTCGGGCCTTGTTGGCAGACAATTTCAGCATCGAGATTCCCGAAGTCGTGCGCCGTGAAGTCAGCGAAGACGGCACCCGCAAATACTTGGTGCGTATCGCCGGCGGGCACGAGGTTGAAACAGTTTATATCCCCGAAGAAGACCGCGGAACCCTGTGTATCTCCAGCCAAGTTGGCTGCACGCTAACCTGTTCGTTTTGCCACACAGGCACACAGCGACTGGTCCGCAATCTGACAGCCGGTGAAATCATCGGGCAGGTGATGCTCGCACGTGACGATTTGGGCGAATGGCCATTGCCGGGGCGCAACCCGAAGGTTGAATCGCGTCTGCTGTCGAACATCGTTCTGATGGGCATGGGCGAGCCGCTATATAACTTTGATGCAGTTCGGGACGCGATGAAAATTGCAATGGACCCGGAGGGGATAAGCCTTTCGCGTCGACGTATTACACTGTCGACCAGCGGGGTGGTTCCAGAAATCGCGCGTACGGCAGAAGAGATCGGCTGCCTTCTGGCCATATCCTTCCACGCCACCACTGACGACGTGCGCGACCAGTTGGTTCCGATCAACAAGAAATGGAACATTGCTGAACTTCTTGAGGCGCTCCGCACGTATCCCAAACTAAGCAATTCTGAGCGAATCACCTTTGAATACGTGATGCTGGACGGGGTGAACGACCGGGACGAAGACGCGCATCGTCTGATTGAGCTGATCCGCGGCATTCCGGCAAAAATCAACCTGATCCCATTCAATGAATGGCCCGGTGCGCCCTATAAGCGGTCGTCAAACAACCGGATCAGAGCCTTTGCCGACATAATTTATAAGGCCGGCTATGCAAGCCCGATCCGCAAGCCGCGCGGCGAAGACATCATGGCCGCCTGTGGTCAGTTGAAGTCGGAAACCGAACGCGCACGCAATCCGCGCCGTGCCCAAACGCCTCCAGACAGCGCCTGACACGCCACAACAAGCGCGAGTTGTTGCGACACCCGACGCAGAACGGCCCATCACAGGGTCGGTTGTTCTGCGACTCAGGCATGGATTCCCGCCATAGGTGAACAACTTTTCCGCGATTAGGCTTTCCTCCGACCGTCTTTCCCGCGCTCCGCGCGCATTTTCTGGGAGGAACCAAGCCATGCCCGATCTGACACAAGCCGTTAACGCCTTTTCGTTTTCGTCCATCGCGGACGTTGGGTCTCAGTTCCGAAGCGCAGGGTTCGGCAGCGACGATATCGCTCCGGCCCTCGGGGCTGCTCAGGCGCTTTCGGCAACCCGCGGGTTGCGACTGGCCAAGGGGGTTCTGGCAACCGCCAACACACGCGCGCAGCTTTTGGACGAGAGCGACAAGATCATTGCCTGGGCACGCACCGGCGATGCGGCAACACGGAAGACAGCTGCGCAGGCGTTTCGCCAACAGGCCGGACGCGGGGGCGAACTTCTCTTTATTCACAAGATTGCCTCTCTGCCACGGGCCGATGCGCGTGCCTTCATGCGCGCCCATCTGGACAGCGGCGGGGATCTTGGGCCCGCGCTTTATTGGCTGCAAATGGCCGGGGCGGAACTGCGCCGCAATCCTAAACGGCACGATACCGCCGGATTTCTGGACGATGTCGGGGATTTTTTCTCGGACGCCGTAGACACAGTTGGCGGCGCGATTGTCAGCGTCGGCGAAGCCGTCGCAGAAGGCGTCTCTGGCGTTGTCGATGCGATCATTGACGCTGGCCGCTCCATTGCCGAAATGGCCGGCGCCGTTGTGTCATGGACCATCGACCAAGTCGCCGATCTTGTTGAATCGCTGATCGAGGCAGGCGAAACGATTGCGTCGATCATGGCGGGAGCCCTGTCTGCGGGACTTGAAGCGCTTCGGAAATTTGCACGCGCCATGATCGAGGCCGGGCGCACGTTAGCTGACTTGGGTGCGTGGGCTTTGACGCAGGCCGCGGGTGTTTTGACCGACGTCTTCGATGCGGTCGTAGAGACACTGTCAGACGTGGCTGACGTCTTGGTTTGGGCCGCGAACCTCGCAGCGGCAACGGTCAGCCAAGTTGTGCAAGCGCTGTTGGATGCAGGGCAAACAGTTGCGCGCCTGCTGGCATCGGTTTTGTCCGCAGCAGGTGATGTGCTGATTGCCACTGTGCGTGCCCTTATGGATATTGGTCAGTCTCTCGGCGAATTGCTGGTCGCGGTGGTCACACGCCCCCTGTCGGCTTTGACAGCGCTGGTTCGGGCGCTGCGCGACATCGGCCAAAGCGTTGCGCAGCTTTTGACCGCAGCCATCAACGCAGCCATCGACGTGCTGGAGGCAACAGTGCGCGCGCTTGTGGCGCTAGGTGAAACCGTCCTTGATTTGGCGGCGTGGGCCGCAACCCAAGTCGCGTCGGTCATGCGCCGTGTATTGGACCTTTTGCTGCGCACCGGGCTGCGCTTGATCGACGTGTTCGCCTCTCTTGCCGGCGCAGCGGTGTCCATCATCCGCAAGACCGTGCAGGCCGCGTTTGATCTGGGCAGAACATTTGCAGGCCTGATCGTCGAATTGTTCGGCCTTGCAGTGGACGTCCTGTCGCAAGTGATCGCCGCAGCCATTGCACTTGGCCGCACGGTCGCGGAATTCGTGGGTGCTGTTCTGACATTCACCTATGAAAACACCGTCAGCCTTGTCCGCGCGGCGATGGACGCAGGCATCGCCATCGCTGAATTGTTGGGCGCGGTGGTCGCTGATGGCTATTTCGCGCTGCGCCGGATCGTGTTTGGCATTCTCGAAGCCGCCGGACCTGTGGGCGATGTTCTGCAATGGGCGCTTGAAACGGCCGAAGACATGGTCAGTGACGTGTGGCACGGTGTGTTATCGGCTGTGCGGTACGTAAATGGCAAAATTACCGAAGCTCTGGACTGGGCGATTGGCATTTCGCGCGACGCCCTCGCGTCGGTTCTGTTTGCGTGGGAAAGCATCGGCGAGCGGTTGATCGATGCCTACCGCCACCTTGGCGCATTGGCCGCACGGCTTGGTGACGTGGTGTGGGACTTCCTTGGATGGGCAACATTTGTTCTGGAAAATCAGGTGGATTACTTGCTGGTTTATCTGGAAAAAGACTTCATTGAAGGTGTCGCAAAAGTCACCGAAGGGCTGCTTCGCGCCGGCCATGCGCTGGCCGATCTGGTTGTGACCATCGCCGATGAAAGCGCGCAGCTTGTGTTGGAAGTTGTGCGCGGCATCCTGCACGTGGGCGGCATCGCTGGGGATCTTCTGGTGGCGACTTTGCGCGAACCCGATGCCTTCCGCGATCACGTGGTCGCGGCAATGCGGGCGCTGAACAATACCGTCGGCGACATTTTCCGCGAAATAGAGGCGCGCGGGGATGCCATCATCCAAGCGGTGACCCTTGCACTGGACCGCCTGGGCGAGGCCGCCGCAGACATCATCGACGGAGCGATCGAAATCGGTGGCGGGTTGCTGGGTGTGGTCATTGCGTCGCTTCTGACCCTGTTGCCCAGTTTCCGCCCACTGGTGGCGGTCGAACGCGCCGATGCTCAGTTGGTCTTTGGCAACACAATCGACCTAGATCGGGTGTTCATCTCGAGCGAGGGGCCGGACAACGAAATCCTGTTCAATGCGCAACAAGCCCTGTCTGGCAGCCCCGACAGCCGTGCATTTGTCGGCATGAACTTGATCAATTTCGACGTGGCAGGCGGTGTGCAGATCGACGACGCGGGCACCATCGGGCTGGAGCGTTGGACCTTCATCCACGAAATGACCCATGTCTGGCAGGGGGAAACCGAAGGGCCCGTCTATATCGCACACGCGATGGCCCTGATGCCGCAGGGGAATGCCGCCTATAACTATGGCTATACCGACACGGCGAACATTTCGCTCACTCAGGACCATCAGACACCCCCGACAGTCCTGACATTCATTGATGCCAACGGGGTTTTGGCCGGCGCGGGGGCAGAGACGGCCCTGAATAACGCAAATGGCGACATTCGCGCGTTCAATGTCGAACAGCAGGGTCAGATCGTCATGCACTGGTTCGTCCGTGCGCATCTGGCTGTGCCGCCGCTGCCCACGACAGAGTGGGACCCCTATATCAACGCTGTACGCAATGCCGCGTGACGGTGCGCTGATCGTTGCAGCGCAATGGGACCGACAATTCATGCGCGAGGCCGCCCTGTGGCGGGACGGACCTTGCCGCGCGACTTATTTCGACGGGGCCGACAGCACGCGTGACGACCTGTTTGCCGCCCTTAAACCCGGCGCGTCGCTGGTTTACTTGGGTCACTCGACGCCGCGTGCATGGCTTGGGTTTCGCGGCATCCGGGCAGATCACATCCCCAACGATGTGCCGCCCTTGGCGCGAGTGATCGCCCTGACCTGCCACGGAGCGGCGGCTGACGGACTGGGTGCAGCGTGGCTGGACGCTGGGGCACGTTCAGTCACTGGACCACAGGGAAGCTTCGAAATCGATGCCCTTCTCAAAATCTCAGCGATTTTGAGGGCCGGCTTTGCAAGCCCCAACTGCCTTGATCCGATGGCTTGCCTAGACGGGCTTTCTGGCTTTCGCACGCTCAGCCAGCAGCCCGCCTAAAGGTACGGACGAACGAGATCAGACACAGGCACACGTGCCTGTAGCCGCGTTGCCAGCAGAAACATCCCCGCGATCTTGCGTTGAAGGTAGAGCGTGTCCATGGGCGGGATCGTCCAGAAATCGCGCCCCTCCCCCAAAACCATACCTTCGGCACGCAGCCGCGCCGCCAAATCAGAAGCCCCAAAGTCGTAAATGCCCGGCTTGCGAAGCGGCACCATCACCATGTCGAACATGTTCAGCAAAATGTCCTCGTGCGCGGCAGTCGTTCGCGCGTCGATGAAACCCACGTCGCGCCCGGCATCGGCCATTGCGAGCTTGTCTTGAGCAACGCCGGCCTTCAACAGGCGAAGATAAGCATCGGTCACGGCGGCGGGGAACTCCCGTGTCGCACCAAAATCCAAAAGCACAACGCGGCCCGTATCTGCGCACCACCGATAATTGGCAAAGTTCGGATCAGTCTGCATCATCCGAAATTCGAAAAGCTCGCGCAGCACCAACGCAACAAGCCGCGTCATTACGGTATCCCGTGTCTCTTGCGGGGCTGTGATCAGATCCTCCACCGCGACGCCGGGAATGAAGCTCATGGCCAGCACATCTTTCGTGCTCAGCTCTGCATGGAGCGATGGCACAGCGAATTCTGGCGCATTCGACAACACCGCGCTGAATCGGCCAAGGAACCGGCCCTCGCGCTCGTAATCTGCTTCCTCGTGAAGTTGCCTCTTGGCCTCGGCGAGCAAGGGCGCGATGTCCAGATCGCTGGGCAAAAGCCCGGTCAGGCGGATCAGGCTTGCCACGTTATCCACGTCCGCATCGATGCTGCGCCGTACGCCGGGATACTGCACCTTGATCGCAAGGTCAGCCCCGTCTTTTGTACGGGCGCGGTGCACTTGACCGATGGAGGCCGCCGCGATGGGGCGCACATCAAACCGGTCAAACCGACCCGTAAAATCACGCCCCCAAGCTGACGACAGAACCGTGCGAAGCTGCTTGGGCGGCATGAAATCGGCCTGTGCACGCAGTCGAGACAGGATATCAGCCAATTCAGGCGGCAGGAAGTCGCCCGTTTCCATGGACACGAGTTGGCCCACCTTCATCGCTGCCCCGCGCATGCGTGCCAACTCGCGCGTGATGCGGGTCGCATTGGCTGGCGTCATTAGAAGCTGTTGAAGAGTGGGGCGTCGCCCGCTGATCGCCTCTTTCGCGCCAGTGACAGCCATATTACCAGCGACACCCCCCGCCATACTCCCGAACCGGGCCAGCCGGACAAATCTGCCGCTGGGCACCGCAAGGCTGCGCGAAGGGTCAGGTCGGTTGGTCATAGGTTCACCTGTGTGCTGGGCCGAAAAGGTAATCCCAGCCGCGCACCCGGCAATGGGTGTCGCGCCAAGACCGCTTTAATCCACGATTGGGACAAGCTTCCTTTCCAACTGCCCGCGTAGCTTTTCATGCTGTGTCGGCAATTTCAGCGCCTCACCCAAATGATCGGGAGCTTCGTCCCTGTCGAAACCCGGCTCGTTTGTCGCGATTTCAAATAGGATTCCGCCCGGCGTGCGGAAATAGATGGCCCAAAAATAGTCGCGATCAATGACAGGGGTTACCTGATACCCGGTCGCAAGAAGCGCATTGCGCACCTCAAGCTGGGCATCCCGGTCAGGCACGGCAAATGCAATGTGATGCACCGACCCAGCGCCATGATGCGCCATGCCAAGACTGGGCGCGCTCTGCAGGTCGATCGTGTTGGCACCGTTTCCGTGATCCATGACCAGTCGAGTTACGCCGTTCGCGGTTTCCGATGTCTGATAACCCATGAAACGCAATAATTCTGCTTCAGGCCCGGAATCACGCAAACGCAGCCTTGCCCCGAAGAATCCTCTGATCCCCACACCTTGCGGAATGTTGGCGCCCGTCCACGCGATACGCGCGTCTTCGGCATGGGTTTCGACCAACGCGAACCGCTCGCCATCAGGGCCATCAAATTCAAGACGTGCATCCCCGAAAATCTCGGTACGCGCTATGGATTTGACACCAAAATCTGCCAATCGAGCCGTCCAATAAGCAAGAGAGCCGGTCGGCACTGCATATTCTGTGATGCCGACTTCGCCCGTGCCAGACTGCCCTGCCGGCATGTTTGGAAATGGGAAGTAGGTCATGACTGATCCCGGACTTCCGGCCGCATCACCATAATACAGATGATAGACGTCGGGCGCGTCAAAGTTCACCGTTTTCTTGACGCGCCGAAGCCCTAGCACCTTTGTGAAGAAGTCGCTGTTCACTTGCGCATCTTTCGCCATCGACGTGACGTGGTGCAGACCTTTGATCTGGTTCATTTCAAATTCTCCCTCCCACTACCGGCGCGCCCACGCAGGGGTGCTTTGCCATCAATATCACTCGTTGGTGGATAGATGGGGCGCGCGTACCCACGCTGACAGGCGGACAGCCGCGCAGACCGTGTGTGAATTCGCGCACCAGCGCCCGTTTTTATCTGGGCTCAACTCAGCCCTGCGGCGACCTGCGCGATGATTTCCATCATACGGGTCAAACGGGCCGATGCCGGGCGACCGCGACGCGCCACCATCCACAAGTCCAGCCATCGCCGTTCGGGTAGATCGGCAATGCGCAAGTCACCGCGACGTGCATAAGAATCGATCCCACTACGCGGCAGCAAGGTGTACCCTACGCTATGCGCAACAGGCGCCGGTATCTGGCCAATTTGATTCACATAGGCCCTTACACGAAGTCGATCTGCGCCCGAATATTCGTTCGGAAAATTCACCTGCAACAGATCGTCGGCATATGCGTTTCCGTCTGGGTGGGCAACGAAGCCACGCGCCTCAAGGTCTGCAAATGTGATTGGCACATCAGGCGCATCCGCAGGAAGCACGAGGCAAAGCTCTTCTCGTCCAAGATATCGTGCGTCTAGTCTGGCGTGGGCAGGATCGTCACTGAGTATGCCAAGGTCAAACCGCCCGTCCAAAACGCCCTCTTGGATGGCCCGATTTGGTCCAGCTTCCAGATGAATGGCGAGTTTCGGGGCTGACTGCATCCAAGGCAAAAGCTGTGGGTACAGTAGGGTCGCGAAACTGCCCGAGCAGGCAACATGCACCCCGCCACTGTCGGGATCATCAATCCCAATGACGTCGCGCAGTAACTTTTCTTCCGCACGGCGTGCGCGCCCAAGGGCAAGCACAGCCTCGCCTGCGCCAGTAACAGCAAAAGTTCTGCCATGTCGGGCGATCAATGGCTGGCCGATCTGCTCTTCGAGTTTACGCAAGTGTTGGGACACGCCCGGCTGGGTCATGTTCAACAACCGCGCTGTTCGCGTGAAGTGCCCTGTTTCGCAAAGGGTTGTAAAGGTTTCGAGCCACGTCGCATTTAACATTCCATGATAATATCAGGTTATTCTAACTATGAAATTTGATAATTTATAATTCGGATAAAAGCGCCCTATGTGATCGGTATCAGTCAAACAAAGGGACTCAGCCATGACACCGACACCTCGCACGTTTTCCCATATCGGCCTGTCCGTTCCTGACCTGGAAAAGGCAGTGGCGTTCTATTCCGAAGTTCTGGGGTTTTATGTCGTGATGCCGCCAAGCGAGGCGGTTGAAGATGACAGCGCCATTGGCATCATGTGCACCGATGTATTTGGCCCCGGCTGGGGCAGCTTGCGCATCGCACATCTTTCCACCGCCGACGGGATCGGGATCGAGATTTTCGAATTTCCGGGCAACTACGCCCCCGATGAAAAGCTCGAACACAAGCGGCACGGGACGTTCCATTTCGCAGTCCAAGACCCGGATGTCGAAGGCCTGACCGCCCGGATTGTTGCCGCCGGCGGCAAACAGCGGATGCCAATCCGCGAGTATTTCCCCGGCGAGAAGCCGTATCGCATGGTTTATGTCGAAGACCCTTTCGGGATCGTGTTCGAAGTATACAGCCACGGCTACGAACTGACGTATTCCGCCGGGGCCTATGCCTAGTCGGGTAGTTTCGGATCTTCGGTGAAGCACAGACCAACGGCCGACAAGTCTGGGTTTCACCCCTGAAGTGTTTGCTGCATCCGATATACAATTCGGGTGCAGCGAAAGTGAAAGGGATCGGCATGCACTCACTTGGGGAAGAGATAAAACTGTCATCCATGAGGCACTGGAGCCTGGAAGGCCGTAGTCGTTTGGTGAAGGTCCTCAGTGTGTCCGCCGCGAAATACGCGATGGAGTTTAACGGTGGTGCGCTATCTGGCTACATCACAGAAGAACGGTTTCTTTGGGGGCTGAACAGCCATCAGATTGAACGGTTTCTGGGCCTACGTACACACGAATTGCGCCCGCTGGCACAGATTCATGCGCTTTCCAGATTGCCCAAGCCCAATGAGGTAGAATTTAAGTTCTCTGCGGCATTCCCGGACGGCGATGTTTATACGAATAAAGATCACGACAACCTTCTGGCGGCGCGGCGGGCTTTTTTGGACGGCTCGGATCGGCACACCCGATCCATGACGCCCGTCGTAAACGCTTATCCGCCAGGTTCAGGCATGATCCCCCAATGGCGATTGACTGTTGAAATTCCCTCCGGAGGGTTAATCTCTACGGTGATGCCAACGCTCCCGTTTGCGCGCGAAAACGGGTCCATAAAGCTTTACACGCCCCACAACCGTGGCCCGATCCGCTAAACCTCTTTTTGAGGCTGGGTTTTGACACCGGCCGCAGCGTGCTCTACCCAAGCGAAAACATCGCAAGAGGCCGGACGTGACCAATCATCTGCACAAAGGCGACCTTCCCGACTCGCTGGACCTTGGACCAATTGTGGCCATCGACTGCGAAACGATGGGTCTGAACCCCCACCGTGACAGGCTGTGTGTTGTACAGCTTTCCGCCGGGGATGGTGATGCGCATCTCGTCCAAATCGCCAAAGGTCAAAGCTCGGCCCCGAACCTGTGTCGGTTGCTGCGCGATCCGTCGGTTTTGAAGCTCTTTCACTTCGGTCGGTTCGACATCGCGGCGATGTACAAGGCGTTTGGCGCCCTGGCCACGCCCGTCTATTGCACGAAAATCGCCAGCAAGCTCGTTCGAACCTATACCGACCGGCATGGATTGCGGAACCTTGTTCAGGAGTTGCTGTCGCAGGATATTTCAAAGCACCAGCAGTCAAGCGATTGGGGAGCAAAAGAGCTTACGCAGGCACAGATTGACTACGCGGCATCAGATGTTCTTCACCTTCACGCGCTTCGCGTCGAACTGAACCGCCGACTGGAACGTGAAGGACGCATGAAGATTGCACAATCATGCTACGACTTTCTTCCCACCCGCGCCCGCCTTGATCTTGAAGGTTGGCCCGATATGGACATTTTCAGCCATTGACCCCCATGACACATGATCACGAAAAATTCCTGGAAGTCGGCCGACGCGTAATATCCATTGAAGCCGCAGCGCTGTCGCGGCTTGGCGAAGCGCTTGACGATAGCTTTGCCGCAGCAGTTGCAATGATGCTCGACGCAACAGGCCGGGTGATCCTGTCCGGCATGGGAAAATCGGGGCATATCGCACGCAAGATTGCCGCAACGCTCGCCTCAACTGGGACACCTGCGCATTTCGTGCACCCGGCCGAAGCAAGCCACGGCGATCTTGGCATGCTTGCACATGGCGACGTCGTCATGATGCTGTCAAATTCCGGCGAGACGCCGGAACTGGCAGACATGATTGCCCATACGCGCCGCTTTGGAATTCCACTGATCGGTGTCGCATCAAAACCCGCAAGCACGCTGTTGCGGCAGTCAGATGTCGCGTTGGTTCTTCCCCCAGCGGAAGAAGCCTGTGGAACGGGTGTTGTGCCCACAACATCAACGACGATGACGCTTGCTCTTGGCGATGCTCTTGCCGTCGCCCTGATGGAACATCGCGATTTCAGCCCACAGGATTTTCGCAAATTCCATCCGGGTGGAAAGCTTGGTGCACAACTGTCGAAAGTCGCCGACCTCATGCACACCGGGTCGGAACTTCCACTTGCTGAAATGGCCGACCCGATGACCGAAGTTCTGGTCACCATGAGTCAAAAGGGGTTCGGGGTCGTCGGTGTTCAGGACGAAGCGGGACAATTGGCCGGGATCATCACTGACGGTGATTTGCGGCGAAAAATGACCGGACTGCTTGAACGCAGCGCGAGCGATGTGATGACAGCCGGGCCAAAGACGATCAACCCCGGTGCGCTGGCCCAAGAAGCGGTTGCCATCATGGAAGCGCGCAAGATCACCTGTCTTTTTGCCGTGGATGACACCGGTGAATTGGTCGGGATCATCAATATCCACGACTGCCTGCGTGCAGGTGTGGTCTGATCAGTGTCAGCCGGGCGCCGTTATACACAGGCCGTTGTGGCCACCAAGTACATGCTGCCCCTGATCGCTTTGGGACTGCTGTCAACGCTTGTGTTTCTCGCCCGCTCCCAGCCCGAAGGAGAACCGCTGCGCTTTGTCGATCAGACAATTGAGGATCTCGCCAAGACGCAACGCCTTGGCACGCCGCGCTATTCCGCAGTGACCGATGATGGCGGAGAGCTTTCGATCACCGCAGAAATTCTGGTCCCAGACACGGCGCGTGACCACGTGACACTGGGCGAGACGATGGCAGCAACATTGGCCATGCCCGACGGCGTGTTCTACGATATGACCGCCGATCACGGCGAGTTGGACGAACCGGCCATGCGCTCAACCCTGCGGGACAATGTTGTTGTAGTAAGCTCTGACGGCGCTGTTTTGCGCACCGATGCGTTGCGGTTACGCAATGACCGTAGTTATCTGGAAACTCTGGCGCCCGTTCAAATTGATGGGCCGAATTGGTGGATCACGTCCGACCGCATGGAAATTTTCACGGATCCAAAGGATGAGATGCAGACGCGAACGGTGTTCACCGGAGACGTTAGGTTGTTATATACACCATGAGACATGTTGAAGGGGCGGCCGTGATGCGCAGTGTGGTGACTGGTTTGGCGATGGCAGCAGCCTTACCTTTGTGTGCGCTTGCACAAGGGACGGAAACCGGCGGGTTTCGAAACTCCGACCCGGATGCACCGGTTGAAGTGACATCCGACCGCCTTGATCTTGCGCGCGCCGAGGGCACAGCCCTGTTTACGGGCAATGTGCTGGCCGTTCAGGGCGACATGCGCCTGACCGCGCAGTGGGTTCTGGTGACATACCTGCTGAACCCTGACGGAACATTAGGCGACGATATCGACACGATCACCGCGCGCGACGATGTCCTGCTGATCACCCCCGAAGAGGCCGCCGAAGGTAACGAAGCCATTTATACCCCCCTGACCAATTCAGTGGTGATGACAGGCGATGTTTTGCTGACCCAAGGCGGCAACACGGTGGCCGGGGATCGTTTGATTGTTGATCTGGAAACCGGGCTTGGCGAAGTGCAGGGCCGTGTGCGCACAGTGCTGCAACCCGGCACCGATGAAGATCAATGACTGAACTGAACGTCACTTCAGGGGATGCCGGACTGCGGGTCGTGGGCCTGCGGAAAAGCTATCGCAAGCGCCCGGTTATCCGCGATGTATCCCTAGATTTGCATCGGGGTGAAGTTGTTGCCCTTCTCGGGCCGAACGGGTCCGGCAAAACAACCTGCTTTTACTCGATCGCCGGGCTCGTGACACCAGAAGGCGGCCAGGTAATCCTTGATGGGGTCGATGTCACGATCTTGCCGATGTACCGCCGCGCACAGATGGGGATTGGCTACCTTCCTCAAGAGGTCAGCATCTTTCGCGGACTAAGCGTCGAAGACAACATCCTCGCCATTCTTGAAATTGCCACGCCAGACCGGACCACACGCAGTGAGCGTCTCGAAGAGCTTTTGTCCGAATTTTCCATCGAACACTTGCGCCGCGCACGCGCCTTGTCGCTGTCTGGTGGCGAGCGTCGGCGAGTCGAAATCGCCCGCTGCCTTGCCGCAAACCCGCGATACGTTCTGATGGACGAACCTTTTGCTGGCGTCGATCCAATTGCGGTTGGCGATATTCGGGCGCTTGTATCTGACCTGAAAACACGCGGAATTGGCGTGCTGATTACAGACCACAACGTGCGCGAAACACTAGAAATTGTTGACCGTGCGTACATCCTGCATGACGGCAAAGTGCTTATGAGCGGCACAACCAAAGATGTTGTGGAAAACGAAAATGTGCGCCGCGTATATCTCGGGCAAGGCTTCAAGATAGACTAGCGTCACGCGTGAGAAACATTGACATGGGGCAAGGTTGTAGAGCCAAATGAAAGGTATGCAGTCAGGATCGAGTGTCAGAATGCTCACCCCGGACCCGGGACAAGTTGGCGAAGAGAGCGGTATCTTCGGAAAGAGGGCCGGTCGTGCGCTTTCGCCTAAATGATTAATGGTTCCTTAGGAACCCGGCGTCACACACCGGGACTTGAGGCGCCGAAAGTTCAACGCGCACAGGAGGACTCATGCGTTACCAGATCACCGGAAAACATATCGACGTTGGCGAAGCGCTTCAGACATACGTACAGGACGAATTGACCGTCGTTGTGCAGAAATATGCCGAGCGCCCGACAGAAGCGATGGTGACATTCTCCAAGTCCGGAGCGGAGCATGTCTGCGAAGCAACGGTCCATCTGTCGACAGGACTTACCGTCAGCGCCAAAGGGCAGGCGTTCGAAATTTACCCATGTTTTGATTCATGCTGCGAAAAGATGGAAAAGCAGCTGCGCCGGTACAAGCGTCGATTGAAAGACCACCACAAGGATCGCGCACAACCGGTTGAAGCTTCCGGCGCTTCGTCATATGTGATCGCCACAAACGAAGCAGAAAGCGACGACGAACCCGATAGCCTGACTCCTATCATCATCGCTGAGATGCAAACGCGCATCCCATCAATTTCGGTCGGTGAGGCCGTGATGCAAATGGAACTGGCCCAAAGTCCCGTGCTGGTCTTCAAGAACGAAGGCAGTGATGGTGTGAACGTGGTGTATCGCCGTGACGACGGAAATATTGGGTGGATTGAGCCCGAGCGGACCACCTGACGGCCTTAACTGAAGGCAGAAAGTGCTTGATATGACACTGGGTTCTCTTCTGAAGCCGGAAGCCGTAAAGACTCTTGGTAGTGTAACAAGCAAAAAGCGCTTGATGCGCGATTTGTGCGATATTGCCTCGAGCTGTTATGGCCTCGACCCAGAGGAGGCCCTGTCTGCACTTCAGGACCGCGAGAGCATCGGCCCAACCGGTGTAGGTGGCGGCGTTGCGCTTCCGCACGCTCGGATACCGGGCCTTGAAACGGTGTCGGGCGTGTTTGTGAAGCTTGACCGACCCGTTGCGTTTGAAGCGGTAGATCGTCAGCCGGTAGACTTGGTGTTTGCTCTGTTCGCGCCAGAAGACAGCGGCGTGCAGCACCTGAAGGCGCTGGCCTTGGTGTCGCGGGCACTTCGCGGGAACAAAGTACAAGCAAAGCTGCGCGCCAATGATGACCCCATGATCCTGCACGCCATCCTCATTGGCAGCGAGGAATCACAGGCAGCCTGATCTGCTTTGGCAATGGTTGCCGTTGCATATACTTCATGAAAAAGGGGCCGCCGAATATATCGGAGGCCCCTTTTTTAGAACGAAACGCTAGATAAAATTAGCTAGCCGCCGTCGACATGCTTAGAATATCGCGCATGAAGTGCTCAAGCTCTTCTGACAGTTCTTCGCGGGCAAGGCCAAATGCAACGCTTGCCTGCAAATAGCCCGCCTTTGATCCGCAATCGAACCGCTGCCCTCGGAAGCGATAGCCGTGAACACCTTCGGGACCGCCAATTTCATGCGCGATGGCGTCCGTCAGTTGGATTTCACCGCCAGCGCCAGCTTTCAGGTTATTAAGATTATCAAGAACATTCGGGGACAGAATGTACCGTCCAATGACGGCAAGATCAGAGGGCGCATCTTCGGCCTTGGGCTTTTCGACCATACCCTTCGCCGTCACGATCGGCCCGTGTTCTTTTTCGACATCGAGAACGCCATAAGATGAAATCTTGTCATGAGGCACTTGCATTGCAGCAACCATGCAGCCTCCGGTTTCCTGATAGGCATCAACCATCTGTGCGAGACATGACCGTTCATCCGATGCAATCACGTCATCAGGAAGCAGAACCGCGAAGGGCTCGTCCCCGATCAAACGCCGGGCGCACCACACAGCATGGCCCAGCCCCAACGCTTCGCGCTGGCGAACGTACGCGATCGCGCCGCTGGGCATATCGGTTTTCTTCAACTCCTCCAAAAGAGCCGTCTTGTTTTTCGCACGAAGCGTTTCTTCCAGGTGCGGTGCCGCATCGAAGTAGTCTTCCAATGCAGATTTCCCGCGCGAGGTTACGAAAATAAACTCTTCGATGCCCGCGTCGCGCGCTTCGTCGATCGCGTACTGGATGAGCGGTCGATCAACCAGCGTCATTATTTCCTTCGGGATGGATTTCGTTGCGGGGAGAAATCGAGTCCCAAGCCCTGCAACCGGAAAAACTGCCTTAGAAACCTTACGTGTCATGGTGTGGCTCTTTTCGTAATATTGGTAACGCAAAAAAAGCATGGCCCCATGCCAGCCTTCTAGCAACCTTAAGCAGTGCTTTAGCGACTGAACGCCACGTACGCACTCATGTGACTATGCCAATCTGTTTGCCTTACATCTCGTCGCGCAGCATTGCCTCTATCTTTGCAACGTCCTCCGGGTTGTTAAGTTCCCAAAAACTTCGTCCTTTTGCTTGAACTTCCACGCATTTCACAGACAGCCCATTTTCCATGAAACGCAACTGTTCGAGGCCCTCGAGTTGCTCCAAGGGTCCAACAGCAAGCGAAGTGTATTTCATCAGCGCCGCAGGCCTGTAGGCGTAAACACCCACATGATGGAACACCGGGGTTGGCGCGGCCTCGTCGTAGTCCCGCCCGGTGTAGGGCACAACTTCCTTGGAAAAGTACATCGCCCGATGGTTCGCGTCGAACACCGCCGTTGTCCCGCCGACCCGCCCCTCCAAACGGTCCTGCCGAAACCCCGACAACGCGCGCCCATCGCACCGAAGAACAGGCGTGGCAACATCGGCGTCGGGATCTGCCCGCAACGCAGCGACAAGATCCTCGACAAACCACGCAGGGGTGAGCGGCGCATCACCCTGAAGGTTGACCACGATATCGGGCGTATCGCTAAGGTGCCGGAGCACGTCAGCACACCGCTCTGTTCCGTTGGCGCAGCTCTCCGCGGTCATGACCACGTCAGCACCAAAGCCCCGTGCTGCATCCGCGATACGGTCATCATCCGTTGCGACCACGACCCGATCAACACCCCGCACTGCCATTGCGGCTTCCCAAGAACGCTGGATCAGAGTTTTTGCGACCCCGTCAGCCCCGGTCAAAGGAACCAAAGGCTTACCGGGATACCGGGTCGACGCATAGCGCGCTGGGATGGCAATCAAGACGGACATGATCAGGCCGGTTTCAGGTCCACGCCGGGCGCATAGGCGATGAAAAACGGGTTTTCATAGCCGGACTTCCCATAAACCAACGGCGAATGATCGTCGTACCGGACCATCGCGCCACCGGCGCCCATCAATACGGCTTGTCCTGCTGCGGTATCCCATTCCATCGTGCGGCCAAGACGCGGATAGATATCTGCCTCACCCGTCGCAACAAGGCATAGCTTGAGCGATGAACCGGCGCTTGTCATATCCTTCACCGAATACTTGGCAATATACTCGTCCGTCGCGGCATCGCGGTGACTTTTGGATGCGACCACCATCAAAGCAGAGTTGTCAGGCGTGCCGACCTTCATTTCTTTAACCTCGCCGGGCGTTGCCTTGTCGAACGGGCCAGTTTCCTCGACCGTTTGACCATCAGCGCGGGTGTAGAAAAGACGGTCTTTCGCAGGCGCATAAACAACGCCGCGCACCGGCACACCGTTTTCCACATAGGCAATGTTGACCGTGAATTCGCCGCGACGCTTAACAAATTCTTTTGTGCCATCCAAAGGATCGACAATCAGGAAGTCTGTGGCCGTCTGCGTGTGCGATCCGGCCTGTTCTTCCGTGACCAGCAACGTGTCAGGAAATGCTGCCCGCAACCCAGCGGAAATATGCGCATCGGCAGCTTCGTCCGCCTCTGTTACAGGGCTGTCATCGCTCTTGGCACGCACATCGAAATCGTCGCGCGCATAAATCGCCATGATAATATCACCTGCTTCAAGCGCAAGGCGACGCATTTCAATTTCCAACTTGTTATGATCCATCACGCGGAACCCCATTTAAAACGTCACTATACTTATCTACTCGCCTTACAGGAGGGGCAAGCCTTCAATCCGACGCACGCCCACAAGGGCTTTTTAGGTCACAACGCGCATCGTGATGTTTATTCTGCCGCCGCTGTGTAAGAGTTTCGATGACTTGAATCGGATTCTGTCCACCCCGTGAAATGCCAACCTTGACGGCCCTTCGAGGACCGCAGCGTCCCCCGATTTAAGCCAAACAGATTGTGTTGGGGCCTTACGGGTCGTTCCACCCACACGAAACAAGCCATCGTCGCCCAAAGACAGCGAAACCACCGGCTGCGCCATGTCCGCCTCGTCACGGTCCTGATGCAGCCCCATGCGCGCACCTTCGCCATAGAAGTTTACAAGGCAGCTTTGCGGCGCACGGGCTTCAGGAACCAGAGCCGCCCAGATTTCAAGCAGTTGGTCCGGGATAGGAGGCCACGGGTGCCCGTTTGGGTGGTTCGGTTCGTACCGGTATCCCCGTTGATCCGAAACCCAGCCCATCGCCCCAGCGGCTGTCATCCGTACACTCAGTTGCCGGCCACGACGCGTCGTTTGCCGCAAAAGTGGCGCGGATTTAACCATCAGGCGCAGCGACTGAACAAGATTGGCCTGCGCTTGCGGACCCAAAAGTCCGGGCAGAACACGCACGCCGCCCAGATCAAGCGCGACGTGATCTGCCGCCGTTTCTTTTGCGCCCAAAGGAAACACATGCGGCCGGGTGTCCCTCACACGCATACTTCGCTCCATCACAACGGCCTGCTCAAGATCCGGTTCTTACAATCTAAACAGACAACGCTCATTTGGTTTATCGACACCCTACTTCACCGCACAGCCGATACCAGCCCTTCGACGACATCACTTGGCTGATTGAATCGCGACTCATGCGCAACGGAACACAATTTGCGCGCCTGCCGATCGGAAAATGCGAAAAAATCTGCAAAAACGATGGGCGGGGGCCGCTTGCAGGCCCTAGGTGCCGCCCTTATATACTCCGCAGTTCGCTGGGTAAGCCCGGCAAGATTATAGACAAGGGATAGGGGACAGCGCCGCAATGGGCTCTCCCCCATGATCGCCAGAAAGAAGGTACGACAATGGCCAAAGTTATCGGTATCGACCTCGGAACGACCAACTCCTGCATCGCCATCATGGATGGGTCGCAGGGTCGTGTCATCGAAAACGCCGAAGGCGCACGCACAACACCATCCATCGTCGCGTTCACGGAAAGCGAACGCCTCGTTGGTCAGCCTGCAAAACGGCAGGCAGTAACCAACCCAGACAACACCATTTTCGCTGTTAAGCGCTTGATCGGTCGTCGCTTCGACGATGCGGACATCGCCAAAGACAAGAAGAACCTGCCCTTCGACGTGGTCGATGGCGGCAATGGGGACGCTTGGGTCGAGGCGCGCGGTGAAAAGTACTCCCCCAGCCAGATCAGCGCCTTTATCTTGGGCAAGATGAAAGAGACCGCCGAAAGCTATCTTGGCGAAGACGTGACGCAAGCGGTCATCACCGTTCCGGCGTATTTCAACGACGCTCAGCGTCAGGCCACCAAGGATGCCGGCAAGATTGCCGGGCTTGAAGTGCTGCGCATCATCAACGAACCAACCGCTGCGGCACTGGCCTATGGCCTCGACAAGAAAGAGGCGCGCACAATCGCCGTGTATGACCTTGGCGGCGGCACATTCGACGTCACCATTCTGGAAATCGACGACGGCCTGTTCGAAGTTAAATCCACCAACGGGGACACATTCCTCGGCGGTGAAGACTTTGACATGCGCATCGTCAGCTACCTCGCCGGTGAGTTCAAGAAAGAGCACGGCGTTGATCTGACTCAAGACAAGATGGCGCTTCAGCGTCTCAAGGAAGCTGCGGAAAAGGCCAAGATCGAACTGTCTTCGGCCAGCCAAACCGAAATCAACCAGCCCTTCATTTCGATGGGTCCGAACGGCCAGCCACTGCACATGGTCATGAAGCTGACCCGCGCCAAGTTGGAAAGCCTTGTCGGTGACCTGATCAAGGCGTCGCTCAAGCCATGCCAAGCCGCGTTGAAAGATGCCGGCCTGACGGTCAACGACATCGACGAAGTTGTTCTGGTCGGCGGGATGACCCGCATGCCGCGCGTGCACGAAGAAGTCACCAAGTTCTTCGGCAAAGAGCCGCATAAGGGTGTGAACCCCGACGAGGTTGTTGCACTGGGCGCCGCCATTCAGGCCGGCGTTCTTCAGGGCGACGTCAAGGATGTGGTTCTGCTGGACGTGACACCGCTCAGCCTTGGTATCGAAACACTTGGCGGCGTGTTCACTCGTTTGATCGACCGCAACACCACGATCCCGACCAAGAAATCGCAGATCTTCTCGACCGCCGAGGACAACCAAAGCGCCGTGACGATCCGCGTTTTCCAAGGCGAGCGTGAAATGGCGACGGACAACAAGATGCTGGCCCAGTTCAACCTGGAACAGATCCCGCCCGCGCCGCGCGGCCTGCCGCAGATCGAAGTGACTTTTGACATCAACGCCGACGGTATCGTTGCCGTAAGCGCGAAAGACAAAGGCACTGGCAAAGAGCAGAACATCACGATCCAAGCATCGGGTGGTCTGTCGGACGACGAGATCGACCAAATGGTCAAGGATGCCGAAGCGAACGCCGAAGCAGACAAGGGCCGCAAGGAGCTGGTCGAAGCCAAGAACCAGGCAGAAAGCCTCATTCACTCGACCAAGAAGTCGATGGAAGAGCATGCCGACAAGGTTGACCCGACCACGGTCGAGGCGATCGAGTTTGCAATGGCCGCTCTGGAAGAGGCGCTTGAGAAAGAAGACACCGGCAAGATCAAGTCGGGCATCCAGAACGTCATGGAAGCCTCGATGAAGCTTGGTGAAGCGATCTACAAATCGCAAGCCGAAGCCGGTGAGGGGTCGGACAACGACGAAGACGGCCCCGCAGGTGCCGATGAAGACATCGTCGATGCGGACTTCGAAGATTTGGGCGACAACAAGCGCGCGTCCTAAGCGCGGCGACATGTACGAACCGGCCCTGACAAAGAAAGCGGGGCCGGTTCTGCGTTTCCAGGGGACACGTGCGAATGGCAAAACGAGATTATTACGAGATTCTGGGCGTGGGGCGCGGTGCGTCGCCGGACGAGGTAAAGAAAGCCTATCGTCAGAAAGCCAAGGAACATCATCCAGACCGCAACGCTGACAACCCGAATTCGGAAGCGTTGTTCAAGGAAGCCAACGAAGCCTACGAGGTCTTGAAGGACGCCGATAAAAAGGCCGCTTACGACCGTTTCGGCCATGCAGCGTTTGAAGGCGGCATGGGCGCAAGTGCGCGGCCCGGCGGCGGCGGTGCTGGACAGGCAGATTTCGCATCGGCCTTTTCAGATGTTTTTGATGATCTTTTCGGCGACTTTATGGGCGGTCAACGCGGCGGTGGCGGCGGTCGGCAACGGGCTGCCCGCGGGTCTGACCTGCGATATAACCTTCGGATTTCCCTCGAAGATGCGTATCGCGGGATGCAAAAGACCGTCAAAGTTCCATCAGCTGTGTCGTGTACGTCGTGCAACGGAACCGGCGCAGAGGGCGGATCAGAGCCTGTCACTTGCCCCACCTGTTCGGGCATGGGCAAGGTCCGTGCACAGCAAGGCTTTTTCACAGTCGAACGCACGTGTCCGACGTGCTCTGGTCTTGGCCAGATCATCAAGAACCCTTGCGAGGCATGTCGCGGCGCCGGGCGGGTTGAAAAAGAACGCACACTTTCGGTAAACATCCCGGCAGGCGTTGAAACCGGCACACGTATCCGTTTGGCGGGCGAAGGCGAAGCCGGTATGCGCGGCGGACCAACAGGTGATCTGTATATCTTCCTCGAAGTGACAGATCACGAACTGTTCCAGCGCGAGGGCACCAACCTGTTCTGCCGTGTTCCGGTGTCTATGACGACCGCTGCACTTGGCGGTGACATCGAAGTGCCAACGATTGACGGCGGACGCTCACGCGTGAAGGTCCCGGCAGGAAGCCAATCCGGTCGCCAGATGCGCCTGCGCAACAAAGGCATGCCAACGTTGCGCGGCGGCAATCACGGTGACATGTTCATCGAAATGGCCGTTGAAACCCCGGTGAACCTGACGTCAAAGCAGAAGCAGCTCTTGCGCGATTTTGAGGCTGAATCCGAAGATAATCATCCGGAAGGTGCCAGCTTCTTTACGAAAGTGAAGGGTTTTTGGGACGGCATGAAAAGCTGATGACGCTAGTTTAACTCTAAATTTAGAGACCTGAACCACAGTCCGGGTCATGAGTGACCAAAATTCCTTTCACGAACCACTCCTGCCTCTCTTTGAGGGGCAGGAGTTTATTGCGACGGACCCCAAGGGGAGGAAACTTCCCTCATACATCAAGGACCACCGCAAACGGCTAAGGGAACGGTTTATGACGGGCGGCGCAGCAGCAATGCCCGACTATGAACTGCTTGAGCTTGTGCTATTCCGCGCCCTGCCGCGCTGCGATGTGAAGCCGGTTGCGCGCAGGCTTCTGGAAACGTTTGGCGATTTCGCGCGCGTTTGCTCTGCCCCGCATGACCGTCTTCTCAAGGTACGCGGCGTTGGCGCGGCAGTCATTCTTGAGCTAAAGATCCTAGAAGCGGCAAGCCACAGGCTGGCCCGATCAAAGGTGATGCAAAAGCCAGTAATATCAGGCTGGGATGCCGTTCTGGACTACTGCCACACAACCATGGCCCATTTGGAACATGAACAATTCCGGGTTCTTTACCTCGATCGCAAAAATGTCCTTATCGCGGATGAAGAGCAGGCACGGGGGACCGTTGACCATGTGCCTGTCTACCCCCGTGAAGTCGTGAAACGCGCGTTGGAACTGAACGCTTCGGCGTTGATCCTTGTCCATAACCATCCGTCCGGGGACCCCACCCCATCTCAGGCGGACATCACCATGACGGACCGGATTCAAAGCGCGGCGAATGTTCTAGGGCTAACGCTGCATGATCACCTTATTATCGGCAAATCACAGGAGCTTAGCTTCCGGTCAATGGGGTATTTGGACGACCTTTAGCTGGCGACACCCGGGCGGTCAGCGCAGATGCGTCAGTAAATCGGTTGAGGCATACCCATCAGCCACCAAGCCCATCGCCTTTTGGTACCGACGAATGGCAGCAATGGTATCTGGGCCGACGCGCCCATCAATCCCGTTTGTCGAAAACCCTTTGGCGGTTAGCCGCTTCTGCATCTCTTCCTTTTCACGGCTGCTGAGCGCACGATCGCCTCGCGGCCAAGAGGCCGTGAAATCAGGTGCCCCACGCATCCGCGCGCCCAGATGCCCAACCGCCATCGCGTAACTTGTGGACGCATTATAGCGCTTGATCACGTCAAAATTGCCGAAAGTCAGAAAGGCTGGGCCTCGCGCGCCAGCGGGCAAAAGCAACTGGGCCTTTCCATGGTTTGCTACGTTGCCGCCATCGACTCCGCGGACACCGAGCCGGGACCACGCAGCCACAGTTTTTTCGCCATCCCCAGCGACGGCATAGTCGAACCCCTGCGGCACGCGCACCTCAACACCCCATGGCTGGCCCTTTTTCCATCCGAAGTCATCGAGATACGCCGCCGTAGACGCCAGAGCATCCACAGGATTGTCAGACCAGATGTCGCGCCGCCCATCCCCGGTGAAATCGACAGCATGATCAAGATAAGAGGTTGGCATGAACTGCGTATGGCCCATGGCCCCCGCCCAGCTTCCCTTCATCGCACGCGGGTTCACATCGCCAGCTTGCACAATCTTAAGCGCAGCAACCAACTGCTCCTCAAAAAAGGCACCGCGGCGGCCATCATAAGCAAGCGTCGCCAACGCCTCTATTGTGTCAGTGTTCCCCCGGAAGCCGCCATAAGCGCTCTCTAGCCCCCAGATCGCAACGACAATTTCCTTGTCTACGCCATAGCGCCGTTCGATTTTGTCCAGCGCTGTGGCGTAGCGCGACAGCATCGATCGGCCCGTGTTGATCCGATTCGACGATACGGCACTGTCCAGATATTCCCAAAGCTGTTTGCTGAATTCCGCCTGATTGCGGTCCAGCGCGATGATGTCCGGATCATACCGAATGCCGGTCAGCGATGCCTTGACCACCTCAAAGGGTACGCCCTGCCGTTGGGCCCGCTTGGCGAAGTCCTGTACCCAAGCGTTAAAGCCAGCCGCGCCAAGCGACGCCTGCTGAATCTGCTCCGGCGCGCCGGGTCGCAGCAACGGTCGCGGCGATGTCGTCGCGGCCTGTGCGACAGCGATCCCCGAAGTCGGACGCGGTGTTGGGGTTTGGGCCAGCGCAGGGCTAGCCTGCGCGGCAATGGCAATAGTCAGGGCGGTCATGACGGGACGCATCGGGGCAAACTCCTGCTCGGGCTGGCCGGGGCCTTTGTGGCCCTCGTTTGCCCAAGAATAGCGCAAGCGCAACCATCAGGATAGGGGTCAGCGCCGGGTACGCGCGACCTTTCGCTTGGTCTTTGCCGCCTTTGCCTTGGCCTTACCGGCCTTGCGGCGCGGCGGCTTGCCCTTGCGTCCAGCGCGAGCGCCGCGTGACGGGCCGCGCGGCATGACGGCACCGTCCACCTCCAGAAGCTCCAAAATTACGCCGCCCGTCACCGGCGCGGCCTCGGCCAGCTTTACCGTTACGACCTGCCCCAGACCAAGCGTCAAGCCGGTATCGGACCCCATCAGTGTTTGGGCCTGTGCGTCATGGTGGAAAAACTCGGACCCAAGACTGCGGATTGGCACAAGCCCATCGGCGCCGTTCTCGTCAAGTTTCACGAACAAGCCAAAG
The DNA here is from genome assembly GCF_004358675.1 of Meridianimarinicoccus aquatilis. Classification (GTDB taxonomy): domain Bacteria; phylum Pseudomonadota; class Alphaproteobacteria; order Rhodobacterales; family Rhodobacteraceae; genus Meridianimarinicoccus; species Meridianimarinicoccus aquatilis. The sequence goes on along the minus strand of NZ_SMZO01000011.1, from coordinate 42,040 downwards.
CGGGTGACGCCCGAAATCCGACCTGCCATTTCATCGCCGATCCGTTCCGACAAATAGGCTGCAAGGTACCGGTCATTGGTGTCCCGCTCTGCCAGCATCGAGCGCCGCTCAGTGTCGGAAATGTGCTTGGCGGTCGCTTCGATCTGATCGGCCTCTTCTGCGCTCAGCCCATCACGGCCATCCCCCCAACGATGCGCCGAAACCAGCGCCCGATGCACGATCAGGTCGGCATAGCGCCGGATCGGAGAGGTGAAGTGCGCGTATTGACGAAGAGCGAGGCCAAAATGGCTGAAGTTTTCAGGGCTGTAATAGGCCTGTGTCATCGACCGCAACGTGGACAAGTTGATCAGTTCTGCCTCTGCGGTGTCGGCCGCTTGCTCCAAAAGGCGGTTCAGATGCCGCGTCTGAAGCACTTGCCCTTTGGCAAGCGTCAGCCCCGCAGCCTGCGCCGTCTCGCGCAGCGCGTCCAGCTTTTCGACGCTGGGCTCTTCATGCACCCGGTATAGAAACGGCCGTTTCTTGGCTCCAAGGGTCTCTGCCGCGCAGACATTGGCCAGGACCATGCACTCCTCGATCAAGCGGTGCGCGTCGAAGCGGGGTCTGAACGCAACCGAAGACACCTTGCCATCCTCGCTCAATTCGATCCGCCGCTCGGGCAGGTCCAGTTCCAACGGTTGCCGCCTGCCACGCGCCGTCTTGAGCGCCGCATAGGCCGCATAGAGTGGGCGGATCACCGGGTCTAGCAGCGGTCCGGCCCGGTCCGATGGCGTGCCATCAATAGCGCTTTGGGCTTCTTCATAGGTCAGCGAGGCGGCGGACCGCATCATCCCACGCACAAAACGATGCGCGATCTTTTCACCTTCTGCCGTGATGCGCATACGAACTGCGATGCAGGGACGCGGCACGCCTTCGTGCAAAGAACACAGATCGCCCGACAGGCGGTCGGGCAGCATGGGAACCACGCGGTCAGGAAAGTAGGTTGAGTTGCCGCGCTTGCGCGCCTCTCTGTCCAGATCAGACCCAGGCGTCACGTAATGGGCCACATCGGCAATCGCGACCCAAATCACATGCCCGCCGGGATTGTCCGGGTCTTCATCAGGATGCGCCAAAACGGCATCGTCGTGATCGCGAGCATCCGCCGGGTCGATGGTCACGAGTAGCAGATCCCGCAGATCTTCACGCCCGCCCAAACCGGCAGGCTTAGCGCGATCAGCCTCTTCCAGGACGGCGTCGGGAAACGCATCGGGAATGCCATGCTCGTGAATCGCGATCAGAGATACGGCGCGCGGCGCAGATGGGTCACCCAGCCTCGCAACGATACGAGCCTGCGGCAATCCCATTCGCGCGCGGGGGCCTGACTGCTCTGCCTCTACCAATTCCCCATCCTTGGCGCCCTGCGTCGCGCCGGCTTGCACGATCCATTCGCGGTCAGCCTTCTTGTCGATCGGTACGATCCGGCCACCCTCGGCCCCGGCGCGGAATATTCCCAACAGTCGGCGCGGGTTGGTGCCGATCCGGCGGATCAGACGCGCTTCATACGTGTAATCATCCAGCCCCACGTGCGTCAGCCGCGCCAGGATACGGTCACCGGCCCCCAATGCAGGCTCTGCCGGGCGTGGAATATACAGCACACGGGGCATGGCGTCGCTGTCGCCCTCCCATTCGAGCGGCTTGGCAAACATGTCCCCGTCAGAATTCACCGCAAGCATTTCCAGAACCGACACCGGCGGCAAACGATCCGGGTCTCTATACGTCTTTCGGCGTTTCTCCAAAACTCCATCCGCCTCAAGGCCTCGTAGAACGGCCTTCAGGGGAATGCGGTCCGCACCCTTGATGCCGAAGGCTCGGGCAATGTCGCGCTTTGAAGTTTGGGTCGGGTTGTCCGAAATCCATGCAAGGATTTCGTCCTTTGTGGGGATGCGTGCCATACCCCTGACCTAGCACGGCCAAGCAGAAGCGTCATGCGCGAAAAGACCAGTCTCAAGCGCAAGATAACCACCCGCACAACCGCCGCGACGCCCCGCGGCGCGGCCGGGCCCAACGGGATGAGATATCGACAGATATCGAAGACGGGCGGGAGCGCCCCCGCTCCTATGTCGGCTGTGCGAAATACGCCGCAAGCGTCCGATGATAGACCGCCTTAAGCGCGTGAATTTGCGAAACCTCGACCCGCTCATCCACTTGGTGCATTGATTGGCCCACAAGCCCAAACTCGACGACAGGGCAATGCGCCCGCACATACCGCGCATCAGATGTTCCGCCCGATGTCGACAACACCGGGACCACACCGGTTTCCGCCTCGACCGCCTCGGCCACAAGATCGCTAAGTGCGCCGGGTGGTGTGACAAAGCTCTCGCCCGACACCTTCGCCGACATCTGAATGTCGATCCCGGTTTCAGCTGCGACAGCCCCAGCTTGCGCGTTCAACCATGCAATCAGTGACTGCGAACTGTGCGTATCGTTGAACCGGATATTCACCGTAGCCTTCGCTTGTGCCGGGATCACGTTGTTCGCCGGATTGCCCACATCAAAGGTCGTCACGGCAAGCGTCGAGGGGTCGAAATGATCCGTCCCCACATCAAGCTCTGCAGAAGCGAGACGGTCCACCAACCGCGCCAGTGCGGGAACAGGGTTCTTTGCACGATGTGGATAAGCCGCATGCCCCTGAACGCCGGTCGCAGTGAAATATGCCGTCATCGACCCACGGCGGCCAATTTTGATCATCTCCCCAAATGTGTTGGGGCACGTCGGCTCTCCAACAAGGCAAATCGACATCCGCTCGCTCTGCGCATCCATCCAATCAAGGATTGCTGCTGTTCCGTCGACGCCGTCGCCTTCTTCGTCCCCGGTGATCGCAATGACCACCGCCCCTTCAGGCGGTGTGTCCTTAACGAAATCAATTGCTGCGGCAACAAACGCGGCAACCCCGGATTTCATATCACACGCCCCGCGCCCCATCAGCCAGCCATCCCGGATCTCGGCGCCGAATGGGTCACAGGACCAAGCCGCGACATCGCCCAATGGCACCACGTCCGTGTGCCCGTTGAACCCGAAACTGAGCGAGTGACCCTTCGCCCCCCACCGCGCATACAAGTTCGCGATGCCATTGCGGTCGGTCCGGGTGCAGTGAAACCCGGCGGCTTCCAGCAGGCCCTGCAGCAACACAAGCGCGCCGCCCTCCTCCGGTGTGACCGAGGCGCAGCGCACAAGCTGCGCGGTCAGGTCCACAGGATCAACGGGTGTGTTTTTAGCAGTCTGATCAATGGTCATTGCGTTTGCCTTGTCTTCGGGGCAGCGGGCCAGCGCGTTACGCTTCGGTGAAGAATGGTGTCATTTGCGCGACCACAACTGCATTTTCCTCCAGGGCGCGCGCCATCATCGCCCGCTCTTCGTCGTCGATGTCATGGCCCTGTGCGATCCGCTCGTCCAACGTGCCGTAACCGGTGACGTCCAGCGGCGCGAGGTCGGCTTGCTTCAGCACTGCCACCGTTTCACGCACCGCCTCTGCTTCATCCACGCCCGAGGCATAGACCATCAGCGCGGCACCGGTGGCGCCATCGGGCAACCCATCGCCCTGCTTGCGCCCAACTTGGACAAGCAAAGTGTACACCACTTGGCGGGACGGCTTTGCCATGGGTCAAGCTCCTGTGTTGTAAAATGCGGGGGCAAGCGGTGCCCCCGGCTATGCGGTCTGTCGCGGCTTTGGTCAGTCGCGAAGAAGATCGTTGATCGACGTCTTGGAGCGTGTCTTTGCATCCACGCGCTTCACAATGACCGCGCAATACAGATTTACGCCGTTCTTGCTGGGCATGGAGCCAGCAACAACCACTGACCCGCTGGGCACTTCGCCATACATGACTTCGCCGGTTTCGCGATCCACGATCTTGGTGGACTGACCGATGAATACGCCCATGCCCAGAACGGACCCTTCCCGCACGATGCAGCCTTCGACCACTTCGGACCGCGCGCCGATAAAGCAATTGTCTTCGATGATCGTCGGACCAGCCTGCATCGGTTCCAACACACCGCCGATGCCAACGCCTCCGGACAAGTGCACATTCTTGCCGATTTGAGCACAGGACCCGACGGTTGCCCATGTATCCACCATGGTGCCGCTGTCGACATAAGCACCCAGGTTCACAAAGGATGGCATCAGCACAACGCCCGGCGCAATATAGGCCGATTTGCGCACGATGCAGTTGGGAACAGCACGGAAGGCAGCGTCTTTCCAGTCGCTTGCACCCCAGCCTGCGAACTTGCTGTCTACCTTGTCCCACCAGCCGCCACCCTGCGGACCACCGGATTGCGGCTCCATGTCTTTGATACGGAACCCCAGAAGAACGGCTTTCTTGGCCCACTGGTTTACGGTCCAGTTGCCATCTGCGCCCGGCTCGGCAACGCGCAGGCTGCCACTGTCGAGCGCGTGCAACGTGGCTTCGATCGCATCGCGGGTTTCGCCCTTGGTTTCGGGCGTGATGGCATCGCGCGCCTCCCAGGCGGATTCGATGGCGGATTCGAGAGCAGCGTTGGACATGGCGGTTTCCTCTGGTTTGCGGCTGCCGGACGCTATAGTCCCAAGGGGCAACACACGCAATGCCGCCAACAACCCGGAGGCCCCGCATGACAAAGCCGCACACGCCCAACGGCGCCCACCCCCTGCCCCAAGCCCGCGCCGATATGGAACGTGCACGGCAGATCCCGGACACGCCGCAAACCCGGTCGCCGACGCACCGGCTGGCCTATACGGATACGGATTTCCTGTCGCGTGAAGACATGCGGCCCGTGCGGTTTCAGCTTGAGCTGCTCAAGGCCCACACCGCTCTGGACGAAGCGGGCATTCGGTCAACCGTGGTCATGTTTGGCGGCGCACGCATTCCCGCCCCGGACGAAACCGACGGCAAACATGAAGGCCTTGCTGCCTTGGCACCATATTACGCGGAGGCGCGTTTGTTCGCGCAGCACGTGACAGAACGCAGCCTCGCCTCTGGCGCACGCGATAACGTCATCGTCACGGGCGGCGGTCCCGGTGTGATGGAGGCAGGCAATCGCGGCGCAGAAGATGCTGGCGGAAAGTCTATTGGATTGAATATCGTGCTACCGCACGAGCAAGCGCCGAACCTGCACGTGACGCCGGAATTGTCGTTCAACTTCCACTATTTTGCGATCCGAAAGATGCATTTCTTGATGCGTGCAAGCGCAATCACCGTGTTTCCGGGTGGTTTTGGCACGTTGGACGAGCTGTTCGAGGCGCTTACGCTGATTCAGACTGGTCGCATGTCACGCGTGCCGATCCTTTTGTTTGGGGAAAGCTTCTGGCGCAGCATCGTCAATTGGGAAGCTTTGGCCGCAAGCGGCACAATTCACGCCGAAGATCTGGGACTATTCCGGTATGTCGATACAGCAGCCCAAGCCATCGCCGCGTTGGAAGGGGATGACAGCTTCAGCTTCTGACAGGTCTGAAATGCGCCATCATCGTATCAAAAGGGCCCCGACACACCCCGGTCGAGACCCTTTCACCCTACGCGCACGACACCAGGCGCGCTCGGTATTCGGGCCCAACCATTCTGGCAGGCCCGTCACGGTTAGCACGCGCGGCGCGGCGTCGCCAAAGCCTAAACATCTGGCATTTTAGTCAATCGAAGACGTACAGGCAGGCAAATTCGGACACATCAGGCGTAGACGGATTCTTTGCCGAAGTGCTTGACCAAAAGGTAATATACGACCGCGCGAAGCTTGCGGCGCTCGCCTTTGCCATATGTTTCCAGGGCCTTATCGATACCTGCCGTCAATTCATCCCCGTCTGTCAGCCCCAGCTTCTTGACAAGGAAATTAGCACGCACGCGGTCGAGTTCGGCCGGATCGCTGCCGGCAACTGTACTGCTATCGGCATTGTAGATGCTTGGCCCAAGCCCGATGGTCACCTTGGTCAAGAGATCCATGTCCGGCGTGACGCCGCATTTTTCCTTCAGATCAGCAGCGTACTGCGCAATCAGATCGTCGCGTTTGCTCATGTTAATTTGTCCCCATTTCTTGGGCGCTGCTGCGCCTTTGGGCAGGTCAGCATGCACCGACCCGCAAAGCAACCATAAACGAATCGTTCACGGACGCTCAACGCTGCGTGACGTTCGGGTCAGGGTAATTGTGGCATCCCTGAAACGGGCGCATGCTGCGTTCAGGAGGTGGCGACATGTTCAATCGTCTAAATGCCCTAAAACCGCTTTTACTGACCCTTGCCATTTTAGGCGGAGTGTTCTTGCGCGCCGGTGACAGCCATGCCGCAGAACCAGAACAAGCCTTATTGGCCGGTGGCTGTTTTTGGTGCGTTGAGGCGGACTTTGAAAAAGTGCCCGGCGTGCTCGATGCTGTATCGGGCTTTGCGGGCGGCACCGTGGCCAACCCGACCTATAAACAGGTGGTTCGAGGTGGGACCGGGCACATCGAAGCCGTCTTGATTACATATGATCCGGACGTCATCGACTACAGAACAATTCTGGATACGTTCTTGCGCTCCATTGATCCGTTGGATGATGGCGGGCAATTCTGCGATCGGGGCGACACGTATATCCCGGCGATCTTTGCGATGAACGACACGCAAAACAGTATCGCCCAAAGCGCGCTTGCGGCCGCCTCTGAAGACCTTGGCCGCAGGGCGCGCGTAAAGCTTCTGGATGCCGCACCCTTCTTTGAAGCCGAAGACTATCATCAGGATTACTACAAATCACAGGATCGCGTGCTGACACGGTTCGGTCTGGAAACCAAGGCAAGCGCCTATAAGAAGTATCGCCAAGCTTGTGGGCGGGACAATCGGGTCAAACGGGTATGGGGTGACGCAGCAGCATCCTTTATCGGAAACTGATTTTTACAGGCGCCCAACAATGGGGCGCCCGTTTATCGCACTGCCATGGCTTGGCGAACGTCACTTGCCGACATTGGCAGCGGCCAAGACTGCCATGTTCAGAATGTCGTTTTCGGTCGCGCCGGTGCTGCATAGCTGAATTGGCTTGCTGACCCCGGAAAGAATTGGCCCAATAACCGTCGCGCCCGCCATTTCCTGCATGAGCTTTACAGAAATGGACGCCGAGTGGCGTGCTGGCACAACAAGGATGTTCGCAGGGCCAGTAAGCCGGGAAAACGGATAGGCTTTGGCTGCCTCCGGATTCAGGGCCACGTCCACTGTCATCTCGCCCTCAAATTCGAAATCAACGCCGCGTTGTTCCAGGATTTGCGGTGCATGGTGCATCTTTTCCGCCCGCTCTGACACAGGATAGCCGAATGTCGAAAAGCTGACGAAGGCGACGCGCGGTTCAAGCCCAAGCGACCGGGCGACCTTTGCAGAGCCTTCTGCAATATTCGCAAGATCGTGCTCGTCGGGCCACTCATGCACCAGCGTATCGGCAATCATCACAACTCGGCCTTTGTGAAGCAAGGCGGTGACACCAACCGCGCCATGCGCACTGTCCGCGTCAAATACGTGGTTGATCTGTTCCATGACATGCGCTGATTTCCGCGTCGCGCCCGTGACCATCGCATCGCCATGACCATGGGCAAGCATCAGGGCTGAAAAGACGTGCCGATCCCGTGCGGCAAGTCGGTGCACATCTGTTGCGTCAAATCCGCGACGTTGCAACCGGTTGTAAAGGAAAGACTTATAGCCCTCTAGATGATCGGTATTTGCTGCGTTGATGACGCGCAACTCACGCACGGCATCGGCCAGCCCGGCTGCATCCAGCTTTGCCTTCACTTCGTTTTCCCGGCCGACCACGATGGCCTTGCCAAGGCCCGACCGCTGATAGGCAACCGCGGCCCGCAGAACGCGAATATCGTCGCCCTCCGCAAAAATCATCTGTGCCTGTGCCTGCCGCGCGCGGGCATGCAGCCCCTCAAGGATCGACGCGGTGGGGTCCATCCGCGACTTCAGGCTCAGCTCATAACCTTCCATGTCGATGATCGGCCGCCGCGCCACACCGGTGTCCATGCCCGCCTTCGCAACGGCTGGCGGAATGCGCCAGATCAGGCGTGGATCGAACGGCGTGGGAATGATGTAGTCGCGGCCAAAGCTCAGCTTGCGGCCGTAAGCGACAGCCACTTCGTCAGGCACATCTTCACGCGCCAGTTCAGCAAGCGCACGCGCGCAGGCGATCTTCATCTCATCATTGATGGCACGCGCGTTCACGTCCAGCGCACCACGGAACAGATAGGGGAAGCCCAGCACGTTGTTGACTTGGTTCGGGTAATCCGACCGGCCCGTGGCAACGATTGCATCCAGACGGACCTCGTGAGCCTCTTCCGGGGTGATTTCCGGATCAGGGTTGGCCATGGCGAAAATCACCGGATTGTCCGCCATGCTGGCAACCATTTCACGGGTGACAGCGCCCTTGACGGACACGCCAAGGAACACGTCTGCCCCGTTCATCGCCTCTTCCAGTGTGCGCAGCGATGTGCGCGCAGCGTGAGCCGATTTCCACTGATTCATACCCTCAGTGCGACCCTGATAGATCACGCCCTTGGTGTCGCACATGATGCAGTTGTCCTGCTTGGCGCCCATCGACTTCAGCAGTTCAAGACAAGCGATGCCCGCAGCCCCAGCCCCATTCAAGACGATTTTTACTTCTTCGATTTTCTTGCTCGACAGATGAAGCGCATTGATCAGACCCGCAGCGCAGATCACCGCGGTTCCGTGCTGGTCATCGTGGAAGACCGGAATGTCCATTTCTTCCTTCAAGCGCTGTTCGATGATGAAGCATTCCGGTGCCTTGATGTCCTCAAGGTTGATGCCGCCAAAGGTCGGCCCCATCAGACGGACGGCGCGGCAAAACTCATCCGGGTCTTCGGTGTCGAGTTCGATATCGACCGAGTTGATGTCCGCGAAGCGCTTGAACAGAACCGCCTTGCCTTCCATCACCGGCTTGGAAGCCAGCGCACCGAGATTGCCCAAACCCAGAACCGCGGTTCCGTTGGATATGACCGCAACCATGTTGCCCTTGGCGGTGTAGTCATAAGCAGCCTGTGGATCGGCGGCGATGCTTTCGCAAGGAACAGCCACACCCGGCGAATACGCAAGGCTGAGGTCGCGCTGGGTGCTCATGGGCACCGTTGCCTGGATCTCCAGCTTGCCGGGCATCGGGTTCAGGTGAAAGGCCAGGGCCTCTTCCGGGGTGATCTTGGTGCTGGACATAGACGGTTGCTCCTCCTCGCGGTCGGGCGTTCATACGCGACCTGTGGAATGGCCTCAACGTCGCGTTAGCGATATCGCGGACTGGTTCGCCCAATTCGTGACAGAAATGGCGAAACTTAAGGCGGCGATTGCTGTGTTGCGCCCCAAAATGCCCGATGCGGTGCCCCTTTGGCCCGCTGTTCCTGCGCTTGTTTGCGGCGCTGCCCGTCAGCTACTGTGCCTTATGATCGAACCCAAAATCCGACCCGCCACCACCGACGACCTGCGCGCCTTGACGGAATGTATCCGCGCCGCCTATGCGCCCTATCACACGACCATCTTGGATCTTCCGGATGTCACCGGCGGCCTCGCCGAAGATATTGAAGCGGGCAATGTCTGGGTCATGGACAGCAGCGACAGCATCGTTGCAGGGCTTGTGCTGAGTATTGCGCCGCCCGCTGCCAAACTGGCCAACATCGCGGTGTCCCCAAATGCGGCTGGCCAAGGGTTAGGCCGACAGCTGATAGCGCACGCCCAAACGCAGGCCCGCGCCCACGGCTGCACTAAGATGGATTTGACCACACATTCCGAAATGCACGCCAACCGGCGTCTGTATGAAAAACTGGGGTAGAAATTTCTGTCGGCCAACGGGACCAGTGTGCATATGACCAAAGATCTTTGACTGTTCTGCACAGCTAAATTCCGTCTTTCCCCGCGCCGCGCAGATCAGTAGCGTGCCCGCACGCAGAAAGGGGCCCCGCGTGAGCAAGAAACCACAGACCATCACACCAATGATGGCCCAATACCTCGACATCAAAAAAGATCACTCAAACGCGCTGCTGTTCTACCGAATGGGCGACTTTTACGAGATGTTCTTCGATGATGCGGTGGCAGCAGCGGCGGCTTTGGATATTGCGCTGACAAAACGCGGACAGCATGAAGGTGCCGACATCCCTATGTGCGGCGTGCCGGTACACGCGGCTGAAAGCTATCTTCAGACCCTGACGCGCAAAGGGTTCATTGTCGCGATCTGTGAGCAACTGGAAGACCCTTCGGAAGCCAAGAAACGCGGGTCTAAATCTGTGGTCAAACGCGGTGTGGTGCGGCTGGTCACGCCTGGCACCTTGACCGAAGACACCCTGCTTGATGCACGGCGGCATAACTATCTCGCTGCTTGGTCGTTGATCCGTGACGATGGCGCGGTCGCTTGGGTGGACATGTCTACCGGCGAGATGATCGTTGCAGGCTGCGTTCCCGTGTCACTTGGCCCGCTTCTGGCGCGGCTTGGCCCATCAGAAGTGCTTTGCATCGACGCGCAAGAGGCGGATCTGCGCGCCATGGTTGATGGCACCGTCACCGTTTTGGGAACTGCAAGCTTTGACAGCACCAACGCAGCAGACCGGCTGTGCCGCCTTTACGGTGTAAAGACACTTGATGCATTTGGCTCTTTCTCTCGGGCTGAATTGTCCGCGCTTGGGGCGTTAGTCGACTATCTGGATCTTACACAGCAGGGGAACTTACCGCTTCTTCGTCCGCCCGTCCGCGAGCAGATCAGCGGCGCGATGCAGATTGATGCGGCGACCCGTCGAAACCTTGAGATCAGTCAGCGCCTTTCGGGCGGGCGTGACGGGTCGCTGCTGTCGGTGATTGACCGAACGGTGACAGCCGGCGGCGCACGGTTGCTGGACCGACGCATCGCCGCGCCGTCTTGCAACCTGACCGAAATCCGCAGCCGCCACGACGCCGTGGAGGCGCTGACCGATAACGCCCATCTGCGCGAGGATTTGCGCGCTGCGCTGCGCAGTGTTCCTGACATGGACCGCGCACTTGGTCGCTTGTCCCTTGATCGGGGCGGACCCCGTGATTTGGCTGCCCTGCGTGACGGCCTCGCGCAGGCCGAGGTTGTGGCAGGCGTATTGGGGGCCTCGCAGGGACTCCCCGATCGGATGACAGAGGTTGCGCGGGATCTGCTGGGGCACGAAACGCTCAGGGATCTGCTGGATACCGCCCTCGTCGCTGAGCCCCCACATTTGGCCCGTGATGGCGGGTTCATCGCACCGGGCCATGATCCCGATCTGGACGACGCGCGCACACTTCGCGACGAAGGGCGCAGCGTCATCGCCGGGATGCAGGCGGACTATGCCGCGCAAACCGGGATTTCTGCGCTGAAGATCAAGCATAACAATGTGCTGGGATATTTCATCGAAACCACGGCGACCCATGCGACCAAAATGATGGCTCCGCCCCTGTCAGAAACGTTTATCCACCGGCAAACCACGGCCAGCGCAGTCAGGTTCACGACGGTCGATCTGTCCGATCTTGAACGGCGGGTCCTGAGCGCGGGAAGCCGAGCACTTGAGATAGAGAAGCGCCATTTCACTTTGTTGCGCGAGGCCGCTGTTTCGGCCGGGTCCATCATCGGAGCAGCCTCGCGGGCGCTTGCCGAGATTGATCTGACCGCAGGGCTTGCCGATTTGGCCAGTGGCGCGGATTGGTGCCGCCCCCGCATGGACCACAGCCGCGCCTTCGACGTCAAAGCCGGCCGTCATCCGGTTGTTGAAGCCGCACTCCGGCGCGACGGAGGGCAAAGCTTTGTGGCCAATGACTGCGCCCTGAATGCGGGCGACGGAGCCGCCATCTGCTTGCTGACCGGCCCGAACATGGCCGGTAAATCCACATGGCTCCGGCAGAACGCTCTTATCGCCCTGCTGGCGCAAGCCGGCGCGTTTGTTCCCGCACAGGCGGCGCACCTTGGACTGGTGTCTCAACTCTTCAGCAGGGTGGGTGCAGCCGATGATCTTGCACGGGGTCGGTCCACTTTTATGGTGGAAATGGTGGAAACGGCCGCGATTCTGAACCAAGCCGACGAGCGAGCGCTTGTGATATTAGATGAAATCGGGCGCGGGACTGCGACCTATGACGGCCTGTCCATCGCCTGGGCGACACTTGAGCATCTGCACGATGCGAACCGATGCCGTGCCCTTTTCGCGACCCATTACCATGAACTCACCGCGCTGGCCGATAAGCTGCCCGGCGCAAGCAACGCCACGGTCACGGTCAAGGAATGGGACGGCGACGTGATCTTCCTGCACGAAGTGCGCAGCGGCGCCGCAGACCGCAGCTATGGCGTGCAGGTGGCCAAGTTCGCCGGCTTGCCGGACAGCGTCGTTCACCGTGCCCGCGATGTTTTGGAAACGTTGGAAAGAAATGACCGCGAAGGTGGCGGTAAGCGGCCCGTCATTGATGACTTGCCGCTCTTTGCAACGGCACCGGCTCCAGCCCCAAAACTCACACCAAAGGACGATCCCTTGCGCGACAAGGTGAAGAGCATCCAACCAGACCAAATCAGTCCGATGGATGCCCTGACGCTTTTGTACGAATTGAAAGGACTCGCGACACCCGATTAGCCGGGGTTGGACGACACACCAACCTGCGCCGGGCGCAGCAGACGGTCGTGCAGCATGAAGCCAAGAGCCATCACTTCGATGATCTCGCCAGACTTTGTGCCGGGAACGGGCGCTTCGAACATCGCCTGATGCTGCTGCGGATCGAATTTGTCGCCCTTTTGCGGGTCAATCTGCACGATCCCATGCTTGTTGAAAATATTGGTCAACTCGCGAAGCGTCAGCTCAACGCCTTCGAGAACCGCCTTGTCTTCGTCACTGGGCTGCGTTGACGCCGCCGCCAGAGCGCGAGACAAGTTATCGTAAACAGGAAGCAAGTCCCGTGCCAGCTTTGATCCGCCGTAGTTTTCGGCCTCGCGGCGATCCTTGTCGCTGCGCTTGCGCGCATTCTCGGCATCTGCCAACGCCCGCATGAACCGATCCCGCATATCATCGCGTTCGGCGCGTACGGCTTCCAACTCTGCGTGCAAGTCGCTGTCGCGCGCTGCATCGAATTCATCTGCGCCTTCGGCCAGCGCATCAATATCTACGGGCGGCTCATCACCGGCGGCGGACAGGATGTCCTCCAGATCGGTGATGTCTTTCTTGTTCGCGTCCGCCATGTCCACTCCTTCTAACTTCGGTCAGAAATCAACTTACCAACCAGCTGGGCGGTGTAATCCACGATCGGGACAATCCGGCCATAGTTGAGCCGGGTCGGACCGATGACACCCACCGCGCCAATAATCTTACGATCAGCGTTCATATATGGGCTAACCACCAGAGAGGAACCCGAAAGTGAAAAAAGCTTGTTCTCAGACCCAATAAAAATGCGCACACCCTCGCCAGTTTCGGTCAGTTCAAGGAACTCGGCGATATCGCGCTTGCGTTCAAGATCGTCAAACAGCGTTCGGATGCGCGCCAGATCCTCTTCGGACTGCGAATCAAGCAGGTTGGACCGCCCCCGCACGATCAGACGTTCACTGCCCTCGCTTATCTCGCTTCCGCTTTCCCATACGGCCAAACCGGATTCGACAAGTTCTTTGGCCAGCCCATCAATCTCGCGGCGGCGGAGGCCGATCTCGGTCTCTATGACCCCGCTCAACTCGCTCAGGGTGCGCCCTTCAGCAAGGGCGTTGAGGAAATTGGCCGCCTCGCGCATGGAAGACGGCGTCTGGCCGGGCGGCGGAGTGAAAACGCGGTTTTCGACATGCCCATCGCCAAACACCAATACAACCAAAGCACGATCCGCCGCGAGGCTGACAAATTCGATGTGCTTGATCGGCGCCTCGTGTTTTGGGGTCAGAACAAGGCTCGCCCCGTGGGTCACTCCAGACAAGGCTGATCCGATATTATCAAGCATCGCCCCAACATCTGACCCGTTCTTACCCAATGTCGCGTCGATGCTCTCACGGTCTTGAAGGGTCATGTCGTCGACTTCCAAGAAGCCGTCCACAAACATCCGCAACCCTTTTTCAGTGGGAATTCGGCCCGCCGAAACGTGCGGAGAGCCAAGAAGACCCATATACTCGAGATCCTGCATGACATTGCGGATGGTCGCCGCGCTGACCTGTTCGCTCATGCTACGGGTCAGCGTCCGCGACCCGACGGGATCACCGTTATTCAAATAGCTTTCCACGACGCGGCGGAACACTTCGCGGGATCGATCATTCAAGCCTTCAAACAAACCTGGATCGTCATTCATTGTCACCGTCCTTTGCCGCGCTCGTCTCAGGGGTTGAACTACGCGGCCAGTGAAAGATAAGGGACCACGACCCTAACGCAAGGATTTGTCATGCGCCCCTCTGGCCGAAAGCTCAACGAACTTCGCCCTGTGACCATCGAAACAGGCATCACGCGTCACGCCGAAGGGTCCTGCCTGATCAAGATGGGCGACACCCATGTGCTGTGCACTGCGTCGCTAGAGGATCGAGTGCCCCCCTTTCTCAAGAATACCGGGTTGGGCTGGGTTACGGCGGAATACGGGATGCTGCCGCGCGCAACGCATAGCCGCATGAACCGCGAAGCGAAGCGCGGGCAATCGGGTAGAACGCAAGAAATTCAGAGACTTATTGGCCGCAGCCTGCGCGCGGGCTTGGATCGCGTGGCCCTTGGTGAGCGCCAAATTACCATCGATTGCGATGTCATCCAAGCCGATGGCGGCACCCGTTGCGCATCGATTACCGGGGGCTGGGTCGCCCTTCGATTGGCTGTCGACAAGCTGATGAAGGCACGCGAGGTGATCAGCGATCCGCTGGTCGATCCGGTCGCGGCTGTCAGCTGCGGCATCTATGCCGGCCAACCCGTGCTTGACCTGGACTACCCGGAAGACAGCGAGGCTGGCACAGACGGCAACTTCGTCATGACAGGCTCCGGAAAACTGATCGAAGTGCAAATGTCCGCCGAAGGCGCGACGTTCAGCCGGGACCAGATGAACCAACTTTTGGATCTTGCCGAGGCTGGCATCAGCGGCCTTGTCACCGTGCAAAACGAAGCGGTCGGCCGATGAGAGACCTTGGCGACAAAATCATCATCGCCTCGCACAACGTCGGGAAGATTCGCGAAATCGCTGCGTTGATGGCCCCCTATGGGATCACGGTGCAGTCCGCCAAAGAGCTGGGCCTGGAAGAGCCGGATGAAACAGAAGACAGTTTTGCCGGTAACGCACGGATCAAGGCGCATGCGTCTGCCAAAGCATCCGGTCTGCCGGCCATGAGCGACGATAGCGGGATTACCGTTGACGCGCTGGATGGGGCACCCGGCGTCTACACGGCCGACTGGGCCGAAACTCCAAACGGCCGCGATTTCCCGATGGCGATGAAAAAGGTCTGGGACTTGCTGGACGAACGCGGCGCCCCCGAGCCGCGTACGGCGCAATTCAACTGCACGCTTTGTGTGGCATGGCCCGATGGGCGCGACATGCTATTCGAAGGCTCGGTCACCGGTCGATTGGTCTGGCCCATGCGCGGCAACGAGGGTTTTGGGTTTGATCCAATCTTCCTGCCCGATGGCGAGACAGAAACCTTCGGCGAAATGGATCCCGCGCGCAAGCACGCCATGAGCCACCGCGCCGATGCCTTTGCTAAACTCAAGGCCGGACTGCTTGACCGCTGACACGCCGCAAAACGACTGGGAAGCCGGCGGCTTTGGGCTTTATATCCATTGGCCATTTTGCGCGGCCAAGTGCCCCTATTGCGACTTCAACAGTCATGTGACCGCCAAGATCGACCACCTTCGTTGGCGCAATGCGTATTTGGCTGAATTGGCGCGTTGCGCAGAACTGACGCGCGGCCGGGTCTTGCGGACCGTCTTTTTCGGCGGCGGAACGCCCAGCCTCATGGATCCAGACACCGTTGCGGCGATCATGGACCGGATCAAGGCTCTGTGGCCCACTGCGAACGATTTTGAAGTCACCCTTGAAGCAAACCCTACCTCGGTCGAGGCGGCAAAGTTCCGCGCCTTCCAAGACGCAGGGGTCAGCCGCGTGTCCATGGGCATTCAATCACTCCATGACGAAGACCTGAAACGGCTTGGTCGAATACACAGCAGCGCGGAAGCGATTGCCGCTTTTGATGTCGCGCGCAAAATTTTTGAACGGGTCAGCTTTGATCTGATCTATGCGCGCCAAGGCCAGACTTTGGAAGGCTGGAAAGCCGAACTGACCCAAGCGCTTGACCTGTCCATAGATCATTTGTCGCTTTATCAACTAACCATCGAACCCGGTACAGCGTTTGGCGACAGGCACGCCCGTGGCCGCCTCCGCGATTTACCAGATGACGACAACGCTGCTGATATGTTCGACCTGACCCAACAGCTTTGCGCGGCACATGGCATGCCAGCATACGAGGTGTCCAACCACGCGGCAGATGGTGCGCAGAGCCGACATAACCTTATCTACTGGCGGTATGGCGACTACCTCGGGATCGGACCCGGCGCTCATGGCCGTGTCACCACGCCTCAGGGCCGAATGGCGACCGAGACATTCCGACAACCGGAAAAATGGCTGGATGCCGTAGAAAAACGGGGCAGCGGCGAGTCGCTGATTGACCCTCTGGACCTGCCCGCTCAGGCATCAGAATACCTGATGATGAGCCTACGCCTTGATGAAGGGACGGATACAGCGCGGCTGAAGCGGCTTGGGCTTGCTCTTGACCCCGCAAAGCTGTCTCATCTCATTGAGCTTGGGCTTTTGGATGTTCGTGGCGATCAGCTTAGGACAACACTGGAAGGTCGCCGCGTTCTTAATGCAATTCTACGGGATCTTCTTTCGGAGTAGCGATGCGCATATTCTGGACCCTCGCCGGACTGATCTCGGTGGCTGTTGGCCTTGTCGGGATAGTTCTGCCACTTCTACCAACCGTTCCGCTGATGATATTGGCTGCGTTCTGTTTCGGGAAATCCTCGCCCAAGCTGCACGATTGGCTTGTTGAGCATCCGATTTATGGCCCCCACATTCGCGACTGGCGCGACAGGGGCGCAATCCGCCTGCCCGCCAAACGGATCGCGACTGTTTCCATTGCAGCAGCCTTTGGGCTGTCGATTGCACTTGGAGTGAAACCGACAGTCTTGGTTATTCAAGCAATTGTACTGCTCGCGGTCCTGACCTTTATATGGTCCCGGCCGTCGGAGTGAGACTGAGAACGCGACACAACTCATCCAGTTGATCCAAACTCTTGTAACTTATTGTTATTGTACCGCTTTCTTTACCGTCTTTGTGATTGACGGATACCTTCATTCCTAAATTTGCGGTCAAATCCTGCTCAAGCACCCGAGTGTCGGCATCTTTTTCACCGCCATCTGAGGTATGACGCTTGGCCGTCTTGCGCGGGTCTGGCGATTCCGTCTTGGTCAACTTTTCGGTTTCGCGCACCGAAAGGCCCTTCTCAACAACAACACGTGCAAGCTTCAACGGATCATCAGTCGTGATCAGCGCACGCGCATGACCCGCGCTCAGCCGCCCTTCGATCATCATGGACTGCACTTCGGTGGGAAGGTTCAACAGACGCAACAGGTTTGCAATATGGCTACGGCTTTTCCCCAACGCCTCCGCAAGTCGTTCTTGAGTGTGCCCAAATCGGTCCATCAACTGCCGGTATCCTGCGGCCTCTTCAACCGGGTTCAGATCAGCGCGCTGAATGTTCTCAATGATCGCAATCTCTAGAACTTCGGTGTCGTCCATTTCACGAACCAAAACGGGAAGTTCGTGAAGCTGCGCCATTTGGGCCGCGCGCCAGCGACGTTCGCCAGCAACGATTTGAAACACGTCTTCCTGGCCCGGCGTCGGCCTAACAATCAACGGCTGAATGACACCCTTCTCACGGATAGAGTTGGCCAGATCGGTCAGGTCGGATTCTTGAAAACGCCGCCGCGGCTGATCCGGATTTGGCTTGATCTGCTCAATCGGCAAGCGACGCTCACCAGTTGGTCGGCCAACGCCTGTTTGATCTGGAACTGCCACGTCAGCCATCAATGCGGATAGACCGCGGCCCAATCCTCTTTTCTCTCGGTTCATCTGGACCTCCCTAGGCCTTGACTGCGCCGTAGCGCGACAAGATTTCTTCAGCCAAGGCTTGATATGCAAGGCTTCCTTTTGAATTCGGGTCGTAGTCAATCACTGGAATTGCGTAAGACGGCGCCTCGCTGACCCGCACGTTTCGGGGAACGATTGTCTTGAAGACCAGCTCGCCCAGCGTTTCTCGGGCATCAGCCTCCACTTGCTGCGCCAATCGATTGCGCTGGTCGTGCATTGTCAACAACACGCCTTCGATTCTTAAAGCCGGGTTCGCCGTCTGGCGGATTTCGCGGATTGTCAGCATCAATTGAGACAGCCCCTCAAGAGCAAAGAATTCGCTTTGCAATGGGATCAAAATTGAATCTGCTGCAACCATGGCGTTCACAGTCAGCAGATTTAACGAAGGCGGACAGTCGATAAGGATATAATCAACTTCCAACGACGTGACTTGATCACTACGAAGAATGTCTCGCAGCAGAAAACTGCGACGTTCATTTGCCACAAGCTCAATGTCGGCCGAACTCAAGTCAGTTGTCGCTGGCGCAATCAAAATACCAGGAGTAGATGATTGGCGCACTACATCTAGAAGCGAAACACCGTCGATCAACAAGTCGTATGTTGTTGCAATACGATCCTGGATATCGACACCAATACCTGTCGAAGCGTTGCCCTGTGGATCAAGGTCAACAATCAAGCAGCGCTGACCCCTTTTTTCAAGAGCAGAAGCGAGGTTGATTGTGGTGGTTGTCTTGCCGACACCACCCTTTTGGTTTGCAATTGTTATAATCCGCGGGTGGAACTCTTCAGACACGGCGCAGCGCTCCGACCTTGTAAATGACAGCGTTGGGATCGGTACAACTGGTAATCTCTTCGCAGTCAAACTGCCAGTTCTTTTCAGCTTCGGCGCGCTCTTTCTCGTGCTGCGCCCCTTTCATCAGCAGAGCTACACCGTTCGGCGCCAAATGTCGCTCTGAAAACGCCATGAGCTTGTCAAGCGGCGCCAAGGCCCGGGCACTGATGACGGAAGCCTTGAGTGGTTCCGCCTTTTCAATACGTTCACAGACAACCTGAAACGGAACACCTGTTTCACGTGAAACAATGCCGAGGAATACAGCTTTGCGCTGATCGCTTTCAACGCAAACAATCCTCAGTTCTGGGGCAGCGTCAGCAGCGAGGATCGCAACAACCACCCCCGGAAGTCCGCCGCCGGTTCCGAGGTCCGCCCAGATGCCACTGTCAGAAGAGCGATGATCAAAAATTTGCGCCGAATCCAGAATGTGACGGTTATACAATTCGTCAAGCGTAGCTGGCGCAACAAGATTTATTTTCCGCGTCCACTTGGTAAGTAAGGCAGAGTAAATCTCCAGTCGCTCATGTGTTTCACGTGAAACATCTGTCAAAATCCCCAGATCAGGCATGTTTACGCTGTGGTCTGATCTGAGAGAGTAGAAGGGCTAGTGCTGATGGCGTCATGCCCTCGATTCTAGCTGCCTGCGCAAGCGATCCCGGTCGATGACGCTCAAGCTTTTGCCTCAACTCATTGGATAATCCAGTAATCTGAGAATAATCAAAGTTACTCGGAATGATCATACCTTCTTCGCGCTTGAGCGTTGCAACGTCCCGCTCTTGGCGAACCAGGTACTTTGAGTAAAGAGCATCACACCAGAGTTGGTGTTGGATTTCGTCTGAAATGGACGCATGTTCCGGATTGAGTCGG
This sequence comes from Meridianimarinicoccus aquatilis, assembly GCF_004358675.1. Lineage (GTDB taxonomy): Bacteria > Pseudomonadota > Alphaproteobacteria > Rhodobacterales > Rhodobacteraceae > Meridianimarinicoccus > Meridianimarinicoccus aquatilis. Next base: position 22,274 of record NZ_SMZO01000011.1, on the reverse strand, counting down.
ACGATATTCTCAAATGTCACCTTAGGAAATGACAGAAGATCAAGACTGGTCCTACGCCCGCCATCTGCGCTGATCGGAATACCCGCTGCGCGAATTTCCCCGGGGAGCCAATTCTCTCCCTTGAGCTTATCCATGCCTACCTTCAAGGCAGTCATCTTGTCAGAAAAGGCTACTTTGCGTTCGGGACCCACGCATCCCAAAGTCATTGCCTTTGGAGTAAGCCTTTGATCCGCATTATCTGCGCGTAGCGCTAAGCGAAATTCAGCACGAGACGTGAACATGCGATACGGTTCGGCGACGCCTCGCGTGGTCAAATCATCGATCATCACGCCAATATAGCTTTCGCTGCGGCTAAAAATTGCGGGTTCTTCACCTCGTGCTGAACGAGTTGCGTTTATCCCCGCAACCAGACCCTGAGCCGCCGCTTCCTCATAGCCCGTGGTCCCATTAATTTGCCCAGCCAAGAAGAGGCCCGGAAACCCTTTTACTTGTAGATCAGGCAACAAACCGCGTGGATCCATGTAGTCATACTCAATCGCATAACCAGGTTGTAATATCTCGGCCCTTTCCAGCCCCTTCATCGACCGCACGTAAGCCGTCTGCACGTCTTCGGGCAAGGATGTTGAAATGCCGTTTGGATACACAGTGTGGTCATCAAGCCCTTCTGGTTCCAGAAACACCTGGTGACTGTTTTTATCCGCAAACCGAACCACTTTGTCTTCAATTGACGGGCAGTATCGTGGGCCTACACCATCAATGCGCCCGCCATACATTGCTGACTTTTCCAAGTTTTCTTTGATAATTGAATGAGTAAGTTCGTTCGTGTGGGTTATGCCACAGCTCACCTGTCGTGCAGCGACTTCCTTTGTAAGAAAGGAGAAAAACGTCGGATCATCATCTGCTGGCTGCGATTCCAGGACATCCCAATTAATCGTCCGGCCATCCAGCCTGGGAGGCGTACCCGTTTTGAGCCGGCCCATGGGTAAGCCCATAGAACGAAAGCGCTTTGCAAGCTTGTTGGAAGCTTCTTCACCCATGCGTCCAGCCGGGAACGACTTCATACCGATGTGAACAACACCGCCTAAAAACGTACCCGTGGTTACAATAACTGTGGCTGATTGAATCGTTCGGCCGTCCGCAAGTAGAATGCCAGTTGCTTTGTTACCGTCCATGATAAGATCAGCGGCTTCACCCTCAACGATGTCAATGTTCGGCATCGCCTTTAGCTCGGCTTGCATTGCCTCGCGGTATATCTTGCGATCGCTTTGGGCCCTAGGACCGCGCACCGCTGGACCCTTTCGGCGATTCAGTAGTCGGAACTGAATACCTGCCTTGTCAGCGACTCGCGCCATAACCCCGTCAAATGCGTCGATTTCGCGAACCAAGTGGCCCTTTCCAAGGCCACCAATGGCCGGGTTGCAAGACATCACACCAATACTGTCTGCTTTGAGCGTCACCAAAGCTGTGTTGGCTCCCATTCGCGCTGTTACATGTGCAGCCTCACAACCCGCGTGGCCACCACCAATGACAATTACATCGTAGGCTTCATGTTTCACGTGAAACATCCTTCATTTGCCAAGGCAGAACTTTTTGAAAATCGAATCCAGTAGATCTTCAACATCTACTTTACCGACTAACGCATCAAGGGCAGAAACTGCTTGTCTCAATTCCTCGGCGATCAACTCTGCATGTTCAGATCCAGCATCCAACATGGCCAACGCGTGATTGAGACACACTATGGAGCGCGCGATTGCTATGCGGTGGCGCTCCTGAGTGGCCACTCCTGCAAGACTGGCCATACCCCCAAGGCGATCTGAAATACTGCGAAGAAGGTCATGTACCCCCTCGCCAGTCTTTCCTGAGATCCCGTTCACTGCCTTCCGAGAAATATCGGTCTTTCCAACAAGAACAATGTCAGCCTCACGAGAAACGAAACCAGTTGGCATTTGACCATCGGTCAGAAAAACACGCACATCGGCATTCTCCGCGCGGCGCAACGCGCGCTCTATACCTAACGTTTCGACCGCATCACTTGTTTCACGAATTCCGGCCGTATCCAAGAACGTTACAGGCAGGCCATCAATGTCCATACGCACTTCGATTACATCTCGCGTGGTTCCAGCGACTTCTGATGTCAGTGCCGCATCGCGACCGGCCAACGCATTTAACAACGTTGACTTTCCGATGTTCGGTGGCCCGATAATGGCAACCTCAAACCCGTCCCGAACTCTTTCAGCAGCAGCGATGCCAGATAGTTCCCTTTCAAGATCGTCTAAAACCGCAACAAGAAGCGCATGCACCTCGGCGTTCATCTCGTCCGGCACATCTTCATCTGAAAAGTCAATCGTGACCGCAAGCAGAGCCATCGCATCGATAAGCGTATCCCGCCACCGCGCAACTTTCACTCCAAGTGCACCCTCAAATAACCGCAGAGCAAGGCGACGTTGCGCTTCTGTTTCTGCATCTATGAGGTTGGCGAGACCTTCGACTTCTGTCAGGTCCATGCAGCCATTCTCAAGGGCACGTCGGGTGAACTCACCCGGCTCTGCAATTCTCAGACCTTCGGCCAAACCGATCTCTCGCATGACCGCTTTAACGATTGCCCGACTACCGTGCAGATGGAATTCGGCGGATTGCTCGCCAGTAAAACTCGCGCCCTTAGCAAATGTCAGCACAAGCGCCCGATCCAGCAACTTCCCTTGAGCATCCTGTATCCGGCATAGGGATGCACTTCTGAAGGAAGGAACACGACCGCACAGTCGCTTTACCGTGTCATGGGCTTGCGGACCGGACACTCGCAAAACGGCAACGCCTGCCTTGCCTTGTCCAGAGGCTAACGCATATATGGTATCCATATCATGACTACCTACTATATCAGGTATTCATGGAGTCGAAGAATTCAGAATTTGACTTTGTTTGCTTCAACTTAGTCAACAAGAATTCGATCGCATCGGTTGTGCCCATCGGATTCAGAATGCGACGCAGAATGAACGTCTTTTGCAGGTTCATCTTGTCGATCAACAGGTCTTCCTTACGAGTACCCGATTTCATTATGTCGATAGCCGGGTACACGCGTTTGTCGGCAATCTTGCGATCAAGCACCAGTTCAGAGTTACCTGTACCTTTGAATTCTTCAAAGATGACTTCATCCATACGGCTGCCGGTATCGATAAGCGCCGTCGCGATAATAGTCAGCGAGCCGCCTTCTTCGATATTCCGCGCCGCACCAAAGAAGCGCTTGGGGCGCTGCAGGGCATTCGCATCGACGCCGCCAGTCAGGACCTTACCAGAACTTGGAACAGTGGTGTTGTAGGCCCGCCCAAGACGCGTGATGCTGTCCAGTAGGATGACCACGTCACGCTTATGTTCAACCAGACGCTTTGCCTTCTCGATAACCATCTCGGAAACGCCCACGTGACGCGAGGCAGGTTCATCGAAGGTCGAGCTGACAACCTCTCCCTTCACCGAGCGCTGCATGTCCGTCACCTCTTCGGGACGTTCGTCAATCAGCAGCACGATCAGATAGCACTCCGGGTGGTTCCGCTCGATCGAGGCGGCAATATTCTGAAGAATAACTGTCTTACCTGTGCGCGGCGGTGCGACGATCAATGATCGCTGACCCTTCCCGATTGGTGCGACCAGATCGATCACGCGCGCAGTCTTATCCTTGATGGTCGGATCTTCGATTTCAAGCTTGAGCCTTTCATCCGGATAAAGCGGCGTCAGGTTATCAAAGTTGATCTTGTGCCGGGCGCGTTCTGGATCTTCGAAGTTGATCTTCGATACGCGCGTCAGGCAAAAATACCGTTCCGTATCGCGGGGCGATTGGATGACACCTTCTATCGTATCCCCCGTTCGCATGGAAAACTGACGTATCATGTCGGGTGACACATAAATGTCGTCTGGGCCGGGAAGATAGTTCGCCTCGGGCGAGCGCAAAAACCCGAACCCGTCTTGAAGAACCTCAAGAACACCGTCACCCGAGATTTCCCAACCTTCGTCAGCCCTCTCGCGCAGGATCTGGAACATCATCTCGCCCTTACGCATGGTCGAGGCGTTTTCGATGTCGAGTTCCTCTGCCATCGCCAGCAGATCCTTGGGGCTTTTTGCCTTCAGGTCAGACAGGTTGAGACGTTCTTGGGACACAGCAACATTCATAGGTCAGCCTTCACCATGCGGAAAGTGCATGGCCTTGCATAATGGGGGAGAAAAAACGGACGAATGCCCGCAGCAGTCGAATAGTGCGTTTAACCGTCTGAGTCAATTAGGCTCTGGTAGAGGTCAGAATGGCTTCACAATCACTGAGATGACAATCAGCGCCATGAGTAACGTCGGAACCTCGTTCATCATACGGTAATCCCTGCCCGACCGGGTGTTTGCGCCAGCGATAAAGTCTTTGCGCCGCTTCCCACACCAATGATGGAACCACGTCATTCCGGCGATGCCGACAAGCTTTGTGTAAGGCCAGAATGATGCCCAATCCACGACAGCGGGCGTCATAACCAGCAATAATCCGAACACATACGTGGAAATCATCGAAGGATTCATGATCAGTCGAAAGAGCTTCAGCTCCATCGTTTGGAACAACGCATCGGTCGTGGTGTCGGGGTCAACTTGTTCTGTGTGATAAACAAACAGTCGTGGAAGATAGAACAACCCTGCCATCCACGCGATTACCGACATGATGTGAAAGGCCAGGATCCAAAAATAGAACGGAGAGAGAATATCGAACATGCAGTGCTCCGTAAGGTCCGGACCACTTAACAATAAAGAAGAATGAAAGAAAAGATGATGAAGACAGTAGTACAGTGGACAATGTGGATTACGTGTTTTTCCACACCTTTATACCATGTGGACTTTTTCACGTATCAGAAAGACTGACTGACCGAATTTTTAAAATATATCTGTTTTTCATACACTTAAATTCCGAAGCTCATCGCAGGCCTGTGGATAAGTCAGGGGAAAACTCTTGGTGTTAAGTTCTGTACACAGAGCGCGAGTATCCGTTGTCCCCTGTTGATTATTGCTATCTTATAGCTGAAGAATTCGGACTGTTTTGCCAGCCCCACCATCTCGCGAGTGTTCTGCACATGTTGCCGGCCTCCACTCCTATGAGTCGCGCACAATGTTATCCACACCCACCACACCACTGATACTTGCGTCTGCTTCAGAAATCCGAAAGCAGCTTTTGACGTCAGCCGGCGTTTCGGTTGTAACTCAACCAGCCCGTATCGACGAGTTAGCGTTGCGCGACTCTTTGAGTGCTGAAGGCGCGCCGCCACGCGATATCGCCGACGCCCTCGCAGAGGCGAAGGCGCGTAAGATCAGTGATAAATTTCCGGACCGTCTTGTTCTTGGTTGCGACCAGGTGCTGGCGCACGGCGGGGATGTTTTGGGTAAACCCAAGTCCCCTGATGAGGCGCGTGCGCAGCTGTACCGCCTTCGCGGCGACAGGCACACGCTTTTATCTGCCGCAGTGATTTATGAGGGTGGCAAACCCCTTTGGCGTCATGTCGGGATCGTCAGGTTGTCCATGCGCGCCGCAACCGACGCGTATGTCGACGACTATGTCGAACGAAACTGGGACAGTATCCGTCACTCTGTCGGGGGGTATAAACTAGAAGAAGAAGGCGCGCGATTGTTCACCCGAATTGATGGCGACTATTTCACTGTGCTCGGTCTTCCTCTCTTGGAGTTGCTGTCGTATTTGATCCTTCGGGGGGACATTCCGGGATGAAGACAAAGATACCTTTGGCTGGAGTGATCGCGCACCCGGTTGCTCACAGTAAATCGCCCCGACTGCATGGGGGGTGGCTGCAAGAGTACGGGATCACTGGTCACTATATTCCGATGGATGTGCATCCCGACGACCTGCAAGGCGTACTCGAAACTTTGCCGAAGGCGGGCTTTGTTGGGGTGAACGTCACCCTGCCCCACAAGGAAGCCGCATTGAAGCTTGCAACCACAGTAACAAAGCGCGCGAAACGGATCGGAGCCGCCAACACGCTTACATTTCGGCCCGAGGGCGGGTTCGATGCGGATTGCACGGATGGCGAAGGGTTTATTGAAAACTTGCGTCAAACCGCACCGGATTGGTCGGCAGCGGCAGGACCGGTGGCTGTCTATGGCGCCGGCGGTGCAGCCCGAGCTGTGCTAGATGCGCTTCTTTCCGCAGGAGCACCTGAGATCCGTTTGTGCAACAGAACGCGCGCCCGGGCCGAGGCTTTGGCCGATATTTTTGGGCCAACGGTGCAGGTTATCGATTGGGAAAAGGCCGGCGATGTTGCCGATGGCGCGACGACGCTGGTGAATACCACCTCATTGGGGATGCAGGGGCAGCCGCCCTTTGACATCGCGCTTGACGGAATGCACCCGGGGGCCTTGGCAACCGATCTCGTATACATACCGCTAGAAACACCCTTTTTGACCGCAGCGCGTGCTGCGGGCGCAATCACCGTCGATGGACTGGGTATGCTTATTCATCAAGCCATCCCAGGTTTTCAAAAATGGTTTGGAACCCGCCCTGTGGTGTCGGATGCGACGCGGGCGCGGATGCTTGAGGCGTGAGCGATCCGTTCAAACTTGGCCTTACTGGGTCAATCGGCATGGGGAAGTCGACCACGGCCGCCCTGTTTGCTGATCATGGCTGCGCTGTTTGGGACGCCGATGAAGCGGTGCACCGGCTATACGGGCGTAATGGCGCTGCGGTGGACGCGATTGCGCGCCTTCACCCTGATGCCGTAGAGGGCGGTGCTGTGTCCCGCCCTGCCCTAAAAGCATGGATTGCGAAAGACCCGAAGGCGCTTGGTAAAATTGAGGCTATCGTTCACCCGCTCGTCTCGGCAGACCGGGCTGCTTTTTTAGCAGACACTCAAAGCGACATCGCCGTTCTCGACATTCCGTTGCTCTTTGAGGGCGGCACCAAGGACGCATTTGATGCGGTCGCCGTGGTGAGCGCGCCGGCGGACATTCAGCGCGCCCGTGTTCTGGCCCGGCCTGGGACGACCGACGCACATTTTGAACGTATCCTTGCAAACCAGATGCCGGATGCGGAAAAAAGGAAGCACGCGGATTTCATCATTGAAACCTGCGATCATTCGTCAGCGCAAGTGGCGGTCAGTCAAATCGTGAAAGACATCAGGGCTCGAAATGCGTGAACTTGTTCTCGACACGGAAACCACAGGGCTTGATCCGTTTGATGGTCACCGCATCGTTGAAATTGGTGCAGTCGAATTGGTGGGCCATATGCCAACGGGCCGTACCTATCATCAGTACATCAATCCCAAGCGCGACATGCCGCAGGAAGCATTTGATGTGCATGGCATCAGCGCAGAGTTTCTGGCGGACAAGCCGGTCTTTGCGGATATCGCGGCCGATTTTGTGGCGTTCTGCGGTGATGCAAAGCTGGTGATCCACAATGCCAGCTTTGATATGAAGTTCATCAATGCCGAGCTGGGCTGGCTCGACATGCCTGCGATACCTATGGCGCAAGCGCTCGATACGCTGGCGATTGCCCGCAAACGCTTCCCCGGCTCACCTGCGTCACTCGACGCGTTGTGCCGCCGGTTTGGCATCGACAACTCGTCGCGCGAAAAGCATGGCGCACTGCTGGATAGCGAAATTCTGGCCGAAGTGTATCTCGAACTCATCGGCGGGCGACAGCCCGATTTGGTTCTGACGAACAGTCCAGAGCGGAAGTCTGGTGACAGCGCGGCAGATGCTGCATGGCGGCCGCGCCCGCGCGCCAAGCCATTGCCGACGCGTTTATCGGAACAGGAAAAGGCCGCGCATGCGGCTTTTGTTGCGTCGTTGGGCGACGCCGCAGTTTGGCGTAAATTCATGGGCGGGACTGACTGAACAGTCCCGCACCAAGAAAATTATGCGTTGGTTGGTTGAGCTGCTGCCGCATCTTTTTGGCGACGTTCGATTTCGTTGCGATAGATCGCCATGAAATCAACAGTGTCTAGGTTCAATGCCGGGAAGCCGCCGTCGCGCGTAACGTCAGACACGATGCGCCGAACAAACGGGAAAAGCATCCGAGGGCATTCAATCATCAAGAAGGGGTGCAATTGCTGCTCGGGTATGCCGTCGATCAGGAAAACCCCGCCGTAATCCAGTTCCATCGCGAACAGGACATCGCCGGTTTCTTTGTTTTTGGATGTGATCGTGTACTTTGTGATCACTTCGTACTGGTTTTCAACACTTCGCTTTTTCGCGTCCAGGCCAACCTGAACCTGCACATCGGGCTTCACGTCGCCGCCAGTGCCTTTTTGTGCGACAATATTCTCAAACGAAAAGTCACGAATATATTGCGCCAGAACTTGCATTTTGACCTGTGCGGGCTGCTGCGGTGCAGCGCCGTTGGGTGTATCGGCCATAAAGTTTCTCCATCAGATACGAGGTTGGGCATCTGCTACCAGATCAACCAGTGGCTCACAAGTTACCGGTCGTCTCGGGTCCATCTAGAGGGTCGGTCGGTCCTGCGTGGCGGAATACTGTCGGGGTCGACCTCTCGGAATTCGCCATCAATCACGTCGGGCCCGCTGGGGTTGCGTTGTGCGGCCTGACCTGCGGTGTTCATCGTTGCGTGCTGTATATTGACCCGGCTACGCAGGAAGGCGAACACGCGAACGCGGATACCCGGAACCAGCAACGCAAACCCAAGCGCATCAGTGAAAAAGCCCGGTGTCAGCAGCAATACGCCCGACACCAGGATCATAGCGCCATGGGCCAGCGGCTCTGCCGGGTTATCAAGACGATTGATAGATGTCTGAATGTTTGCCAGCGCGGCAAGCCCTTGGGTTCGCACCATAGACGTGCCCAGAATTGCGGTCAGCACCACAATCAGAAGGGTTGGCCAAAGGCCCAAAAGACCGCCGACCTGAATGAACAGCCCGATCTCGATAAGTGGTATGCCGATGAAGGCAGCTAGAAGCCACATAGTGTCCCCTCAGATGACTTGGTTGTGTCAGGTGGACTTGAGCCACCTTGTCACCTACATAAGAGTGATACAGTCTTTTCGCCATCCCAACCCCTCATGAGGCCTAAATGAGCTCTGCCGTGATTCAGTTACTCGTGCTTGCCGGTGTCGCAATCTTCCTGATCTTGCGGCTAAAAAGCGTGCTGGGCACGCGCGAAGGGTTTGAAAAACCGCCCGTCCCTATGGCCGGGAAAAGTGATGCACTTAACGACTCCCGCCCGGAATTCGAAGTCATCGAAGGCGGCCCAGACCACGACATTATCGACAATGTTCCGGCAGAAAGCCCTGCAGCCGCCGCATTGGCCGAAATGAAGAAGGAAGACGCCGACTTTAACGTTACCGGTTTCCTTCAAGGCGCACGCGGCGCGTACGAAATGATCCTCATGGCGTTCAAATCTGGCGACCTGAGTGAAGTGGAGGACTTTATCGCCCCTGACATTCTTGAAAGCTTCAGTGAGGCGATCGAAGAACGCGCCCGTCAGGGTCTGAGCATCGACGCGACATTTGTTGGCATTCGTGAACTCAAGTTGATTACCGCGCACTTTGATCATGCCACACACGAAGCAGAACTGACGGTGCGCTTTGTTGCCGAACTCACATCCGTCGTGCGGAACGAGACCGGCGAGATTGTCGAAGGCAACCCACAAGAGATCGTGCGCCAGCCTGACACCTGGACCTTCGCTCGTGATATGAGCGTCGGCGATCCCAACTGGCTTCTGGTCGCCACTGGCGACTGATCCCAAAGGCGCTTTGCCCCAATGTCGCGCAAACGCCACAAACCCGGGCAGTCGCCTGAAGACCATGACATTTGGGCACGGGTCGTTGAATCTGTGACCCCCCTTACAAATGCGTCGCTGTCAAAGGCGGCGCATTTGCGTGGGTCCGCCCAAGAGCGGCCCCATTCGGAGAAACCCGAAGCGCCCGCCCCAAAGCGGATGGCAGCCAAGAAGCTTTCAAGTTTCAGATTGGGAAGCCGAGCGCAAACGCCGCCGCCCCGACACGACCTGGCCCCGAACATCACGGACGCGCTGCACGCAGCGCCACCTCGGGTTGATGGGCATACACATGGGCGGTTAAAGCGCGGAAAGCTGCGCCCCGAAGCCAGAATTGACCTTCATGGAATGACATTGGCGCAGGCACACCCTGTTCTGGTCCGGTTCCTCATGTCAGCCTATTCTGACGGTAAACGGCTTGTTCTCGTGATAACCGGCAAGGGTAAAGATCGGGACGAAGGCGGCGTGATTCCGGTTCGGCGGGGCATTCTGCGTCATCAGGTGCCGCACTGGGCGCAGACGCCGCCGCTGTCGCAGGTCGTGCTTCAGATAACCCCAGCCCATTACCGCCACGGCGGCGATGGTGCGTATTACGTCTATTTGCGCAAGGCACGGTAAGACCAGCGGTTGCAACTTGCGCTGCCATGCTTAGGTTCGCTTGGCCAAAAGGAAAGAAATCCATGACCACCCTGACACCGCGCGAAATCGTTTCTGAACTCGACCGTTTTATCATTGGCCAAGCCGATGCAAAGCGGGCGGTCGCTGTCGCCTTGCGTAACCGCTGGCGGCGCAAACAGTTGGGCGATGACCTTCGTGATGAGGTGTATCCCAAGAATATCCTCATGATCGGGCCAACTGGGGTTGGCAAGACCGAGATCAGCCGCCGACTTGCAAAGCTGGCCCGTGCGCCTTTCGTGAAGGTTGAGGCAACCAAGTTCACCGAGGTTGGCTATGTCGGGCGGGATGTTGAGCAAATCGTTCGCGATTTGGTGGATGTGGCTATTGCTGATACCCGCGAGTACATGCGCGACGACGTGAAAACGCGGGCGGAAGCAAACGCCGAGAACCGGGTCATTTCTGCAATAGCCGGCAGTGATGCCCGTGAAGGGACGCGTGAACGGTTCCGTGAAAAGCTGCACAGGGGCGAACTTGACGGCCACGAAATTGAAATCGAGGTCGCAGATACGTCAAGCCCGCTGCCCCAGATGGATATTCCCGGTCAGCCCGGTATGGGCATGATGAATATTGGCGATCTTTTCGGCAAAGCCTTTGGCGGGCGGACCGTGAAAAAGCGTATGAGCGTGGCCGATAGCTATGCAGTATTGGTCGCTGAAGAGGCCGATAAATTGCTTGATGACGAAGCGGTCACGCGCACGGCGCTTGATGCGGTGCAGGAAAGCGGCATCGTGTTCCTGGATGAGATCGACAAAGTGTGTGCTCGGTCTGACGCAAGGGGCGGCGATGTTAGCCGCGAAGGCGTGCAGCGTGATTTGCTGCCCTTGATCGAAGGCACCACGGTCAGCACCAAACACGGTCCGGTTAAAACGGACCATATCCTGTTTATTGCGTCGGGCGCGTTTCACATTGCAAAACCATCGGACCTGCTTCCAGAGCTTCAGGGCCGTCTGCCCATCCGGGTGGAGCTTCGCGCGCTGACCGAAGAAGATTTCGTGCGCATTCTGACGGAAACAGACAACGCCCTGACGCGCCAGTACACCGCGCTTATGGCAACTGAGCAGGTCACGGTCACCTTTACCGATGACGGCATTGCCGCGTTGGCAGCGATCGCGGCTGAGGTAAATCGCAGTGTCGAGAATATCGGCGCGCGGCGTCTTTACACGGTGCTTGAGCGCGTGTTCGAGGATCTCAGCTATACAGCGCCGGACCGGTGTGGCGATACAGTCACCGTCGATGCAGCGTTTGTTGAGAAGTATTTGGGCGATCTGGTGAAATCGACGGATATCAGCCGCTATGTGCTGTAAGGGTCTTGGATGACGGGCTGCGTGCTGGACACGGGCCCGTCCTCGTCCTAACGATTTGGGATCGACTTAAGGATCCCGACACATGCAAGCACCTTCCACCGCGTTTTTGCGCGCAAACGCCCCTTGGCTGACAGCCGGGCTGCTTCTTGCGTTTTCCTCTAGCTATGGACAAACCTATTTCATCTCGCTTTTTGCGGGTGAGATTATGGCAGAGTTCGGCCTTAGCCACGGCGAGTGGAGCTCTATCTACGGTGCCGGTACGCTTATGTCGGCGGCGCTAATGATCTTTGTGGGCGGCGTGACGGATCGATTTCGGGTCCGCTTTCTGGGCGCATTCATCATGCTGGGCCTCGCGGCCGCCTGTGTTTCGATGTCTGCGGTCAATACCGCTTGGGTGCTGATCCCTGTGATTTTTGCACTGCGGTTCTTTGGGCAGGGGATGTCGTCGCACCTGTCCTCGGTGGCAATGGCGCGTTGGTTCGTGGCGAACCGAGGCAAGGCGCTTGCCGTCGCGACAATCGGCTTCGCGTTGGGCGAATCCGTTCTTCCCATCACGTTTGTCAGCTTGATGGGGCACGTAGATTGGCGGTTGTTGTGGTTGGTCGCTGCGGTGCTGGCGCTTTTGGCGATTCCTGCGCTGGCGCTGCTGCTTCGGCGTGAGAGAACGCCGCAAAGCTTGGGCGAGCACGAGCAATCACCCGGTATGGGCGGGCGTCACTGGACCCGCAAAGAGGCGATGCACCATCCTTTGTTCTGGTGCGCGGTGCCCCTGATCGTGGGGCCAGCGGCGTTCCTAACGGCTACCTTTTTTCATCAGGTTCACCTGTCAGCGGAAAAGGGCTGGGAGCACCTTCAATTCGTATCTTTGTTCCCGGTTTATACGGCCGCAACGGTCACTGGAATGATCGGATCGGGCTTGCTGATCGACCGCTTTGGCACTGGCCGGCTGATGCAGTTATACCAGTTGCCAATGGCTGCCGCCTTTGTGCTGATGGGCTGGTCTTCGGGTTTGGTTTGGGGTGGTGCGTCCATGGTGCTTTTGGGGCTTGGACATGGCATCGCTGTCACGGTTCCAACGGCGTTCTGGGCGGACTACTTCGGCACACGGCATCTTGGATCCATCCGGGCGCTTGCCACCGCAATCATGGTTTTTGGAACAGCTCTTGGTCCGGTGATAACTGGGTGGGTCATTGATGCTGGCGTCGGATATGATCGGCAGATGCCGGTCATCGCGATCTATTTCATTGCGACATCGGCGTTGATAGGTGTGGGCCTACGCGCCGCAGGCCCACTGGCGCGCTATGTGCGTGGCTGACCTATTCGTCTATGGTTTCGACAGTCAAATTGCCGTTGGTATAGACGCAAATTTCTGACGCGATGGCCATTGCTTCGCGTGCGATTTGTTCCGCGTCGATGTCGGTGTTGGCCATAAGCCCGCGTGCCGCTGCCAAGGCAAAGTTGCCGCCTGACCCAATCGCCGCAACGTCGTGTTCTGGTTCCAGAACATCGCCGGCGCCGGTAATAACAAACAGGTCACGACCGTCGGTAACTATCAGCATCGCCTCAAGCTTCTGAAGGTACTTGTCGGTGCGCCAATCCTTTGCCAACTCTACGCTGGCTCGAGCAAGCTGGCCGGGCGTTGCTTCAAGCTTGGTTTCCAGTCGTTCGAGCAGTGTAAAAGCATCGGCCGTGGACCCGGCAAATCCTGCCACCACATCGGAACCGCCGGGGCTAAGCCTGCGCACCTTGCGGGCACTACCCTTAATCACTGTCGGCCCAAGGCTGACTTGCCCATCGCCCGCTATAACGACGCGACCACCGCGACGAACGCCAATGATTGTGGTTCCGTGCCAACCTGGAAAATTCTGATCTGCCATGAGGCCTCCGTTATCTGTCCGGCCTATATGGCGGCACGAAGGCCAAGCGACAACCGTACGAGACCTAGAACAGGCCGGCTTCTTTCGCGATCATTGCGGCATGGGTCCGGTTCTTGGCTTCCAGTTTGTTGCACAGCGTTTTCACGTGCAGCTTGATGGTCACTTCCTGAAGGTCCAATTCGCGAGCGATTTCTTTGTTCGCCAAGCCCTGGCACAACCCACCCAGAACCTGCATTTCGCGGCTCGAGAGCTTTTCGGCAATCGGATTGACCTCTTCTTCCTCTTCGGTCGTCATAAATTTGACGGGCACATAAGTTTCACCAGCGGCCATGAACCGAACAGCATTCACCAGCGATTTTGCGGGAAGTGTTTTGGGAAGAAATCCGACAGCCCCAGCATCCAGAGCCTCCTGTGCAACTACGCGTGAGGCGGTGCCAGACATAATTGCGACCGGGTTTCCATCGTTCAGCGCAATTGCCTTGTGCAAACCGTCAAGACCGTTCATCCCGGGCATTGTGTAGTCCAGTAAAACCAAATCAAACGAGCCGCGTTCTTCGATCAACTTACAGGCTTGATCAAGATCTTCGACGGTCTCAACATTAATTTCGTTTTCTGCCCCGAGGAACACTGCCAAGGTATCCCGGACAAGATCGTGATCGTCAGCTATCAATACGTTCATAGCAAGCCTCCCCTACCCGAAATGCCGGTAGAATTCTACTTTAGGGGGCGGTTGCGAAAAACTGCAATCGAATTTTCCCGAACTGGGTCAGATAGATGCGTAACGTGGCGTTTTAGCAGCGTCCCGATGAGCTTGATCCAACCCATTCAAAGCTGCTGGCACTATTGAACTCTCTTATCGCCCGATCCCAGATTGCTGGAAGCTCGTGAAGCCGGGTGTTTTCCTCCGTGGCCGTGCCTGCTTTTCCGATTTCCTGTAATTCAAGCAATCGGGCACGAAAGCTATCCGCCCCAAAAACCGCTGCGGTACCAGAAAGCTTGTGGATATCTGCGACTGTTTCGGCTCGGTTGATTGCTTTGGCAGGTCCCGATGCCAGCTTTGCGACAAGGGCGTCGGCATCTTTGCGGAACACTTTGAACATTTTGGCCAAGTGCTCGGGCGCAATCTCGGCATTCAGCTCTTCCAATTGGGACAAGTTGATTGACCCTGTCTTGACGATTGTGCTGCTTTTCGGCGGTGCGAACACTGTCACGCTGTCGCCGGCCAATGCCAACGCATGCTCAATCGACTTGCGCGACAACGGCTTTGTGATGGTCTCGTTCATACCGGCCTGGCGGAACTTCTCGGCCTCATGGCTTAACGCGTTCGCGGTCACTGCCACAATTGGCGTGCGGCAGGATCCGCAACCAGAGCCGCGGATGCGGCGGGTTGCTTCAACACCGTCGAGACGGGGCATGCTGATGTCCATGAGGATCAGATCGTAAGTGTGAGCAAGGGCGTATTCGACCCCTTCGATGCCATCATTGGCTTCGGTGATTTTATGGTTTGCGGATTCAAGCATTTCGCGCATCACGAGGCGATTGATCTCGTTGTCTTCGACGACGAGGATATCAAGCGACCTTTGCGGTTTCTGCTGCTTCGCTTGAACGGGTTTGGGCGAAGCCGTGACTGTTTTCTTTTTGAGCGTTCCAAGTCTTTGTGCAAGCGGGATGCGCACCCAAAACAGGCTTCCTTCGCCGGGTTCGCTTTCGACGCCAATCTCGCCGCCCAATCGCGTTACAAGCCGCTTTACGATACCAAGCCCAAGGCCAGTGCCGGAATTTGACCGGCCATAGGACGCATCAAGCGAAAAGAAATCGTCGAAAATGCGCTCCCGATCGGCATTCTCGATACCAATGCCGGTGTCGCTTATGGTGAACTCCACCAAATCGCCGCGGCCAAGCCGGGCAACGGCCACATCGACTTCGCCATTCTTTGTGAATTTGATCGCGTTACCGATCAGGTTTGACAGTATCCGCCGCAGGGCTGCGGGGTCGCCGACCACGGTCGATACGGGCGGAAGCGAAACGCTGATCCGAGTCCCATTGCGGCGCGCGATGGCTGATTGTTCGGCGACGATATCGCGAACGACCGTTCCGAAATCCATTGGGCGCAAGCTATCTGTGGGCTGGGCGCCCGAATCGATGCGGGAAATGTCGAGAACGTCGTTCACGTGGCTGAGCAGCACATCACCGGATTGCTCGATGACCGAGACATAGCGCGCTTGTTTTTCGGTCAGGCCGGTCTCTTCAAGCAATTCAAGCGTGGCCAGCATCCCGTTCAAAGGTGTGCGCATTTCGTGGCTCATGACTGTCAGCAACCGGTCTTTGGCGCGCTCGCTTTCCAGCGCCTTGTCCCGAACGTGGCGCAGTTCTTTTTCAGCAGTAACCCGGCGCGTCACATCTCGTACAAACGATATTATGATCGCCTCGTGGGTGTTGTTGACGCTGGAAGCCAAAGAAAGCTCCAGGGGAAATTCCTCACCGTTCTTTCGCAATCCGGTCAGGGTGACACGCCCACCGCCCACAAGCTTGCCATTGCGGGTCTCGGCATATCGTTTCATGCCGGCGTGATGCGCTGCCCTTGCGTCCTTCGGGATGATTGTTTCAGAGATCGAGCGACCGATGATTTCATCTCGCGAAAAGCCGAAAATGGTTTCGGCGGCTTTGTTGAAGTCGCGAATTATTCCTTGCATGTCGGCAATTATGACCCCGTCGAGCGCCGTTTCGACAACAGAAGTCATTCGTTCCCCGGTCAGTTCAGCCTTACGGGAGTGGAATTGCGCAGTGAGATAGAAGCGCCAAAGCACAAAAGTAAGCCCGGCAAGCATGGCGATGAGCAACCCGGTTATGATTGAAACCCGTTCCAGCGTCGCGGCCACACTGGCGCCGCTTTCGCTTGCCTGCTTGGCAAAAAACCTCAGGCTGGTCAGTGCGACTTCGCGGATCGTGTCACGGTGAGCAATGAGGTCTTGCTGAAGTTCTGGCAGCGTTCGCTGCAATTCGGGGTCAGGGCCATCAAGCATGGGAATGAGGCGGTCGAGGTCCGCGCGGAGCGTGGCAACCAGCGCGCCGACATTTGTGGACTGGCGCAGTTCTGTAAACATCAATCCGGTGTCGAGGGTCACGATGCGGCTGTACAGAACATCGAACCGCTGCCGCACATCCGATAACCCGGCGACGGGCGGTTGCGCTTGCGCATTGCTGACGTCGTTCACGAGCGAGAGATATTCGACCTCGACCTGCGATAGCTGCCATTCAACATTGTCAGAGGTCGCTCTGTTCAGGGTGTCCAGTTTGCGGACAAGATCCACAGCAAGCAGGCCGATCAAGGCTGTGAGCGCGAGAACGGCCATGCCCACAAGAACGGGCTTTAGCCATTTTTTCTTATTTTTTTCAATGCTATAAAAACTCGTCATACCACGTAACCTAGATCAAAAATTCACTCTAAAACTTGCATCCTGTCGAGCTGCCAGATGCTGCGCGAGTAGATCACCGAGGTCTGAAATTTGGCCGCTGTGTCGTAGGGGTAGATCAGCCAAAGTGGCCCCTTTTCTCGCAGGCTCATATACTCACCGTCCACCTTTTCCGCGATGATCGGGTCATTTTCCAACAGATCGGCAACCGGAATATCAATGGCGTAATCGTTCACGGCCATAAATTTGATTGTTCCGGACCGGACACCCAGCGCGTCAAGAAGGACGCTTATGCGCACACCTTCAAATTCAGAAACGCCCGCGGTCCAGATTGTCGATGTTGTAAAGCTGTCACGGGGCAAACCGCCCAGCCCCACACGGTCAAGCTTGATTGGCGTATCACTACCCAGCGGTACGATTGTCAAAATCACATCACTTTTGGGTTGCGGGAAGTCATATGCCGCTATGGCTGGCTGTGCGGTGATGAGCGCGCCAAACATAAGGGCGCGAGCGAATTTGGCCAAGCGGATCATTCACTTCTCCTAAATTGCTACAAGATTCTTCTAAATTATAGCGAAAGGCAGCGAGCCGCTAAAGAAATCAATGTGAACAATGGACTATGCAAAGTGATTTGGTCTGTATGCTTTGGTATATTTCCGCTTTGTCCACGCGATGCAAAAAAGCCCCACGCGGTTGCGCAGGGCCTTTTGATTTTCTTAAAGAAAAAGCAGGTCTTCAGATAGAATCTTCGATCCAGCTTTGCAGTGCCGCTTTCGGTGCTGCACCGGTCTTGTTTGAAACGACCTGACCGTCTTTGAACATAAACAACGCAGGAATGCCGCGAATGTGAAGCTCTTGAGCGGTTTTCATATTTTCGTCGACGTTGATCTTAACGATCTTTACGCGGCCTTCCATTTCGCCGGCGAGCTCTTCGAGAGCAGGGGCAATCTGTTTGCAGGGTCCGCACCATTCTGCCCAGAAATCCACCAGAACGGGGATCTTGGATTGCTTCACTTCGGTCTCGAACGTGTCATCGGTTACGGCTTGGGTTGCCATGAGTGCCTCCTCGGCGAATTCCTGTTGGAGCAAAGTAAGAACGGGGGGATCAACCGTCAAGGTTAGCTGGGCTTGACGCAGCGTACTGCAGGGCTTGTATGACGAGATCGCGGGGCAAATACATCAGCTTTGTGCTGCGCGTCCATAACAGAGCCGTTTGCACAGGCACGCCGGGATAGATGGCTTCCAGCGCGACGCAATAAGCTCCCATTTGACGCAAAAGACCTTCGGGGACGTTCTCGGGTATGTCGGGGATGCGGGTGTTGGACTTATAGTCGATTGCAAGCACGCCATCGTCAGAAATCAACAGGCGATCCACAATCCCGACAAGATGATCATAGGGGGGTGGCAAGAGGCCGGGCAGGGGACAGGTCAGCCCAACTTCGGCCAATGCGTCGGCGGCGAAAAGCGGGCGCAGGGAAGGGGCTGTCAGCACGCCGGTTGCTTCTGCCAGCAGATCGTCGATCTCGGCCGCTTCGTCGGCAGGCAGGTCTAAAATCTCGGGTGCAAGCGCTGGCCAACTTGCCTCGGGCAGATCCGGCAGGCGTTCAAGCAACAAATGAAGCCGAGTGCCGCGAAGCTTTGCCGCCTCTTCGCTCACGCCGCTGTCTCCGGGCAAGGCTTTTGCGCCGCCAAGCCCTGATGCGGTAATCGTGGTTTGTTCAATTGGGGGGCGCGGGCGACTGGGGCTCACGACCCATTCGGGAAGCGTAACCGGCGCTGTTGTTCGTTCGTCTTCCGCCTGTTCGGGAAGTCCAGCCCAATTGCCGTGTTCATACCGCAAGCCGGGACCTGTCGGAGTGTCGATGTGCCGTGCACCAAGAGCCGACAGGCCGGCTTCGGCCATCGCGTGCCAGCTGGTCCCAGTCTTGTCCGGTTCTCCTGACGCGCAAATCCAAAGCCAGCTTTCTGCGCGGGTCATCGCCACGTACAAAAGCCTAAGGCGTTCTTCCTCTTGTCGCGCGACGCTGTCGGCGCGAAGGGGCGCAAGCGCTTCGGGCATATTCGGTGTGGTCGGTGTCCAGAACGGGACCCCACTGTCTGTGTCCAGCAGAATGCCGGGTGGGGTGGGGGCGTTTCGTTTGCCGCATTCGGGTAAAATCACCAAGGGCGCTTCCAAGCCTTTTGCGCCGTGAACTGTCATCACCCGCAATCGCCGACCTGCGCTTTCAGCTTGCCGCTTTACCTCAACACTGTCGCCGCGCATCCATTCGAGAAAGCCGGTCAGGCTGGGAATATTCGCACGTTCGTAATTCAGCGCCTCACCCAGAAGCGCGTCTATCGCCTCTTCGCAATCGGGGCCCAGCCGGGCGACAAGCTTTTCGCGCCCGCGATGACGGATCAGTACCCGTTCCAAAAGGTCGAAAGGGCGCAGAAAGTCGGCCCTTTGGCCCAGATCCATCAGCATTTGATAGGCGTCACTGTCTGGCGCGGTGGCGCGCAGGGCCTGCCACAAATAGCCGGGTCTGGGCTGCGCCAACCGATACAGCGCATCCTCGGACCACCCCAGCAAGGGCGAACGCAATGCGCAGGCAAGGGACAGGTCATCTTCGGGCAGGGCGAGGTAACTCAATAGCGCCATCAGATCGCGCACGGCCATATCCCGAGTCAACTTGAGCCGGTCAGCCCCGGCGATATCCAGCCCGTGCGCCTTACACGCACGGATGATTGCGCGAAACAGGGGGCCGCGCCGACGCACAAGGATCAGAACATGGCCTTCGTGCAGGGGCACGCGGTTGCCTTTCCCGTCCGGCACCGTCTCGCCCGCGTCAATCAGGCGTCGCAATTCGGCGGCGATCTTTGTGGCCAACACGGCATCTGGGGCGCGCGGGCTGATCCGGTCCACCGGGGCAAACCACTCAACCTCCTCGCATGTGTCGTCTTCCTTTTCCACCCAGTTCCAAAGGTCGACGCGGCCGGGTAGTGTGTCTTTGAACGCGACATGAACCGGCGTGCCGCCGACGGCCGCCCCGTGTTCCGGCGCTGCAAAGGTTTGGTCAACAACATCAAGAACTGCCGCCGAAGAGCGAAATGAATGCGTCAGCGTGGTATCCTGAAGCTGCTCGCCACTTTGTGCCAGCGCTGTTTCAAAATGGCCGCGCAGCCGGTCAAATGCCGCCGGGTCTGCGCCCTGAAAGGAATAAATCGACTGTTTCTTGTCGCCAACGACAAAGATGGTTCGGTTCACGCCATCGCGCGCGCCAGCGCCGGATGTCAATTCCTGTGCCAGCAGGCGGATCACGTCCCATTGTTCCGGGCTGGTGTCCTGAGCCTCGTCCACAAGAATATGGTCGATCCGCCCATCCAGTTTGTACAGAACCCAATCAGCGGCCGCGCGTTGAGAGAGCAACTCGCGCGTGCGCAGGATCAGGTCGTCGAAATCCAACAGTCCGCGGGCGGTTTTCTGAGCCTCGATAGCTGGCAAGAAGACAGCGGCAAAAGCGTGCAGCGCTGCGGAGCGGTGCGCAGACGCAAGCGCAAGTCGGCGGTCGCGCGCGGCCTCTACGCGTTCCATCAGGGCGTCGAGGGCATCTGTCAGGGCTTCGCCCAGCTTTGTGCGCGTCGGTTTGGTTGGGAAGCTTCCAGTCTTCGCCACGTAAGATCCGGCCTTGGTGTCTTTGCCTGAGAGAAGCACCCCCTCAAGCACAGCCAGCCCTGCGAGACTGTCCAGATTATCGAGCAGGGGCGCGATTTTCTCGGCCGCTTTGCCATCATTGCCGCCCTTGGCGCGCAAGATCGGCAGCATGGTGGTGAACATGTCTGTTTCGGAACCATCGAAAACGTCGGCCAAAAGCGTGTCGGCGCAAAAATCTGCGGGAAGTCCATGAGCGGTCAGTAGGTCGGGCAGGGTGCGCGGCGTTGCAAATGCTGCACGGGCTTTTAGCATCTCAGACAGCAGTCCCGACAGTTTGTCGTCCCCGGTCAGGTAATGCGCGAGCCCGTCAAGCAGTGCGCCTTGCTGCCCATCTGACATTTCTTCCAAAACGTCCTGCGCGAGAACAGCCGCGCTGCGTTCGTCGAGTTCGGTAAAGCTGGGCGATACGCCGGCTTCCAATGGAAACTGACGCAACAGAGCCGCGCAAAACGCGTGGATGGTCTGAATCTTTAGCCCGCCGGGCGTTTCTATTGCTTGTGCGAACAGCCGTCGGGCGCCGTTCAGCGCGTGATCATCCAGCGTCCCGGCCAGCCCGAGCTCGGTCAGGGCATCGCGCAACTCTGCGTCGGGCTTCATGGCCCATTCGCCAAGGCGGCGGAACAGGCGGTTCTGCATCTCTGACGCGGCGGCTTTGGTGTAGGTCAGGCACAGAATGTTCTGTGGCGGTGTCCCTGACAGCAAAAGCCGGGCAACCCGGTCGGTCAGAACTCGCGTCTTCCCAGAGCCGGCATTGGCGCCAAGCCAGGTTGATCGGTCCGGGTTGGCGGCGTCGATCTGGCGGCGGGTTGCGTCATTGAGGGCGGTCATTGGCCCACCTTTTCGGGTTTAGGGCTGTCGCTCAGATCCCATTCCCCGGCGCGGGCCAGTAACAGGTAGTCGCCGTCAAAGGCTTCAGACTCTGGTGCTGTCTGGGCGGTATACCCCGTTGCTGGATCATCATATTCGGCGACCAGTTTCCGGAATTCGGCCAGTGTTGTGTCTGGAGGCATTTTGTCCAGCGGCGCGGCGACGTTCTTTGGGGTGCTGCCCAGACCGATATACTCGGCACGCAGAACATCGGCGGCTGGCTGCGTGCCGAAGCCGGCTTGTTCGGCAATGACAGCTTCCAGCAAAAGCTGTTTGGCAAACACCTTTTGCCTGCTCTCGGTGGGCGGCGCGCCTGTCTTGTAGTCGTAGATGACATATCTTCCGTCGTCCGTGAGGTCGATCCGGTCTGCCTTTGCGGTCAAAGTGAAATCAGGTGCGGTGAGCTTCAGCGTGCCCAATTGCTCGCCCTTCAGAGGCAGTGCCACTGCATGACGTGCGAGCTCGTCTGCCAGAAAAATGTCAGCAACTTTTGCAAGTCGGGCCATCCAAAGCCGGCGTGCGGTCGGCCATGGGACTTCTTCAACAAGAACGTCCTGCGCGACCGCCAAAAGGCGCGCCCGTCGGTCTTCGGGCGCGATACTGGAAAATTCGGGCACAAACCGTTCCATCACAAGGTGAAGCACCCGGCCCCGATCACGAGCATCCGGATCACGGTGAAGAGGGTCCAGCC
>NZ_SMZO01000109.1 GCF_004358675.1 Meridianimarinicoccus aquatilis | reverse complement strand
CTGTTTGGCCAGCTCGGCCTCCACCCGATCGACATTGTCCATGAGCGCGTCCATGGCGCGCAGAAGGTGGTGGTGCTCGACCTGGGGCGGCATCTCGGGCATGGCCACGGTGTCCAGCCAGCGCAGGCAGCCGAGCTTGCTTGTTGGGTCGCAAAGACGGTTGAAGACCATGGCGCGCACAAGCGCCTCGACATCCAGCTTCCGCTTTCCGGATCGAAGCGCGCGCCCCAGAGCGCGATCAAAACCGAGATCTTTCCACAGCGCGTGAAGCGCGAAGACATCTCCAAAGGCCTTGGCCGGCGCATGTGTGATCTCCAGGGCCGCAGGCTCATCCCGTCCGGCCACGCGGCACAGGCCACGGATCAAAGTGTCGAGATGGCCATCTTCCATGCCATCGATGCGCCCAAGGTTGGCAACCACACGATGGCGCGGCTGGCCGGCCTCATTGCGGTAGGACTCGACGACCTGCAGATAGCGCCGCTCACCGCTTTTGTTGATCCGCACAAACATGCCTACAGAATACATCCTAATGGCATTGCTCACAAGCCGATAAGAACCCTGCACGTGTGACTACAGCGCTTTGCCCAAACCGCACCGCTAACTCATTGATATGACTCAGGCAGCCGCGCCGATTTGGGGAAATGCCGACAGATTTTGTCGAACTTGGGAGCGCCGCTACAAACGCCGCAACAGGATCGAGATCATGTTCGGTCGCCTCAAGGACTGGCGCAGGATTGCTACCCGTTACGACAGGTGCCCCAAGGTGTTCCTCTCTGCCATCGCTCTCGCCGCAACCGTCATCTTCTGGCTTTGAAATGACAACGAGTCCTGACCCTAACTTCTAGCCCGTCTTAAGTTGCCAAATAATCCATAACAATGCGGTGTTATGTTATGCGTCTTGCAAGAGCCTTGAACATTCCTCAACAACATATTCTGGCACGCTTTCAAACTTGTGGGGGTTGAGCTGCATCACATACTCATTTTCGATGTGATACGATTCATTGATGAATTTCCAAATGATATCGTCCTGATGCTTGCCTTTGATGATCCTGAACAGTTGGATTTTTTCGTATCCAACGTCAGTTCCAAGGAACTTCGCCTTCATCACTTCATCATCACCAATCTGCTGGACCAATGCGTCGTAGTCGAATGATGGTATCAGTATTTTGATTTCAGTCTCGGCGGCGGCTTTCTCCTGAGCTGTCATGTCACGGTTTTCAGCTTTGAGATTTGGAACCGCTCGCCCATGGAGCAAGCTGGCTAGGAGATTGTACTCCAAGCCAACATTGTCCAATATTTCATAGTGCCTACGCAGGTAGATAGCTTTGATGACGTCGTCGATGTTCTCAGAAAGGACGTCCTTACAGATTTTCGCGAACGTTCGAATATCACCGCTCGTGATGAGCGTTTCCTTGACCTCGCCTTGCCGACAAGAGAGGAAAGTTGCTGATGGCTTCGGGTCTTGGAACTTGTGAGCCATGCTTTTGACGACGTCGATGGCTGGCTCAATGTCGTGGGTAAGCATCAAGGTGGTCCGATCTCGAAGACTGCCTTTCCCCCTGAAAAGCTGGTGTAGGATCGCAAATTTCTTGTTCTTGTCGAAGGATGAGATCGGATCGTCCAGAATGACGATGTCAGGGTCTTCGCTAATCACCTGATGCATGAAGAGTACCAAAGCGAAAGCGTTCTTCTCGCCGTAGCTAAGATGTGCTGAGGCAGAGTCGACGAATTCTGATAGGTCTTCGTGGATCAGTTTCATCTTGTAAGAATCTGGTTCGGATATGATCTTCACGGAGTACTTGTAGCCCGCAGACTTCAAGAACCCATTGATGCTATCTTGGTTTTCTTCGATGGTTTTTTTGATCTTCGCTTTGTGCTTGTTGATCTGACCCTTGAGGTTGCCGACTTGCTCGATCAGTTTATCCAATTGGGCATTTATCGGGTCGGTGACAGCCCGTGTCTGATCGGAATCGAGTTTATCAATCATGCCAAGGTCAATTTTAAGAAGGGGCATTTTCTTGTCGATCTCATCCACGTCGCGGAGCGAAAAGAATGAAATTGTTCTCAGCCCGTCTAGCTGCTGGATCAGCGCTTCTATGCTATTCTTGAGATCGCTCAGGAAGGTCTTTTGCGGCGCAGTCAGCTCCGTTTTTGCTTTTGTGACCTTTTCTAAGTTTTCTTGGCAACCATCACTGAAGTACTTACCCAACCGCTCAATGACTTCCTTCAGATTGTTGAGGTGATTGATGGCCGTCGCATCGTATTCCTTGGCGACCGCCAGTGCTGTTTCCTTTTGCTCAGGTTCGGGTAGGGCAGTTGCGCAATAGGGGCAGGTGTCCCCTAACTCTAGAAATTCTTTGCCTTTTATTTGCCAACCTATCCATTTTGATGGGTTAGCACTTTTCACGAACATCTCAAACGGCAGCAACTCATCGGGAATATTGTCAATCTTATTTCCCGAACCAAATGCCTTGAGCACTTTGCTAGACTTCGCGATGGAGCCATCTTTGTTAGGCTTACCGAAGGCATCTCTAAGGTCTTTGAGATCCTTCGTCGTTTGTTCGATTTCTGGGCGATCTGCAAAGGCCTTCTTGATACCATCAAAGAGCTTTTCAATGTCAGCCATTGCGGTGTCGTACTCAGGCGTTTTGATGAAAATATCAAAGCTGTTTTTGACAACCTCATCCTGCTGAAAAGCAAACAAGTTTACGTATGCTTCATCGAAAACAAGCGCTGAGCTTATATCTCCAATTCCATCAACTTTTGGCTGCGATGCGCCGGTTTTCCCACGGCTCTTGAAAGGCACAAGTTCTGCCAAAGTACCATCGTCACGGGCTTGGCTAACAATTGCCTTGGCGATAGTGCTTTTTCCAAGCCCATTGGGGCCAAACTTGATATTCAGGCACCCCTTTTCCACGCCAATGTTTGCGGTGTCGATACTGTTGCAGTTTTCGATGGTAATTTCATAATCGGCCATGATGCCCTCAAAAAATTTTAGTCCTACGGTAGGGATCAAATCCTGTCGTACAAAGTCGCTATTGTGTGGCCGCTACGGTTGGCGCATCGACGTATACCGCCTTGACCCAAAACACGCCGTACATGATGAAAATGGCAATCATCGCCCATGTGATTTTTTCTAACACTGTCATAGCAACAGCTTAGCCGTCTTGCCATCCATCACCTGAGAGAAAACAGCAAATCCCCCTGCCCTTCCTGTGGGTAAGTTACCGCAAGCCCGCTTGGGGCAGATTACCGTCAGCCTGCCGCTGAACATGCGCGGCCACGGTGACACCTTCGGCCTGAATGCAAGCCTGTACGATCTCAAAGAGATTGGACGCAGTTGGATTGCCTGCTGCGCTCAAGGTGCGCATGAGGTTCTTGTCCACCTTGCCAGTACGCTCGGCCAGCTCTTTGAACCCCATGGTGGCGTTGACGAACTGGCGTAGCAAAAGTCGCCCTTCATCCAGCTCACCACTGAGCAGAGAATTGAGCGCATCTTCCAGCATTTCCGCCCCAAGCTCGGGGTTTTCATCGACCATGGCTTTCATGGCCGTTTTGTATGATGTGGTTGGCATTATCCTTTCCTTTCTGTTGTGGTTTCATCCTGATAATCACGCCAAAGCTGTTTGGCTTTAGCGATGTCATCGCTCTGGCGGCGCTTTGTGCCACCGTGCAGCAGGATCACGAGCCTATCGCCCTCTTGGCCTAGGTAAATCCTGATCCCAGCCCCGAATGTGAGTCTGATTTCGAAAACACCGTCACCGACGGATTTGAGGCTTCCGGTGTTACCCTCTTCCAATCGGCCTAACGCAACAGTCACCCGTTTTCTGGCCTGTCTGTCGATCTTGGCAAGCCACTTGATAAACGGCTGCTTCCCTTCTGGTGTCGTGTAAACTTCAATCTCAATCATATAAATAAAGGTATCATATACGATACCATAAGATCAAGAACTATCTAACCCCTGTGCCTACCCCAATCATTGGGTAGAAAGTCCAACCTGCTCTTCTGAGCTGACTGGAACCTGACGAATAGCGCTGCCGCTGTTTGTTGTGTGTGAAGGTGGTTCCCATTTTCCCCTGCTTCGTATGAGCCTGCTTTCGCTTGAGTGTCGTTCCGTCACACATGGTTCTGCCGGAATACCCCCTTGCGGGGTGGGACTGTTGCGTTAATTTGCGCGTGTTGAGCTTTCCCTGATGGCACAGGTGGTTACGTGGCGGTTTTGAAGAGGCTGGCGATGAATTCAATCTCGCCTCTGACGCCGGGTTGTTTGTGGTGGATATGGCCGCGTTTGATGGTCCGAATCGTTTCGACTCCGCTGAGGGTCGCTTTGGCGGATCGGAGCGAGCGGAAACTCTGGCGATAGCCAAGGAGCCGTTTCATTGCGGCGTGGTCGCTCTCGATCAGGTTGTTTCGCCATTTCCGGTCAATGTGACGGATGCTGTCGAAGTGCGGGTCATATCGGTGGTTGATCTCGCGGATGACGCGCCGGTAGGCGTGTGCCTTGTCGGTGCAGATTGTTACCGGCCGGTGGAGCCGCACGCGCTCGATCGCCTTGCAAAGAAAGGCTTTCGCGGCCTTCGCATCGCGTCTTGCGGTCAGCCGAAAGTCAACCATCTGCCCGTTGGCATCGATCGCGCGCCAGAGGTAGCGCCACTTGCCGCCGACGCGGATATACGTTTCGTCCACATGCCAATCAACGCTGCCGCGGCGCAGATGCCGTTCGGTGCGCCGCGTCAGCTCCGGGCCAAACTTCTGGACCCAGCGATACACGGTCGACCGATCGACGTTGACGCCGCGCTCCGCCAGAAGATCCACAACATCTTGGTAGGACAGCGGGAAGCGCAGATACCAGCGTACGGCGCACAGGATGATCTCACGTGGAAAACGATGGTGCTTGAACGGTGATTTATGCGGCATCGAGAACCTCCAAAGCCACATCGTCGCTACGAAACGAAGCTAATGCAACAGTCCC
>NZ_SMZO01000108.1 GCF_004358675.1 Meridianimarinicoccus aquatilis | reverse complement strand
ATGACCGCATGACCTTGCCTTCCCAGGCTCTTTGCGGCCAAGGTCAAACAACTTGGCAAAGCCGTGGTGGCCGCTTGATCAGGAGACCTGGCGCACAACCACACGACCGGTTCGGGGCACTTCGATCCGGAAGTGCTTCGCCTGCGTCACATTCTGGATAAGGGGCGGGCGAAAGCAGACCCAGTTTGCATGTCCGGCGTGACGCACGCTTTCATAACGGATACCGGCACGCGCGCCTTCATCACGGACGCGCCGTCCAAAAGCCTGCGCTACAGGGTAACTTGCATCGTCGGGATCATGATATTCCGGATGCGCTCCGAAAATGTCGACATAGTCTCCATCAAGGTCCGCCTTGTATTGGCGATACGTTTCGGATTTCTGCGTCAAGGCGCTCAGCGCGATCTCCTTGCGCAGCCCGTTGGCAACCTCCAGCAGCGCGGTGTTGGGATGGGTCGAGCCATACCACGCCCCGAGGCTCGCATCAGAAAACCGCAGACCGCCGGGCGATCCGTGCAGAAACGCCGCCATGACGACGCTGGCGTTCGGGACGCCATACACCCATTCCGCGCGGGGCAGGCGCGCGAGCCGCGGGCTTACGAGGCGATCGTTTGTCCAACCTTCCAGTTCCATGACGGCGTCAAGGTCATCGGGGGTGGTGACTGCGTCAAAGGCGTGGATCGGCGGAAACCGCGAGGGGATAAGGCGTGTCGTGCCCGCGGGTGCGCGCGCGACCGCGTAATCGGCAATTTTCATGCAAAGACGAGATCGTCTTCAGTGACCGCCTCAAAGCTGCCCTCAGCTACCCCAAACCCTGTGTTACCGCCGCGCCAGGCGTCAAGATACCGGCGCACGGACATGAGACCGTCGTGCCCACCTTCCAGCATATAGGCCATGGGCGAAGCGCCGACGAAGAGCGTCCCCTGATGAGACCCCCTCAACCAGACCAGCGCCTGACTCTCATCCTCGAACAGAATGGTCAGTGCCTTGTAGATCCCAAGTATGGCCGAAATTCGTAACAGCGTATCAAGGGGCAGGGTCAGCGACTGCTGCTCACGCGCCTTTTTCATCCATTGATGATAGGTGGAGCGGCCCGGATCCCCGAGGATGGCTATACGTTCCACTTCGCTCATGTCGAACCGATCGGCGATTCTCCGGAAGGCGCGCAAGCCCGGCGCACTTGTCCGCTCGCGATCCTCTCGGGAGATGGTGTGGAATTGCACACCCTCGGGGGGAACCGAAGGGTTTGAGAAGTTTGCAATTTGCATAACGAGCCTCCTTTATCCACTTACAGACATATGGTCTATATGTGGACAGGTCAACACAGGGAGGTCATTCTGTTGAATGTCACTGAGAACTGACCCGGTAGCGTGCCAACCCAACCGGCATCGGTCAGACCGTCGCCGACAGCTTCCAGCGTATCCTTGAAACCGTAAAGCGATCCGCCATAGGCCTCTGTCCATTCGACCCGGTCTTCGGACCCCATGGCCTCCAGGCGGTTGTTGGTTTCGGCGACGACCAATGTTGACAGCTGGCCAACCCACGGCAGTACCGTTGGGTGACTTGATGCCATGGTCAGTTCATAGGTCTCTGCCTGGGCTGCAACGCCCGCGAGCGAGATTGCCGCTGCTGAAATGAAATGTTTCATTTTTTCCTCCCTAGTTTTGTTCAGGTGACGGTGTAAGAGCCGGTCGAAAAATCGATTTGAACGCTCATTCCACCTTCGTTGAGAAGCCACGGTCGAACCGTGAACTTTCGTGCGCCAGTTGAGTGCATCGGGTCCTCACCGGCGATCTTGTTGGCATGGGCAAGACTGTCGGCGCGCAGGATCACCATGCCTTCGCCGTTCCAGCTGTGTTCATCGTCGGCCCAGTGAGGTCCCGCGCCAAAAAGGATCCCATCCTGGCCAAGTTTGACCAAGAACGCCAAGTGCTCTTCCAAGGCCGCCATGACCGGCCCCATCCCATCAATGGGGCTTGTAGACACCACGTAAAATTGCTTTTGCAGCATCCCTTCCGTGGCTTTCAGGATGTCGTCCTTGGTGATTGTCGGTTCGGCCATTGTCTTCGCCACTCAGATCGTTTCGCAAACGGTTTCGAAGTCGAGGCGCGGCAATCTTCGGAAGATCTTCGAAGTATCGGCGTATCCAAGGTTCACCAGAAAATTCGATTTCAGCGACGAGCCGTGGAAAAACTCCTCGTCAACCTTGGCATTGTCGAACCCCGACATTCCGCCGACGTCCAATCCAACGGCGCGCGCCGCCAACATGAAGTAAGCGCCCTGCAACGTGCCGTTTCGAAATGCGTTCACCTGCGCAGCCGTTGCGTTGTTCTTGAAGATTTCTTGGGCATCAGGATTTGGCGGGAAGGTGTTGGGGAGTTCCTCCCAGAAGTTGAGATCATAAGCGATAATCGCCGTGACCGGAGCGCTGCGCATCTTGGGCCGATTGCCTTCGAAGAGCGCTGGCTCAAGTCGATCCTTCGCCGCGTCTGATCGGACAAAGATGACCCGCATCGGCTGCTGGTTCATGGACGTCGGGCCCATCTTTGCGATGTCGTAAAGCGACCTCAGTGCATCTTCGCTGACGTCGCGATCTTGCCAGCCGTAATGCGTGCGGGCTTCGGTAAACAGCAGTTGCAGGGTCGTTTCGTCAGCCAAAAGACCACGGGCTTGAAAT
The DNA here is from genome assembly GCF_004358675.1 of Meridianimarinicoccus aquatilis. Lineage (GTDB taxonomy): Bacteria > Pseudomonadota > Alphaproteobacteria > Rhodobacterales > Rhodobacteraceae > Meridianimarinicoccus > Meridianimarinicoccus aquatilis. The sequence continues at coordinate 2,988 of NZ_SMZO01000108.1, read as the reverse complement.
GCTGCGGCAGAACTGCGGGCTTCATTGTCGAGAGTATCAGTGTCTGACATGTATGTTCCTTTCAAACCCGCCTGAGGCCAAGAATGCTGCGTGCTTGGGATGGCGTTGCAATCGGGCGACCGTGGGTTGCGCAGATCTCTGCCGTTCTTCGAACGAGGGCCGCGTTGGAGGGGGCCAGTGTGTCGCGGTCGAGACGGATGTTGTCCTCAAGACCTGTTCTGGCATGGCCGCCAGACGCAATGGCCCATTCGTTCAACGTCGCCTGTTCTCGTCCAATACCGGCGGCGCACCACGGTGCGCCTGGGAAAAGCCGGTTGACTGTTTGGACATAGAAATCGAACACATGTCGATCAGCAGGCATGGCGTTCTTGACGCCCATGACAAACTGAACATACGGCGTCCCGGCGATCGCACCGGCCTTGTGCATTTCAGCGGCTTTCAGGATGTGACTGAGGTCAAATGCCTCGACTTCGGGTTTGATGTCATGGGCGCGCATTTCAGCGGCCAACCAATCGATCAGATCGGGTGGGTTTTCATAGACGCGAGTTGGAAAGTTATTCGACCCGACACTTAACGACGCCATATCCGGACGCAGACTTAACATGCCTCCTCGGTCCTTGCCCGCTCCGGAACGACCGCCCGTCGAAAACTGCACAATCATACCGGGACAATGCTGTTCAATGCCGTCTTTTAGCCGCGCGAATTTCTCTGGATCACTGGACGGCGTCTCATCTTCGTTGCGAACATGCGCGTGGCAAATTGCAGCTCCAGCCTCGAAAGCTTCATGGGTGCTTTCGACCTGCTCGGACACCGAGATTGGAACCGCCGGATTCATGGCCTTTCGTGGCAATGACCCAGTAATGGCGACACATATGATGCACGGAGACGCCATTTCCTACGTCTTCGGCGCCAGGACAAAATCGAACTTAACGTCCCAATAGAAGGGACCTTCAAAGCCCATCTCAGCGATCTTTGCGGGGTCTTCGACCTTCACAAACTCGGCGATCAGGCTTTCTTTCACGCCGAACACGGCGTCGTTGTTGATGTAGATGTCATCGGGGTCAAAGATGTGGGTTGTGACCTCGTCATACCCTTCTTTCGAGAGGATGTAGTGCAGATGCGCCGGTCGATAGGGGTGGCGGCCGAGCGCGTATAGCAATTCTCCAACGGGCCCATCATCGGGGATGGAATAGTGCTGGGGGCGTACGGCTTTGAACCAGTACGTTCCATCGGCCCCGGTGCGGAATACACCACGCAGATTGAAATCAGGCTGAATGCCCTTTTGCTGAACGTCATAAAAGCCTTCGTCATTGGCTTGCCAAACGTCAATCTTAACGCCCTCCAGCGGATTGCCATCGACATCCAACACCCGTCCGCGAGCGACCATGTCTTCGCCCTTGCCATCCAGGCAGATGTTGAAACCCATCTCGTATTCGGGCGTTCCGCCAATATGGAAGGGTCCAAGCACCGTATTCTCGGACGCACCCTTGGGACGGCGCGAATTGATCGCATCTACCAGCATTGAAACGCCAAGTACGTCGGACAACAGAATGAATTCCTGCCGCCAGTCGTCGCTTTTGTGACCCGTGGCGGTGAGGTAGAGGATCGCCTTCATCCATTCTTCCTGTGTCGGCTCGATCTCTTTGATCGCTGCATGCAGGTGACGGGTGATGATCTCCATGACCTGCTTCAGACGAGCGTCCTTGGCATTCACATTCTGCCCGGTGACGACCTCAGCGGAATCCGCCTCGGTGAAATACGCTTTGGGCAGGGCTTTGATAAAATCGGGAATTTCGGCTTGCTTTGTCATAGATGTTTCACTCTGCCGTCGTGCCGGGGGCGGCCCCGCTCCAGGCGTCCTGCAAAAGCGCGCGGATGCCGGTGGCGGTGATCTCCCGGGGGTTCCAATAGGGTTTCGACAGCGCGACCTCGGTCGCGCGATCCAGGTCGGTTTCGTTTAAACCAAGATCCTTGAGCGCTAACGGCGCACCGAGTTTATTGGCAAAAGCCCAGAGCGCAGAACCCGGCGCGTCTCCCTCAAAAATCAAAGTGACCGGTTTCAATAGGTCGGCAACGGCGTCAGCATTGTAGTGGATCGCATGAGGCAGGACGATCGCGTGCGTGTCTGCGTGCGGCAGGTCGAAACTGCCTCCGAGCGTGTGGCAAAGCGGGACTGTTGCATTAGCTTCGTTTCGTAGCGACGATGTGGCTTTGGAGGTTCTCGATGCCGCATAAATCACCGTTCAAGCACCATCGTTTTCCACGTGAGATCATCCTGTGCGCCGTACGCTGGTATCTGCGCTTCCCGCTGTCCTACCAAGATGTTGTGGATCTTCTGGCGGAGCGCGGCGTCAACGTCGATCGGTCGACCGTGTATCGCTGGGTCCAGAAGTTTGGCCCGGAGCTGACGCGGCGCACCGAACGGCATCTGCGCCGCGGCAGCGTTGATTGGCATGTGGACGAAACGTATATCCGCGTCGGCGGCAAGTGGCGCTACCTCTGGCGCGCGATCGATGCCAACGGGCAGATGGTTGACTTTCGGCTGACCGCAAGACGCGATGCGAAGGCCGCGAAAGCCTTTCTTTGCAAGGCGATCGAGCGCGTGCGGCTCCACCGGCCGGTAACAATCTGCACCGACAAGGCACACGCCTACCGGCGCGTCATCCGCGAGATCAACCACCGATATGACCCGCACTTCGACAGCATCCGTCACATTGACCGGAAATGGCGAAACAACCTGATCGAGAGCGACCACGCCGCAATGAAACGGCTCCTTGGCTATCGCCAGAGTTTCCGCTCGCTCCGATCCGCCAAAGCGACCCTCAGCGGAGTCGAAACGATTCGGACCATCAAACGCGGCCATATCCACCACAAACAACCCGGCGTCAGAGGCGAGATTGAATTCATCGCCAGCCTCTTCAAAACCGCCACGTAACCACCTGTGCCATCAGGGAAAGCTCAACACGCGCAAATTAACGCAACAGTCCC
>NZ_SMZO01000107.1 GCF_004358675.1 Meridianimarinicoccus aquatilis | reverse complement strand
ACGACCCTCGCCGGCGCCCGCCGCCTGGAACGGAACCTGTCCCGCTCGTCGGCCGATCTGCGCAGCCGCCGCTCGGCCGCGCTGCCAGATGTGCCCGGCACACTTGAAATCACCAACGTGACCTTTAAGCCCCGCGAACTCAGCCTGCCCGTGTTCACCCGTCTGTCCTTTGACGTCCAACCCGGCGAAGCGCTGGCGATCGTCGGGCGCAGCGGCGTGGGCAAATCCGCTCTTGTGCGTCTGCTGACCGGTGGCAATGCGGCCACCATGGGCAGAGTAACCCTGAGCGGCTTTCCATTGTATGAACTGTCCGAGAGCGCCCTGGCAAAGCACATCGGGTTGTTGCCGCAATTTCTCACCTTCTTTGATGGCACCGTGGCCGAGAATATCGCCCGCTATGACCCTGACATGGTGCTTGCCGATGTGGTCGCCGCCGCGGAATTGGTGCATGTCATGGACAAGATCGAACTCCTCCCCAAGGGTTTGCAAACCGACATGCACTGGGCCAAGAAAATCCTGTCGGCTGGCACGTTGCAGCGGATCGCTTTGGCCCGGGCCGTTTACAGCAAGCCGAACATCCTGATCATGGACGAGCCGAACGCAGGTCTCGACCAGGAAGCCGGCGCGCTTGTGAGCCGCCTGATCAAGGCCCAGACCGCGGCTGGAAAATCGGCCATTGTCATCACGCACAGCCCCAACCTGCTGCATGCCTGTGACAAGATCCTGATCCTGGAGAACGGCACCCAAAAGGCTTTCGGGCCCCGCGACGAAATCCTGGCAAAACTCGCCGCAGCCTCCGCCACAAACACCAAAACAGTCCCCCACAGCGATCCAACAGCTCCACACCCAAAGGAACAAGAGCGCAGTGAAACCGTTGAAACCTAATCCCACCTCACCTAGGGTGATTGCTCGCTGGTTGGCAAAAACGGGCGTAAATTTGGGCAGGCGATAAAAGGTTCCAAGATGGCTGGAAACGACATTCCCGTGAACCGGGACATCTTCCTAAGCCAAATGATTGTAACCTTGGCGGGAAGCCTTGAAGATGTCATCGGCCTCACAGAAACCGAGGGATACATCACCCTTGTCGGGAGTCGACTCGGCGATTCCTTGAACGCGATGTACAAGGAAAATCGTGGCATATCGCGTGTACCGGTTGATGACGTCCCCGCCATATTGGCCGATATGAAGAATCAGTTCGGTGGAAATTTCACTGTCGAATCGATCGATAGTGACAAAATCATCCTTTCAAACACGGCTTGCCCTTTTGGCAAAAAAGTGTTTGGACGACCGTCACTGTGCATGATGACGTCAAGCGTTTTTGGCACGATCACTGCCGACGCAAACGGTTACGCTAAAGTGAGTATCGATAAGGCATTGGCACGCGGAGATCCGGGGTGCCGGATAGTCATACATTTGTGTAGGGGCGATGAAGAAGGCAGAGAATACTTCCCGGATGCGTGACATCCTTGATCCCGCACTATGCCAAGCTCTGGAGCTGAATTTCAATCCTGTCATTTTGCTGGATCATGACGGCAATATTCTCTTCGCAAACCGTTCCTTTCTAAGACACCCTCACAACGATGCGTTGCAAGCCGAGATGAAACTCGAGGCGGGCCTGAAGCTTATCAAGACAGGACTGCGCACTACGACCGCCGTTCCTGCGCGATACAGTCTGCAATGTAACGGCGATTCCGTAAGATGCATGATCGGACGCTTGGATTTGCCAGAGTGTGGGCCAACTGTCTTGTTGAGTATCTTACCGGTGAGCAACTCTTTGCGCATCACCGAGATGACGCGGCGCATGCAGCAGATGGAAGGCGAAACGGCCCGGCGCATTCGGTGTGAGTACGAAGCGCAGTTCATATTCGATCACACCTCTGACGGGATCGCCTTGCTGAGCAGCTCAGGCTATTTCGTTCGTGCCAATCCCGCGCTGAAAAAACTATTTGCGCGCGGCGATATTGCCCCTATCGGCAATAAGCTGACGGATTTGATCGATTTTGGCGACTTACAACAACGGGCGGAACACATTGGCAAAATTGCCGAGTGGCTGCCATTGGCCCAGACACAGACTTTTCAGGCGACAATCTCAACAGCCGATAATCCGCATCACCCTGTTGAAGTGTGCCTATCGCCCATTGATAAAGAAGGCCATGACGCAATCATGTTGGTCTTGCGCGACCTGTCGGAAACGCACCGCATCGAAGAGGCATCACGTCACGTAGCTGAACTTGAAGCCGCGCTTGAACGCGCCAAAGCCGCAGAAAGATCACGCACGCGTTTTCTGGGCGTTCTCTCACATGAAATACGCACGCCAATTTCGGCGATCATCGCAACAGCGGAACTTTTGTGCGCCGATAACGACTGGACACCTGATCAAGCCAAACTTCTTGAGATGATTGAGCAATCGGCCGAAAATGCGTTGAGCCAAGTGTCAAATGCACTTGATCTTCTTAAACGAGAGGCCCTTGACGATATTGGCGCTAAAACAGAGTACGTTTTGGCCCAGATTATCGAAGATGTTGTGCAACAGGTGAACCCGATTGCACTGAAACGCAGCACAAGCATCGTCTATTCCCACACCGGCCCGCACGGCAACAAAGTGATGGGCTATCCACACCTTGTTTTTCGGATCGCACAAAACGTTCTGTCGAACGCCGTAAAGTTCACCCCCGGAGGCCAAGTTTCAGTGACGCTGGTGGAAACCCCGCTGCTAGACAAGTCTGAGTTCGAACTGGTGATCAAAGATAATGGATGCGGCATTTCCAAGGAACGGCTGGCAGGCATCTTTGATAGCTTCAACACCAGCGCGAAATACGCCAACATTCGCGAAGGTGCCGGGCTCGGGCTTGCGATTGCCAAGCGCGCTATAGATGACCTTGGGGGGACAATTGAGGTGACGTCTGAGGTTGGTGCGGGATCCTGCTTCACCATCAAGATCGCCCAAGAAAACTCCCCCTTTCAACAACGGCACATTTCCTTGCAGCGCCAGACCCGGGCAACAATTCCCGACAGCGATCTTCCTGCAAGCCGCACAGTCTTGGTTGTCGATGATCAAGACATAAACCGCGAAATCATAACGAAAGCGCTTGAGAAAATTGGCATGAAAGTTATCGGCACCAACAGCGGTGAAAAGTGCCTCGACCTCGCGGTTCAGAAACTGCCCGATGTCGTCCTCATGGATCTGCGCATGCCTGGAATGACAGGTGTTGAAGCCACGCAGAAACTGCGCAGGCTGACCGGTCGCAAGACCCTTTTTATCATCGGAATGACCGCAAACTTGTCGTAACCGCACCATTGGCACCGCCTGCCTGACGCTGGGGCGATGATCTAAGATACGTGTTTAACGACGTCGTTAACGACGTGTCTTATGCGGGGTCATCGATGCGTGGTGAAATTCTTGGGGTCGAGCGACGGCGTTTCTGGCGTGACGAGGACAAGCTCGAGATTGTCATGTCGGTTGGGATAGACGGGGCGACGGTGACGCAGGTGGCGCAACGCCATGAGGTTACGCGGCAACAGATTTACGCCTGGCGGCATGATCTCAAGAAGAAGGGCCTGTGGACGCCCAATGCCGGGGCGCTTTTCTACCCTTTGGATATGCCAGTGTCGGCGGGGCAGCCTACGGCAGCTGATACGTCGCCACCAGTTGCAGTCGAATTGCGCTTACGGTGCGGCCATCGCCTTCATTTTGATAGCACGATAGACCCGGCCGCGCTGACGTCCTTGATCCGTGCCGTGGAAGCCGCATGATCGGCCCTGGCACCGGCGTTCGCGTGTATCTGGCCTGCGGTGTGACGGATATGCGAAAGGGGATCGCCGGGCTGGCGGCACTTGCCCAAGATGTGCTGCGTCAGAAACCCGCCAGTGGGGCGGTGTTTGCGTTCCGGGGACGGCGTGGTGACCGGCTGAAGCTGCTCTACTGGGACGGTCAGGGGTTTTGCCTCTATTACAAGGTGCTTGAGCGGGGGCGTTTCCCTTGGCCGAGCGCCAAGGATGGGGCGGTGCGGCTGACCTCTGCACAGCTCGCGATGCTCTGGGAAGGCATCGACTGGCGGCGTCCCGATTGGGGCGCTCCGCCTGCGCGGGTCGGGTGATTTTGCGACCTGATTTGCTTTATTTATATGGTGCTATAGCCTGATTTTTGGTAGTCAGGCGCATGTCGAAACCTGATGAAAATTTGCCTGATGATCCCGCTGAATTGAGGGCGATGATCGCGGCTTTGCAGGTAGAAAATGCTCGGATCGAGGCAGAGAACGCCAAGATGTCGGCGACATTGCGTGTCCATGATCAACTGGTTCAAGCGTTGCGCCTGCGGATCGCCAAGTTGCAGAAACTGGCCTTTGGCAAGTCCTCGGAAAAGGTCGAGCGCGAAATCGAGCAGCTGGAACTGGCGCTCGAAGACCTGTTGGTCGCCGTAGCGGAAAACGATGACGCGCCCATCGACGAAGGGCAGGATGAACCGTCACCGGAAGCTGCCGATGCACCCGCTTTGCGCCGCCGACCACGGGTCTCGGATACGACCCCACGCGAGCGGCGTGAACTGGACCCCGGCACCTGCTGCCCTGACTGTGGCGGCGATCTTCGCGTGGTGGGCGAGGATGTCAGCGAACTCCTCGACATGATCGCCGCGCAGATGAAGGTGATCCAGATCGCCCGGATCAAGAAGTCCTGCCGCCGCTGCGAGCGGATCGTGCAGGAACCCGCGCCAAGCCGTCCGATCCCGGGCAGTATGGCAGGCCCGAACCTGCTGGCGCATGTGCTGGTCTCGAAGTTCGACGACCACCTTCCGTTATATCGCCAGCACGAGATCTTCGCCCGCATGGGGGCGGACATCCCCGAAAGCACGCTGGTCGGCTGGTGTGGCCGCGCCATGAAGGCCCTGTCGCCGCTGATCGAGCGCATTGAGGCTGACATCATGGGCAGCGATTTGCTGCACGCAGATGATACGCCGATCCGGGTGTTGGACCGCTCCAAGAAAGACAAAGGGCTTGGCAAAGGTGTGAAGCAAGGCCGGATCTGGGCCTATGTGCGCGATCAGCGCCCATGGGCGGGTGCCGCGCCACCCGGTGCGGTCTATCGGTTCGCACCGAACTGGAAGGAAGAGCACATCCTCAGCCATCTGGCCAATGCCCGCGGCATCCTGCAGGCGGACGGCTACAAGGGCTATGCCAAGCTTTACGAGCCTGAACCCAATAGTGGGCGGCGTTTGCGAGAGGCAGCCTGTTGGGCCCATCTGCGGCGTGACTTCCATGATTTTTGGACCTCGACAAAATCCGAGATTGCCCGCGAGGCGCTCGACCGGATCGGCAAGCTTTACGACATCGAGCGCGACATTAACGGTCAACCCGCTGGTGTCCGCCATGCCGCACGTCAACAGTTGAGCCAACCAAAGGTCACGGCCTTCTTTGCTTGGTCAGAGCAACAACTCCTGCGCATTCCGGGCAAAAGCGATCTGGCCAAGGCATTCCGCTATGGCCTCAGTCGACAGGAGGCCTTCAGCCTGTTCCTGACCGATGGCCGCGTCGCTATCGACAACAATCCCGCCGAGCGCGCCTTGCGTCCAATTGGCATTGGAAGGAAAAATTGGCTATTTGCAGGGGCCGATACCGGTGCGGAAACCCTCGCTCGCGCTATGACCATCATCGAAACCGCCAAGCTCAACGGTCTCGACCCGCAGGCCTATCTCGCCGACATCCTCGACCGCATCCACGATCACAAAATCAACAGGCTCGATGAATTATTACCGTGGAATTGGGCGCCGCTGGCATCCACAAC
>NZ_SMZO01000106.1 GCF_004358675.1 Meridianimarinicoccus aquatilis | reverse complement strand
TCTACATCTGGGCTGATGGTGTCTACTTCCGCCCACGAATGGCTGAAGAAAAACAATGTGTCCTGGTGTTGATCGGCGCGGATGAATGGGGTCGAAAGGAAATCATCGGCCTTGCTGATGGCTACCGCGAAAGCACCCAAAGTTGGCGAGAACTGCTGCTTGATCTGCAACGACGCGGGCTCACCCACGCGCCTGACCTTGCCATTGGTGACGGTGCTTTGGGGTTCTGGCATGCGCTACGCGAGGTCTTTGGTGCCACGAAAGAACAGCGCTGCTGGTTCCACAAGACCGGCAATGTTCTGAACGCGATGCCGAAGTCCGTTCAGGCCAAAGCCAAAGGTCATCTGCACGATATTTGGCAGGCCGAAACCCGCGTGGATGCCGAGGCGGCCTTCGACTTCTTCGTCACAACCTACGGCGTAAAATACGACAAGGCCGTCGCTAAATTGACCAAAGACCGCGACGTGCTCTTGGCATTCTATGACTTCCCCGCTGAACATTGGAAGCACATCCGCACAACCAATCCCATCGAAAGCACCTTCGCCACGGTGCGGCATCGCACTGGTAAAACCAAGGGGTGCCTCAGCCGTAAAACCGGGCTCGCCATGGCCTTCAAGCTGATGATGTCAGCCCAGACAAAATGGCGCAAACTCGATGGTGCCAACCGCATGCCCGAAATCATCGAAGGGATTGAATTCAAGGACGGGATCAAGCAACTTCAAAGTGCCGCCTGATCACGCCGTCACCAACTTTCGGGCATAGCTCATATGATTGCTTGTCATCGCAGGACCATTTGCAGTCTCTCCAGTCAAACTTCCCATCAGTTGAGTACGACTTGAAGCGGCCCCAGTCGCCACATGACGAATACTTGGTGTAGCTGAAATATCCCATGAGCATCTCCATTTCATGAGAAAGCGTTTGATCAATCTATGGGCGAAATCGTGCGCGCATCGTACTTTGACCTATACTTTCGTCGTTTAAATCCCGTCTTGCGCATAGGCTAACTATCAATTTGGCTCAAGTTAAGTTGATTTTGTGCATTTGTGTGGATCAAGGTGAATCTTAGTTAATTTTACAATTTACACGCGAAAACTCGCCTTAAAGTATTGTTTTTATTTCCACCTATGCGCGAGTGCCCTCGAATCACACACCATGATTCTAGGCGTTTGATCGACCTGGCAGCATGGCGGACGTTAAGTTGAAGAACTCATCTCAGAGCGACCCTTCACTCATGGCCGACACGTTCGAAAGTTGGCAGCAAATTTGTGCAAAGATACATTTTGACATAATTTGGCTTCCCAAAATTTCTGATCACCACAAATGCAGCCAGGAAATTGCCCACGCCCGACCCAAGAGTTTCATCTTTTATCAAGTGAATAACGGGAAATTTGCTGCACGCTCGTGGTGTCACGTGTCAGTTCGCTCGCCCAGACTTATAGTGTGGTCCCCTTTGCGAATGCACGGCAGTCACATGACCGGCAGGACGTCGCAGTTGATACACGGGTTACATATACTAAAGTCATCAAACTGGCCGGATGGATATGTATCGAAAATCAAAAATTTGGCGTACCATGACTTACGTCAATAAGGCGAAAATCAGAACTTAATGATTTAAATTCAGGACCTGTTTCTAGTGTACCGTTCTTCATCGATCGAAACCAAGCGGTCTCAATGTTCGCACTCTCTCGCCGCGACCAAAAGCGGTCGTGTAATCGGCGTGTGCTGTAAGGCCTAGGAACATTGGAAAAGATCTTTAAGACGAAAACACAGGTTCAATTCCACCCTCATTGGTCGGGCAAGATATTGCTGCTTGCAGCTTTGCAGTTGATCGGACTGGGTGTTTTGGTCTTCACGGCGTTCTTGGTGACCGGCCGCACTGATGAAAACAACAAGTTGAAAAGGACCAACGCCGAAAGCGCATGGTTCACGACCCAACTCTCGCTTGATGCTGAGAAATTTAAATCCGCATTGGCAGAAACCGGTCTGGAAACAGACCTGCAAGTTCGCGAAGCTGCATTTGCGAACGCCAAGGAAAAATTCGACATATACTATAGTCGTGTCACAACGACTACTGATCATGAAAACCTGTTGCACATCGCGACACCCAACTTGAAAGACAAGAGCCACGAACAACTTGGTGCGATCAAGGACCACCTGGCCAAGTACACAGAGCTGATCGACAGTATAACGACACCAGACAGCGACCAGCTATTGAACCTGAGCTACGAGTTCAGCAAGATTCAGCCCGTGATTAGAAGCTACTCACTGGATGTGTTTCAAGCAGTAGTGGTGGATTCCGAAGCTAAAGAAAAATACGACAGCGAACTCGTTCGCTACTTCGTTGCCGTTGCGATAAGTATGTTCTTTGTTCTGTCTGTCGCTGCCTATTTATCATTTTTGACTGAAACACGATTGCAGGATGAATTGGCCCTACAATCCAGACTCCGATCTAGCCTTGATAGGGTCGTCAGCGCCAGCAACGACGCGATAATAGTTTGCGACGCCACAGGAACCCCGATCAAAACAAACGAGGCGGCGTCGAAGCTGTTTCAAATTGATGGCCAAAAATGTGACAGCGCTGATCTTACAAGATATCTGCTTATTGATGACGGTGAGGGCGATGACGCCACTTTGGGTTCGGCTCCTGCACCTTCCTTGATGTCTTGGCTATACACGGAGTCAGGGCGGCATTACGGACAGCATAAAAAGGTCCGCACGATCCGAAATGCACACGGTACGCACCTCACGGCCGAAATCATGGTCGCCCAAGACATCGATCATGTCACCGACGATACCGCCTTCATCATCTTCATTCGAGATATCACTCAAATCGTTGGGGCGCAGGCCGCGCTTCGCCGTACCCGCGACGAAGCGATTCAAAATGCAGACGTAAAAACAAGGTTCTTGGCGATGATGGGCCACGAGATGCGCACGCCGCTGCATTGTGCCATTACCGCCATCGAACTTGTCCAACCTGAGACGCTCTCTGCAGAGGCGCGTGAGCTCATCACCATAGCAAAGACCTCGGCCCGTGACGCGCTTCAACATGTCGACGACATTCTTGAACGCACATCAATGCCCAATACTGTGGATTCAAGCGAACAAGCGGACATTATTGATCCGGCCCAAACCGCAAAATCCATACTGCAAGGGCTCGAGGTTTTGGCAGGCGAACACAACACAGCGATAGAGTTCGAATCCTATTTACCCGATGGCTTTGTGTTCAGCACACATCCATTAGCCTTCGACCGAGCCATTCGAAACATCGCCGAAAACGCCGTTAAGTTCACACAGAACGGGACAGTTCGAGTTGGTATTTCAGAGAGGTTCAACGGTGACGGCCAGCACACCGTTGCAGTGTGTATTGAAGATACAGGCATCGGCATTCATCCGGACGATCATGGACGGATTTTTGAAGACTTTGAATCGCTGGATCAAGGATATAGCCGCCAGTCCAGCGGCGTTGGGTTGGGGCTCGGGATTGCCTATCGTGCCGTAATGCAAATGGGCGGCACAATGGACTTGGTCAGCGAGCTCGGTGTTGGCAGCAGATTTACCTTCGAAGTCCCCGTGCTACGCCATTCCGAGGCGCCTCAAGTGTCAACAAGCGACGCTGGCTTCGACCAGATGTATGAAAAGTGTCAGACCTGCACCGCTTTTGATCCCTCCAATGTTTCGATCCTTGTTGTCGAAGATCACGAGTTGAACCGGCGATTGCTCGGCAAGATGCTGGGCAATATTGGGTATACGCCTGACTACGCCAGCGACGGACTTGAAGCCGTCTCCATGGCGGAAAAAAATCAATATGACCTGATATTCATGGATATCAGCATGCCCAAAATGGATGGTGTTCAGGCAACCCGAGCCATACGAACCGGAAATGGCCTGTCAAATTCGGCCCGGATCACTGCGATCACGGCCAATGCGCTTATGGAAGAGCAGATCGGCTTCATGCGCGCCGGGATGGACAGTGTTTTGACAAAACCTGTCACCCAAGGCCAACTGAAGCACGAAGCCTGCATGCTTACGATGAAGCTTCCGTTCATGCTCAACACGGAAGAAATGAACGGTCGACTTGGGGCAGTCACCACCACGTCCGACAAAGAGCCTGCGGCCCCTGTAATTGTTGCAGCCACCGACGATACTCCCGAAGAGCTTTCCAACATCGATATGGCTGTGCTTGAGATGCTGTCAGATTTGATGGATCGCGATGAACTCAGACAGAAGATCGACGCTTTGATAGCAGAAGTCGAAAAAGCCTTGTCCGCGGTGCGTTCAAGCACCCTTCAAGACGACAATTCTGAACTCTCGCAGGAGGTCCATCGGTCCGCCGGCGTCGCTGCGATGATGGGAACGCCCCTTCTTCACCGATACCTTTGTGAACTGGAAGATGCGCTCCGGAACAAAACCGATGTCGATACAGCTTCAGCTCTCTCAAATGCTGAGAAGGCCCTTTCTGACGCCCAAAACGCATTAAAAGTTGCGACACTCGCAGTGGCTTGAAGAATCGCTCCGCGGGCGTTTCCTGCGTCGCCCTCCAGACTGGCATTGCATCTGGCCTGAAACGCATATGGTTCGCCGCCATTTTCGGGGTCAATCGCGGCGACGTCGGCTTCAAGCCCTACCTCTGCTCAAAAGGCCCATACTTTCGTCAAGGGCAACCTAGACTTTTCTACCGCCTCAACGGACCTACGGAAGCACCAGTAATCCGAATGGATGTACCAACTTACGTAATCCAAATGGAAATAACGTTATATCTTCGGCTAATATACATCTGCCCGCATGATGGGCAAATGCTCAAACCTGAGATGGAAACGGTCAATGCCGCTGGATCAGTTGTCGTCTACGCCAGATATATCTGAAGGTCCGTCTTTAGCGAGCGGGCGGGGTCGGCCGCCGTCGACTTTGCTTGGGGCGATCGGCGAGATGAAGGGCACGCTGACGGCCGTGTTTCTGTTCAGCTTCTTCATAAACCTGCTGATGCTGACGGGCCCGCTGTTCATGCTTCAGGTTTATGACCGCGTTCTGGGCAGCCAGTCGCCGGAAACCCTTGTCACCCTGTTTGTGCTTGTCTGCTTCCTGTTTGGCTGCCTTTACATGCTCGACACGGTGCGCGGCATGATCATGGTGCGCTGCGCTGCGCGCTTCCGTCGGCGGATGGAAGATCGCGTTCACATCGTTGGCCGCGAACATGTCAGCCACGGGCAGGACTGGGGCCCCACCACGGCCATGGGGGAACTTGACGGGATCCAGCGGTTGATGGCGTCGCCCGTCACACTGGCCTTGTTCGATCTGCCCTGGATGCCGTTCTATTTTGGGCTCTTGTTCGTCTTTCACCCCATGATGGGCTGGCTTGGCCTTGTCGCAGCGGCCATCATCACGGGCCTTGCCATGATCAAGCGCCTGATCACACGCCGCCCGACCTGGTACGCAAGCAGGGCCAAAGGACGCTGGTCAAAAGCGCTGCAAGCCGCAGAAGATTCTGGCAGTGCGCAGCGCATGCTTGGGCTGGAAGACGGGTTTGACAACCGTTGGCTCAAGTTCCGCGCTACCTCCCTGAGAAATCAGGTGCAAGCCGACGAGCGCGCCTGGATGCTGCTGTGTGCTGCACGAACCTTTCGGATCTTCCTGCAATCCGCGATGCTGGCCGTCGGGGCGCACCTGGTCCTGATCGGCGATCTGACCAGCGGCGCGATGATCGCCGGATCGATCCTGCTGGGCAAAGCGCTCGGGCCGCTCGAAGCGGTTGTGAACAACGTGACCAACCTGCAGACGACCCTCGCCGGCGCCCGCCGCCTGGAACGGAACCTGTCCCGCTCGTCGGCCGATCTG
>NZ_SMZO01000105.1 GCF_004358675.1 Meridianimarinicoccus aquatilis | reverse complement strand
CGTAACCGCCCGATTGGCACCGCCTGCCTAATTTTGGCGTGATGGTTTAAGATACGTGCATAGCGACGTCGTTAGTGACGTGTCTTATGCGGAGGGTGTCATGCGGGGCGAGGTCCTTGGTTTTGAGCGGCGGCGGCGCTGGAATGATGATGACAAGTTGGCGATTGTTTCATCCGTCGGCATTGACGGGGCGACGGTCACGCATGTTGCGCATAGGCACGATGTGACGCGCCAGCAGATTTACCGATGGCGGCATGAGCTTAAGAAGAAGGGGCTTTGGCCCACCGGCGAGGGCGCAGTTTTTCTACCAATTGATTTCCATGTTGCAGACGTAGTGTCATCAGCCTCGGAGCCCACACCGCCGTCTGCGGTGGAGCTTTCCTTGAACAATGGACGTTGCTTGCGATTTGATACTGGCGTGGAAGCAGCCGCGCTGACGCGATTGATCCGGGCGGTGGAAGCCGCGTGATCGGTCCGGGAACCGGGGTTCGGGTTTATCTGGCCTGTGGGGTGACGGATATGAGGAAGGGCATCGCGGGCCTTTCGATCTTGGCGCAGGACGTGTTGCGCCAGAAGCCAGCAAGTGGCGCGGTGTTTGCCTTTCGTGGACGACGGGGTGATCGGTTAAAGCTGCTGTACTGGGATGGTCAGGGCTTTTGTCTTTACTACAAGGTTCTGGAGCGGGGGCGGTTTCCATGGCCAAGCGCCCAGGATGGGGCTGTGCGGATGACCTCGGCGCAACTGGCGATGCTGTGGGAGGGGATCGATTGGCGTAGGCCAGATTGGGGTGCGCCACCGGCCCGCGTTGGTTGATTTATCTATCTGATATTGCTTATTTATATAGTGTTTTACTGTAAGTTTTGGTAATTTGCGCCATGCTGATTGATACTGAAAACCTGCCAGATGACCCCGTTCGTTTGAAGGCGATGATTGCGACTTTGCAGGCGGAGAATGCCAAGATATCGGCGACACTGCGGGCCCATGATCAATTGGTACAGGCCTTGCGGCTGCGGATCGCAAAGCTGCAGAAACAGGCGTTTGGTGCAAGCTCGGAAAAGATCGAGCGCGAGATTGAACAGCTTGAGTTGGCGCTGGAAGACCTACTGGTCGCGGTCGCTGAGGCGGAAGACGCACCGCTTGATGAAGATGAGGCTGACGCACCATCTTCTGCTGCATCCGAGCCGGTTGAGAATAAACCCCGCCGTCGCCCGCGTGTCTCGGACACGACCCCGCGTGAGCGCCGCGAGCTTGATCCCGGTGCCGCGTGCCCCGATTGCGGCGGTGATCTGCGGATCGTTGGTGAGGATGTCAGTGAACTGCTCGATATGATCACAGCGCAGCTCAAGGTGATCGAGATTGCCCGCATCAAGAAGTCCTGCCGCCGCTGCGAAAAGATGGTGCAGGTGCCCGCACCCAGCCGCCCGATCCCGGGCAGCATGGCGGGGCCCAATCTACTGGCGCATGTTTTGGTCTCGAAATTTGACGATCATCTTCCGCTTTACCGACAGAACGAAATCTTCGCGCGTATGGGGGCTGACATTCCAGACAGTACGCTGGTCGATTGGTGTGGGCGCGCGATGCAGGTTCTCCGGCCCATCATTGAGCGGGTCGAGGCGCATATCATGGCAAGTGATCTGCTGCATACAGATGACACGCCAATCCGGGTGCTGGACCGTGCGCGACGCGATAAGGGGTTGGGTAAAGGCGTGAAACAGGGCCGTATCTGGGCCTATGTCCGTGATCAGCGACCATGGGCGGGCACAGCGCCGCCGGGGGCGGTTTATTACTTTGCCCCTGACCGAAAAGGCGAACATGTCCGCCAGCACCTGCAAAACAGTAGCGGTATCTTGCAGGCAGACGCCTATGCCGGGTTCAATGCGCTGTATGAGAAAGGCCCTGACGGCAACAGTCAGTTCAAGGAGGCCGCCTGTTGGGCGCATCTGCGTCGCGACTTCCATGATGTATGGGCGTCGGACAAGTCACAGATCGCTCGTGAGGCCCTCGACAGGATAGGGAAGCTCTATGACATCGAGCGCGAAATCGCAGGTCAATCAGCTGATACGCGCCTTGCAGCACGCCAAAAGCTGAGCAAACCGAAGGTTGAGGCCTTCAAACTCTGGGCCGAACAACAGCTGACGCGGATCCCCGGCAAGAGCGATCTGGCGAAAGCCTTTCGTTATGGTCTGAGCCGTTGGCCGTCGTTCTGTTTGTTCCTTGAGGATGGTCGCGTGGCTATCGATAATAACGCGGCAGAACGTGCCATGCGCCCGATCGGGATTGGGCGCAAAAACTGGCTCTTTGCGGGTGCTGACACCGGGGCGGAAACTTTGGCGCGTGCGATGACGATCATCGAAACCGCAAAGCTGAACGCCATCGATCCACAAGCCTACCTTGCCGACGTCCTCGACCGCATCCACGATCACAAAATCAACCGGATCGACGAACTGATGCCTTGGAACTGGGGGTCAGCCTAAACCGTGGTATCAATCGGGCGGTTACGCTATAACAGGCCGGGCTCTAGAGCCTCGTGTTGATGCATTAGATGGTATCCTTGGCGTCGGAAAGCAGGTCATTGAGGACAGTTTGTGCAACTGGCAGAAAAGTCCTGATATCTATATGTATTTCCGAGGCTAAGATATCATCGGTATGAGGGTATTGCCATTCCATCTGTAGCGGCGTTTCAATTCATTGAATTGGTGGGGTTGGAGAACCCCTGCCTTCTGAAGCTGCCCTACGATAATGCCCGGAGTTACCCCTGCTTTACGGGCGATTTTGCGGGTATGTAGGCGCGTTGGAATAGCGTTAAGCATCTCATCTCTGAGGCTAGCTGGTACAAGGATATCTTGAGCGAAAGCATCGGCTTCGTCCTCACATTTAGATGCACCTAGTGGGGAAGGATCGCTGCCATCGACGGATATGTGGTCAGTTCCATGCAAGACAACGTGCGCTGCCTCGTGAAAGAATGTGAACCAGAAATGGTCTTCGCTCAAATAGCGAAAACTCACCAAAATGATGGGATTGCCGTTCGTATTCGTCCAAGTTGCTCCGCTTGCTCTACACCCTTTCGGGGCCTTGGAACTCACCAAACCCACACCATATTCTGCGCAGGCTTGTTGTAGTTTGGGGAAGAATATATCTGGACGCTTTAAAGCACAAAGACTCTTTAGCTCAGGCAGACGCTTCTTAAATTGGTTCGCCGAAAAATTCGCAAGCGGAAGATCTTCACTTTGTGTCTCGCCAACACGCAACCAAGCCAACGTAGCCATTTCGTCGGCTTCAAATGCAAATGAAGTGCGAAAAGCAACTTGGCCAATCCCCGCCGAGTACCGTTCATTCCAACCATTAATGCTGTCGCATCCAAAAAATCTTAGAATGTCCTCGGACAAGCGCTCTCCACGAGACCCTTTGGGTAGCCAACCGAGTTCGCGCAGTGCTCGTGCAGGGAATGACTGCCCCCATGTCGAAAGCGATTGGATCGGCGCAGAATTTGTAATCCTCGCTTTGTCGGCCACGAATTGATTGTATCGCTCACTCCAGAACTGTCGTGATGCACCAAGTTCTGCTGATAGTGCGTCCGCGATTTCAGAGCAAATTTGGACCCGCCCTTCCATGATGCCCGCAAATACATCTTCTTCAAAACCGATGCGTTCAGCCAACTCATAAATCGGAACATTTCCAGCTGCGGCCAGTCGAGATATCGTATCGCCCGGTGGAGAAGCCCAGTTTGGTTCAAACATCAAGCCAATTCCTCCCCGCCAATATCGATAAAATCCAAATGTATGCGATGGGCGCTTTTCCACGCATCGTCGCCGCCGGAGGCAGTTATCACGGTTCTCAAAATGCATCCAGTGGAGATGAACCAGTCCAGTTGGAAGCAGTCTTGGTCTCTCGTTGCCAATTTTGGGCTGCCTGGGACGTCACCCGCAAAGAGGGCAGCTCTGAAATCTGCTACCAAACCAATGAATGCCTGCCCCGTCTCACTTCCGAGATGGTGGTAGGCCTTCTTGGGTTCTGTTGCCAAATCCCTCATGAGTTTGCTCGAAAAAGACGGTTCCAAGGGCTTTGTTTCTCGACTATTGCGCTACATAGAGCCTTGGAAGGCGCACGGCTCACCATATCTGCCCAATGATCATACATACAGAAGGTGTAGCTAGCGCTGCGGCGAAAGTCACGCCAGAATTAACCATTAGCGATTTCTGAGGCGAAGCAACCTAAAGGGATGGTTCGTGTCAATATGGATGCGCATGGCGATCATCATGCCAGCGCAGACACCGAAAAAGGGCGCTAATCGCGCGCCCTTGACTTCCTGTACTCCTGTCAGCGGTTTACTTTGAACTAACTGGATGCAGGTTCCGGCGTGCCTCCTTCTCGGCGGCGGATCCTTTCAGCCATTGCCACGGAGTGCGCGGCTTTCGCGCCTTCGCCATTTCGGGGTTCGCCTTGGCGTCGCTGGCAGCAGCGCGCAGGCGTTCGCGGGCCTCACGTGGGTCGATCTTGAGTTCTTCGCAAAGGGCTTTCAGCGTGATGATGTCGGGCATGTCGATCTCCTAGGTTTCTGATGAAGATCGATAAGACGCCCGCCAGTGGGCTGTCAGGGATAACCCCAGAACGTCTTTAGCTTTTCTCGCATTGCTGCTACCACTGATCTCGACATGGCAGACGCGGCCATGTTGGGGCTTAGAAACCCCTCACGTACTAGGTCGAGAAATCGGCTGAACACCTTTGACCCTATGGTCGGGGTGCCTGTGTTATACAACAGGCCCCGGCTAAAGGCACAGGGACCGTGTACGTGCGGTTTTCTAACACCCCGATCACCAGTCAATTGCGAGGGCGCTCGCGGATCGGGGACCGTTGGAGCTTTCACTGTCCAATCCCATTTCTTGGGTTGAGCGCAAGACCCTGCCGGATCGTGCAGGCGTCTACGTCATCGCCCGTGGCAATCCAGACAACACGGTCTACATCGGGCGGACTTGGGGTGCGAAAGGTATCCGCAACCGTATCCGCACGTTCAATAGGTCAGCCATGACCGGACTAAAAGGACATGCTGGTGGAGTTACCTTCCACGGTGTGTTCAACGGCGACACATCCGATCTGTTCGTATCAGTACACCTACCGGATGGTATCGACACTAGGGTCAGGACTCATAGCCAATAGATGACGAGCGCAGCGAGTGTGATGGCTGACAGAAAGACCTTTGGGCATCTGTCGTATCGCGTTGCGACACGCCGCCAATCCTTCAACCTGCCGAACATGATCTCGATCCGGTTGCGCCTCTTGTAGCGGCGCTTGTCGTACTTTACCGGTTTCTTCCGCTGCTTCCGTCCCGGGATGCAGGCGCGTATCCCTCTGTTTTTTAACGCTTCTCTGAACCAATCGGCATCATATCCTCGGTCTCCCAGCAGCCACCCCACCTTTGGCAAACTGCCGACCAGGGCGCGGGCACCGATGTAATCGCTGACCTGTCCTGCCGTGACGAAGAGGTGGAGCGGTCGGCCCTGGCTGTCGCAGACGGCGTGCAGCTTCGTGTTCATGCCGCCTTTGGTTCGACCGATCAGGCGTCCACGCCCCCCTTTTTCACGCCCATGCTGGTCGCTGTTCGGTGGGCTTTGAGATACGTCGCGTCGATCATGACGGTCTTCTTTTCGCCGTGTTCGGCAGCCAGACCTGCCATCATTCGGGCGAAGATACCCTTGTCACTCCACCGCTTCCAACGGTTGTACAGCGTCTTGTGTGGGCCATAGGCCGACGGGGCGTCCCGCCATCGCAACCCATTGCGATTGATGAAAATGATCCCACTCAACACACGTCGGTCATCAACGCGGGGCTTGCCGTGGGACTTCGGAAAGAAGGGTTCAAGACGCGCCATCTGCGCGTCCGTAAGCCAGAAAAGATCAGACATGTTCACCGCTCGTTTTCGA
>NZ_SMZO01000104.1 GCF_004358675.1 Meridianimarinicoccus aquatilis | reverse complement strand
TCGTGTTTTGGTTTCCGCCCGAAGACGAGCCATTATAGGTGGGCGCGCAGGATGCCAGCACAAGGCCGGATATTGCGACAAGGGCAGTAGATCGGATCATGGTATTTGCCTCAGCATTGTTTTGGCCAATATGTCATGGTCCGCACAGCAATGGCCAGTCACTGCTCTGCGAGATCGGCGGCTTTTGGCCCGTCCGACCCGGCGTCGCGCCGCGCGCTTTCCCATGCCAGCATCGCCCGTTTCACTGGAAGGCCCCAATGATACCCGCCAAGCGCCCCATCCTTTCGCAAGACCCGGTGGCACGGGATCAGGAAACTGACGGGGTTTCGCCCCACGGCAGTGCCGACAGCGCGGCTGGCGCGCGGGGTGCAGACGTGCGCGGCGATGTCGGAATAGGTCGTCACGGTCCCGCTGGGAATTTGCATCAGCGCCTCCCAAACCTTGATCTGAAACGGGGCGCCAATCAGGTGCAGTTGGGCGCGGCCGCCGTCCATAGCCTGCGCCGTCAGCGCCGCCACACGCCCGTCAGGGTCGCCGGTGAAGGTGGCACGAGGCCAGCGAGAGGTCAGATCATCGCGTGCAGCGTCAATGCCTGTTTCCGCGGCAAAAGCCAGACCGCACAGGCCCTTGTCGGTGGCCATTGCAATAGCGGGGCCAAACGGTGTGTCGCATTGGGCGCAGGCGATGGTCAGGCATTCGCCGCCGCGCGCATACTCGCCCGGTGACATGGCTTCCCAACGCAGAAACAGATCATGGAGGCGGCTTTGACTGCTCAACCCCAACTCATTCGTTGCGGCAAGTGTCTTGCCGTGCTCGGCAAGCATCGCCTTGGCCTGACCCAGTGTGAGGTATTGCTGATAGCGTTTGGGCGAAACCCCTGCCCATTGCGAGAAGACGCGCTGGAAATGCGCGGGTGACATGTGCAAGCTATGGGCAAGATCAGCGAGGGGCAGCGGTGCGCTGCCCGCATCGTCTATCGCCCGGATTGCCCGCGCGATGATCTGGTAGTGATACAAGCTGTCGGCGGGATCCCCGCCCGGGTTTTGAGGAGTGTTCATGGCAGAAGATTTAGACGCGGCAGGACCCGAAAGCGACCCGGAACTTGCGCAACCTGCTGCACCGGTACGCCCGGCTCGCAAGGCAAAACCCCGGCGCAAAACGGCCAAAGATCCAGCCCCCGGTGCCCCTTCGGCGACGCCAATGTCACCGCAAGCCGATTACGCCACCGTGCGCGCGGCATTCGAACGCTTTGCAGACCATGAACCGGAACCCAAGGGCGAATTGGAACATGTCAACGCTTACACACTTGTGGTTGCCGTCGCGCTGTCGGCGCAGGCAACAGATGTGGGCGTGAACAAGGCCACGCGCGCGCTGTTTGCCATCGCTGACACGCCGCAAAAGATGCTGGATCTCGGCGAGGAAGGCGTCATCGAGCATATCAAAACCATTGGCCTGTATCGCAACAAGGCGAAGAACGTGATCAAACTGAGCCAGATCTTGGTAGATCAGTTTGGCGGTCAGGTGCCCTCGTCGCGCGCAGCGTTGCAATCGCTGCCGGGGGTTGGTCGCAAGACGGCGAATGTGGTTTTGTCCATGTGGTGGGGGCATCCGGCACAGGCGGTGGACACCCATATCTTTCGGGTGGGCAACCGCACCGGCCTGTGTCCGGGGCGCGATGTGGATGCCGTGGAACGCGCGATCGAAGATCAGGTCCCGGTGGAATTTCAGCGCCACGCCCATCACTGGCTGATCCTGCACGGGCGGTACATCTGCAAGGCCCGCAAGCCGGTTTGCGGGGTCTGCATCATTCGCGACCTGTGTGCGTTTCCGGACAAGACCGACAGCGGCAAAGCGGCTTGACAATCAAGGCAGTGCGCCGCGACATGCGGCTAAGACACACGGAAGAGAAGGGCACATCCCATGGCATTTGCGTATGACGACCAGAACATTTTCGCCAAGATCCTGCGCGGCGAGATTCCCAATGATACGGTGTTGGAAACGGCGCATACGCTGGCCTTTCGTGATATCACCCCGCAGGCACCGGATCATGTGCTGGTGATCCCAAAGGGCCCCTATGCCACCTATGATCACTTTGCCCTAGCCGCGTCGGATGATGAGATCGTGGATTTCACACGTACAGTGGGGGAAGTGGCCCGCAAAGTCGGTGCGCAACCCAGCGAAGCGGGCGGGGGCTTTCGCCTGATTTCCAATGCGGGCGAGGACGCCATTCAGGAGGTTCCCCACATGCACGTGCATCTTGTGGCCGGTCGCCCGCTTGGCCGTATTCTGCAGCCAGAATGATCGCGGTCATCTTCGAAGTAGATGTAGCCGAAGGGCAGCGTGATGCCTATCTCGATATGGCGGCGAAGATGCGGGCGCACCTGACAGCAATGGAGGGATTCATCTCCATCGAGCGGTTTGAAAGCCTGACGACGCCGGGCAAGGTTCTGTCGCTGTCCTTTTGGGAGGACGAGGCGGCGCTGACCCGGTGGCGCACGCTGACTGCCCATCGCGGCGCTCAAGCCAAAGGCCGGTCGGATTTCTTTGCCGATTACAGGCTGCGTGTGGCCGGGATCATCCGCGATTACGGCATGTTTGACCGTGCGCAGGCCCCGGCCGACAGCCGGGACGCACACGGCGTCTGACCCCGCGCCAGACAATTATCCGACTACCTGATCGGCGGGAACATGGCGCGATCCAAGGTGCAATCACGAACCGTGTCGGCGGCACAGACGCGCGGGTCTAGATCGCGGGTCAGACACAGCCGCGCCTCTGCGATGGCGCCATCCCGGCAGGTGATCGTCAGCATGTCGGCTGTCCAATCGGGGTTCACTTCCAGAAACGCGTCTTCGATGACACTGGCGGGCAGGCGCACCGGGTCGGTTAGGCGGCGCAGCACGTCGGGCCGATTCACGCTTTCATAAGCGACTCGTGCCAGCGCGTGATAATCCCGCCCCGACAATCCTGTGCAGCGTCCATGTTTGCGCCACTGATACGCGGCCAATCCGCCAGAGCCCTGAATGTCGACCATCGCATCATTCTGGCGGCGGGTGGGGGCAGCTTTGGTCGTCGGGCAGTTTTCGGGCCAGCCATATTCGTATTGTGGCCACAGCCCGTGCAGGACCCACCCGTAATCATGGTGCGCTTCGCATTGATCGGCTTCGCGATCATCGCCTTCGCGAGCGCACCAACTGGGGGACCATGAAAGTGCAAGCACGTAATAGTCGAAATCCCCGGCCTCATCTGCGCGTGCGGTCAGGGACATCATCGTCATTGCCCCAAGTGTCAGCAGCAGTGCCTGCATGATTTGCATTTTCTCTTTCCTCTACTTGTCCGACCCACTATAACCTGCCCATCTTCCCAAAATCGAGAAGACGCGCCAGCCCGGTGCAGCCGATTTCACGGCACGGGTGAGATTTGCGGATTTTCCGCCGCGCGCGCAGACACAGGAGTTGAGAGATGCAGGGCAAGCCGATTATGGCCAAGGCAACCGCCGTTTGGCTTGTGGACAACACCACGCTGAACTTCAAACAGATCGCCGATTTTTGTGGCTTTCATGAACTGGAAGTACAGGGCATTGCCGATGGCGATGTTGCTGCCGGGGTGAAGGGGTTCGATCCCATCGCCAACAATCAGCTTGATCAGGCTGAAATCGACAAGGCCGAAAGCAACCCGATTTACCGCATGAAGCTGAAGCACAACCCGGCGGCATCTGGCGAAGACAAGCGGCGCGGTCCGCGCTACACGCCGCTCAGCAAACGTCAGGATCGTCCGGCGTCTATTCTGTGGTTGGTCAAATTCCACCCTGAACTTGCGGACAGTCAGATCAGCAAGCTTGTCGGCACCACAAAGCCGACGATCCAGTCGATCCGCGAGCGGACGCACTGGAACATCTCGAACATCACGCCGATCGATCCTGTTGCGCTGGGTCTGTGCCGCCAGTCCGAATTGGACGCAGCGGTTCAGAAAGCCGCAGCCAAGAAGGCGCGCGAAGGCGTTGTCATGACCGACGATGAACGCCGCCGTCTGGTGTCGACCGAACAATCGCTGGAAATGGATATCGAGCCAAAGATCCCAACTGCGATCTCTGGTCTGGAAACCTTCACGCTCAGCGAGAACAAGTACGATAACAGCGACGACAAGGTCGATGCGGACAGCTTCTTCAACTTGCCTGATGCGTCTGATGACGACGAAGAAAAGAATGACGATGACCCACGCGACGGGGTCGATCCGCGCGACTGATCCTGGCGCCTGTTTGTTTGCTGACCCAAGGGTCGTCTTGCGATAGCCTGAGGGCGGCGAACGAGGGAGCGGCGCATATGGGCGTGTGGATGCGGATATTGGCGGTTTTTGCTGGCGTGCTTGTTTTGTCAAGTTGCGCCAGCATTTCCAAAGAAGACTGCGTTGCAGGCGATTGGCGCCAAGTTGGGTTTGTTGATGGAACCAAAGGGCGCGCGCCCGACTACATCCAAAAGCACGGCAAAGCCTGCGCTAAGGTCGGTGTCACACCTGACCTTCCGGCTTGGAAGGCTGGGCGCACCAAGGGGCTTGAGCAATACTGCACCCCTGCGTCAGCTTATCTTGTCGGTCGGCGCGGCAGCAGCATCGCCCCCTATTGCAGTGCAACGCAACTGTCCGCCATGCGCCCCGCGTTCAACCATGGGGCTGAGTGGTGGTATTATGAGCGGTACATCCGCGACCTGCGCCGGGATTTATGGGATGTGGAGCGGTGGATGATCCGGCTCTCTGAAGATGATGCCGTCAGCTATTCGCGCTTGAGCAACGAACGATGGCGTATCGAGCGGCGCATTCGCAGCGCCGAGTTGCGTCAAATTCGCTACGCAAGTTGGCCGGGCTAGGCGGCCCGAACCAACTACAGATCGCGGCGCGCTTTCAGGGCTGCGCCAATGGTGCCATCGTCAAGGTAGTCCAACTCGCCGCCCACGGGAACACCCTGCGCCAGCGACGTGATCCGCACCCGGCCTTCCAAAAGGTCAGCCACGTAGTGCGCTGTGGTCAGTCCGTCCATCGTGGTGTTGAGCGCAAGGATC
This sequence comes from Meridianimarinicoccus aquatilis, assembly GCF_004358675.1. Classification (GTDB taxonomy): domain Bacteria; phylum Pseudomonadota; class Alphaproteobacteria; order Rhodobacterales; family Rhodobacteraceae; genus Meridianimarinicoccus; species Meridianimarinicoccus aquatilis. The sequence goes on along the minus strand of NZ_SMZO01000104.1, from coordinate 913 downwards.
ACTTCGGTGACGTTTTCATCGGTGATCCGGCGTTCAAGGCGCGGCAAGCCAAGTTCTTCGGGCCCGACATCGTCCAAGGCTGACAACGTGCCGCCAAGAACGTGATAGCGGCCCACGAACGCGCCGGTGCGTTCCATCGCCCAAAGATCACCCACGTCTTCGACGACGCATAACATGCCGTTTTGCCGACGAGGGTCTGTACAGATCGGACAAAGCTCGCCGGTGGTGATGTTGCCGCAACTGACGCATTCTCGGGCGGTTTGGGCCACCTCGGCCATGGCTGCGGCAAGCGGACCGAGCAGTTGCCCGCGCTTGCGCACCAAATACAGCACCGCCCGGCGGGCCGAACGGGGGCCAAGACCGGGTAGGCGGGCCATCATGTCGATCAACGTTTCGATCGCACTGGACGGCTTCGTCATGCCCGCGCCCCTGCAGTCGCGCCCCGCCCCATGATCAGAACGGCAGTTTCATATCTGCGGGCAGGCCCATGCTTTCCTGCATTTTCTGCATTTCCTGCTGGGTGCGTTCCTGTGCTTTGCCCTGCGCGTCCTTGATCGCGGCAAGGATCAGGTCTTCGACCATTTCCTTGTCATCGGCGTTGAAGATCGACGGATCGATGGACAGGCCGGTCAACTCACCTTTGGCTGTCGCAGTGGCCGAAACCATGCCTGCGCCGCTCTCGCCGGTCACGGTGATTGTGGTCAGCTCCTCTTGCAGCGCGGTCATCTTCGTCTGCATGTCCTGGGCTGCCTTCATCATCTTGCCCATATCGCCAAGGCCGCCAAGTCCCTTGAACATTGTGTCTTCCTTTCGGTGTTTGTGTTGTTGGTCAGATCAGATCGTCTTCAAACGGGTCCCAGCCCGCGCCGGAGTCATCTTCGCCTGCATCCTCGGGATCGGGAATTTCGGGCAG
>NZ_SMZO01000103.1 GCF_004358675.1 Meridianimarinicoccus aquatilis | reverse complement strand
TGAGTCGTATTAATTTCGCGGGATCGAGATCTCGATCCTCTACGCCGGACGCATCGTGGCCGGCATCACCGGCGCCACAGGTGCGGTTGCTGGCGCCTATATCGCCGACATCACCGATGGGGAAGATCGGGCTCGCCACTTCGGGCTCATGAGCGCTTGTTTCGGCGTGGGTATGGTGGCAGGCCCCGTGGCCGGGGGACTGTTGGGCGCCATCTCCTTGCATGCACCATTCCTTGCGGCGGCGGTGCTCAACGGCCTCAACCTACTACTGGGCTGCTTCCTAATGCAGGAGTCGCATAAGGGAGAGCGTCGAGATCCCGGACACCATCGAATGGCGCAAAACCTTTCGCGGTATGGCATGATAGCGCCCGGAAGAGAGTCAATTCAGGGTGGTGAATGTGAAACCAGTAACGTTATACGATGTCGCAGAGTATGCCGGTGTCTCTTATCAGACCGTTTCCCGCGTGGTGAACCAGGCCAGCCACGTTTCTGCGAAAACGCGGGAAAAAGTGGAAGCGGCGATGGCGGAGCTGAATTACATTCCCAACCGCGTGGCACAACAACTGGCGGGCAAACAGTCGTTGCTGATTGGCGTTGCCACCTCCAGTCTGGCCCTGCACGCGCCGTCGCAAATTGTCGCGGCGATTAAATCTCGCGCCGATCAACTGGGTGCCAGCGTGGTGGTGTCGATGGTAGAACGAAGCGGCGTCGAAGCCTGTAAAGCGGCGGTGCACAATCTTCTCGCGCAACGCGTCAGTGGGCTGATCATTAACTATCCGCTGGATGACCAGGATGCCATTGCTGTGGAAGCTGCCTGCACTAATGTTCCGGCGTTATTTCTTGATGTCTCTGACCAGACACCCATCAACAGTATTATTTTCTCCCATGAAGACGGTACGCGACTGGGCGTGGAGCATCTGGTCGCATTGGGTCACCAGCAAATCGCGCTGTTAGCGGGCCCATTAAGTTCTGTCTCGGCGCGTCTGCGTCTGGCTGGCTGGCATAAATATCTCACTCGCAATCAAATTCAGCCGATAGCGGAACGGGAAGGCGACTGGAGTGCCATGTCCGGTTTTCAACAAACCATGCAAATGCTGAATGAGGGCATCGTTCCCACTGCGATGCTGGTTGCCAACGATCAGATGGCGCTGGGCGCAATGCGCGCCATTACCGAGTCCGGGCTGCGCGTTGGTGCGGATATCTCGGTAGTGGGATACGACGATACCGAAGACAGCTCATGTTATATCCCGCCGTTAACCACCATCAAACAGGATTTTCGCCTGCTGGGGCAAACCAGCGTGGACCGCTTGCTGCAACTCTCTCAGGGCCAGGCGGTGAAGGGCAATCAGCTGTTGCCCGTCTCACTGGTGAAAAGAAAAACCACCCTGGCGCCCAATACGCAAACCGCCTCTCCCCGCGCGTTGGCCGATTCATTAATGCAGCTGGCACGACAGGTTTCCCGACTGGAAAGCGGGCAGTGAGCGCAACGCAATTAATGTAAGTTAGCTCACTCATTAGGCACCGGGATCTCGACCGATGCCCTTGAGAGCCTTCAACCCAGTCAGCTCCTTCCGGTGGGCGCGGGGCATGACTATCGTCGCCGCACTTATGACTGTCTTCTTTATCATGCAACTCGTAGGACAGGTGCCGGCAGCGCTCTGGGTCATTTTCGGCGAGGACCGCTTTCGCTGGAGCGCGACGATGATCGGCCTGTCGCTTGCGGTATTCGGAATCTTGCACGCCCTCGCTCAAGCCTTCGTCACTGGTCCCGCCACCAAACGTTTCGGCGAGAAGCAGGCCATTATCGCCGGCATGGCGGCCCCACGGGTGCGCATGATCGTGCTCCTGTCGTTGAGGACCCGGCTAGGCTGGCGGGGTTGCCTTACTGGTTAGCAGAATGAATCACCGATACGCGAGCGAACGTGAAGCGACTGCTGCTGCAAAACGTCTGCGACCTGAGCAACAACATGAATGGTCTTCGGTTTCCGTGTTTCGTAAAGTCTGGAAACGCGGAAGTCAGCGCCCTGCACCATTATGTTCCGGATCTGCATCGCAGGATGCTGCTGGCTACCCTGTGGAACACCTACATCTGTATTAACGAAGCGCTGGCATTGACCCTGAGTGATTTTTCTCTGGTCCCGCCGCATCCATACCGCCAGTTGTTTACCCTCACAACGTTCCAGTAACCGGGCATGTTCATCATCAGTAACCCGTATCGTGAGCATCCTCTCTCGTTTCATCGGTATCATTACCCCCATGAACAGAAATCCCCCTTACACGGAGGCATCAGTGACCAAACAGGAAAAAACCGCCCTTAACATGGCCCGCTTTATCAGAAGCCAGACATTAACGCTTCTGGAGAAACTCAACGAGCTGGACGCGGATGAACAGGCAGACATCTGTGAATCGCTTCACGACCACGCTGATGAGCTTTACCGCAGCTGCCTCGCGCGTTTCGGTGATGACGGTGAAAACCTCTGACACATGCAGCTCCCGGAGACGGTCACAGCTTGTCTGTAAGCGGATGCCGGGAGCAGACAAGCCCGTCAGGGCGCGTCAGCGGGTGTTGGCGGGTGTCGGGGCGCAGCCATGACCCAGTCACGTAGCGATAGCGGAGTGTATACTGGCTTAACTATGCGGCATCAGAGCAGATTGTACTGAGAGTGCACCATTGCGGTGTGAAATACCGCACAGATGCGTAAGGAGAAAATACCGCATCAGGCGCTCTTCCGCTTCCTCGCTCACTGACTCGCTGCGCTCGGTCGTTCGGCTGCGGCGAGCGGTATCAGCTCACTCAAAGGCGGTAATACGGTTATCCACAGAATCAGGGGATAACGCAGGAAAGAACATGTGAGCAAAAGGCCAGCAAAAGGCCAGGAACCGTAAAAAGGCCGCGTTGCTGGCGTTTTTCCATAGGCTCCGCCCCCCTGACGAGCATCACAAAAATCGACGCTCAAGTCAGAGGTGGCGAAACCCGACAGGACTATAAAGATACCAGGCGTTTCCCCCTGGAAGCTCCCTCGTGCGCTCTCCTGTTCCGACCCTGCCGCTTACCGGATACCTGTCCGCCTTTCTCCCTTCGGGAAGCGTGGCGCTTTCTCATAGCTCACGCTGTAGGTATCTCAGTTCGGTGTAGGTCGTTCGCTCCAAGCTGGGCTGTGTGCACGAACCCCCCGTTCAGCCCGACCGCTGCGCCTTATCCGGTAACTATCGTCTTGAGTCCAACCCGGTAAGACACGACTTATCGCCACTGGCAGCAGCCACTGGTAACAGGATTAGCAGAGCGAGGTATGTAGGCGGTGCTACAGAGTTCTTGAAGTGGTGGCCTAACTACGGCTACACTAGAAGGACAGTATTTGGTATCTGCGCTCTGCTGAAGCCAGTTACCTTCGGAAAAAGAGTTGGTAGCTCTTGATCCGGCAAACAAACCACCGCTGGTAGCGGTGGTTTTTTTGTTTGCAAGCAGCAGATTACGCGCAGAAAAAAAGGATCTCAAGAAGATCCTTTGATCTTTTCTACGGGGTCTGACGCTCAGTGGAACGAAAACTCACGTTAAGGGATTTTGGTCATGAGATTATCAAAAAGGATCTTCACCTAGATCCTTTTAAATTAAAAATGAAGTTTTAAATCAATCTAAAGTATATATGAGTAAACTTGGTCTGACAGTTACCAATGCTTAATCAGTGAGGCACCTATCTCAGCGATCTGTCTATTTCGTTCATCCATAGTTGCCTGACTCCCCGTCGTGTAGATAACTACGATACGGGAGGGCTTACCATCTGGCCCCAGTGCTGCAATGATACCGCGAGACCCACGCTCACCGGCTCCAGATTTATCAGCAATAAACCAGCCAGCCGGAAGGGCCGAGCGCAGAAGTGGTCCTGCAACTTTATCCGCCTCCATCCAGTCTATTAATTGTTGCCGGGAAGCTAGAGTAAGTAGTTCGCCAGTTAATAGTTTGCGCAACGTTGTTGCCATTGCTGCAGGCATCGTGGTGTCACGCTCGTCGTTTGGTATGGCTTCATTCAGCTCCGGTTCCCAACGATCAAGGCGAGTTACATGATCCCCCATGTTGTGCAAAAAAGCGGTTAGCTCCTTCGGTCCTCCGATCGTTGTCAGAAGTAAGTTGGCCGCAGTGTTATCACTCATGGTTATGGCAGCACTGCATAATTCTCTTACTGTCATGCCATCCGTAAGATGCTTTTCTGTGACTGGTGAGTACTCAACCAAGTCATTCTGAGAATAGTGTATGCGGCGACCGAGTTGCTCTTGCCCGGCGTCAATACGGGATAATACCGCGCCACATAGCAGAACTTTAAAAGTGCTCATCATTGGAAAACGTTCTTCGGGGCGAAAACTCTCAAGGATCTTACCGCTGTTGAGATCCAGTTCGATGTAACCCACTCGTGCACCCAACTGATCTTCAGCATCTTTTACTTTCACCAGCGTTTCTGGGTGAGCAAAAACAGGAAGGCAAAATGCCGCAAAAAAGGGAATAAGGGCGACACGGAAATGTTGAATACTCATACTCTTCCTTTTTCAATATTATTGAAGCATTTATCAGGGTTATTGTCTCATGAGCGGATACATATTTGAATGTATTTAGAAAAATAAACAAATAGGGGTTCCGCGCACATTTCCCCGAAAAGTGCCACCTAAATTGTAAGCGTTAATATTTTGTTAAAATTCGCGTTAAATTTTTGTTAAATCAGCTCATTTTTTAACCAATAGGCCGAAATCGGCAAAATCCCTTATAAATCAAAAGAATAGACCGAGATAGGGTTGAGTGTTGTTCCAGTTTGGAACAAGAGTCCACTATTAAAGAACGTGGACTCCAACGTCAAAGGGCGAAAAACCGTCTATCAGGGCGATGGCCCACTACGTGAACCATCACCCTAATCAAGTTTTTTGGGGTCGAGGTGCCGTAAAGCACTAAATCGGAACCCTAAAGGGAGCCCCCGATTTAGAGCTTGACGGGGAAAGCCGGCGAACGTGGCGAGAAAGGAAGGGAAGAAAGCGAAAGGAGCGGGCGCTAGGGCGCTGGCAAGTGTAGCGGTCACGCTGCGCGTAACCACCACACCCGCCGCGCTTAATGCGCCGCTACAGGGCGCGTCCCATTCGCCAATCCGGATATAGTTCCTCCTTTCAGCAAAAAACCCCTCAAGACCCGTTTAGAGGCCCCAAGGGGTTATGCTAGTTATTGCTCAGCGGTGGCAGCAGCCAACTCAGCTTCCTTTCGGGCTTTGTTAGCAGCCGGATCTCAGTGGTGGTGGTGGTGGTGCTCGAGTTAAAAATCTCCCGAAGCGACTTGCCAGCATTCAACACCGATACGACGCCACATTTCAACTACTTGAGTTCGGTCATCAATAGCTAATTTCACGTCAAAATGCGGTGCAATGTGTTTCCAGAAAATTTCTTCTTTAACTACATCGTCTTTACGGGTATCGCCTTGTTCGCGCTGACATTGCATAACTAATGGAACGCCAGCAATGTCCTCAACCCATTTACGGGTCATACGATAATATTTCGTTGGGTCTTCTTTAGTTCCACTTTCACGACCTGAAACGACTACGATTTGATAACCCATAAGAGCATACATCTTAGACAGTTCAACAACCATAGGATTGATAACATCGGTATCGCATTTTTCAAGGTCATAAGGACCACGACCATTCATTTTAGCTAGTGTACCATCAACATCAAAAATAACTGCTTTTGGTTTACCAGGAGTCCCATTATATACTGGAAGACCGAGATACTCTCGCATGCTTTTATACATTGAACGTAAAACATCAATTGGTACTGCTTTAGTTCCGCGTTTTGAGTTACGTTTAACCAATTCAGTCCAAGGAACATCAAACACTTTATGTTCAACTTTCCAGCCGTATTCTTTGGCAAAAGTTTCCCATGCTAGGCGACGTTCAGGATTCAGGTTAGTATCTGAAATGATTACTCCCTTAACAGAATCGCCACCGTACAGAATACTTTTAGCTGTATCAAACTGCATACCAGTTACGATACCTTCTTTCTTTTTGGTATACTTGTACTCATCGCGTTCTTCATGCGCCATAATAGATTGGCGATAGTCATCACGATTGATATTATAAAACCCGGGATTCTTAGCAATAAATTCACGAGCCCAAGTACTCTTACCAGAACCAGGACAGCCAATAGTCAAAATAATCTTTTTATGGTGATGGTGATGGTGATGGTGATGGTGCATATGTATATCTCCTTCTTAAAGTTAAACAAAATTATT
>NZ_SMZO01000102.1 GCF_004358675.1 Meridianimarinicoccus aquatilis | reverse complement strand
GGGTCCTCGCGGCGCTGCGTGCCGGGCGCAGCGACCGGTGCGAAATCGTTTGCGGCGGCAAGATCGTGAATCGCGTCCAGACCTTCGGGGCCGGAAATCGGCCGCGCGCCCGCCTGCACCATCTTGATGCCATTGTAATCGATCGGGTTGTGGCTGGCCGTGACCATCAGCCCGCCGCCCGCGCCATAATGATCGGTGGCGAAATACACCTCTTCGGTGCCGCACAGGCCAATGTCGATCACATCTGCCCCGCCCGCGGTCAGCCCGGCGATCAGGGCGGCCTGCAATTCGGCGCTGGTGGCGCGGATGTCGCGGCCGGTGACAACCGTGCCGGGCTGCATCACCTGGGCAAAAGCGCGCCCGATGCGTTCGCAAATCCCGGCATTCAGTTCCTCGCCAAGGCGCCCGCGCACATCATAGGCCTTGAAACATGTGAGCCGCTGTACCGTATCAGTCATCCGCCGGTTTCCTCCCTTTGCCAATCACGCGCTTATAGGCCGCGATCAGCGTATCGACCTGGTAATCCCAGCTCAGTTCCTGCTCCACACGGGTACGTCCGATGCGGCCCATCTCTGCCCGCGTCTGCGGATCATCGATCAGCGACAGAATTTTACCCGCCAGATCGGCGGTGTTGTTCGGCTCGGCATAAAGCGATGCGTCCTGCGCGCTGTAGCGCCCCTCGGTCACCTCGAACTGCACGATGGGTTTGGAAAACGCCATGTATTCGAGGATCTTGTTCATGGTGGATTTGTCGTTCATCGGATTCACACGATCCGGGTTCACACAAACATCCGCCGAGGACAGCACCGAGAACAATTCCGCATCCGGCGCGCGCCCGGTAAAGGTGACATGATCGGCCAGCCCCAGATCGGCGGCCATCGCCTTGAGATCATCCAGCGCGGGCCCGCCGCCGACCAGCACGAACTGTACGTTGCGGCCGCGGTCAAACACGATCTCCCGGGCGGATTCGAGCAGCAGATCGATGCCTTCCTGATCGCCCATGACACCGACATAGCCGACCATGGCATCGCGGCCGTTCTTCCAGTGCGGGTCAGGGTCCATCACGTGCAGCCGGTTCAGATCCGGCCCCGACCGGACCACGAACACATCTTCCGACGCTTTGCCGCCGCGGGTCATGGCAATTTCGCGATAGCTTTGGTTGGTCGAGATCACCACATCGGCGGATTTGAAGTTCAGCTTTTCGAACAGCACCATCAGCTTCCAGAAAAAGCCGCGCTTGTTGAACTTGGCCTCGTACAATTCAGGGTTGATGTCGTGATGATCGAAAATATAGCGCTTGCCAAACAGCTTGAACTGCCAGGCGATCAGGAACAGCAAATCGGGCGGGTTGCATCCCTGGATCGTGTCAAAGCCATGCTTCCGCAGGATCTTCCAGGCCAGCCGCGTTTCGTGAAACAGCGCGGCCCCGTATTCCAGCAGGTACCCGGACGCCCCCTTGGCATCAAGCGGCAGGTTGTGGCGATAGATATGCACTCCGTCGATTTCCTCGTACGGGGCCTCATATCCCTTGCCCGTGGGGCAGATCACACAAACCTGCGCGCCCGCCGCCGTCAGGGTGCGGCTTTCGTGCCAGACCCGGCGATCAAAGGGCAACGGCAGGTTCTCAACGATGATCAGGACCTTGCGGCCCTCCAGGGGCCGGTCCGTACGGACGGCGGCCATACGGGGGGTGTCAAGGCTGGTGCCGGTCATGGCAGACTCCTATATGAACTTGGAACACAACGCATCCACGCGCAACGCGCCGGGCATCCTTGGCCTGTCGCCAGCGACACCTGCGGCAGCAGAGCGGCAAAACGGCTGCGCCTTATGGCAAGCTGCCAAGATCGCGCTGCTCGACATCCGCCGACAGATCAAGGTCCTTGACCGTCGCGTTGGTGACGATCACACGGGCATAATTGCCGGCCTCGGCAGCGGCCTTGTCCACCAAAAGACCCTCGATGGTGGGCAGTTGCGAATAGGCATAACCAAGGTTCGCACCGACCAGCTTGGCGGCATCGATGGCAGGGTCATAGATGTCCAGGTCGAACCCGGCAGCCAACAGCTTGCGCGCCAGATCGACATTCGGGCTTTCGCGCAGATCGTCAGTGCCCGCCTTGAAGGCCAGTCCCGCCAGTAGCACTTTCGCGCCCGGCTCCAGCCCTTCGGCGGCATATTCATACAGGCGGTGCTTATGCGCCTCGTTGGACCGCAGAAGACTGTCCACCAGCGGGGTCGGTGCACCGCTGTCGGCGGCAATGTATTGCAGCGCGCGCACATCCTTGGGCAGGCACGATCCGCCAAACGCCCCGCCGGGCCGGGTGTAATAGGCCGAGATGTTCAGCTTGGTGTCCGATTTGAAGATCTCGTGCACCGTGCTGGCCTTGATGCCAAGCTGCAGGCAGACGCGCCCGATCTCGTTGGCATAGGCAACTTTCACGGCGTGCCAGGTGTTGTCGACAAACTTGGTGAACTCTGCCTCGCGATAGCCCACATGAAAAGTCGGGGCCGTGATGTTGGCGTTCAGGGTTTCCATTGCCGGGTCGGGCTGGCCGTCCTTGGTGCCGATGACGATCTTGGGCGGCTCGAAATAGTCTTTCACCGCCGAGCTTTCGCGCAGGAATTCGGGGTTATAGACCAGCGCGATCGCGGCGTCCGTGGCATCGCCCAGACGGGCTTTGAAAATCGGGGCGATCAACTCTTCGATGGAACCGGGGCGAATGGTCGAACGATACGCAACGGAAAGCGGCGTCTTGCGCGCGGGGTCCACGGCGGCTGCAATCTGACGGGACACATCGGCGATATAAGCCATGTTGTGCGATCCGTCTGGCCCGGATGGGGTGCCGACGCAGACAATGGCCAGATCGGCCTCGTCCAGGTGGTGACCGATCTCGGTCGCCGCATCGATCAGGCCTTTCTCCAGCCCACTGCGCAGCATCTCTTCCACGCCGGGTTCCACGATCGGGGCATGGCCTGCCCGAATGGCGTCTACCTTCTTGGCCGAGACATCAATCCCAACCACTTGGTGGCCTTCACTGGCAATACAGCAGGCTGCTGTGAAACCAACATACCCCAACCCGAAAATCACTACTTTCATCATCACGTCCCTGGTTCGCACTCCGGACCCCGACTTGAGGGAAACCGGTAACAAATTGGTTGTGCTGCGGCGATGGTGGAACGCGGATGCGCGCCCGGTACAGGCATCGCCCCGGCTACGCAGTGCAGGCTAGGACCTTTACCCGCCGGTGTCCACGCAACATACGCCGCATCGCGGCATAGGGCCAAAGTCGTTGCATTGGTGTTTCGCGCGCGAAACACCGGAGCGGACCATGATACAGGCGGCACAGCCAGAGCGCAGGTCACGATTGGTCATATGAGAGGGCGCAGCTTTTTCTTGCCGATGCGTGTCAGCTTTTGAGATGCGCGTTTCGCGTTTTACTTTTGAGATGCGCGTTTCGCGCAATACGCCACAAAGGCCTTGCCCGGACTGCGCAGATGCGGTCGGCCGGTTATCACCCAATAGCTGCGCCAATCCGCTTCCAACGCATAGATGTCCCAGCCAGGTGCAACGGCGCGGGCGGCTTCCAGCGTGCCCTCGGGCAGGCGCGGGGCCTCGGCCTCGTCGATCACCGCCGCGCGGGGCGTGACAATCACCAGATCGCCCTCGACCACATCCAACTGGTAATCGGGCAGCAGATCCGCCGACGCCATGTCGCGGATCATCTTGCGAAACACCCGCAGCGGCGAGGCCGATCCCGACTTGGCGCACAGCACTTTCATGGAGACCTGCCAGCGCGCCTGACGGCCACAATGCTTGCGCGCCAACTCATAGACCCGCCGCTCCAGCGGTTTGCGCAATTCGAAATACCCCGGCGCCAGTGTCAGCACCGTGCGCGACAGCACCGCCCGAAACAGCCAGTCCGACAGCGTGACCGAGACCGACACCATCCGCCCCGACGCCGTGCGCCGCACGATCGACCATTCCTCGATCAGACCGAAGCCCGATGTGGTCACCGTCTCGCCGGTGGGAATGTTGGTCACGATGCGCGTGCCTGACAGCCGTTCGAACGCATCACGCAGGCGCCGGTAACTGTCGCCCGAGGTTTCGCGCCGGGTGGCGATCAGCAGGTCATGGGCCGTCAATTCCAGCTTGCGCGACACCGCCCGGCCGGCATTCATCGCCGCCACCAACTGGCTGATGCAGAAGATCAGGATGTCCTTGTCATGGATCGTGGCAAGCCCCTTTACGCTGGGCGTGATTTCAACGCTGACCGCCCCGTGATCATAGCGCAGCACGCGCCGGTCCGGCCGGGTGGACAGCGAAAAGACCGGATGCTCCATGCTGGCCATGTCATCTTTGGGCAGGGCGCTGGGAATGTCGCACACAAAGAAATCCGCCAGGGCGGGATCGGGCGGCGGCGCTGTGGGGCGCGCACGCGAAGACGGGGACAGGGGCCGGGACATGGACCTGTTCTACACCTCTGAAATTGGCCGCTCTGCGGGGCCTTGCCTGACTGCTCGACGTTTCGTCGTTTTATTTACACCCAGACTAGAAAGCCCCGAGGCACGAGACAAGACCGGCGGCGGCATCGCTTCGTGGGTCTGGAATCGCTTCATCGTGGGTCTGGAGTCGGAATATCGTGGGTTTAGAGTCACCTTACCGAAAATCAGCTGATAAAAATATTTATAAACAGCAGCTTGGAAAAAATCGAGTTACCCTTAACAGATATCTAACGGATATAATAACACAGCGCTTATGGACCTGCCTGAAAACGCTGCCGGGGCACCCATATGCAAGCCACTGATTTGCATAGAAAATTACATGTTCTTATCTATTTCTGTTTCATGTGCGCAAAATTATGGTACATTGAAAAAAAATAGGCATATCGAGCATCCCATCATGAGTGACACAGATCGGCTTCCGCCGTATTTCAACATTCCCCCCGACACGGCACTGGCAGAACTTGGCCCCCCTGTGGGCACAGACGGATTTGCCAAAGCGGCCTCTCAGGCGGCACAGGGCCGGGCCGATCTTGTCTCGCGCGGGCTCAATCCGGATGGGCATAAAACCCTGCGGCGGTTTTCAACTTGGGAAGTTACCCGCTATCTCATTCCTGTCGCGACACCCCATTTCCGCCGCGTGCTAAAGCAAAACCCGGACCTGCCCCAAGGCCATGCTGAAACCGCCGGCGGGACACGCTGGTTCACCTTGGACGAGGTGCTGCGCCTGCGCGCATTCTTCGCTGCCGAGGGATCAAAGTCCAAAGGCTACCTGCCCTATCGCCCCAAGGATCTGCCCGCCAAAGTGGTGGCCGTGGCCAACTTCAAAGGCGGCGTTGGCAAGACATCCACGGCGGCACATCTGGCCATGTCTGCGGCGCTGGATGGTTATCGGGTGCTGGTGATCGATCTGGACAGCCAAGGGTCCATGACATCGATCTTCGGCGGCACGGTCGCGGATGAATGGGCCACCGTGTTCCCCCTGCTGGCCCGTGATTATGCCGAAAGCCTGCAAGCTGAAAACCGGTCCCGCATGGGGCGCGGGGATACGCCCTTGCCGCTGGATGACATGCTGGCGGCAGCGCTCAAGGTGCGGGCGGGGGATCTGGCGCAAAAAACCCACTGGCCGAATATCGATCTGATCGGGGCGCAGCTGAACCTCTATTGGGCCGAGTTTCAGGTGCCGGTCTGGCGCATGGGGCTGAAAGGCTGGAAGCTGTGGGACGCGCTGACCAATCGGTTGGATGCAGACGGGATGCTTGATGAATATGACATTGTCATCCTCGATACCCCCCCTGCCCTTGGCTATCTGACCATCAATGCCCTGTCAGCGGCGGATATCCTGCTGGTGCCGCTGGGGGCCTCGTTTCTGGAGTTTGACAGCACGGGGCGGTTTTTCGACATGCTTCATGCCACGTTCAATTCCATTGAAGAGGGCGAGAATATCGCCGCCCGCGCCCTTGGCACACCCGAGTTACGGTTTGAATGGGACGCGGTGCGCGCCGTGGTCACCCGGTTCGATGCCAGCCAGCAGATGGAACTGGCCAACCTGATGCAGGCCTATATCGCCCCTTACATGTCCCCCTACCGGCAGGACTTTACGGCGCTGGTGGGGCAGGCTGGCGAACAGGTGGCCGGCATCTATGAAGCCGATTACCGGGACTTCAACCGCGAGACCTATATCCGCGGGCGCGAGACGTTCGATGAAACCTATGCCGCGTTCAAGCGGCTGCTGGTGGGCGCATGGCGCCGGGACGAGTTGGAACTTCAGCAAGCAGGCCCGCACGGGCAGGCCCCGGTATGAGCAACACATCGCCCCGTCTTTTATCCTGGGCCTGCCGCGGGGCCCGTGTTTCGCGCGCGAAACATCGTGCTGCCCTGTGCGCGCATGACGCCTGTCTGACATGAAAGGATCTGCCCCATGGCCCGCCGTCGCCGTCTGACCCCTGCCCAACCCGGTTATCTTGGCC
>NZ_SMZO01000101.1 GCF_004358675.1 Meridianimarinicoccus aquatilis | reverse complement strand
CGCTGACGCTTGGAGGCTTCCAGTGTGACCAGAGCCGCAACGGCCTGGTTCTCGTCCTCGAACCAATCCATCCGCACCTGACCGCCCTGCCCTATGCGGCCCCATTCGCGGTACAGCGTCCATTCGCCGAACAGGTTCGGCATCACTGCCATCCTGTAGAACCGAGCCATTTTCTGCGCAGGCTGGCGTTTCTCAAGATAAGTCTGCATGGCCGTCACAGGTGATACTTGCGCGCAATTTCCAGCGCTTCAGCCTGTTCGGTACCGATGTATTCCTTGGTGCTTTCAATGCTGGCATGGCCGAGCAGGAGCTGGGCGGCGCGCAGGTTGCCGGTCTGCTGGTAGATGTGGGTGGGGAAGGTCCGGCGCAGCGAATGCAAGCCGTAGAGGCTGGGATCGAGGTGTGCCTTTTCCAGCCAGGAGCGGAACAGCCGCCAGAGCTGACTTTCACTGAGATGGGACTGGGACCACCGTGCCCCCTGCCCCGTGAACAGCCAGCCGTGCAACGGCTTTTCTGAAGCTGCGAGATAGGTGCGCAGACTGTCGCGCGTGCCCGAGGACAGCCGCGCCTGGACCGGGCGTGCATTGCGGGCTTCGGTCTTCTTCTGCCGGATTTCCACGATCTCGCGCACACCGGCAGGCGTAGCCACATCCGCCACCCGCAACCGCACCAGATCCGATCCCCGGAAACTGGTATCGAGGGCGGTGTTGAACAGTGCCAGATCACGCAAGGCTTTTTCCTGGCGCAGGATCATACGGATCAGCGATACCTGGTCGGGCGTCAGCGGTGGTTTTTTACCCACGACGCGTCCTTTGTTCCAGGCGGTCTCAACGGCAGCTTTCACGGGCAAATCCTTGCGAGGTTATAGCGGTATAATGCCTATAAACCTTGCATAATGAAAGACACGTGTTGCGCGACTTGGTATTTTACCCATGTTTTGCTGAGTTTTTCGCTTGGGCCTTCATGCAAGCTTTTAGTGTAAAGCTTGCATGAAGGCTTGAAGGGCTCTGTTGTGACGTCGCCAACTGTGAACAACAAAATTCTCTTTATTTGGAGGGGTGTGGTCGTAAGGTTGCCTATGAAACCAAGTAGGATAGCAAAATGAAAATTAGGATCAGTCAGTTCATTGATTTTGCGTATGGAGACAAGCGTAAGGATAAGGCTAAAGCCCGAAGCATAATTGACGATTTCGACCTGCCTTATGACCCCATCAAGGATCGCTACAAGCAATTTCGCGAAGCAATGACTGCCCTTGAAGAGCAGAAGATCACGGCCAAACAGTTTCTGGACCTACATTCTAGCGTTTCCGCAAATAAGTCTGCTGGATACAAAGTGCTGTGCCAAAACTACCTTGATCTCAAGGAAGATCATGCGCTCATTTGGCAGGGGCGTAGCCCTATTGAGGCTAATATTTCTGGACTAAACATCACAACAGCTTGGTACTTGCGTACAGAAGAAAACAACCAGAGAAGAATTATCTTCTTACACTTTGGAAAAGAACAATTACCGAGGAAGAAGGAGCGAGGCTTTCTAACCGTACTACGATTGGCGAAGCCGGATTCGGCGGGTGTCGGCATTCTCAATATCCAAGCCGGTACTCTGATAACCGCAACGCGGCTGGATCAAAGCGAAGCTGATTATCTACATGAGCGAGCCGCCAAATTCATGGAACTTGCCAAGGCCATCCAGGCAGGGGGATAGCAGTTTAGTTTGCCATATCGGTTGGACGGCAGGGCACTGGGATTTTGACAGTTTTAACAGAAGCTTACATTATTTTTGAAAATGTAAAAATCAGGCGGAGTTGATGGTTTCAAAAAGCCCTTTCAGACCGTTCTGGAACGGATCGAGCGAAAGGGCTCGTTCTTCGGCCCAGACAATCCACTCGCTGAGAGGTCTACCTTCAATGTCGGCATCACCCTCAATTTGCAGACGGCAGCGTAGCTCTTCGATGAACACCAAAAGCCGCGCGCGCACACGCCAATTTTCCGCGTGGTCCTGAAACCGGCTCCAACGCCTGTGATCAATCTCTTGTTGCCTTTGGCGCTCACGACGTTCTGCTTGCTCTTGCTCATAGCGGCGATGTCGCTCATCACGCTCTCGCGCGGCCTCTGCCAAAAGTGGCCCTGCCGCGATAATCGCGCTAACGATATCGGGCAGGATAATCGCCATTTTCTTCTTGGACGTTTCAATCCAGTCGCGACTACGACCATTGACATAAGTGTCGAACCTCACACGCAGAAAGCCAGAGGAAACAAGGCCTGTTTGGTGGTGATGAGGAAGGGCCGTCCACTTCCCTGCCCCCTCCATGATCATTGTCGCCCTAGACATTTTTTCAGCGATTACGCACTTGAGCTCTTAATCGCCGACAAGGAACGTCACCTTGCCTGTAAGCTTCGCTTCGCCGATCTGTCCCCCTTGCTTCTCGATCGCGCGAAACAGGGTGCTTGTCACCCTGAAGCGATATCGGTCACGCGCAGTGAGGTCGCTGATATGAGGAAGTGATCCTCCCCAAAAGTCGCGCGACCGTTGCCGGTTTTCCGCTCGACGGCTCTCCTGTAGCTGACGGTGCTCTGCGACCCATGCCTTCACCTTGGGGTGCAGCGCTCGCATATGGTCAAGGCTTTCGTCGTCTTCATCGAAGGCTGGTGGTTCCGCAACGGACTCAGCGTCGCGAGATGGGACGGACGCAGGTACTACCGGTCTACCACTGCCCCGCGCTGGCTTGATTGAAGGGGAGGTCTTTTGGGGCGGTTCGAATGACGGCAAAGGAGGCATTTCAGGAGCACGGCCAACGGCCTTTTTCTGCCAGTAGCCCAAGGGTGGCGTAGGGATTTGGCGCTTTCGACAAAGAGCGGCTAAGCCTGGCCCGTTCGTCGCGAGTTGGGCACCAAGCTTGCTCATGGGGGTCTGCCAGACCAGTTCGTAAAGTTCCTCGCGAGAAATTTCCTCTGCGGGGCGGGTAACGATGTCATCCATGTGAGCCCTTTCTCTCTCGTAAATTCTCCATGAAATTGACTGCCGCCTTCGTACCACCCCTTTACTTGTACTTAATGTTGTACATATAGAGGGAAGCAAAGGAGAGTCGACATGGATGTTATGACCTACTCAGACGCACGAGCTCAACTGAAGGGCGTCATGGATCGAGCGATCNAACGCCGTCAACGAGACGTTGCACCTCTTGTCCACACCGAAAAACGCATCCCGCTTGCGCGCGTCGATCGCGCAACTCGATGCTGGAACTGGCGAAGAGCGTGAGCTGACCGAGTGAAGCTGGTTTTTTCCGATCAGGCCTGGGAAGATTATCAGTACTGGGTCAGCACCAACGACAAGGTACGTGACCGGATCAACGAGCTGATCAAGCAATGCAAGCGGACCCCCTTCAAAGGAACCGGCAAGCCGGAACCTTTGAAGGGGGATCTGACTGGCTGGTGGTCACGGCGGATTTCTCAGGAAGATCGAATGGTCTACCGGGTCAGTGGAACTGGCGACGGCCAAAGCCTAGAGATTGCACAACTGCGGTTTCATTACTGAATTTCCTGTCTGTTGCTTTATGGAGATGGTTGTGAACAGAGCGGGGGCGTAGCCATAGCTCTATAGCTTCTCGCCAGTTTTGCTTTCGTGCCATTCGCGTATGCGCATGCATAGAAGGCCGACCAACGGTGCTTCGAATAAGGGAATAATCGCATCATCTGGCGTAAACGAAGGTGCTTCGTACTGGTCCATCGACCATGTACCGATAACCTCTCCGTCACGTGTCACGACTGAGCCATCATCGCAGAGATTGATCGGATAGACCAAAGCTCCATCAGACGGGACGCCGTGGCGCTGCCACGCTTCTCGACGCGAGTCTCCCGTCAGCTGCGTTGGAGGATCAAGCGGCGGCAACTCGGGCTTCGGCTCGCGCTTCCCGGTTTTCCTCCGTTGTTTCCCCTGCCGCCAAGGTGGTGAAGGGTTTTCAGCTGCGCGCTCCATTTGCCGACAAAGGTTTCCCTCGTCAAAAGCCCCGCCTGAACTGAGCTGATCCTGAAAGACAGCAGCGTAGCCGATAATCTCTGGCATCCGTCCCTCGCTCGCGGGGATGCTTGGGATCGATGTGTTGAACTTCGGGGCGAAGGAACGAATGGCCGAGCTTTCCCTTTCGTGCATCTCGTCAGGTGGGCAGGGTGCCAGAGCGAGAGACCACGGCAGTGAGACGTCAGAAACACGGTGATAGAAACGGCCCAAGCTATCAATTGGTCGCTCCGTCAGGTCCCATGACTGCCCTATGTAGACAATCTCCTCCGCGCAGCCGATCAAGTAAACGCCGCTTCTCTGTTTGAGCCCAGTGTAAAGAGCATTCAGATCTCGATGTGGATTGCGGACAAAGACCTGCCGTCTCCATGCTAGGAATTGTTTATGGTTATTCAGCATCTATGCCTATCGTCAGTCCGTCTGTGATTATCTTTCGTAACTTGGCTTAATAACACAATTTCCATTTCCGCCACATACCCACAAACCCACATTTTTTCATTTATGGGTCACGGTGGGTCTTGCCGGATGGGTAGCCAATGATGGTGCCTATGGCCGGATCAACAATTTTCTCAATGTCTTCTTGCAGGCCTTGCGTCCGGATCATTGCAAAAATACGAATTTCTGCGTCCGGGCAGACAGCCCGAAGGAGTTCCGCGCAAGCAAAGCTTGTCCGCCCCATGGTCAGAACATCATCCACGATGGTGATCTTGTTCGGCACGAAGAACGGTCTCTCCGCCTCGATGCTTTCCAGGTGAATAGGGACAAGTGGTCTTTCCGCCGCCGGTGAATTTGACGAACGCGGTACAGCCCTCGTTCTTTTCAGATAGGTTTGTACATCTTGGCCGAACCCGTGCTCGTGCAACACGTCGCAGATCACCTTGGCAGGCCAAAGCGCCCCATCGGGGAGTGGCGCCGAGCGCGGTACCGGCACCAAGGTGACATCCGGCCCGAGAAAAGGCCGCAGAGCGTCCGCCTTCGAGTCTTGCAGGTGCGGAACGGCCGAGGCGATGACATTGACCCGGCCAGCCTTGATCGCGCCACAGGCTTTTCGGGAGGTTACAGACAGCTCCGAGCTACCGCGTGGGGAATAGTTGGCGAAGGTGCCATACTCATAGCTCGAAGGCACGAACGCCCCCAGCAGTGTAGTTCGGAATATCGAGCAAGATATCGGGCAGGTCTTCACGGCGCAGGATTTGTGCTCCGTACTCGATGAGCTGCTTCGGCCAAGTTAGGTTCGGATTGGTTGCGACGTTCTCAAGCAGGTAGAGATCGCGGCCAAGCCGGATAGCTTCCCATCCCTGGTGGCGGGTCCCGCTCTTCTCGCTTGCTTCGATCACGATGGTAGCATCGCAGATGAGCGCCATCGTCCGGTTGCGGCGCGGGAAATTCTCGCTCTTGCCTGGATAACCTTCGGGAAACTGGGAAATCGCTAGGTGATCACGCTTGATCTCTTCAAGTAGACCGGCATTCGTGGCCGGGTACGCCTTGGATAAGGGCGTACCGAGCACCGCTATAGTGCGCCCGCCCTCTTCTATCGCAGTTCTATGCGCTACTGTGTCGATGCCTTCAGCTAGGCCGCTGACGACAATAATACCCTGCTGCACCAAGGCACGAGTAACAGCCTGTGCTCGTTTGATGCCGTCCGGGGTGGCTTTTCTTGAGCCGACAATCGCCACGCGCGAGCCTTCGGTCAAAAGCGCGGTATCACCCGCCGTGTACAACACGTCTGGTGCGTTCTTTTCTTCGACCGGGCCGAATGGCCCAAGGGCGTCTCTCGTTCTCAGCTCTGCATGCATTCTCATCATGCGGTGACGTTTCTTGCGCCGCCGCCCTCCCCTTTGTTTTTAAGCCACAAATCCCGCCTGCGCAATATTTCACACAAACCCACATTTGTGCTTTTGTTCATTGGCGGGTTATGCCCGCATCCTCTTCCAATTCTTGCGTGCGCTGTTCAATGAAGGCCTGGAGTTCACCTACCATTTTCCGATCCGTCGCACTGCACGCCGTTTTGAATCGCGTGTGCAGGCTCGCCGGAAGATCCAGGCTCAGGCGCTTGGTCGGCTCATCCGGCATGGTCTTCGCGACCGGCTTGTCTGCCCGTGTTGTGTCATGCCCTGCCCCGCCACGTTCAAACGCGAGGATTTGGTCATCCGTTGGCTGCTGCTTCGGCTTCGGAGCCGCCGAAAATGTCTTCTTCGACATACCGCTCAATCTCTTTCGTTAGTTGGTTGATCTCGCGGGCCGCATTGCTATCGCCAGCCCACTCGAAAATCGTTTGCCCCATGGTCATACCTTCAGCGAAGGCCACCCGTTGCTCGATCTCACTTGCTAGGATTGGCAAACCCGCCTCGGCAGCCATGTTGCGAATATCTCGCCCTATGACAGTTTTTCCTATTTTGCGGGAAACCACAAACCCACATTTGAGGGAAAGCTTGAATTCCTGCGCTTCTTTGACTTGGCGCACTGTCAGGTCAGATGCCCACGTCGAGAGACCGGACGGTTCGATAGGCAACGCCACAAAGTCCGATGCAACGATACAAGATCGGGCAATCTCCTCCGCGTGCGGCGGGCCGTCGATGATGGTGTGAGTATAGTCTTGGGCAAGCTTTAGCGCGTCCCGCGCCATGTTGGCCCGTGCCATGCTGACAACCTGGAAGGGCGCATCTTCGCGCAGGCTTGCCCATGTTGTGGCCGAGCCTTGCTTGTCAGCGTCGATCAGAAGCACCCGGTGGCCTTGGCGTGCCAGACAGCCCGCCACGTTCACCGATAGGGTGGTTTTGCCGACGCCGCCTTTTTGGTTCAGGAAAGATATGATCATGGGTCCACCTCACCACATTCGTGGGAAAGCGTAAAGCCACAAACCCACATTTGTGCGTTTTAATTCTGGTATGCGCCTCGCTTATTGCAGAAGGCCAGAAAGTGCTTATCGGCATCCTTCACGTCGATAGCCTTGTCATGCACCCATGACCGCCACTCGTTTTCCAGCACGTAGACGTCCCACCCGGGCGCAAGACGCCGCGCCTCATCATGTGTGTCTGGTTTTCTGAACCGCAACGCCAGGAAGGAGGGGGCGACCACCGCCTCAGCCCCCTTGGGACGAAAGACAACATTATCGCTTTCGATGCTCATGGGGGACTGTTGCATTAATTAGCTCTGGCTAGATTTGAAGTCTAACAGATTGATTTCATGCGGC
>NZ_SMZO01000100.1 GCF_004358675.1 Meridianimarinicoccus aquatilis | reverse complement strand
CCCGACATCACCTTGCAGGCCATCTGCACCCGGCTCGAAGGCATGCGCGAACGCACCCCGCGCGGCCGCACCAAGTGGCAGCCGTCTTCGGTCAGAATGCTGCTCGAACGAGCGGAAAAGCTGGGGCTGCTTGAGTAGTCGAGCTACCTTGCAAATCATGCACGACAGGAAGCATTACAAGGCTATGGTCAGCGCTCGGCTCAGAAGTTGTCCGCTCATGCAAAGGGGTTGACGATGCGAAGCTGGCCTTCGACCAGCAGGCCATCTTGCATGTCCTCGCTCCATAGCGTGGTACACCCCGCAACCAAAGCGCTGGCCACGATCATCGCGTCGTAAATCGAGAAGCCGTAGCGTTCCGCCAAAGCGCGGCCGACGTCATGGGTCTGCACGGTGAGATCCTCGACGGGACACAAGGCGCGCACGCCTTCGAGAAAGGCCGCTGCTTCCTCCCAACTGAGGCCAGCCTTACGGCGGCAGTTCACCAGTGACTCGTTTAGGACCTGAACACTGATCCGGGGCCCCTGCCCCAGGAGGGCCTCTGCGCGATCGGCCTTCGGGCCGTCGTCGAGCAGGTAGAGAACGACATTCGTGTCCGCGAACTCAGCGTTCATGCGTAACGTCACGGCTCAGACGTTCTGCAGCGGACAACTTGCCCCGGAAGCGGCGCAGGCCGGACAGCACCTCGTCCGCACGAGCAAGGCGACGGACTCTGACCCGACCGTCGTCCTTGACTAGGTCGATCTGATCACCCTCCTCGAGACCAAGCTCTCGGACGAGCTCCGCGGGCAAACGGACGGCCAGCGAGTTACCCCATTTTGCGACCTGCATCTTGACCTCCCATGCGGATATACGTTTTCTAATGTATATCCGAAAGGTATCTAAGACAAGCCTGCCCACGAACCCGAGCCACTCTTGTGCATCACGCAGCGGCTGACACCACATTTAGAAAGAGCTTGCACGAATCTGACTCCTCCGGCAATAGTCACGGAAAAGGGCGACTAAACGCCATAATCCGTGAACACGCCCCAGCAAGAAAAAGGGGTTGCGCGAGGGCAGATGAGCAGAGCCGATACACAGGAAGACCTGAACGCCGTGATCCGTCAGCACTCCGAGTTGCTGGCGGCGCAGCTGCATTCGCAGCGTGAGAGCCTGTTCCCGCCCGACGCATCCAAGTCTATGCGCAAATTCACCTCAGGGGAAGCTGCTGCTCTGCTGGGCGTTAACGACTCATACCTCAGAAAGCTCCACCTTGATGGCAAGGGCCCGTCGCCAGAAGTTTCATCGGGGAACCGGCGCCATTATTCGGCTGAAGATATCCGTAACTTACGGGTTTTGTTGGAGAAAACGGCTCGAAAGCCAGGAGACTACCTGCCCGGTCGTCGCGCCGGTGACCATCTGCAGATCATCGGCGTGATGAACTTCAAGGGTGGTTCGGGAAAGACGACCTCCTCGGCGCATCTTGCTCAACGGTTGGCCCTCAAGGGTTACCGTGTCCTGGCGATCGACCTTGATCCGCAGGCTTCACTTACGGCTTTGCATGGGGTTCAGCCGGAATTCGACCTTCTGGACGGCGGCACGCTCTACGATGCGATTCGTTATGAAGACCCGGTTCCGATCGCCGAGGTGATCCGCAAGACATACATCCCGAACCTCGACCTGATTCCTGGAAATCTCGAACTCATGGAGTTCGAGCACGAGACGCCACGGGCACTTTCTCGCGGCAACGCGGGTTTGTTCTTCTTCCGTGTGAAGGAGGCGCTGGCGCAGGTCGATGAGAAATATGACGTCGTCGTCATCGACTGTCCTCCGCAGCTCGGATTTTTGACCATGTCCGCGCTGTCGGCCGCGACAGGCGTTCTTGTGACGATTCATCCCGAGATGCTCGACGTGATGTCGATGAGCCAGTTTCTCAGAATGACGGCCGACCTGATGGACGTCATTGCCGACAGTGGGGCCGACATGTCGCATGACTGGATGCGGTATCTCTTGACCCGCTATGAGCCGACAGACGCACCGCAGAACCGTATCGTCGCCTTCTTGCGGACGATGTATGGCGACAAGGTCTTGAACGCGCCGATGCTAAAGTCGACGGCCATCTCGGATGCCGGTTTGACCAAGCAGACCCTTTACGAGGTCGAACGCAGCGCCTTCATTCGGACGACCTATGACCGAGCAATTGAAAGTCTGAATGCGGTCAACGATGAGATTACCCAGCTCATTCAGAAGACTTGGGGGCGCTGATGACTGACAGCAAGAAAAAGCGCATGTCCATGCTCGATAGTCTGGCTGCGGCGGGGACGTCCTCTGCCCCTGGTAGCATGATGTCAAGCAATCGAGCCCTGCGGTCGGCGCGTGATGCTGTCGATGCTCACCATGTTTGGGAGCTCGATCCGGTTGAGATCCAAGACGAGCGATACTCGGACCGCCTCGATCCAAAGGATGTGCACGATCTTCGCGCGTCGATTGAACAAAACGGGCAAACTGTGCCCATCCTTGTTCGGCGCCATCCGACCGACCCCAATCGGTATCTCCTCGTCTATGGACGCCGCCGTCTTGAGGCCATTCGTGCCTCCGACAAAGTGAGCAAGGTTCGCGCCCTCATAGCTAACTTGGACGATACCGCCGCACTGCGCGCTCAAGTCTCAGAAAATACTGGTAGACGTGACCTGAGTTACATCGAGCGTGCCCTCTTCGCTCAAGAACTGCTCGATAGTGGCTTTGGCTCTCAGGCACAGATTGCCGAGGTCCTGAACGTGACCCGCTCGGCGGTATCGATGTCGGTCTCTGTTGCAAAGGCGATCGGAACTGCCTTGGCACACGCAATCGGACCGGCTCACGGCGTCGGCCGTCCCAGATGGGAAGCTTTAGCGAAAGAGCTTTCCGACAGCCGGATCGATATCGACGAACTTTCCCAGGTTGCTCTTGATGTTCGTGCGCAGGCCGTCGTGAGCGAACAGGCCGGCGGGGATCCTAAGGTTGATCCTTCGGTGGCGGCTTTTGAAGCCGTTGCACGGCACATAAAAAAGAGTGTGAGTCCGACGCTCGGCAAGAAGCCGAGATCGAAGACCACTGCCCTTGTCATTGATGGCACGCCAGTGGGCGCGATCAAGAGATCTGGCCGGGCGCTTCGCCTGGACCTGACGGATGTGGATGATGCCTTTGCGGAGTGGCTTGATGCCCGCGCGCAGGAGGTCCTCGAAGAGCTTCACGATCGCTGGAAACGCGAGACATGAAGAGAGGCAGAGCAGCAACAAAAAGGAGGCACGGTACAGGCTAAAGAAAAGGTCCCGCAAAGCTTGCGCTCCACGAGACCCCGACTTTGATCTTTGCACTCTCAAGGTAGTGGGCCAGCGCTCAAACCGCAAGTCATATGTGATTCGCGGAACAGTTTTTCTATGCCTTCGTGAATGACATCATGGATTACACACCGATTTCGCCGTTTATGCGGCCGATCTCGCGCGCCCATCTGCGCGTGGTCGAGCGCCCTGAGGCGTCTGTTCCCGGCAAGCCCGTCAACAAGTGGGAGCTCCTCCGCGAGTTGTCCAAGGCACAGGCCGCCTTTGGGGTTTCCGAGCGCGATCTGACCGTTCTTCAGGGACTTCTCAGCTTCTTTCCGGACGATGCTCTTGGCGGCAACACCGAAATGGTCGTCTTCCCATCCAACAAGGCGATCTGCGAGCGGCTGAACGGCATGCCTTGCTCGACGATGCGCCGTCACCTCGCACGGTTGGTAGAGGCAGGCTTGCTCACGCGGCGCGATAGCCCCAATGGGAAGCGGTATGTGCGCAAGCGCGGCGAAGATCGCGTTGCCTTCGGCCTCGACCTCTCCCCGCTCTATTGCCGGGCAGAAGAGATTGCACGGGCCGCAGAGGCTGTGCGTGAGGCTGAGGACCGTGTGCGGCGACTGAGGGAGGTGGTGAGCCTTATGCGCCGCGACATCGCCGCTCTGGCGGAATTCGGCGAGGAGATCCGGCCCGGGCTTGGCCTATGGGACCAGCTTCGTGACACGGCCGCCCTCACAGCCCGCGCTCTTCGCCGCAAGCTTTCGCTTGAGGACCTGTCGGCATTTCGGACTGAACTGGAGACCCTTCTCGACCAAGCGCGTAATGTCATTGACGGGCCTGAAACAGAAGAAATGAACACCAATGGTGCCCATTTTGGGCGTCACCATCATAATTCAAATAAAGAATCTATAGATCTTGAACCTGCCTTAGAAAAAGGCTGGGTGGCTGGCAGACCGCTTGATGATGATACGGATAGGCCTGTGGCTGACGTTGAAGAGCCTGACACGAGGCGGGTGCCGAAAATCCCACTTCACCTGGTGATTGCCAGCTGTCCCTCACTCAGGACTTTCTATCAGGGCGACGTTCGACACTGGCACCAACTTTTCGACGCTGCTTGTCATGTACGGTCGGCCATGGGGATCAGTGTTTCCGCTTGGGAAGAAGCGCAGCGCTGTATGGGACCAGAGCAAGCCTCGATCGTCGTCGTGGCTATGCTGGAACGTTTTTCCGACATCAGATCACCGGGTGGATATTTGCGGGCGCTGACGTCCAAGGCTGCGGCGGGCGAGTTTTCCTGCGGGCCGATGGTCATGGCGCTAGTCGGACGACGGAGCGCGGCGTGATGTTCACAGCTGTGAACATCACGCCGCGACCGTTCATTTGCCAAAGTTCACAGCTGTGAACTATCTCCACCGGTGCGAGACAAAGGGTAGCGAAAGGGAAAGGAGTGTTGGTTTTAGGGTGACGGGAAGTGAGATCGGGAGAGTGGCTTCCGGCGCCCGTCGTGGAGAAGATCTGATGACCAAAGCTGTCCGGAAAATCACTCTGTCCTCCTCGCGGGATATCCCTTTTGACAAGCTGGTCCTGAGCCAGTCCAACGTACGGCGCATCAAGGCTGGCGTGTCTGTCGAGGAACTCGCCGAAGATATCGCCCGCCGCGGCCTCTTGCAGAGCCTGAGCGTGCGGCCCGTGTTGGCTGACGATGGGACCGAGACAGGCAAGTTCGAGATCCCGGCCGGTGGCCGTCGGTTCCAAGCATTGTCCCTGCCCGTTAAGCAGAAGCGTTTGGC
Organism: Meridianimarinicoccus aquatilis; assembly: GCF_004358675.1. Taxonomy (GTDB): domain Bacteria; phylum Pseudomonadota; class Alphaproteobacteria; order Rhodobacterales; family Rhodobacteraceae; genus Meridianimarinicoccus; species Meridianimarinicoccus aquatilis. The sequence continues at coordinate 2,138 of NZ_SMZO01000100.1, read as the reverse complement.
GAAGACCACGCCCATTCCCTGCATCGTGCGCGATGCTGTGTCCGCGATCTTGCCCGAGGACGATTCCTTGGCCGAGAACATGCAGCGCGTTGCCCTGCACCCTCTCGACCAGTTCCGTGCGTTTGTGGCGCTGCGGGACAAGGGCCAGAGCGATGCAGAGATTGCTGCGGCCTTTTTCGTGACGCCGCAGGTCGTAAAGCGGCGCCTGAAACTCGCTTCCGTCGCCCCTGCCCTGCTTGAAGTCTACGCCGAGGATGGCATGACACTGGAGCAGCTCATGGCCTTCACCGTGAACCCCGATCATGCGCGTCAGGTTCAGGTCTGGGATGTGATCCATTCATCCTGGAACAAGGAGCCATTCCAGATCCGGCGCATGCTGACCGAGACCTCGGTCCGGGCGTCCAACCGGCGCGCGGTCTTTATGGATGTTGAGGCCTATGAAGCGGCGGGCGGCACGCTGCTGCATGACCTGTTCCAAGGCGATGACGGCGGTTGGCTCGAAGGCCCTGCCCTGTTCGATCGATTGGTTACGGAAAAACTCCAGGCCGAAGCTGAGGCGGTTGCGGTTGAGGGCTGGAAGTGGATCGAGGTCGCGCTTGACCTGCCCTATGGCTACAGCCACGGGCTGCGGTCTCTGTCTGGTGATCCGGCACCGATGACGGATGACGAAGGTGCGGCCCATGCCAAGCTGCTCGCCGAGTACCGAGCGCTGGAAGAGGAATACGCGGGTCAGGACGAATTGCCTGACGATATCGACACGCGGCTCGGCATGTTGGAAACGGAGATGGAAATGATCGAGACCCGGCCATTGATCTTCGATCAGACAGAGATCGGGCGGGCAGGAGCTTTCGTCACGCTCGACCGCTACGGCGCACTGGCAGTCTATCGCGAGTATGTGCGTCCAGAGGATGAGCCCGTTGAGCAGACCGCGGTCTAGGATGGTACTGATCCTGCGGTAGCGGGGCAGGGGGATGATCGTGATCTCACCGATGGCTATGACAGTGCCGCTCATGACGGAACTGTCATCATGTCGGTTGGCCAGCCGATTGGCGGCGCCCTGCCGGAGGATGAGGATGATGGAGCGCTGAAGCCACTGCCCGAGCGTTTGGTCATGGAGTTGACGGCCCACCGGACGCTGGCGCTGCGTGAAGCGATCGGGCGCTCGCCCGACGTGGCGTTGACGCTGCTGCTGAAGCTGGTGACGGACACCTTCCGAACCTCCGAGGCGTCGGGTAGCTGTCTCGAGGCATCCGTGCGTCACGTCTACATGTCGGCGCAGGCGCCCGATCTGAAGGACAGCGTGGTGGCAAAGCTGGTCGACGAGCGTCACGCGGAATGGGAAGCCGATCTGCCGCTTGGCGACGATGCAGCGCTCTGGGACTATCTGACGGTCCTCGATCAGGGCAGTTGGTTGGCCTTGCTGGCGCATTGCCTCAGCTTCGGCGTCAACGCGCTGCATGAGAAGGTGAACCCTTATGGGGCAGGCATCTCCGCAGGCGGTCTGACCCGGCGGATGGCGTATTCCGATCTCGTGGCGCGCGCGACAGGTCTCCATTTGGTCGAGGCGGGATGGGAGCCGACGGTCGAAACCTATCACAACCGCGTGCCCAAGGCCCGTATCCTCGAGGCCGTGCGCGAGGCGAAAGGGGAGGGGACTGCCCAGCTCCTCGATCACCTGAAGAAGGGCGAGATGGCCACGGAAGCCGAGCGTCTCCTCAAGGGAATCGGGTGGTTGCCCGAGGTCCTGCGCCGGAACGATCTCGTGGCGCTGGATGGTGAGGACTATGCCGAAGTGGCTGACAGTGTCAGTGAAGCTGATCTTCCTGCATTCCTGACGGATGACCTGCCTGCTGAAGGCGCGTCGATGCTGGCGGCGGAATAACGTGATCTGGAAGGGGGCGGGTATTCCGCCCCCAATCACACTATAGTGTAAAAATATCAATAAGATGAATTCGATTGCTCGCATTCGGAATGAGGAATCATGTCTGCAACAACCATCATCAACACCGCGCCCCTTGGGGCGCTCATTCGCTACACCGACGGCAGTCCCAAGCCGCCGGCACGTTTCACGAATAGGGACTGTTGCATTAATTAGCTCTGGCTAGATTTGAAGTCTAACAGATTGATTTCATGCGGCT
>NZ_SMZO01000010.1 GCF_004358675.1 Meridianimarinicoccus aquatilis | reverse complement strand
TCGAAAACGAGCGGTGAACATGTCTGATCTTTTCTGGCTTACGGACGCGCAGATGGCGCGTCTTGAACCCTTCTTTCCGAAGTCCCACGGCAAGCCCCGCGTTGATGACCGACGTGTGTTGAGTGGGATCATTTTCATCAATCGCAATGGGTTGCGATGGCGGGACGCCCCGTCGGCCTATGGCCCACACAAGACGCTGTACAACCGTTGGAAGCGGTGGAGTGACAAGGGTATCTTCGCCCGAATGATGGCAGGTCTGGCTGCCGAACACGGCGAAAAGAAGACCGTCATGATCGACGCGACGTATCTCAAAGCCCACCGAACAGCGACCAGCATGGGCGTGAAAAAGGGGGGCGTGGACGCCTGATCGGTCGAACCAAAGGCGGCATGAACACGAAGCTGCACGCCGTCTGCGACAGCCAGGGCCGACCGCTCCACCTCTTCGTCACGGCAGGACAGGTCAGCGATTACATCGGTGCCCGCGCCCTGGTCGGCAGTTTGCCAAAGGTGGGGTGGCTGCTGGGAGACCGAGGATATGATGCCGATTGGTTCAGAGAAGCGTTAAAAAACAGAGGGATACGCGCCTGCATCCCGGGACGGAAGCAGCGGAAGAAACCGGTAAAGTACGACAAGCGCCGCTACAAGAGGCGCAACCGGATCGAGATCATGTTCGGCAGGTTGAAGGATTGGCGGCGTGTCGCAACGCGATACGACAGATGCCCAAAGGTCTTTCTGTCAGCCATCACACTCGCTGCGCTCGTCATCTATTGGCTATGAGTCCTGACCCTAAGCGCTTTGAGTTTGAGACGGCGAAAGGGGCGTGGGCAACCGCGCCCCTTCTTCGTGTGTCACTCGCTTCTGACGGCGGTCAACGTGACCGTCACGTTGGACTCATATGCAACTGTTGATTCGTCGTTGTAGCTGGCTGTCCCGATCCCGAAGTCTCGCCTGTCGATCACGGTTTTTGCTTCCATTTGCGCGGTGTCCCCGTCGATCACCAGCGTGAAAGGCAAAGCAAGTGGTTGCTCCACACCTTTCAGGCTGAGCACACCGTCAGCCAGGTATGAATTTTCGCCGTCTGCCTCGGTAATTTCTGCCGTGAAGGTTGCTGTTGGAAATTCTTCAGCGGCGAAGAACTCTGGCTTGAGGGCGTCACTGGTCACTGATCCCAGCTTCAGACTCGGAATGGCGATTTGAACAGTTACGTCGCCCTTCACATCGCTGGGCAAGTCTGGATCAAAGTTAATCGCCGCGTTCCACTCTTCGAACTGACCTTCAACTTCGGACCCCAGTTGCAAAGCTGTGATGGCAAGCCTGCCATCCTTAACAGTCCAACCGGAAGGCTCGGCTTGCAATTGCGGTGATGCCGCTTGTCGCTCGGCATCAGAAGACAGGCCAAGAACTGATCCTGCGGCAAGCAAGAGCACCCAAAAAGCCAAGGCCGCTTTCATGGGGGCCCGTGGGTGTGCAGCGGTGGTATCACCCGCCAAGGTCAAGCCGGGCAGCATGCGTGCCAGCGTTGCATCCTTGTCAATGAAATGATGCTTCAATGCCCCGGCGATGTGCAAGGCCAGCGCGGCGATCAGCACTTTCGTAAACAGCCAGTGCCAGGCGCCAAAGAAATGGGCGACGCCTTCGTTCACCGGTACAAACGGCAGTGTTTGACCGAATGGCCACCAAATTGGGGCGAAGCCCGATGTGGCCGCGTGGTGCAACCAGCCGGACAGGGGCACAATGACCAGTGACGCGTAAAGAGCCCAGTGAACCGTTTCGGCGGCAAAGCTTTCAAGTCGACGATCCGGGTGCAGCAGCGCAGGCTTTGGTTGAGTTGCGGCCCAGAGAATCCGGAGCAGCGCAACGAAAAATGCAGCGACCCCGACTGTTTTGTGCAGGGAGAACAGCCAAGCCTTAAGGGCCAGTGCCTGTGACGTGTCGTATCCCATGTCGTTTGCAATCACGCCCAATGGGATCGCAGTCAGGATCAGCAAAGCCGTGAGCCAATGGAGGGTCTTGGCGACAGCGCCATAGCTTTGCGGCGAATTGCCAATCTTGGGGGCGGCGGTTGACATCGGCAACTCCAGTAAATGTTTTTGCTGATTGATGTAACGTGGTTCTGTCGCAACGCAAACAACACTGCGCGCGCAGTGCCCGTGCGATGCAGCACAGGGCGGCCTGTGATTGCACGCGGTGCTTGGCTGGGCTAGACCCGCTCGAACAAATGGCGAAGCCCGGTTTGCGGGTGAGGAGGACAAGATGACTCGCGCATATGTATTTCCCGGTCAGGGCGCGCAGACCATTGGGATGGGCAAGGAACTGGCCGAGGCGTATCCCGCAGCGCAAGCTGTATTCGATGAGGTGGACGAGGCGCTTGGCGAAAAGCTGTCAGCGCTGATTTGGGAAGGTGACGCTGAAACGCTGACGCTCACTGCCAATGCGCAGCCAGCGCTGATGGCGTGTTCGCTTGCGGCGGTGCGCGCGCTGGACTCCGAAGGCATCAAGATCGCCGACGGTAGTTTTGTGGCCGGGCATTCGTTGGGTGAGTATTCCGCGCTGGCAGCAGCCGGTGCGCTCAGCATCACAGACACGGCGCGGCTGCTGCGTTTGCGCGGCGAAGCCATGCAATCCGCTGTCCCCGTTGGGATCGGCGCGATGGCGGCTATTCTTGGTCTTGATCTTGCTGCTGTGACCGCTTTGGCAAATGACGCGGCGCAAGGCCAAGTCTGCCAGGCTGCAAACGATAATGATCCGGCTCAAGTCGTGGTGTCCGGGCATACTGATGCCGTGGAACGCGCTGCGGCGCTGGCCAAGGAACGTGGGGCGAAGCGCGCCCTTCTGTTGCCTGTATCCGCGCCATTCCATTGTGCTCTGATGCAACCTGCGGCTGATGCCATGGCCGAAGCTCTTGCGAGTGTCGCAATCAATGCACCAGTGGTTCCTGTCGTGGCCAATGTCACAGCCGCGGGCGTCACTGACCCTGATCAGATTCGCGCCTTGCTGGTCCAGCAAATTACTGGCGCTGTGCGGTGGCGTGAAAGCGTCGCGTTTATGGCTGCACAGGGCGTTACGGACGTTTGGGAAATCGGCGCTGGAAAGGCGCTTGCCGGGATGGTGCGCCGCATCGACCGGGGACTTACCTGCGTCAACATCGCAACCCCCAAGGACATTGCGGCGGCGCTCGCCATCGCGGCACAGGAGTAAGACATGTTCGATCTCACCGACAAGCGTGCACTCGTCACCGGAGCCTCTGGTGGCATCGGCGCAGAGATTGCTAGAGGGCTTCACGCGGCTGGTGCCGTTGTGGGCCTGTCTGGAACCCGGACAGAACCGCTGGAGGCATTGGCCGCTGAATTGGGCGAGCGCGCCCATGTGCTGCCGTGCAACCTGTCTGATGCAGAGGCTGTGACGGCTTTGCCCAAAGTCGCGATCGAAGCAATGGGCGGCGTGGACATTTTGGTCAACAATGCTGGCATCACACGGGACAACCTGTTCATGCGGATGTCCGATGACGAGTGGGCGTCCGTGATCGAGGTGAACCTCACCGCCGCCATGCGTCTGTCGCGGGGGGTACTGCGCGGGATGATGAAAGCCCGGTGGGGACGGATCATCAACATCAGTTCAGTCGTTGGTGCCACGGGCAATCCGGGGCAGGGCAACTATGCCGCCGCGAAGGCCGGGTTGGTCGGGATGTCCAAATCTCTGGCCTATGAGGTCGCAAGCCGCGGCATCACCGTAAATGCGGTTGCACCCGGTTTTATCGCCACAGCGATGACTGACAAACTGACCGACGATCAAAAGGCCGCAATCCTGACAAATGTGCCGGCGGGCAGAATGGGTGATCCAAGCGAAATCAGCGCAGCGGTTCTGTATCTTGCCAGCCCGGAAGCCGCCTATACAACGGGGACGGTCCTTCACGTGAATGGCGGTCTGGCGATGATTTGACCCATTCCGGCGAAAACTGGATATGGCGAAAGCGTTTGCCTTCACTTTACCATATGCTATAGGCCACGCAGATTGCCGGGGCAGGGTTGAACCCCGCTGTGAGGCAGGCATCAAGGCTTCTAGCCGCAACGGGCCGGAAGGCCATCACCAAAGCGGGCAAGACCCCGAAGACTGATAGAGGAATGAACATGAGCGACATCGCAGATCGTGTGAAGAAGATCGTTGTCGAACATCTCGGCGTCGAAGAATCCAAGATCACGGAAAGCGCGTCTTTCATTGATGATCTGGGCGCAGACAGCCTTGACACAGTGGAACTGGTCATGGCGTTCGAAGAAGAGTTCGGCATCGAAATCCCCGACGACGCGGCGGAAACGATCCAGACATTCGGCGACGCAGTGAAGTTCATCACCGAAGCGTCCTGATCTGGCGATAAGCCTATCACCGAATTTAAAGCGCGGCGTCCCTGGTGGCGCCGCGCTTTCGTTTGTGAGCGGGGCTATATGACATTGGCGTTGCCCTGCGCCGCGGCTAGCGTGCGGGCACCTAGCTGAAACAGGAGTTTTGACCTATGCAGCCAATTTCGACGATTGCCCAACTCGAAACCATCTATGGCGCTGCTGTTCCGGCTTCTGTGGACAAAGTGGTTCGTGCGATGACACCGCATTACCGAACATGGATTGAGGCGTCGAAATTCGTTGTGCTGGGGACAGTTGGCCCTGAGGGCACCGATACAAGCCCACGCGGGGATGATGGCCCCGTTGTTCGCATCGTGGATGATGAGACCCTGCTGCTCCCTGATTGGCTGGGGAACAACCGAATCGATACGCTGCGCAATATTGTCCGCGATAACCGGATCAGTCTGATGTTCATGGTTCCTGGGTGTAAGAACGTTGTTCGGATAAACGGGACAGCCATTGTGACGGATGACGTGGACATTCGCGCATCATTCGACAAGGCTGGGCGGCAACCGCGCAGTGTGATCGTGATCAGTATCAACGAGATGTACATTCAATGCGCCAAGGCCATCATGCGCGCAGGGTTGTGGACGTCTGGAGACCAGAGTGTATCTCTCCCCACGACCGGAGAATTCTTGCAAGAGGCGCAAAGCGTGCCTGATGCTGCGGAATTTGATGCGGCCTACCCGGCCTATGCAAAGCCGCGAATGTGGTGAAGGCGCGTCAGTCGACGTTAAAATGCTTGGACAGTTTCAGCCCTTGCCCCTGATAGTTCGATGCAAAGTCTTTACCGTACAGAAGTTCGGGCCGCTCTGTCATGTGTTCATAGATCAACCGACCAACGCGTTGCCCGTGTTCGAGTAGGAACGGTGCTTCATGACAGCGCACTTCCAACACCCCGCGTGACCCTTGCCCGCCCGCTTGCGCATGACCAAAGCCCGGATCGAAAAAGCCGGCATAGTGCACCCTAAACTCGCCGACCAGTGCCATGTAGGGCGCCATTTCGGCAGCATAGTCCGGTGGAATATGCACGGCTTCGCGACTGACCAGAATATAGAAGGCACCGGGATCAAGTATGATGCCATTCCCGTCGCTGCGGACCAAATCCCAGAAGTCGTCCACCCGATAGGCACCTATCCGGTCAAGGTCGATAACGCCTGCGTGGGGTTTCGCGCGGTAGCCAACTATGCCATCTTTTCGCGGTTCCAGATCCACTGAAAAGCCAAGTCCACCATCAATGTGCGCCGGACCATCGACCAGCGTCTCTGCCTTGTGCAGTGCTGTCATCGCCGCGTCTGTCAGTGTCGTGTCGCCGGTGCGGAATCTGATCTGATTCAACCGCATGCCTTGCCGCACAAGAACAGAAAAACTGCGCGGGCAAATTTCGGCCCAGAGTGGTCCCTTATACCCCGGTGCAATCCGATCAAATTCCGTTCCGTGATCGGTGATCGTGCGCGTCAAAAGATCAAGACGCCCCGTGGAGCTTTTTGCGTTGGCGACGGCTTGCACCCCATCTGGCAGGTTCAGACCCTCCAGAAGCGGCACAAGATAGACGCAGCCCTTTTCCAGAACGGCCCCGTCTGTCAGGTCCATTTTGTGCATGGCGAAGTCTTTTAGTCGTTCACCCACGCCAGCGCTGCGTCCCGCAAGAAAAGAAGCGCGGACACGATAGGCGACCGAGCCAAGCCGAAGATCCAGAGAAGCCGGTTGGTATTGTGCCTCTGTTACCGCGATCTCTGCTGTGATCTCTGCGCGTGCGACCATCGCCTTGAGGGACTGAATTGGCAAAACGCCCATCGCGGGTTTGGCTGGATCGGTCATTGTGGTCCTTAGCGGTCACAGGGGCAAACAGATGCGTCTGGTTTTGACCCAGCGACACAAGCCGCGCAAGTGCATTCCATGGGAAAGACGTGCGCGGCAAACTGGATTGCGGGCTGACCGACTCATGTTTACGGAATTGGCTGATCTGGTCGAAAACAAAAAACCCGCCGCACGAAGCGACGGGTGTTTTTTGGTCGGGCTAGCGAGATTCGAACTCACGACCTTCCGTCCCCCAGACGGACGCGCTACCAAGCTGCGCTATAGCCCGACGTGCGGACGTGTTACTTAGGTTTGGGGGGTAGGGCAAGGCGATTGCATCAAAAAAGTGACGTGTTTCCGGGCTTTCATGGCCGGTCAGAAATCATGCCTTTCAACCGCGCGTGAAGCCCGGTGATCTGTGTTCGGTGCTCATCGGAGATATCGCTGGCTGCCAAAGCGCGCAAGCGCGCGGGCATTGAAAGTACCGGCACGAGTCCGGGGGTGTCGTCGTCTGGATCGCTGTTGGCGACAGCTTCAATGGTCGCGGCCTGTGGAGTAAAGACCGGCTCTTCGCCTGCATCCTGTACGGGAGGCTCTTCCTGCGCGGGTTCCTCTTCTGGTTGGGTCAAGGGGCTGAACGTTCCGCTTTGTGCCTCGGCGGGTTCGGCATCGTCGCTATCGTCAAAGAAAAAGCCGATGGGCGGCGCGCCGTCGTCCTTGGCTTGCTCCGGTTGCGGCGAGACCTCAGGTTCTGCTGCGACCGGGGCGGCAATTGCGGGCTTGGCGGCTGCGAATGCTGCTTCTGCCGGTTCAGTGGGGGCCGGGTCCGGAAGTGCGGCAGCAGTTTCCAACGCGAATGCAGGCTCCGCTGGTTCAGTCACCACCTCTGCCGCTGCTGCTGGTGGTGCTTGCACGTCTTGAACGGCAGACTCGGGCTCATGTTGCACCGTGTTCGCAGTTTCGACCTCAATCCCCATTGCAGGGCTTTCCAAGGGCGGGCTGAGCTCAGCAACATCGCCGATTCCCTCAGATTTGATGCGATCCTGAACCGATTTGATCGTGTGACCCTCGGTATGAAGCAGATGCTTGATGCCGCCCAATAGCCGCATGTCTTCGGGACGGTAGTACCGTCGCCCACCCGCACGCTTAACCGGTTTGAGTTCTGGAAAACGACTTTCCCAGAATCTCAAGACATGTGCCGGGGTTTCCAACCAGGTGGCAACTTCGCTTATCGTGCGAAATGCGTTGGGCGATTTATCCATGAATCAAGAGTTTAGCCGTTCTAGCTCTTGTTGCCTTGTGCGACGCGCTCTTTCATCAGGTGCGATGGCCTGAAGGTCAGAACGCGGCGGGGATGGATCGGAACTTCTTCGCCGGTCTTGGGGTTGCGACCGACACGGGCGGCCTTGTCACGGACGTTGAAGGTGCCGAAGGACGAAATTTTAACCGATTCCCCAGATGCCAATGCGTCGCTCAAATGTGCCAGAACGCTTTCAACAAGCTGGGCGGATTCATTTCGCGACAATCCGACTTCTCTGAACACGGCCTCGCTTAGGTCCATGCGGGTGAGGGTCTTGCCACTCATTTCTTATCTCCCTGTTTTGACTTCACGATAGTGACAAGGAGAAAATGCTGTCAATGGCGGGGTTTGCACGTGTGCAACAATATACTGGTTCGCGTCACCAGCGTAACACAACTGAGCCCCATGCAAGGCCACCGCCTATTGCTTCGACAACGATAAGATCACCCGGTTTGATTTGACCGCGGGCTTTTCCCACGGAAAGAGCCAAGGGAATCGATGCCGCAGATGTGTTGCCGTGATCCTGAACCGTCACAACAACCCGGTCCATACCCAAGCCCATCTTCTGTGCCGTCGCTTTTATGATCCGCAAGTTGGCCTGATGCGGCACAATCCAACTCACATCCTCAGACGACAACCCTGCCTTGTCGAGCGCCTTGTGGGCCGTTTGGGCCAGCTTCTCAACTGCGTGGCGGAAAACTTCTTTGCCTTGCATGCGCAGGTGGCCGGTGTTCTGTGTCGAAACGCCGCCATCAACATACAGAAGATCGCGATACCGCCCGTCAGAATTCAAATCACTGGCCAGAATACCACGATCTTGCGCTGTTCCATTGCCGGTATCCCGTTCAAGGACGACAGCGCCGGCACCATCACCGAAAAGCACGCAGGTGCCGCGATCGGTCCAATCCAAGATACGGCTGAAGGTTTCCGCACCAATCACCAGCACACGGTCAGCTTGTCCCGACAGAATCATGCCATTGGCATTGGCCAACGCGAACACGAACCCTGCGCAAACGGCTTGAATATCGAAGGCAAAACCGCCTTCCATGCCCAGCTTGTCCTGCACCATCGTGGCTGCGGACGGAAAAGTTAAATCTGCTGTGGAAGTTGCGACGACAATCGCATCGATATCGGCGGGTTTCAGTCCGGCATCGTCCAAAGCGGCCCGTGCTGCGCGCGTGGCAAGATCCGCCGTTCCCTGACCTTCGGCCGCAAAATGCCGCCTTTCAATGCCAGACCTGCTGCGAATCCAGCTATCACTTGTGTCCAACTTTTCGCTGAACTCGGCGTTTTCGAATATTCTTTCGGGAAGATAGTGACCCACTCCTCGGATCACGGCGCGTGTTGTCATTTGGATGTACCGTAAGCCTGTCCGGTGTCTGGACCGTCACCTTGGACCGGCGATGAAAGGGATGCAACCCGCGCTGCAACTCTTGCAGGGAAATCCACCTGCCCAAGCTCAAACGCCAGTTTGATGGCGGCGGAAACCCCGGTCTCGTCTGCTGAGCCGTGGGATTTGATCACAGAGCCGTTCAAGCCAAGAAACACACCGCCGTTGACCCGGCGTGGGTCAATCCGCTTGCGAAGTCGCTTGAGAGACGGCAGGGCCAGCAATGCCGCAAAGCGCGAAAGGGCAGAGTAGTTGAAGGCCTGCTTGAGAAGTTCGCTGATTAGCTTGGCTGTGCCTTCGCCGGTCTTCAGAGCAACATTGCCGGTGAATCCGTCAGTTACGATGACGTCCACTCTGTCAGACGGCAGATCGCCCCCTTCGACATAGCCAATAAATTCGAAAGGCGCTGATTTTGAAGCATCGGCGATCATGTCGTGCGCGAGCTTCAGTTCGGCGCGGCCCTTGTGTTCTTCGGTTCCGACGTTGAGCAAGCCCACGCGTGGCGTTTCCAGACCAAGACCAACACGGGCGTAGGACGACCCCATAAGAGCGTATTGCAAAAGGTCTTCGGCGTCAGCGCGTATGTCCGCGCCTGCATCTAGCATTACGTTGAAGCCGCCGGGATTGCGAGAAGGCCACAGACACGCGATAGCGGGTCGATTGATTCCGGGGATCTTACGAAGCCGAAGCATCGACATGGCCATAAGCGCGCCGGTGTTGCCGCACGACACACACACCTGAGCGTCGCCCGATTTCACGGCGTCGATGGCTTCCCACATCGACGTACCCTTGCCGTTCCGCATTGCTTGGCTGGGTTTGGTGTCCATCGTTACCACGCCTGCGGCATGGCGAACTTCGCACCGGCCCGCCAAGACGCTGCGCTTCGACACTAACTTCTCAAGGGTTTCGGAGTTTCCAAAAACAATGAAACTGATGTCAGGGTTCTTTGCCGCCGACCACGCCATACCGGCCACAATTGGTGCCGGACCGGCGTCGCCGCCCATCGCATCAACTGAAACCGTAACAGGTTTCGGCATGGCACGATCAGCGCTGTTATGAGACCGCCGTGCCATCATGCTTTTGGATTTTCTAAAACGGCTTATGCCGCGTCTTCGTCAATGTCCACTTCGCCAGCCGCAACGACTTCGCGGTCAGCATAGTGGCCACAAGACGGGCACACGTGGTGCGGACGCTTGAGTTCACCGCAGTTGGTGCATTCATTTGGATTGCCGGCCACCAGCGCGTCGTGCGAGCGGCGCTTATTACGGCGCGACCGTGTAACTTTATTCTGCTGGACAGCCATGTCTCAACCCTTGTTCGTCAGTATGTACATATAATCTCGCGGCGGGGCACAAGTGTGCCGACCCTGTCGCGGTCAGTCGAAGCCGGACTTCTAATCGTTTTGCGTGGCGGTGCAAGTAGTTTTTTGGCCTAAACGTCACCAGAATTGCCAGAGTCGTCGCCAACCAGCTTGTCTTTCAGTCTTGCGAGCCCGGCAAAGGGGCGGGCGTCTTCATCGGTCATCGCTGTTTTGCCCGGTTCCGTAAACACGGTCTTGTCAGGTTGCGTGCCGTCCACACGAGGGTAGGCAGGCAGCGCCAGCGCCAGTGCTTCAGTCACCAACTCTTCAAGATCAATCGTGTCGGGAAGGGGTTCCAGTGTCTCGTCCAGGTGCATTTCGACCTCGGTGGCGTCATCATCCTCGGGCAGATCTGCCCGATACCCACGTTGCACCTTTTCTTCGATGCGTGTGGTGACAGGGGCCAAAGTCGCAACGCAAGGCTGCACCACAGTGGCACCGAGTTGTGCGGCTAAATCCCAGTCTTGCTTGCCCGCTGGGGTCAACGTGCCTTCCAGCCGCAGCTTGCGCAGGGCGATTAGGTCTAGGTCAGCCGCGATAGCTGCGCAGAGATCTGCATCGGGGATCAGCAGGAAAGTATGTGATTTGCGTTGCGACAGATCAGACAACCGGATCCGTGTCTTTGCGGCGTTTTCGGCGGCTCCGTCGCCGGGGCGTGAGGGGGCCATGGCGGTATCCATTCTTGAACAGGTTGGCAGGGTCAGGTTATCGGGGTGCCAGAAGCAAGCAGCACAGGCAAGGCGGAACATGGCAAAGACATCACTGGCACATGAACTTCGTTTGCTTTTAGGGGCGGCTCTCTGCGCCACGTTGGTATCTTGCTCTCCGATTGAGCGGAGCCACGGATACGTCCCCGCCGATGATCAATTGGCCGAAATCGCAGTCGGTGACGACACACGCGACTCTGTGGTCGAAAAGATCGGCGCTCCGTTGACCCGCGGCGTCGAAGACGAAGATGCGTGGTACTATGTCTCGTCCGAGAGGCGCACCATTGGTCCGTTCGCACCTGTCACCACGAAGCGCGATATTGTGGCTGTGCGTTTCAGCGATGCAGGAACTGTTGAAAACATCGAGCGGTTCAATGAAACGGACGGCCAAGTCGTTGTGCTGACCGCCCGTGTCACGGATCCATCCGTGTCTGAACTTGGCATCTTGCGCCGGATCTTCGGCAATGTCGGTACGCCGTCTGCTGGCGACTTCCTTGGCGAAGGAAACTAGCGTGTCTGATCAGACATCCGGCTCAAACGCCAACGCGACCCCGTTGATGCAATAGCGAAGCCCAGTTGGCGCGGGACCATCGGGAAACACGTGTCCCAGATGGGCATCGCAGCGATTGCAGTGCACTTCGGTACGGCGCATGAACAGCGAATTGTCCGCTTTTTCGCCCACCATCTCGGTATCCATCGGTTGGTAAAAACTGGGCCAGCCGGTGCCACTTTCGAACTTGGCATCCTGTTCGAACAGCGGGGCGCCGCAGCAAACGCAAGTGTAGATGCCCTGATCCTTCGGGAAATCTTCGTTGGTGCCTGCGCGTTCTGTGCCGTGCTTGCGCGTCACCTTATAAGCCAGCGGCGAAAGCTGCGCGCGCCATTCGGCATCGGTTTTGACGATCTTGTCCATGGGGCCGGTCCTTTCTTGATCGCGCAGACTGTTACAAAGGCAACATGAAGCGCGTTCCTCGTGTTGGACAAGATGTAGGGTGCCTGCGTGCATGAGCCAAGTCTGACAGGGTTGTGCGGCACCGCTCATGGACCTCTCTGGTCCGGCAAACGAAGTGACGGGTTGCTGCAACGACGGCGTTTTAGCGCCCTTGTCACGCTTGACCGCCACCGCACACACGGATAGCCAGCCGCCATGGCGCAACCTCCTCTTCTCCAAGTTTCCGACATTTCCCTTACCTTCGGTGGGGACCCGGTGTTTTCAGACCTCGGTCTTGTCGTGCAACCGCGCGACCGGGTCGCTCTGGTTGGTCGCAACGGGTCGGGCAAGTCCACATTGATGAAGGTCATGGCCGGTTTGGTCGAGGCCGACAGGGGCAGTGTCACAATCGCCCCCGGTCAATCCGTCGGCTACATGCACCAGGAACCAAGTCTAGAGGGCTTTGCGACGCTTGGCGATTTTGCGGCGAGCGATCTGCCCGATGGGGAAGCCTATCGCGTGGAAATGGTGTCAGACGGTCTGAAGCTGAACCCCGACACTGCTGTCAGCGCGGCGTCTGGCGGGGAACGCAGGCGCGCGGCACTGGCAAAGTTGCTGGCCGAAGATCCGGATTTGATGCTGCTGGACGAGCCCACCAACCATTTGGACGTGCAGGCGATTGGGTGGCTGGAAGAGCGGCTCAAGAGCACACGCGCGGCCTTTGTACTGATATCCCACGATAGGGCGTTCTTGACCGCACTGACCCGCGCAACGCTGTGGATCGACCGCGGGGCGGTGCGCCGTCAGGAACAGGGCTTTGCCGATTTCGAAGCGTGGCGTGAAAAAACTTGGGCCGAAGAAGATGACGCGCGGCACAAGCTTGATCGCAAGATCAAAGCAGAAGCTCGCTGGGCTGTCGAAGGCATCAGTGCCCGGCGAAAGCGCAACCAAGGCAGAGTGCGCGCACTGCAAGCCCTTCGGGCTGAGCGCGCATCCCAGATTAACCGGTCTGGCGCGGCTGACCTTGCCTTGGCCTCGGGTCAAAAATCCGGCAAGCGTGTGATTGAAGCCACGGGAATTTCAAAGAAATTCGGTGATCGAACCATTCTCGCCCCCTTCGATCTTCGGGTGCTGCGGGGCGACAGGATCGCTTTTGTTGGCCCAAATGGCGCGGGCAAATCCACCTTGCTCAAAATGCTGACCGGCGAGATTGAGCCAGATACCGGGAGCGTGAAACTTGGCTCGAACCTTTCAGTTGCAGTGTTCGACCAGAACCGCGCACAGCTTGACCCGAATGCCACCCTTTGGGACAGCCTGACTGGCGATCCGTCCATGCGTGTCTCGGGCCGGGCCGATCAGGTCATGGTGCGCGGTGTGCCAAAACACGTTGTGGGTTATCTCAAGGATTTTCTTTTCGACGAACGGCAGGCCCGTGCTCCTGTGCGGTCTTTGTCGGGCGGTGAAAAGGCACGGCTGCTTTTGGCGCGTATCATGGCGCGGGACAGCAACTTGCTGGTGCTCGACGAACCAACGAACGATCTGGATATCGAAACCCTTGATCTCTTGCAGGATGTGCTTGGCGACTATGATGGGACCGTGCTTCTTGTAAGCCACGACCGCGACTTTCTTGACCGTGTTGCCAGTGCCACCGTGGCTATGGAGGGCGACGGCAAAGCGACGGCTTATCCCGGAGGATGGTCGGATTACCGTGCGCAACGGGGCGGCGACGTCTTTGGCGGCGCCCCTGACAAGACCACCAAGCCCGGCGCAAAGTCTGGCGGAAAGACCACCGATCTGGGCGTGCCAAAGGACGTGGATCAAGGCCTTAGTTTTACAGAGCAACACAGGTTGGACGAACTGCCAGGCGTAATTGCCCGGCTTGAAGCCGAAATTACCAAACTCGAAGACTTCCTTGCAGCCGAGCCGACGATGTTCACGGACGCGCCTGTCAAGTTCCAGAAAGCGACAGATGCTTTGGTGGAACGGCACGGTGCGCTGTCTGATGCGGAAGAAGAATGGATGACACTGGCCGAGCGGGCCGAATCCAAGACCGGAACAAGCTAATAGCAAAGCGGCACATGGATGTGCTGCTGCGACATTGACTTGGCGATTCACTTTGCGGACTTGCTCTGCACAGGCCGTGTCACAATTGCCGGAAAGATGTCGCAAAGAGCCCGAATCGTGCTTCATAGACCGTGAATAGCGTAGAAATCACGTGAGGCCGGGCGCTTTTTCTAAGATACCCATTTTTTATTTTAAGCAAGAAAAAACAATAAGTTGATGGTGGTGTGGGCTTCTGTTTCGCACATGTATTTCAACAAAAACTGGCTTGACCGCACTTCTTCACCACGGCGTCATAAAAGTATTACAAACTTGTTACATAGGGGCACTAGTCCACCACCGTAGCCACGGTTGTGTGGCACTTACACTTCGTACGGAGATCCGAATGAAACTCATCAAACTGTCCGCCTCCGCGCTGGCAATCGCTGCCATCTCGGCAACTGCCGCTTCTGCGCGTGATCAGGTACAGGTTGCCGGTTCGTCGACCGTCCTGCCCTATGCAAATATCGTTGCCGAACTTTTTGGCGAGAACTTCGACTTCCCCACGCCTGTGGTTGAATCCGGTGGCTCCTCTGCGGGTCTCAAGAAGTTCTGCGAAGGCGTTGGCGAGAACACTGTTGATATCGCAAACTCATCGCGCAGCATTCGTGAGAAAGAAATCAAGGCCTGCGCCGAGAACGGCGTGACCGACATCATCGAAGTGCGCATCGGGTATGATGGCATCGTATTCGCCAGCGACATCAACGGCCCGGCTTATACCGCCTTTACCGAGGCACAGTGGTACACGGCTCTGGCACAAGAGATCGTCGTGGATGGCGCGCTTGTCACCAACCCGAACACCACTTGGGCTGACGTTGATGCATCCCTTCCAGCCGAAGAAATTCAGGCGTTCATTCCGGGTACCAAGCACGGCACGCGTGAAGTTTTCGAAGAAAAGGTTCTGTTGGCTGGGTGTGAAGCCACAGGCGCGCTGGACGCCATGATGAACGAGTTGGGCATGTCTGAGGACGACGCAGAGACCGCCTGCATGTCGGTTCGTACAGATGGTCGTTCGGTGGATATCGACGGCGACTACACCGAGACTTTGGCGCGCATCGAAAGCAACCCGACTGGCGTTGGCGTATTTGGCTTGTCCTTCTACGAGAACAACACATCCAAGCTTAAAGTTGCGACCATGAGCGGTGTTTCACCATCGACCGAGACCATTGCAACTGGGGAATACCCCGTATCCCGCCCATTGTTCTTCTACATCAAGAAGGCGCATTTCGGCGTGATCCCCGGCCTGAAGGAATACGCATCGTTCTTCGTGAATGACGCGGTTGCTGGCCCCGGTGGCCCGCTCTCCGAATACGGCCTGACACCCGATCCCGAACTGGGCGCGACACAGTCCATGATCGAGAACGAAGAAACCATGGCGTCCGGCTCTTAAGCCATAAAACTTGAGAAGCGGCTGATGACCGGCCGCTTCTTTCGCCATTCCGAACGAACGTTCCAGAGCAGGTAGGACCATGCCGGGCATAATGCTGTTTCTGATCCTGTGTGCGATCTCTGCCACCGGATATGTCATGGGCCGCCGAAAGGCTGCGACCATCTCTGGCAATGACAATCGCGCACTTCATTCCAACATCCCTTTTCACGGCGCCAATGTTGCGCTTGCTGTGTTTCTGGCGGGTGTGCTTGCCATGGTTGGCGGGTCCATCATTCAAAGTGTCGTATGGCAGGAAGATACCTCAAACACGCTGGCAGTGGTCTTGACCCTGTTTGCCGCAGCGGTCGCCTTTTTCGTCACGTTCCAACGCATTTCGCTTGAGTATCGGGCGCGGAACGTGACCGAGAAATTGGTCAAAGGGGTTCTGATCGCTGCGGCGTCCATCGCGATCCTGACAACGGTCGGCATCGTTATGTCGATGCTGTTCGAGACGGTGAACTTTTTCAAGCAGTACTCGATCGCTGACTTTTTCTTTGGCACCAATTGGACGCCGCGCTTTCAGGGTGAAAGCGACCTTGGCATGTTGCCGCTGCTTTGGGGCACGATGTATGTCAGCTTCATCGCGCTACTGTTTGCTGTGCCGGTCGGCCTGTTTGCTGCAATTTATCTTGCCGAATATGCCGGGCCAAAGGTGCGCGGGGTTGCCAAGCCATTGCTCGAAGTGCTCGCCGGTATTCCCACCATCGTTTACGGCCTTTTTGCACTGATCACAGTCGGGCCCATGTTGCGTGATTATTTCGCCCAGCCCTTGGGGCTGAGTGATAGCGGGTCGTCCGTGATGACGGCGGGGCTTGTTATGGGCATCATGCTGATCCCTTTTGTGTCCTCCCTGTCAGACGACATCATCAACGCCGTGCCGCAGGCGATGCGGGATGGGTCTTATGGACTTGGGGCAACCAAATCGGAAACCATCAAGCAGGTGGTCATTCCGGCGGCGTTGCCCGGCATTGTCGGCGCAGTGTTGCTGGCCGCATCGCGCGCAATTGGCGAGACGATGATTGTTGTGCTGGGGGCAGGGGCGGCGGCGCGTTTGTCGCTGAACCCGTTCGAAGCCATGACCACCGTCACCGTTAAGATCGTCAGCCAGTTGACCGGCGACACCGACTTTGCCTCACCTGAAACGCTGGTCGCCTTTGCCCTTGGCATCACACTTTTTGTCATCACGCTCGGGCTGAATGTCCTCGCGCTTTACATCGTTCGCAAGTACCGGGAGCAGTACGAATGACCGACGCATCCGCATCGCCCGTGTCGCCGGCGGCCGCGCCCTCGGCGCCTTCGTCTCTCTATGAGCAGTCCAGCAGAACCAAGAAGCGAAACGCATCTGAAAAGCGTTTCCGTGCCTATGGACTGACAGCTATCGCAGTTGGCTTGATGTCGCTGGTCGTGCTGCTGATCTCGATCCTGGGGAACGGCCTGCCGTCGTTCAAGCAGACCTACATCGTCATGGATGTCGAACTGCGCGCCGATGTGCTGGACAAGAATGGCAATCGTGATCCCGCTGACATCGCCAAGGTCATGACCTTCGGCTACACGCCGCTGATCAAGCAGGCTGCCCAAGCCATGGTTCAAGAGATGGGCAGCGATATCGAAGGGCTGACCGACAAGATGATCGGTGACATGATCTCGAAAGAAGCAGCCGGGCAGTTGCGCAATTATGTCATGAAAAACCCCGACATGATCGGAACCACCCAACAGTTCAAGTTCCTCGCGAACGGGCGCATTGACGGCTACTTCAAAGGCCGTGTGACGATGGAAAGTGCCGCCCTGGATGGCAATGTCACACCGGAGCAGCTTATGGCGGCTGATGAGATGGCCGCAGCTGGCTATATGACCACAGCAATCAACCCCGGTTTCCTTACTGCCCCAGACGCATCAGACCAGCGCCCAGAGGCCGCAGGCCTTGGGGTGGCGATCCTTGGTTCTGTCTACATGATGCTTGTGGTTCTGGTTCTGGCATTGCCCATTGGTGTGGCCGCATCGATTTACTTGGAAGAGTTCGCGCCGAAAAACTGGGTCACGGATGTGATCGAAGTGAATATTTCTAATCTGGCGGCTGTTCCGTCGATTGTTTTTGGGATCCTTGGTCTGGCGATCTTCATCAACTTCGCACACCTTCCGCAGTCTGCCCCTGTTGTGGGCGGCTTGGTGCTCACGCTGATGACCCTGCCCACGATTATCATCTCGACCCGCGCTTCGTTGAAATCGGTGCCGCCATCGATCAAGGATGCGGCTCTCGGGGTTGGAGCGTCGAAAATGCAGACGGTCTTTCATCACGTGCTGCCGCTGGCCATGCCCGGTATCCTGACAGGCGCAATCATCGGTCTGGCGCAGGCGCTTGGCGAAACTGCGCCGTTGCTTTTGATCGGCATGGTGGCTTTTGTCCGCGAGTATCCGGGCATGCCCCCAGAGGGTCTGTTTGACCCGTCCACCGCGCTGCCTGTGCAGGTCTATAACTGGACCCAGCGGTCCGACCCGGCCTTCTTTGAACGTGCGTCCGGTGCCATCATTGTCCTTTTGGTCATGCTGGTCCTCATGAACCTTGTAGCGATCATCCTTCGTCGTCGATTTGAGCGTCGCTGGTAAACGGAGTAGATGTAATGAACGACATGAGAATTTTGGAGCGTGACGTGACCACCAACACGATCAAGTTTGCCGGGCGCGACGTCCACGTGTTCTACGGTGAAACCGAGGCGATCAAGGGCATTGACGTCGACATTGAAGACAACACTGTGACTGCTTTCATCGGGCCTTCGGGGTGTGGCAAGTCCACTTTCCTGCGCTGTCTGAACCGAATGAACGACACGATTGATGTGTGCCGGGTGACTGGCAACATCACGCTGGACGGTGAAGATATTTATGACAGCAAGGTTGATCCGGTTCAGCTTCGCGCGAAGGTTGGGATGGTGTTCCAAAAGCCCAACCCGTTCCCGAAATCGATCTATGACAACATCGCCTATGGCCCGCGCATTCACGGTTTGGCCAAAACCAAAGCGGATCTTGATGAGATCGTAGAGAAATCCTTGCGCCGCGGGGCGATTTGGAACGAAGTAAAGGATCGGTTGCACGCACCGGGCACCGGTTTGTCTGGCGGCCAGCAGCAGCGGCTGTGCATCGCCCGTGCCATCGCGACAGAACCCGAGGTTCTTCTGATGGACGAGCCGTGTTCCGCGCTCGACCCGATCGCAACGGCCCAGGTCGAGGAATTGATCGACGAGTTGCGTGCGAACTATTCGGTGGTGATCGTGACCCACTCCATGCAGCAAGCCGCCCGCGTCAGCCAGAAGACCGCGTTCTTCCATCTTGGTGATCTGGTGGAATTCGGAGCCACGAACGAGATTTTCACCAATCCGAAAGATCCCCGTACCGAAGCCTATATCACCGGCCGTATCGGCTGAATCAAAGGACTTTTACATTGCCGAACGAACAACATATCGCGTCTGCCTTTGACCGTGATCTTGAGGCGATACAGGCACACATCATGAAAATGGGTGGGCTTGTCGAAAGCGCCATTCTTGATGCCGCGCGGTCTTTGGAAATGCGGGACGAAGAACTTGCCAATGACGTGCGCAACCGTGACCGTGCCATTGACCGGCTTGAGGTGCTGATCAATGAGCAGGCCGCGCAGGTGATTGCCCTTCGCGCGCCCGCAGCCAGCGATCTGCGCACCGTGCTCACCGTCCTTAAAGTGAGCGGCAACCTTGAGCGGATCGGCGATTACGCCAAGAATATCGCAAAGCGTAATTCGGTGCTGGTGCAAATGAGCCAGATGGAAGGGGCGCCGTCAGACATTCGCCGCATGGCGCAGGCCGTTGAGCTCATGCTGAAAGACGCGCTCGACGCGTATATCATGCGCGATGTTAATTTGGCCGAAGACGTGCGCCAGCGCGATGCCGATGTGGATCAGATGTACAACTCGCTGTTCCGACAGTTCCTTACGTTCATGATGGAAGATCCGCGCAACATCACAGCGTGCATGCACCTGCATTTCATTGGGAAGAACATTGAACGCATGGGCGATCACGTGACGTCTATCGCCGATCAGGTGATCTATCTCGTGACCGGCGATATGCCGACAGATGTGCGGCCCAAGCAAGACCTGACATCATTCATGGCGAACACCAAGGAAAACTGACATGTCCAGCGCTGCTTCTCAGCCCAATGTGTTGATCGTCGAAGACGAGCCGTCACAGCGTGAAGTTCTGGCCTATAACCTTGAATCCGAAGGCTATGGGGTCTCTCGCGCGGTCAATGGTGAAGAAGCCTTGATGCTGGTCAAAGAATCGGCACCAGATCTTATTGTGCTCGATTGGATGCTACCTAATGTTTCGGGCATCGAAGTGTGCCGCCAGCTCAAAACCAAGGCTGAAACCCGCAACGTGCCAATCATCATGCTGTCGGCGCGTTCTGAAGAAGTCGACCGTGTGCGGGGCTTGGAAACCGGTGCAGACGACTATGTCATAAAGCCATATTCTGTCGTCGAATTAATGGCCCGCGTTCGGTCGCAGTTGCGGCGCACGCGCCCGGCAACGGTCGGTCAGGTTCTTGAGTTTGATGGCATCACGCTGGATTCGGAAAGCCACAAGGTGTTCCGCGATGGTAATTCACTGAAGCTTGGCCCGACCGAGTTCCGCCTTTTGTCGACATTCATGGAAAAACCTGGCCGCGTTTGGAGTCGGGAGCAGTTGCTGGACCGGGTCTGGGGGCGCGACATCTATGTCGATACCAGAACCGTCGATGTGCATATCGGGCGCTTGCGCAAGGCTCTGTGCCAGTTTGGGGGCGACGATCCGGTTCGCACAGTCCGCGGTGCGGGCTATGCTCTGGGCTAGGAACGGGCGTGCGGGGGCCAAATCGGCCCCCGACGCGTTTCAGACGGTCAGAATGGTCGCACCAGTCGTCTTGCGGGCTTCCAGCGTTCTGTGCGCCTCGGCAACTTCGGTCAGTGGAAAGCGCTGATCGATCCGGATTTTGACTGCCCCGCTCAGAACTTTGGCAAACAATTCCTGGGCCATTTTCTGGCAGGTTTCATGATCTGCGATATGTCCAAACAGCGTTGGGCGCGTGATCTTCAATGACCCTTTTGCAGCCAGAATGCCCAGATCAAAGGGCGGCACCTTGCCAGAGGCGTTGCCGAAGGAAATCATCATCCCCAGCCCTTTCAGGCAATCCAGCGATCCTTCGAACGTATCCGCGCCGACACTGTCCATCACCACATCGACCCCTTTGCCGCCAGTCAGTTCCTTGACACGGGCAACAAAGTCCTCGGTCTGATAATTGATGACATGCGTTGCGCCATGTTCCTTTGCCAGCGCGCACTTCTCGTCTGTGCCTGCCGTTGCGATCAGGTTGATGCCTTCGTCCCGCGCCCATTGGCAGGCGATCAGACCGACACCGCCCGCCGCAGCGTGAAACAGCACTGTGTCACCACGGGCAATCGGAACGGTTCGGCCAAACAGGTAATTGACCGTCAGACCCTTCAGCATCATCGCCGCGCCTTCCTCGAAGGAAATGCCGTCAGGCAGCGGGCAGACCTGCGAGGCAGGCAGCACGCAGGCTTCGCAATACGCGCCAGAGACGCCGCTGGCATAGGCCGCACGGTCACCCGCTTGCAGATGCGTGACGCCTTCCCCAACCGCTTCAACCACGCCTGCCGCTTCGCGCCCCAAGGCGGCGGGCAATTGCTGCGGGTAAAGTCCAGTGCGCTGATACACGTCAATGAAGTTCAGACCGCAGGCTTCGTGGCGGATCCGGATTTCACCGGGGCCAGGCTCACCCACGGGGCGCTCTTCAACGCGCAATACCTCTGGGCCGCCAAAGCTATCAATGACGACCGTCTTCGCGGATTTTGTGTGCATGTCTTATCTCCCTTGCGTTCTCATGACGCTTGCACAGCGGTTAGAACGCGGTTGCGGAAGATTGTCGAGACCGGGTTCAGAACGCCTTGAAGGTCAATGTTGTCAAGGTGCGCTCAATACCGTCTATGTCCATGATGTTGTCGTTGATGAACTTGCCAACATCCTCGGTAGCGGGAATGTAAAGTTTGAGCAGCAGATCGTAGTCGCCGCTTGTGGAATACAATTCTGAGTGAATTTCGCGCAGTGTGATGTCATCGGCAACGCGGTAAGCAGTGCCGGGTTTGCAGCGGATTTGCACGAAGACGCAGTTCATATTGGCCCCTGTCAGTTGACTGGGACCACCCTTACCGCAGGGGGCGCGCGTGGTCCATCGGTCCTTGCGGGGCGTGCTCGCCGGGAGTAGATTTCTGGCAGGCACCTCTAAAAGGCTTTCCCATGACGCGCATCACCAATCATCTGCCCACGGCAGAGCTTCAGGCGCTGGACGCCGCGCACCATATGCATCCGTTCACCCATGCAGAAGGTCTGGCGCAAACCGGTGCGCGCGTGATCTTGCGCGGTGAGGGGTGCTGGCTCACCGATAGCGAGGGGAACCGCATTCTAGACGGCATGGCCGGGCTGTGGTGCGTCAATGCTGGCTATGGCCGGGATGCGCTGGCTGAAGCTGCCGCAGCCCAAATGCGCGAATTGCCGTTTTATAATACGTTCTTTCAGACCACCCATGTGCCGGCCATCGCGCTGGCCGCCAAACTGGCTGAACTTGCGCCGGGGGATTTGAACCACGTCTTCTTCGCCGGTTCCGGGTCTGAAGCGAATGATACGAACATCCGTCTTGTGCGGCAATTCTGGGCGGCGCAGGGCGAGCCTGAAAAGCAGATCATCATATCCCGGCGCAATGCCTATCACGGCTCCACCATGGGGGGGGCATCGCTGGGGGGGATGTCGGCCATGCACGCGCAAGGCGGGCTTCCGATACCCGGCATCGTTCATATCGGCCAGCCCCATTGGTGGGCCGAGGGCGGCGAGATGGCGCCCGAGGATTTTGGTATCGCCCGTGCGCGTGAACTTGAGACGGTCATTGCCGATCTGGGCGAAGATAAAGTAGCCGCTTTCATCGCGGAGCCGGTGCAGGGCGCGGGCGGCGTCATCGTACCGCCGGCCACGTATTGGCCCGAAGTCCAGCGGATCTGCGACGCACATGACATCTTGCTGATCGCAGACGAAGTGATCACCGGCTTTGGGCGTACTGGCAACTGGTTCGGCAGCCAGACCATGGGGCTGCGCCCGGATATCATGACAATCGCCAAAGGGCTGTCCTCGGGCTACCAGCCGATTGGCGGTTCCATCATGTCAGATCGCGTGGCAGAGGTGATTGGCGGAATCGAGTTTAATCACGGCTACACCTATTCGGGTCACCCGGTTGCGGCTGCGGTTGCCTTGGCGAATCTAAAAATTCTTGAAGACGAAGACCTGCCCGGACGCGTCGGTCGCCAGACTGGGCCGTATCTTGCCGCTGCGTGGGCCACGTTGGCCGATCACCCGCTGGTCGGGTCGGCTGAAACCTGCGGAATGATGGGGGCGCTTCAACTGACACCTGACAAAGGCGCGCGGGCCCGCTTTGCCGCGCCCGAGGGGACCGTGGGTCTTAGAGCCCGCGAGCGGTGCTTTGCCAATAATCTGGTGATGCGCCATGTGGGCGACCGCATGATCATCTCGCCGCCGCTGATCATCACCGAAGACGAAATTGACACATTGGTTGATCGGGCGCGCACCGCGCTTGATGAAACCCTGTCACGTCTGAAAGCAGACGGTCTGATGAGTGCCGCAGGCTGATGTCGCGGGCGCGGCACGGATATGGTCGGATCAAATTGGCGTCGGGCGATCCAGCGGAAGCCGTTTCATCAAGATCAGCGCTAAAGCCCCATAGATCAGCACACCGCCAGCCACGGGGAGCGGCGTGCCATCAAAGGCAAGACCGACAGGCGCCGCCAGCAGCGCGGCACCGATCGACCCAAGTGCACTTACGACAGACGCCGCAGTCCCGGCGATGTGCCCCATCGGTTCAAGTGCCAAGGCGTTGATGTTGCCCAGTGTCAGCCCGGCCGTGGCAAACACACTGCCGGTCCAGATCAGGAAAGCCCAGAACAGCAGATCAGCGGACCACAGATCAAAGGCCATACCGGCAACGAAAACGGCTGAGATGGCCACCTGTACTGCAAGTGACCCTGTGATCACCCAGCGCATCCCGTGCCGCATCACCAGCCTTGCGTTCAAAAAGCCCCCCATTGCGCCGACGACAGCGATCAGCGCGAACCAAAGGTGAAAGCTGTCCGCCAACCCAAAGGTTTTATCGAACACCATCTGAACAGAGGATAGATTGGCGAAAAGCATCGCAAAGGCAAGGATTTGCACAAGGATGGTTCCACGCACGACCGGGTGGCGCAGCACCTCCAAGGTGGCGTGAGCAACCGGGGCCAATTGCGGTGGGCGGCGCTTTTCCCGAGGCAGAGTTTCGGGTTGGCGAAGGGTCAACCAGAACAGGCCGACCAGCGAAAAGACCATGAAGGATGGGAAAAGACCACGCCAACCGCCTGTGACAGACATCAGCACAGCTCCGAAAGTCGGTGCGATGGCGGGTACCAAGGTGAATACAACGATCACGAAGGACACCATCTGTGCCATGGCCCGGCCGGAATAGAGATCGCGTATGATGGCCAGCGCCACGACCCTTGGCCCAGCGGCGCCAAAACCCTGAAGGACGCGTCCGATCAGCAGCCATTCCAGCGTTTCGGCGTGCCATGCAACGGCTGCCCCGGCGCAATATGTGAATGACCCCAGGGCGATGACGGTCTTGCGACCAAAACTGTCTGACAGCGGGCCGGCAAATATTGTTCCGATGCCCATTCCCAGCACAAAGAACGAGACGATCAATTGCGCATCGTTTGGCGAGTCGGGGCTAAGTTCCGCAGCGATACGGGGAAGTGCGGGCAACATCGCATCCAATGAGAAGGCGATAGTTGCCATAAGCATTGCCATAAGCGCCACGAATTCGGGGCGGGAAAGCGGGGCTTTGGGTTGGAAGGTCATGGGTCCAGCTAGACCTTTCCAGTCGACCCCGCGAGGCCAAATTGCAGCCGTTTGCGCACAAGGGGTCGTGCGTCTGCGCGCTGAACTCAGGCTGTTTTCTGCGCGCCGGTCATTTCGTCAATGACTTGCAGCCACAATTCCGCAGGTTGTGCGCCGGGTACGGCGTGCTGTCCGCCAACGATGAATGTCGGCACACTGCTCAGCCCCATTGCACGTGCGGTTGCATCGCGGTCCACGATTTCGGAAATGTCGCTGTCGCCAGACAAAAGACGCCGAACGACTGCCGCATCGAGACCCGACGCGTCGGCAATATCCGCAAGTACATCAACATCGCCGATATCTCGACCGTCGATGAAATAGGCGGTGAACAGGGCATCCACGACTGCATCCTGTTTGTCTTCGATTTCGGACCAAAGAATGAGCCGGTGGGCGTTGCGCGTGTTGGGGGTTCGCTTGATTCCCTCAAAGTTCAATTCCAACCCGATCGCGCGCGCGGCATCGTCGATTTGCGAATAGACCTTTACGGCACGGTCGCGCCCGCCGAACTTGGTTTCAAGGTATTCGCGGCGGTCCATGCCTTCTGCCGGCATGTCCGGGTTCAGTTGAAACGGGTGCCATACGATCTTGAAAGGGTGGCCGGGCCGCTGTGCCAACGCGCGGTCCAATTGGGTCTTGCCGATCAGGCACCAGGGGCAAATAGGGTCGGAAAAGATATCAAGCTTGACCATTGGAGTCCTCGAAGTCTTGGCGCAACTGGCGACGCAGGATCTTTCCATTCGCGCCGCGGGGAAGTGCGGCCACATGCAAAAACAGTCTGGGCACCTTGTAACGGGCCAACCGTGCGGCTGCAAACGCTTCCAAGTCAACTTTTGAACAGGGGGCTGTCGCGGTGTAGGCCAGTGCGATGGTGGTCTTGCCGGGGCCTAGCGCGACTTCAAAGGCCGCTGCCTCGGTCACATCGGGGTGCGCGGTCAAAGCAGTTTCGACCTCTAAAGGCGACAAGCGATAGCCCCCTGCATTCATCATGTCATCGTGTCGCCCCAAATAGCTGATGGCCCCATCCGGCCCCATTGCGCCCCAGTCGCCGGTCAAAAACCACGCATGATCCGGCGTGAAGCGTGCCTTCGTTTCATTCGGTGCGGCGACATAGCCCAGCATGAGGCCCGGATCATCGGCACCAATAGCGATGACGCCGGGGGTGTTGCGGGGAACAGGTTGACCGTCTGAGCCCAAAATTGCGACACGCCGCCCGGCTTGCGCGAATCCCAAAGTGTCGGCCGGGGCCGGGCGTGCGGGGCTGCCGGAAATGAAGGTGGAACATTCGGACATTCCAAACGCTTCATGGACTTGCACGCCCATGGCCGTGGAAACGGCGGAGTGCAACGATGGGGCCATCTTCTCACCTGCTGAAAGTCCATGCCGCAGCGCCGGGCATGGCGGGACGACCCCGCGCAGCATCTGTCGGTACACGCCGGGCGCTGCGGCAAAGATGCTGGCGCGATACTGTGCGATCAACGTTGGCAAATCGGTGGGCGGGGTCCCGGCTGCCGGGATCAGCGCAGTGGCGCCCACGCTCCACGGATCCAGCAGGCCACAGCCCAGTGTGTAGGTCCAATTGAACGCCCCGGCATGAAGCACCCTGTCGTCCGAGCGCAGACCATACCATCCGTCGATCATCATACCGCGAGCCCAAAGGGCGCGGTGCGCGTGCAGCACCGGGCGAGGCACGCCCGATGTGCCCGACGTGAAAACGATATAGGCGGGCCCGCTCGGGTCACCGGGGCTGGGCATGGCAGGGGCGACGCCGGTCAAATCGCCGGGCGCACACATCTTGCAAGGCATAGGGTCGGGCAGCGAAAGACCTGCTTCAGAGACGATCAACACAGGTGCCACCTGTGCCGACATCTTGGTGATTTCGGGCTGGGTCAGTTGTGCGGATGTCACCACCGGTACCAACCCCGCAGCAATGCAGCCCAGAAACACCAACGGAAACTCCACCGTGTTGCCCAGCCTGAGCAAGACCGGCGCGCCATCTGAAATACCGCGCGCACGCAACGCCCCGGCGATGTCATAGACCCGCTTGGCCAAAGCGCCATAGGTCAGCTCTTCGGCTTTGCCTTTTTGCATGATGGTCAGCGCAACCTTGTCAGGCTGGCCCGTAGCCCGGCGCAACACGTGCGCCGCCATGTTGAAGTGTTCGGGGCGGGGCGGCGGCGGGCTAGTGTCGTCAAGCGATGTCAAACGGGGGCTACCTTGGCAAAAGTTGGCTGCGCTTGGTTTCCATGCTCGACGCGTCGGCTAAAGGGCCGGCCCGCAGCCCGGATCACTCTTCCCACCACCAGACATCTGGCTGAAACCCGCTCCAGTCCCCGTAAAGCGGAAGCCGGTCGGGGTAGTGAAGCTCTTTGCGGAAGGCGAGCCGGGACGCAGCAGAATACCAAAGCGGGATCACATAGCGCCCGGTCGTCAACACGCGATCAAGGGCGCGCACTGCGGATGTGAACTCATCCGACGAGCGCGCGTTCAGCATTGTGTCGATCATTGCTTCGGCTGCGGGGCTATCCATTCCCATCCAGTTGCGGCTGCCGGGTTCCGTCACGCCGTCTGATCCCCAATACAGGATCTGTTCGTTGCCGGGGCTCAGTGACAGGGCGCGGCGGTAGAAGGCCATGTCAAAATCATAGACATTGGTTCGCTCTACATACTGCGCATTGTCGATGGTTGTGATTTTCGGGCTGATCCCAAGGCGACCCAACGCTTCGGTGAAGATGTTCACGATGGCCTGCTCTTGCGCCGACCCTTGCCGCAACAAGATCTCAAATGTCAGCGGCGTGCCATTCTGGTTCCGCATCACTCCGTCTTGAGGGGTCCAGCCGGCCGCCTCCAGTTGCTGCACGGCGGTGCGAATGCCTTTGCGGTTGCGCGCCGTCCCGTCCCCGGCGGGCAGTGCATATGCGTCCAAGGCGCCCGGAACCAAACTGTCTTCAAACGGCTCAAGAAGGGCGCGCACTGGACCCTCTGCGGGGCCGTCGCCCATGGCCAGCACAGAGTTTCCGAAGAAACTTGGAATGCGTGGGTCCGCGCCGCCGGTCTGAGTCTGGGCAATGAAGGTATAGTTGAAGGCATGGAGCAGGGCGTCGCGAACCCGCCAATCCGAAAACACAGGACTGCGGGTGTTGAACACAAGTCCAGAAATTCCCGTGGGCCGTTCATGCGGTATTTCGGCTTTGACGATCTCACCCGATGCCACGGCACCAAAATCATACCCTTCGTCCCACCGGGCGGCATCGCCTTCGCGGAAACTTGTGATTTCGCCAGCTTTGAATGCTTCGAACATCACGCCACTGTCTGCGAAATACTCATAGCGGATTTCATCTAGGTTATACTGCCCCTGAGCAAAGGGAAGATCACGCCCCCAATAGTCTGGATTCCGGCTCAGAACGAGGCTCCGGCCGGGATCGGCTTTATCGATGACGTATGGGCCAGTCGCGATAGGCGGTATCATTGACGAAGCTGCGAAATCACGGCCTCCCCATTGGGCCTTTTGGAAGATCGGACGCAGACCCATGATCAAGGGCAATTCGCGGTCGGGAGAATTAAACGTGATCCGTAGGCTGCTTGGCCCGGTCTGTTCGATTGTGTCGACTTTCTGCCATGCGGCGTGAAACCGTGGGTGTCCTTCGGTGCCCAGAATGGTGTGGGACCAGATGACATCGTCGACAGTGACGGGGCTGCCGTCAGAGAATCGCGCCTCGGGCCGGAGAGTGAATTCAACCCATTCCCGATTCGGCCCGGTCTCGATCGTTGCGGCTAATAATCCGTACAAGGTGAACGGCTCGTCATAGCTTCGCCCCATCAAGCCTTCGAAAACATTGGCCTGCACCCCCCAAGGTGCATTGCCCTTCAAGATGTGAGGATTGAGAGAATCAAACCCGCCAACTTCGCCGAAAATGATCCGCCCGCCGGTGGGAGCGTCCGGATTCGCATAAGGAAGCGACACAAAATCAGGTGGTAGAGCAGGCTCACCATACATAGCTATGCCATGTTTCGGCCCTTGTTGGGCGTGCGCTGCGCTGCAGCACAAGGCCAGCGTGCATGCGACGTGCCAAAGTGCCCGTATACTCAGGTTACGTTGTGTCATCGTGTCCTGCCCGATCTGTTGTTTTTCGGCACACTATCAAAGTTTTGTGCATCCTCAAACTTTTGGGTTGGAGTAAGTTCGCGAATTGCCTATATTGAAATCACTGCTCGATAGGTTTCTTGCCTGTATGAAACCTGCCTCAATAACTGCGCCCGCCTTGTGCGGGCGTTTTTTTTGGTCAGCAGAGTTTTACCTCATGTGATTTCGAGATGGTGTGTCGGGCATTTCAATTTTCGCTGCGCGTGCACTATACCGTTTCCAAAGTAGCTGCAGAAAAAAGGAAACTCACATGTCGCTGAAGGGCAAAACCGCAGTCATCACCGGATCTAATTCGGGAATCGGTCTTGGCGTTGCCAAGGAACTCGCCCGCTCTGGGGCCGACGTTGTTTTGAATTCCTACACAGATAACGATGACGATCACGCACTCGCGGAACAGATCAGCAAGGAGTTCGGTGTCACGGCGCGCTACATCCAAGCAGACCTGTCCAAAGGCGACGAGGCACGCGGGTTGATTGAAAAGGCGGGGCAGTGTGATCTGCTAGTGAACAATGCGGGTATTCAGCATGTTGCGGCGATCGAAGATTTTCCCGTGGCCAAGTGGGATGCGATCATCGCGATCATGTTGTCATCGGCGTTTCATACCACTGCTGCCGCGCTGCCTTTGATGCGCGCTGCGGGGTGGGGCCGGATCGTCAACATTGCCAGTGCTCACGGTCTTCGCGCATCGCCGTACAAAGGCGCCTATGTGGCTGCCAAGCACGGGGTTGTTGGTTTCACAAAGGTGACCGCGCTGGAAACAGCGAAAGAGCCGATCACGGCAAATGCCGTATGCCCAGGCTATGTTTTGACCCCACTTGTCGAGGCGCAGATCCCCGACACGATGGAAAAGTACAACATGGACCGAGAAACAGCCTTGAATGACGTCTTGCTTGTTCGCCAACCCAGCCGTGAATTTGCCACGACTGAACAGTTGGGCGGCACAGTGGCGTTTCTGTGTTCTGACGCTGCTGCGCAAATCACCGGAACGACCATCAGCGTGGATGGCGGCTGGACCGCGATGTGACCGACAAGGCTGGGCGCGGTACGCTTGATCTGGACAACATGTACTTATGCGGCTCGCGCTTCGCGCGGGTCAGTCTCAAAGGGGCTACGTTTACAGAAAGCGTGCTGAAAGATGTCCGGCTGGAAGATGTGAACATGTCCGAGGCCATCATCGAGAACGCGAATCTGACAGGTCTACGCCTGCATGACGTAAACCTGTCGGGCGCATCCATTTCGTTTGCCAATCTTAGCGGGGTGTCGATTGCTGATGCCAATATGGTCGGAATGACGATCGATGGGATACTCGTCAGCGACTTGCTGGAAAAATGGAATGCAAAATGACCGCTAAAAGAATCAACCTTGCGCTGCAGGGGGGCGGTGCCCACGGGGCATTCACTTGGGGCGCACTCAAGGTCATTCTGGCGGACGCTGACATTGAGATCGCAGCGATTTCCGGCACATCGGCCGGCGCATTGAATGGCGCCGCGATCAAGGCTGGATTGGCATCAAATCCTGGCGCGGATGGGCGCATCGCAGCGATTGAGAACCTGGATTGGTTGTGGGGTCAGATCGGCGCGGTCAATGACATGCGTTTCACGGCTTGGATGAACGCTGTGTTCCCGGACCCGGCTCTTGTGTCCAAGGGGCTGGAATATTCGCTGCCTGTTGCAATGGCTGATGCGGCAAGCCGGATGATCAGCCCCTATGCCTATGGCCCGTTTTACAGCCACCCACTGCGCCGGATCGTTGATCGCTTTAAATACGATAGGGTTTGCAGCGAAACGGGGCCCGCTTTTTTCGTCAACACGACGCGCGTCCGCAACGGAAAGATCCGCGTGTTTCGGCAAGAAGAGATCAGCACCGATGTCATTCTTGCGTCGGCCTGCCTTCCGACCGTGTTTCAAGGGGTCAAGATTTTTGACACTCAAACCGGACGCGAGGAAGAATTCTGGGATGGTGGTTACACCGGAAATCCGGCGTTGTTTCCCATGTTTGAACCGCAGTTCCCGGAAGACACGCTCATCATAAATATCAATCCGCTTGAGCGCGAAGAGATGCCCCGGACTCCGACTGAAATTCAGAACCGGATCAACGAAATCAGTTTCAACTCGTCCCTTCTGCGTGAATTGCGCGCGATTGCCTTCGTTAAACGGATGATCGCTGATGGGCGGCTCGATCACGAGTCCTTTCGGGACCCGCGCATCCATATGATCGCCGATGATGATCTGATGAATGACCTATCTGTCGCCACAAAGCTGGTTCCAGCCCCTTACATTCTTGGGAAGTTGCGCGAGGCGGGGGCGCGGGCTGCCCAAACCTTCCTTGCAGCCCATAAGGATGATTTGAACGAACGAAGTACGGTCGACCTGACAAGTATGTTCAGCTAGACGCCCTATCGGGTGCATGGCAATCTGCGCCCGCAACTATTCGGAGAAGTAAGAAATGCGCGTGATTTTTGGACTTTGCCTGACCGCTTTGGTGCTGTCTGGCTGTAATACGGTAAAGGGTGCAGGTCAGGACATTCAAAGTGCTGGCCAAGCGGTCGAGAACGTCGCGCAATAAGCGCTACGGGATCAAACCAGCAGGCCGCCAATCAATTTGGCGGCCAATCCCCACATGACGACACCTATTCCGGCGTCAAGGACGCGCCAGGCGCGATCTGTTCGAAGCATCGGTGCCAGCCACCGTGCTCCGTAGCCGAGCGAAAAGAAGAAGACAAACGACGCGATCACGGCTCCGGCGCCAAAAGCCATACGTTCACTGCCCAAGAATTGTGTCGAAATCGCGCCAATCAATCCGAGTGTATCAAGATAAACATGTGGATTGAGCCACGTGAAGGCAGCCGCCGTTGCGATCGTGACCTTCAGACTTGGGGCGCGACCTTGGAGTGTCAAAGCATCCCCGCCCGCCCACGCGGCACGGAACCGCATCGCACCGTAGACCAGCAAAAACCCGGAACCTGCCAGCGCCATAATGCCGGGAAACCCCGGCCAAAGAGTGGTGATCGCCCCGAAACCGGCGACCCCCGCCGCGATCAAAAGCGCATCTGACACAGCGCAGAACAGACAAAGCGAAAAGACGTGCGACCGCATCAAGCCTTGTCGCAACACAAATGCGTTCTGTGCTCCGATGGCAAGGATCAGCGAAAACCCGGTTGCGAAGCCGACGCCCAATGCGGTCATCATTAGGGAAGTTTACTCTTTGGTCAGCGCCAGCTTTCGCGGGCGACTTTGTCCGGAATGTTCACCAAAGGCGCGGGTTCTTTCTTGGGTAGATCGTCTGGGTACACCAAGCCTGCGGAAATCACCAACTTGGCAGCGTCTTCGACCGTCATATCAAGGACGGTCACTTCGCTTTGTTTGAAGAACAAAAGAAACCCTGATGTGGGATTTGGGGTCGTTGGCACAAAGACGCTGAGCAACGGTTCTGCCCCACCTGCGACGCGGTTGACCTCGCCCTTTGCATTGGTTGAAATGAAGCCAATCGCGTAGATGCCCTTGCTTGGATATTCGACCAAACATGCTTTTTCAAAGCTCGAATCCTGTTGGGCGAACACTGTTTCAGCGATTTGTTTCAGTCCGTTATAAATTGAACGGACAACTGGCATCTGGTCTACAAGCCCTTCGGCCCACCGAAGCATTGACCGACCGATCAGCCCTTTGGCGACCCAGCCGATGATGATGGTAAAGAGGATGAAAAAGATCACCCCCACACCGCGCAAGTTGATACCGATGTACTGCTCTGGCCGCCATGGACCGGGAACCAGTGGCAACACAACGCTGTCGATCCACCCCATGATCGTCCACAGCAGGTAAACGGTCAGCCCGATTGGTGCGATCACGACAATACCGGTCAGGAAGCTGGCGCGGAGGCTGCCCAAAAGCCCTGATTTTTTGCGTTCGGTGTCTTCGTTGTGTGGATCAAGCGGTTCGAGCATGCTGTCTCAATTCGGGTGGGCGGATAAACCGCCTGATGAGTGGCGTTGGTGTGTCATGATGAGTAGCCCGCCAGAATTGCCGGACGTTTCGACATTAATGTAGATACTGCTTATGGCAGCTACAACAGGTGGCACTCAAAGGTGCGTCAGCGTGCGCCACTTATTTCGGCGCAGTGCTGAATTCTCGGGCGATTTCAGCCGCGAAACGGGCGTTGTTAAGCACTAAGGCGATGTTTGAGGCCAGCGACCGGCCTTCGGTCAATTCGAAAATGCGGTTCAGAAGAAAGGGGGTCACAGATTTGGCGGCAACGCCCTGCGAGTCGGCTTCATCCTGTGCTTGTGCGATAACAGGCGCGAGAGTGTCCGCTGGAATTTCGTCGATTTGGGGAATGGGCAGCGCGACCAGTTGCCCGCCGGGCAAACCAAGGGCGGCGCGCATCCGTCCAGCGCGAGCGATGGTCGCTGCGTCATCCATGCGAAGTGGCGCGGGAATAGGCCCGCTGCGCGACCAGAATGCCGGCAGAACGTCTTGCCCAACTGCGATGACAGGCACCCCGAGGGTTTCCAGAACCTCGAAGGTCTTCGGTAAATCCAAAATCGCCTTGGCACCGGCACAAACCACTGTAACGGGTGTTTGGGCCAATTCCTGCAAGTCCGCCGAAATGTCAAAGCTGCTTTCGGCCCCTTTGTGAACCCCGCCAATACCGCCGGTTGCAAAGGTTGTGATGCCCGCAAGATGGGCCGCAATCATTGTCGCCGCGACCGTGGTTGCACCTGTGTTCCCTGTCGCCAGACACGCCGCCATATCAGCACGGGACAGTTTTGCGACATTCTTTGCCTGCGCTAATTCTGTCAGGGTGGCATCGTCCAATCCGACGTGAATTTGTCCGCCCATGACTGCAATGGTTGCAGGAACTGCGCCTGCGTCGCGCACCGTCTGTTCGACTTTTCGGGCCATTTCCAGGTTGTTTGGCCACGGCATCCCATGGGTGATGATTGTGCTTTCCAACGCGACGATGGGTGCGCCTGACGCGCGGGCGGTGGCAACCTCAGTGCTAAAAGCGAGGGGGGCAGTCATGTGTCTTCTCCGGCGACATAGGTGGCAGCGGCCTGCAATGCGGCTTCCAGCGCGAATTCGCGGCTGTGCCCTTGGGCTTCGGCGGCGATATGGGCGGCCATGAACGTGTCACCAGCTCCGGTTACGCGGCGCTGTTCCACGACGGGCGGTTGCGCGCTGATCGTGCCGCTATGCGCCGCATCTGCTGCCACCGAATCCCCATCGGTAACAAGCACACGGGCGCTTCCTCCGGCGACCAGAAAATTGGCGGCATCAGGTGCGGCGATGAAGTCCACGCCAGCCAGGAGCGCTGCTTCTTCAAGGTTCAGGTAGAATGTGGCATTTGGCAGAGCCAACAGGGGCGCAAGGCGAGTTGCCTTGCCGGGAGAGGCGGGCACAATTCGCAAGTCGGCCTGCGCAAGAAGCGGGGATTCAGCGATTTCGGCCAACAACCCTTCGGACAAATTGCCATCCAACACGACGGGGCCAGTGAATGGCGCCGTTTCGCTTCCCAGTCGCCCATCGCTCAACGGGGCAAGGATCGCGGCGCCCGCCGCTTCGAGCGAGGCAGCATCCGCAATCGCAGCGACAAGACCGTTGGCTGCTTCTATCGCCATGTAACGGTCGGTTGGAAGATCGTCCCGTCGCAACGCACAAGAGGTGTCGACCCCTAATGCGGCGCAGGCGGCGATCAGTTCCGCGCCTTCAGCGTCTGTCCCGATGCAAGTCAATACCGTTGGCAAACGGCCAAACCGAACCAGCGTCTGGGCCACGTTCATGGCAACCCCGCCGGGCAACCGGTTGATGGTGCCGGGCCGGTCGTCGCCACTGCGCATCGCGCGCGGATACCGGCCGATGATGTCCCAAAGGACCGATCCAATACAGGGAATGGGTTGGGCGGTTGTCATATGGCCTTGGTGGCCTGCGCCGGGCTGTTTGACAAGCAGGTTTCGCGCGCTTCAGTCATCCGTGTCGCTGTCTTCTGATACTTCCAAAACGTCACTCTTCAGCGCATACCGGTCAGGTTCGGCAAAGACGTCAATTGCGACAGAACCGGCTGCGATGCGCACGCTGTGGGGAACGCCGTCCCCGATATCCCACGTGTCGCCGGGCAACATGGTGCGGGTCGTTCCGCCGATGGTCATTGTAATCTCGCCCGCAAGCAAAGTGCCCCATTGCGGCCCGTGCGCGTGCTTGGGCAACACCACGTCCTTGTGGAACGTGAAAAAGACCGCGAGGCCCTTGTTTGACCTGATGGCGCGGGCGCTGACCACATCTTCGGGAAAGGGGATGTCAAGCTGGGGCAGGGCGTCTATGAAATCGGGAAACATGGCGGTTCTCCTTGCCCGGTTTGGCTGCACCTTGGCCATGCGACCGGGATGGGTCAAGCGTTTCGCGCCCATTCTGGCACGTTGGGGTTGCCAATCCCGTGTGAACGGTCTAAGGGCAGCAACACTTCGCAGACGGGGCCGGGCCGATGGGGGAGACATCCTCAAAGGTCCACCGGTTGGGCATATGCCCTTAATCCCCGTCGAGGCGCAAACCGGAAAAGGAGAACGGACATGACGCCCGATTTCACCATGCGTCAGCTTCTGGAAGCTGGCGTTCACTTTGGTCACCAGACACAGCGCTGGAACCCCCGCATGGCACCGTACATCTACGGTGACCGCAACGGCATCCACATTGTGGACCTTACACAGACTGCGCCGATGCTCGACGCAGCCTTGCAAGCCGTTCGCGAAACTGTTGCCAAGGGCGGCCGCGTTCTGTTCGTCGGAACCAAGCGTCAGGCACAAAAGCCGATCGCGGAAGCCGCAGAGAAGTGCGCACAGTATTACATGAACCACCGCTGGCTCGGTGGCACGCTGACCAACTGGAAAACCGTTTCCAACTCGATCAATCGCCTGAAGGCGATCGACGAGCAGATGGAAACCGGTGCAGCTGGCCTCACCAAGCGCGAGCGCCTGAGCATGGAACGTGAGCAGGCCAAACTGCAGGCCTCGCTGGGCGGTATCCGCGAAATGGGCGGCGTTCCTGATCTGCTGTTCGTCATCGACGTGAAAAAAGAAGATCTGGCAATCCTCGAAGCCAAAAAACTGGGTATCCCGGTTGTGGCCGTTGTCGACACCAACTGCTCGCCCGATGGTGTGGATTACATCATTCCTGGCAACGATGATGCGGCGCGGGCGATTGGCCTGTACTGTGACCTCGTCGCGCGTGCCGCATTGGCCGGCATGACAGCCCAAATGGGCGCTGCGGGTATCGACCTTGGCGAATTCGAAGAAGGTCTCGAAGAAGAAGTGCTGGACGCCAGCGCAACAACCGAAGCGCCAGCCGCAAGCTGATCACGCTGACCGTTCCGCGCCGCCAATGGCAGGCGCGGGACGTACCCGGCCCATTCATTACAAAACTGTCACCAGCTGCGGATACCTCCGCGGCAGGTCTATGTGAGAACCAAAGGAGCCAGCCATGGCAATTACAGCAGCATTGGTCAAAGAACTGCGCGACATGACCGGCGCAGGCATGATGGACGCCAAAAAAGCCCTGACCGAAACCGACGGCGACATGGAAGCAGCGGTTGACTGGCTGCGCACCAAGGGTCTGGCGAAAGCCGCCAAAAAATCCGGCCGCACCGCGGCAGAGGGTTTGGTTGCTGTTGCCGTGTCCGGTGGCAGAGGGATCGCCGTTGAGGTGAATTCCGAAACCGACTTCGTCGCCAAGAACGCCGAATTCCAAACCATGGTCAAATCCATCGCAGATGCCGCGCTTGGCGTGGCTGATGTAGATGCGCTGAAAGCGACGGATCTGGGCGGGAAGACTGTTGAAGACACGATCACCGCGAAGATCGCAACGATCGGCGAAAACATGTCCTTGCGCCGGATGGAATCGATCGAAGGTGAAACGGTTGTGTCTTACGTGCACAACGCGGCAACCGACGGCATGGGCCGCATTGGTGTTTTGGTTGCGATGACAGGTGACAACGCTGAGTTTGGCCGTCAGGTCGCGATGCACGTTGCTGCGATCAACCCAGCCTCCCTTGACGAGAGCGATATCGATCCGGAATTGGCAGAGCGTGAAAAAGCGGTTCTGACGGAGCAGGCGCGCGAAAGCGGCAAGCCCGAAGGCGTGATCGAGAAGATGATCGTTGGTCGGATGAAGAAATTCTATTCCGAAGTTACGCTGCTGAACCAAGCCTTCGTGGTCAACCCTGACCTGACAGTCGCAGCCGCCGCAGCCGAAGCTGGCGTGACCGTAACTGGTTTCGTGCGTTTGGCCGTGGGTGAAGGGATCGAGAAAGTCGAAGAAGACTTTGCCGCAGAAGTTGCGAAGGCCGTTCAGGGCTGATCGACGTTCCAGCGCGCGGGGTCACGGCCCCGCCGTTTGCGAAGCGTAGAGTTCGGTAAAAGAATTGGGGCGGGACGGAGGTTAATTCCGTTCCGCCCCTTTTGCATTCTCGGGTCGCGCATTTGTGGGGAAGTGGCGCCCCTCGAAAGCGAACATGACATTGCGGAGGCAATTCTCCGTGTCACACTCACCGGTTTCCCGGTTCACCAAAAAGAGCTGTCGAAATTGCGACGCTTCATTTTGGGAGCCCCCCGGTCTTGCGACCGCCAGCATGGGGACACAGCGTTAATCGCTTTTTAACGGCTTTTCATAAAGTCTGGAAAACCAGACTTAGCGGTGATCAGGCTTCCAGAGTGAAGATCTGGTTCTGCAGCGACGCTTTCATAACAGCTTGAGCCGTGGTCTCGACGTCCAAAGCATCACGGGCCAGACGCAGGTGTTTTTCAACCGTTGCCGCCGTCAAACCGATGATGTCTGCGATATCTCGGGTGGTTTTGCCATCCCCAACCCATTCCAACACTTCGCGCTGTCGTTTGGTCAGGGCGCGCCGGGATCCGGTATGTGGCAAGGACATAAGCTTGAGATGGGCCACGTTGCACAACGCGTGGATCTCGCGGCCATGCGCCTTCCAAATCTCTTCTACCTGGTGTTGCTGCAATCCATCCCGCGCCGTCAGCGCCATTGCCCCCCGAGACCTGTGCGACGAGTGGGGAAAACTGATCGTGTAGCCAGCCACAACACCCATTGACCGATTGAATTCCAGAACACGCTTTTCGGCGGATGTGAACGTCTCGAAATTCTCCTGCACCCAGTGCCAGCCGCATGCCCCCACATTTTCGGAAGACCAAGCGACCATGGGGGCGTGGAAGTACATGGCTTCCCCAATGAAGTGATCCGTATAGGCAGGCGGGTGGTTTGTAAGCACCAGCATGTCCTGGGGGTCGCCGAAAGAGTTCGCAGTCTTATATCGGGTCAGCCCATACATCAGCCGGTCAAAGCCATGTGGGCCCAACCGGTCGACCAGAAGATCCCACACCGCTTCTACGCTGGGCGCCTCATAGATAGTCTCAATGTCTGAAAGAAAGCTCATGTCCGTGTCTCCAGATGCCCGATCAATGCGCGAAGCGCGAGGGCATATCCCGCAGGCCCAAAGCCGCAAATCTGCCCGACAGCTACCGGTGCGATCCAGCTTTTGTGGCGGAAGGTTTCGCGTGCGTGAATGTTTGAAAGGTGGAGTTCGACAACCGGCACTTCGGCAGATG
Organism: Meridianimarinicoccus aquatilis; assembly: GCF_004358675.1. Lineage (GTDB taxonomy): Bacteria > Pseudomonadota > Alphaproteobacteria > Rhodobacterales > Rhodobacteraceae > Meridianimarinicoccus > Meridianimarinicoccus aquatilis. The sequence continues at coordinate 70,293 of NZ_SMZO01000010.1, read as the reverse complement.
CAATCGCATCCATCAAAGCGATCGATGTGTGCGTGAACGCCCCGGCATTCAGAACGATCCCGTCGCGTGTTCCGCGTGACGCATGAATGGCATCAATCAACACGCCTTCGTGGTTCGATTGCAGGCAGGTCACGGTTGCACCCAGGTCCTTGCCCGTCTCGACGCACATCGCCTCAACCTCGGCCAAGGTCGTACGCCCGTAGACCTCTGGTTGCCGTAACCCCAGCAGGTTCAGGTTAGGGCCATTGATCACAAGAATATCGGTCATTACGTTCATCTTCTCCCCGCGAACCTTAATCGTGTGCAGTGGACGCTGTCGAGACCCTAGGCAACGTGTCAGGCTGACGCTCGGTCCGCAAGGCGGCCAAGCCAAGACAAACAGTCGTTTAATTGGGCGATCTCGATGAACTCGTCGGGTTTGTGCGCTTGGGCAATAGACCCCGGCCCACATACGACAGCAGACATTCCAAGTTCCTGAAACAGACCGGCCTCAGTTCCGAACGGAACCGTGCCGACATCGGTCCGGCCTGTCAGAGCGACCATCAAGTCCCGTGCTTCGTTGGCAGCGGCCGGTGTAAGGCCAGCGACTTCGCCAACGGTTTCGGTCTCGATCCTGGCGTCAGAATGCACTGCCTGCATCGCCGTGAGCAACTCGTCGCGGCAGTATCGAGTCAGATCATCATGTACGAATTCGAAATCGCTGGCCTGAACCGGGCGCATTTCCCAATCGACCCGTGCTTTGCCCGCGATCACATTATGGCCGACACCGCCAACAAGGGCGCCGATGTTGATGGTGCTGTGCGGCGGGTCAAATGCGGGCGGCTTCGGGGCGCGGGCTTTGAGGTGTTCGCGCAATTCCATCAGGCGGGTCGCATAACGAACAGCATAATCAACGGCGTTGACCCCGCGATCCGGGGCTGACCCATGGCCTTCAAGCCCTTCGAACCGCGTGGTGTACTCGCAGCAACCTTTATGTCCGTCGATGACTTGCATCTGCGTCGGCTCCCCGATGATCGCGATGCTTGGCCGGATGCCGCGGTCCCGTAGCGCAGCACAGAGTGCTTGCGCCCCAAGGCAGCCGACCTCTTCGTCATGGGTGAAGGCAAAGTGGATCGGGCGGTGCAAGGTGCGGGCCGCGAAAGTTGGGGCCATGGCGACTGCACAGGCGATGAATCCCTTCATATCGCAGGTACCTCGCCCAAAAAGCCGCCCCCCGGCTTCGCGCATCTCGAACGGGTCCGACGACCAATCCTGATCCGCCACCGGAACCACATCGCTATGCCCGGACAAAACGATCCCACCCCCAGTGTCGGGTCCGATGGTCGCAAAGAGGTTCGCCTTGCCCCCATGTTCGTCCAGCAACACCTCGGTTCGCGCACCTGCGTCTTCGAGTAAATGCGCAAGAGTCGCGATCATTTCCAGATTACTGTCAGAGGAAATTGTGGGGAACGCCACGAGGCGGGCAAGAAGGTCCGTGGCATTGTTGAGCATGATCTGACCTTTGTATTCTTTGTGGGCGGTACGCGCGCACAGTCTTCTATCAAGATCGATTCGGCAAAGCCCGTTGTTCAGACTGCTCAGTGGGGGGGCGACAGGAAGACCGCGTGCAACCCGAGGGCCATTCGCGTAGGTGTGGGGAAATCACACATTTAGAACTGGGGGCAATATGCTGACCAACGACACGCTCGACCGCTGGGATCGCGAGAACTTCTTTCACCCGTCGACTCATTTGGCACAGCATGCGCGGGGCGAAAGCCCAAGCCGGATCATCAGCACGGCAGAGGGCTGTCACATCACGGACCGTGACGGGAACAGCTTTCTGGATGGGTTTGCGGGGCTTTACTGTGTGAATATTGGCTATGGCCGTCAGGAAGTGGCCGAAGCAATTGCCGCGCAAGCGCGCGAACTGGCCTATTACCATTCGTATGTGGGGCACGGATCAGAGGCATCGATCACTCTTGCCAAGATGGTGCTTGATCGGGCTCCGGCGAATATGTCCAAGGTGTATTTCGGTCTTGGTGGGTCGGATGCGAACGAAACCAACATCAAGCTGGTCTGGTACTACAACAACATTCGCGGGTTGCCGGAAAAAAAGAAAATCATTTCACGGTGGCGTGGGTATCACGGGTCGGGGCTTATGTCCGGTTCCATGACGGGGCTGCACCTGTTCCATCAGAAATTCGACCTGCCATTGGACCGGGTTCTGCACACGACTGCGCCATATTTCTTCCGCCGCGAAGATCAATCCATGGACGAAGCCGCGTTCACAGCCCATTGCGCTGCCGAACTGGAGGCGATGATCGAACGCGAAGGTGCTGACACCATTGCCGCTTTCATTGCGGAACCGGTTCTGGGCACTGGGGGGCTTGTGCCGCCGCCCGCTGGGTATTGGGATGCGATCATGCCGATCCTGAAAGCCAATGATATCCTGCTGATCGCTGACGAGGTCGTGACCGGGTTTGGGCGGCTAGGGTCCATGTTCGGGTCTGACCATTTCGGTATAGAGGCGGATCTGATCACCATCGCAAAAGGTCTGACGAGCGCTTATGCGCCGCTGTCGGGAACCATTGTGTCTGATAAGGTCTGGAAAGTTCTGGAACAGGGAACCGATGAAAACGGCCCTATCGGTCACGGGTGGACCTATTCTGCGCACCCCATTGGGGCGGCTGCTGGTGTAGCCAATCTGCAAGTCCTGGACAAATTGAACCTGATTGAAAACGCGGGCAGCGTTGGCCCGTACCTGACCGAACAGTTGCGCTCAGCGCTTGGCGATCATCCCAATGTGGGCGAAGTGCGGGGTATCGGCATGCTCTCGGCCGTGGAATTCGTCGACGACAAAGCGGCGCGCACCTTCTTTGATCCTGCCGCCAAGATGGGCCCTCAAATCGCCAATGCCCTGATGGCCGAAGGCGTTATCGGCAGGGCTATGCCTCAAGGCGACATCCTTGGGTTTGCACCGCCGCTGTGCCTGAGCCGCGCTGAAGCGGATGTGATCGTTGCCAAAACAACAGCCGCAGTGCACAAAGTCTTTGCTTGATAGCGCAAACTGAGGAACGATATGGAACGCTTGACCATCGCGACCCGGCCTATTGCCGGTCAAAAGCCCGGTACTTCCGGACTACGCAAAAAGACGCGGGTCTTCATGGAGCCGCACTACCTTGAGAACTTCGTGCAGTGCGTCTGGACCGCAATTGATGGCGTGGCAGGCAAGACGCTCGTTCTGGGAGGGGATGGTCGGTACTTCAACGATCGCGCTGCGCAGGTCATTTTGCGCATGGCGGCAGCAGGCGGCGCAGCGCGGGTGATCGTGGGGCAGGGGGCACTTTTGTCCACGCCCGCTGCGTCCAATCTCATTCGCGTGCGCGGGGCAAATGGCGGGCTTATTATGTCAGCAAGCCATAATCCCGGCGGCATCGAAGAAGATTTCGGCATCAAGTACAACATTGCCAATGGTGGCCCGGCACCGGCCGAGGTGACTGACAAGATTTTTGCCGCGACCGAGGTGATTCAAAGCTATGATATCGTCGAGACAACGGATGTAGATCTGCAATCCCTCGGCGAGCAGCGCATAGGAGAGACGATTGTCGAGATCGTTGATCCCGTCGCGGAATATGCGGCACTGATGGAAAAGCTGTTCGATTTTGGGGCACTGCGGGCGATGTTCGCGGGCGGTTTCACGATGCGCTTTGACGCGATGCACGCGGTGACTGGCCCTTATGCCAAAGCGATTTTGGAAGAAACGTTGGGCGCACCTGCGGGAACGGTCGTGAACGCCGCGCCTTTGCCGGATTTCGGTGGCGGGCATCCTGACCCGAACCCGATCTGGGCAAAGCCGCTGATGGATTTGATGATGGGTCCAGATGCGCCAGATTTCGGGGCTGCGTCTGATGGCGACGGGGACCGGAACATGGTGGTTGGCCGGGGGCTGTATGTGACACCGTCAGACAGCCTGGCCGTTCTTGCCGCAAATGCGCATCTGGCGCCGGGCTATGCGGGCGGTCTTGCCGGTGTTGCGCGATCCATGCCCACCTCTGGTGCGTTGGACCGCGTGGCCGAAGCGCGCGGTTTGGCGTGCCACGAAACGCCCACGGGGTGGAAGTTCTTCGGCAACCTTCTGGATGCGGGCATGGCGACGCTGTGCGGAGAGGAAAGCGCCGGAACCGGGTCTGATCATGTGCGCGAGAAAGATGGCCTTTGGGCTGTGCTGTTGTGGCTGAGCGTGTTGTCCGCGCGCGGTGAGTCGGTGCAGGACATACTGACAAAGCACTGGGCGGAGTTTGGGCGGAACTACTATTCTCGTCACGATTACGAAGGAGTGGATGCGGAGGCTGCCGAGGCGCTGATGCAAAGCCTGCGGGACCGCTTGACCGATTTGCCCGGACAGACCTTTGCTGGGCTCACGGTGACGGCGGCGGATGAGTTTGCGTATGACGATCCCGTCGACGGCAGCCGCGCCGAAGCCCAGGGCATTCGGGTATGGTTCGAAGGCGGTGCGCGGATCGTTTTCCGCCTGTCCGGTACCGGCACTGTCGGAGCCACGTTGCGTGTGTACATGGAAAACCTGGAACTGGACCCGGCGGCCCAAAGCGGAGATGCACAAGAGGCCTTGGCCACTGTGATCTCGGCGGCGGATGCTGTTGCAGGGATCAAAGATCATACGGGCCGCGAAGCACCAGACGTCGTGACGTAAACGCGAGTGAATTTGGTGCGCTCGTTGAATAAAAAGGCCGCGCCTTCGGCGCGACGCGATACTCGGCGCCGCGTGTTCGCGTCGCCGGCCGCTCGTGGCCGCGTTGTTTGAAGTGGTTTGGGTCGAGACACATGGCGGCGACTTTATCGGTGCCGCCCGGACGCGTTTGCGTCCGGGCCACGCCCAACGGGACGATGCTGCGGCACTGCCGGAGCAAGGACGGGCGGGAGTGACCCGTTTGGGGAATTTACATTGCTGCTCAGATGGAGTGGACGCCCTTTAAGCCTGCGACAAATTTCGGGATATTCTCTTTGAACTTGAAGAAGCCATGGGTTGCGTGGGGCCAGCACTCTGCGTCGTAGGGGCGCATAAAGGGGACAAGTCGGATGTTTGCAGCGTCCAACTTGGGTTTCAGTGTTGAAATTTCGTCCGACGCCGCACCAACCGGCACAAACGGCATTGCGATTTGCGTTATCCCTTCGCGTTTGGCCCATTCTAGGACCTGTTCGGCAACAGGCTTTCTTTCAGCGTGTGTGATCGATCCGAATCGGTTCTGATGGCGCGAAATTGCGTCGTCCAGTGCCCCTTTAACAAAGCGCGTCACGAGTGGCGCGACTGCAAGCGGGCTTCGATTGGCGGTGCAGTCCAGAACGAAGGCCGGGGGTGCGGCGTTTGGGGGGGCACTGGGAAGCGGCGTGAAGCTGGCCAGCATGTCTTCTTCGGTTAGCAGCCAGCCTGTGGCGCGCGCAGGGTCAGGGGTCTCGCCTGCCGGTGCTGGGCCGCGTTGTGGAACGATTGGTGCGTCCACAGGGTCGGCTGTGCTTGCCAGTTGGCCAACCGGGTTGAACCGCCCTTCCGTGTAGCGGGCGATGTTGTCAGCGCGCGCGAGGTAGGTTTTCCCCGGAGTTTGAATCCCCGCAACCCAACGCCATCCCAAGGTATTTGACGCAGGATCGCCATCAAGCAATTGCCTTAAAAACAGGTCCGCGCCCAATTCCCAAGGAAGGCGGAGCGTGAAAATCCAGATAGAGGCGAACCACATTCTTGCGTGATTATGCAGATACCCGGTGGTTGAAAGTTCGTTGGCCCATGCATCGAAACAGTCAATTCCCGTTTCACCACGGCACGCAGCTTCCCAATCTGCGCGCATTCCCGACTGGGTTGCCAGTTTATCGCGCGCCGCGCGCAGACCCTCGCGATATTGTGACCAGACACCGGGGCGCATTTCCAGCCATCCTTTCCAGTAAGTGCGCCAATACACTTCTTGAACGAATTTCTCTGCCGAGGAGAGCGAGAACCGGGAAAGTGCCGCTGTGAGCACTTCTTGCTCGCTCAGCAGCCGATGGCGAATGTAGGGGGACAGACGAGACACGCCCGCATGACCGTTTGCTCGCAGGTCATAGTTTCGGCGCGAAGCATAGTCCCGGCCCATGTGCGGAACAAAGGCAGCCATGCTTTCCAGAGCCGCTGTGCGGGTGGGCGTAAACTGCAGGGCGTTGGCGGTAGACATTTTCGGCCTTGGCTCCTTTTGATGCCGGGCGACCTAGTTCGCGTGCCTTCCGTATCAAGCATCTGAAGCCCCACCGTTAACACTCCGTTCACAAAGCCGCCCTTGCAGCCCCCCTGAGGCAGGACTAAGACTCTGGGGTCACAGTGCGGTGCACGGCACCCGAGAGCAGAAGGCAGCAGGACATGACCGACCCGATCGAGACTTACATGAACACGCTGGTTCCCATGGTGGTGGAACAGACGTCGCGCGGGGAACGTGCCTACGACATATTCTCGCGCCTTCTGAAGGAGCGGATTATCTTCGTGTCCGGCCCGGTGCATGACGGCATGTCATCCCTGATCGTTGCGCAGCTTTTGCACCTCGAAGCCGAGAACCCGTCCAAAGAAATTTCTATGTACATCAATAGCCCCGGCGGCGTGGTGACCAGCGGTTTGTCGATTTACGATACGATGCAGTACATCCGCCCCAAGGTTTCTACGCTGGTGATCGGGCAAGCCGCATCCATGGGCTCGCTTTTGCTGGCTGCGGGGGCCGAAGGCATGCGGTATTCCCTGCCCAACAGCCGTGTCATGGTGCACCAGCCATCGGGCGGCTTTCAGGGTCAGGCAACTGACATCATGATCCACGCCGAAGAGACGCTGAAGCTTAAGCGGCGATTGAATGAAATCTATGTTCACCACACCGGCCAGACCCTTGAAGCTGTCGAAAATGCCTTGGAACGTGATCGTTTCATGTCGCCTGAAGACGCCAAGGAATGGGGTCTGATTGACGAAATCGTTGCAAAACGCACAGGTGACGATGAGTAAGTCACCCGGACATAGCACATCCCGCACCTGACGAACGGTCACGGTGCACAAATTTGACATTGTGGCCGACCCTGTGCTGACCTAAGTTTGTGTGCAGAACACGAGACAGGTCAGGACGGTCGGTCGGCCCCGGAGGAACGGATGGCAAACAACACCAGCGGTGACGGCAAAAATACGCTCTACTGCAGCTTTTGCGGAAAGAGCCAGCATGAAGTCCGCAAACTGATCGCAGGTCCGACAGTATTCATATGTGATGAGTGCGTTGAGCTTTGCATGGACATTATCCGTGAGGAAACGAAGACAACCGGACTCAAGTCTTCTGAAGGCGTTCCCGCGCCGAAAGAAATCTGTGATGTTCTGGATGATTACGTGATCGGTCAGGCGCATGCGAAACGGGTGCTGTCGGTCGCAGTGCACAACCACTACAAACGTCTCAACCACGCGGGTAAGACCGAAGTGGAGCTTGCCAAATCCAATATCCTGTTGATTGGGCCAACAGGGTGCGGCAAGACGCTTTTGGCGCAAACCTTGGCGCGCATTCTGGATGTGCCGTTCACAATGGCGGACGCGACCACTCTGACGGAAGCGGGCTATGTCGGGGAGGATGTCGAGAATATCATCCTCAAGCTGCTTCAGGCGAGCGAATACAACGTTGAGCGTGCACAGCGCGGGATCGTCTACATCGACGAAGTCGACAAGATCACGCGCAAGTCAGACAACCCGTCAATCACCCGCGACGTGTCAGGTGAGGGGGTGCAGCAAGCGCTTTTGAAGATCATGGAAGGCACGGTCGCTTCCGTTCCGCCGCAAGGTGGCCGCAAGCATCCACAGCAGGAGTTCCTGCAAGTGGACACAACGAACATCTTGTTCGTCTGCGGCGGTGCATTTGCTGGGTTGGACAAGATCATTGCGCAGCGCGGTAAAGGGTCGGCTATCGGTTTCGGGGCCGAAGTCCGGGATGACAGCAACCGCGGAATTGGCGAGTTGTTGACTGAACTGGAACCTGAGGACCTGCTAAAATTTGGTCTCATTCCAGAATTTGTTGGTCGACTGCCCGTAATCGCAACGCTGGAAGATCTGGACGAGGACGCGCTTGTCACGATCCTGACGCAGCCGAAGAACGCTTTGGTGAAACAATACCAGCGTCTGTTCGATCTGGAGGACACGCAGCTTTCATTCACAGATGATGCGCTTAAATCCATCGCGAAACGCGCAATTGCCCGTAAGACCGGTGCGCGTGGATTGCGGTCGATCATGGAAGACATCCTTCTCGATACGATGTTCGAGCTTCCGACTGCGGAAAACGTCCAAGAGGTCGTCGTCAACGAGGAGGCCGTAAATTCAGATGCGCAGCCTTTGTTGATATATTCTGACCGCAAGGAAGAGCCCGTTAGCGCGAGCTGATCTAAACGATCAAAACTATTTATGTGACGCGCGCCATTGGCGCGCGTTTTCATGTCGGAGGATCAAAAATGCTTCAACCCGGCTTTTATGATGTGCCGCGCGGCATGATCGCCGCAATAGTAACGCATCTTAACATGACCACATTGCCCGACCCGCGCCCAGTCCGGCCTGTGGCGGGCGCCGAGATCACGCACTGCGTTGCACCTGACATTGACTGGTATCGGGATATCTATCGCAAGGTCGGCGGCACTGATTGGCTTTGGTTTTCGCGGCTTGCACTGAGCGACGAGGCGTTGTCATTGATCCTCGGTGATCCTGCCGTCTCTGTGCATGTATTGAAAATCGACGGGGTGGAGTCAGGGTTCTTTGAGCTGGATTTTCGGACAAAGGGGCGTTGTGAGTTGGCGTTTTTTGGCCTTGTGCCCAATGCGATCGGCACGGGAGTGGGCCGTTTGATGATGACAGCGGCCTTGCGCGAAGCATGGGCGCGCCCCATCGACGAGGTTTGGGTGCATACCTGCACCTTGGATCATCCCGGTGCGATCGAATTCTATCGTCGCAGTGGGTTTGTTGTAACAGGCCGCGAAGTCGAAATCGCGGCCGACCCAAGACTAAGCGGTGTTCTGCCCAGATCCGCCGCACCGCACGTGCCAATCGTCGAATGATGACGTGCCTGCGGCATTTGGCGATGCAGCACCGCTGGACCTTTGCATCGATTTGCGGGATACGAGAGACAATGAAGATCTGGAGCTTGCCATGAATATGCTTGTCCGCGCCGTGACCTGGTGGAACGGTCAGACCCTTGGAACACAGTGGTTCACCCGAAAGAACGGTGTGAAAGTTGGCGAAGACGATCAGGGAAACGTGTTTTATGAAACGCGCGACGCCAAGCGTCGTTGGGTCATTTTCAACGGCGACGTGGAAGCAAGCCGGATAAGTGCAGATTGGCATGGCTGGTTGCACCAAACTTATGATGAGCCGCCAACCAAGCAAGAACTCAAGCACAAGTCTTGGGAAAAACCGCATCAGGAAAACCTGACGGGGACACCCATGGCCTATGCTCCGCCAGGGTCCATTCGGCGCCCAGTTCCTGAAAAACGAACTGATTACGAGGCTTGGACGCCAGAATAATGGCCGCCTGAGATTCGATTCTCCTTGCTCAAATCTGGGAAATTCCATGTCTGAAAATCGTGCAGAACTTGTCGTTGGTGCCGCTGTTCTTGCTGTCGCTATTGGCTTTCTTGCCTACGCGACTTCTAGTGTGGGCGCGATGCAATCCAATGCGGGCTATTCCCTGACAGCGAGTTTTCGGTCCGCTCAGGGCATTGGCGTTGGGACCGACGTTCAGCTTGCCGGGGTCAAGGTCGGTACCGTAACGGCCATGGAGCTGAATCCCGAAACGTTTCGTGCTGACGCCGTGATGACGATTCGCGACGGCGTAGATTTGCCAGATGACAGCTCGATCATTATCGCGTCAGAGGGGCTTCTAGGTGGGAATTTTGTCGAAGTTCAGCCGGGCGGATCTCCGTTCAACTTCGAACCGGGCGACACAGTCAGCAATACTCAGGGATCGGTAAGCCTGATAGAACTGCTGTCGAAGTTTGTCGGGAGTGGAAGCGATTGACGATCCGCTGGGTTGCATTGGTGGCGCTGGCGGCTGGATTGATTGTGTCAGCTGCCCACAGTCAGGAAGTGGAACAAGGAACTGGGGTGAACTTGCGCGCCCTGGATCGTCTGTCCGGCTACCTTACTGACCTTGATGTTCCGATTGGCGGCACGGTTGACTACGCTGATCGTCTTGACATCAGCGTTGTTGAGTGTCGATACCCGGCGGATAACCCAACTGGCGACGCCTTCGCCTATTTGCTGATCCGCGATACGGTCGCTGATCAGCAGGTATTTGAGGGTTGGATGATCGCTTCGTCGCCCGCGCTGAACGCGCTGGATCACCCCCGTTATGATGTCTGGGTGTTGCGCTGCAATAGGTCGTGAACCTTCGGCGTCTCTGGTTCTGAAAAGTCAGCGGCTAAAGCTTGCGAGTCGACCAGAAGCTTGTGATACGCCGCGCGGGAAATTTCGCGTCCGCCAAGGCTTCTCAGATGGTCCGTGATGAACTGAGTGTCAAAAAGCTTGAATCCACCCAGTCTTAGCCGGTCCACCAGAAAGGCCAGTGCGATTTTGGATGCGTCAACTTCGCGCGAGAACATGCTTTCACCGAAGAATGCGGCCCCCAAGGTAACACCATAGACGCCGCCAACAAGGTGGCCCTCGCGCCAAACTTCGAGTGAATGGGCGTGCCCGCTGGCGTGCAGATCAAGATAAAGGCTGGCAATGGTGTCGTTGATCCAGGTTTCTGGCCGGTCCGCACAGCCCTGCACCGTTCCGGCAAAATCGGTATCAATCTTGATCGAAACGTCGCATTTGCGAAGCCTTCGCGCCAAGGAGCGGGATATGTGAAAGCCATCCAGTGGCAAAACACCCCGGCGCCTCGGGTCTACCCAAAAAACGTTGGGGTCGTCACGGCTTTCAGCCATGGGGAAAACCCCCATGGCATAGGCTTGTAGCAGCAGATCCGGTGTGATTTGTGACCGGTCCATTCTGTCCGGATCAGGCGAGGGCCCGCTCCAGCCACTTTTCAAGCCAATGGATCGTGTAGTTGCCGCTTTGAATGTCGGGTTCTGCCAACAAGGCCGAGAACAGCGGAACCGTCGAATCGACACCGTCGACAATCAATTCCCCTAGGGCGCGGTTCAGTCGGGCCAACGCTTCTGGTCGGTCTCGGCCGTGCACGATCAACTTACCAATGAGGCTGTCGTAGTAAGGCGGAATTGAATATCCGTTATACAGTGCACTGTCCATGCGCACACCAAGACCGCCCGGGGCGTGATACGCCGTAATCGTGCCGGGGCATGGGCTGAAATTGGGCAGGCGTTCTGCATTGATCCGCACCTCAATGGCGTGACCATTTAGATGCAGGTCCTCCTGCGCGAAGGACAGGGGTTGACCAGCCGCAATGCGGATTTGTTCGCGGACAAGGTCCACGCCATAAATCGCTTCGGTCACCGGGTGTTCGACCTGCAAGCGCGTGTTCATTTCAATGAAGAAGAACTCACCATTTTCGTACAGGAATTCGATCGTTCCTGCACCAGCATAGTCAATATTCGCAACCGCGTCTGCGCAGGTCTTCCCGATACTCGCGCGCATTTCGGGCGTGATAGCTGGGCCGGGGGCCTCTTCGAACACCTTTTGGTGACGACGCTGAAGCGAGCAATCCCGCTCGCCTAAATGCACAGCACCGCCTTTGCCGTCCCCAAAAACCTGCACTTCGATATGACGCGGTGTATCAAGGTACTTCTCGATATACACTTCGTCATTGCCAAAAGCGGCCTTGGCTTCTGACCTGGCTGTCTGAAAGGCTTCGTCAATCTGATCTGCGTTGCGTGCAAGTTTCATGCCGCGCCCGCCGCCGCCAGCCGTTGCCTTAACGATCACCGGATAGCCGATCTCGCCAGATATCTTGCGGGCCGTCTCAAGGTCGGGGACAGCGCCATCTGATCCCGGTACACAAGGCACGCCAAGCGCCTTCATGGTATCTTTGGCGGTAATCTTGTCGCCCATAACGCGGATATGCTCTGCGGTCGGACCGATGAAGGTGATGCCGTGATCGGACACGACTTGCACGAAATTCGCATTCTCGGACAAAAAGCCATAACCGGGGTGAACCGCATCCGCGCCAGTGATTTCGCAGGCCGAGATGATCGCGGGGACCAACAAGTAGCTTTGTGTTGCGGGGGGCGGGCCAATGCAAACGGCTTCGTCGGCCATGCGAACATGCATGGCATCCGCATCAGCCGTTGAATGGACTGCGACAGTGGAAATGCCCATTTCCCGGCAAGCCCGGATCACGCGGAGTGCGATTTCGCCGCGATTGGCGATCAGGATCTTTTTGAACATTGGAGCGGTCACTCGATGATCACAAGCGGCGCGCCAAACTCAACGGGGCTGCCGTCTTCTACAAGAATGCGGCTCACTGTGCCGTCTTTCGGGGCCGCGATCTGGTTCATGGTTTTCATGGCTTCCACGATCAGAATTGTTTGCCCCTTGGAAACCTGGCTGCCCACACGCACGAACGGGTCCGTCCCGGGTTCTGCCTGAAGATAGACTGTGCCGACCATCGGCGATGGTACAACGCCGGGGTGGTTTGCCGGATCGTTGGACGCTGTCTGTGGCGCCTCTGCCGACGCGGCGGCTGGCGTCGGCGCTGCGGCTGGCGCGGGGGCGTAGCTGGGCGCAGCGGGAACTGCGGCGGTTTGAACGATTGCTGCCGGTGTCCGGGTGACGCGAACATTCAGCGCACTGTCTTCGCCGTAATCACGTTTGACCTCAACTTCGGTCAGATCGTTTTCCCGCAGCAGTTCGGCCAAAGCCCGAATAAAATCGACATCATCGCCGTGGGAAGTCTGTGTCATCGTGTCCTCACTCAGCCTCAATGGGAATGCTTGCTCGTCGCAGCACCAATGCTGCGTCTTACACTCTTTGCAAAACGGTGAAAAGCGATGCAGGTCAAGAAATTGCCGTAGCCAACGATCACATTCCCGCATGTTCACGCTTGATTTTTGATCGATTGCTGGCAACGCTGACTATTCAGGCGCTTTGTGTCGGTAAAGACACGTCAAAATAAAGCCGCGCCCACGACCGGGAGTTATAAGAACATGTCGAATACGCCGCTTACACCGGGCGTAGTCGCGGGCCGATTGGGCCCAGAGGACTACGATAAGAATTTTGCAGATGCTTACCCGCCACTTGATCCGCACGAGGCGCTAGTGGCTGCGGATCGGTGTTATTTCTGCCATGACGCGCCGTGTATCGCAGCATGCCCGACCGAAATCGACATCCCGCTGTTCATTCGGCAGATTCAAACGGGAATGCCGAAAGCAGCCGGAAAAACAATTTTCGAGCAGAATATACTCGGCGGAATGTGCGCGCGGGTCTGTCCGACAGAAACCCTGTGCGAAGGTGCCTGCGTTCGTGAGGCCGCCGAGGGCAAGCCTGTCAAGATTGGCCATCTTCAGAGGTACGCAACCGATACTGTAATGGGGATAGGCAGCCATCCGTTTGCGCGCGCCCCGTCCACAGGGTTGGTGGTCGCCGTAGTGGGCGCGGGGCCGTCCGGGCTTGCGTGTGCTCATCGGCTGGCAATGTATGGTCATGATGTGGTTGTCATGGATGCCAGGGAAAAGCCCGGTGGGCTGAACGAATATGGGATCGCGACCTACAAGACCCCGGACGGGTTCGCACAGGCCGAAGTGGATTGGCTACTTGGCATCGGTGGCATTACGATCAAGACTGGTGTGCGGTTGGGGCGCGAACTGGCGTTGGCTGAATTGCGTGAAGACTTCGACGCCGTGTTTCTTGCTATTGGCCTTGCCGGTGTGAACGCCTTGCGGGCCGAAGGCGAAGCACATGATCATGTGCATGACGCGGTCGATTTCATTGCCGAACTGCGCCAGTCGCCGGATCGGCGGCAGATTGCGGTGGGACGCCGCGTGGTGGTCATCGGCGGCGGCATGACGGCAGTGGATGCGGCGGTTCAGGCGAAGCTGTTGGGCGCAGAGCACGTGACAATGGTGTATCGTCGCGACCGAAGCCGCATGAGCGCGTCACAGCACGAACAATTGCACGCAGTGTCCAAGGGTGTGCAGATCATCACGGACGCGACGCCGCTTCGAGTGCTTGGCGATGGGGCGGTGAGTGGCGTGGAATTTGCCTATACCTCGGAAGGAGCGGATGGGCTTGAAACGATCGGCGCACCGTTTGTGGTTCCAGCAGATCAGGTGTTCAAAGCGATTGGCCAAAAACTGGAAGCTGCTCCTGGCGGGCTCGAAATTGATGGTTCCAAAATCGCAGTAACGGGCTCTGGAAGAACGTCATTGACCGGTGTCTGGGCCGGTGGGGATTGCGCCGTTGGCGGTGATGATCTGACCGTGACTGCCGTTGCCGAAGGGCGCGATGCAGCAGAGGATATCCACGCCGAATTAATGGCCGCAAGCCGTGTTGCAGCAGAATAAAGCAGCGCACAGGCGCGACTGGGAGAAGATTAAATGGCAGACCTGAGCACTGATTTTGTAGGAATAAAGTCGCCCAATCCGTTCTGGCTGGCCTCTGCGCCGCCCACGGACAAGGAATACAATGTGCGCCGCGCATTCGAGGCGGGTTGGGGCGGAGTGGTGTGGAAGACACTCGGGCTGGACCCAAACATCGTCAACGTGAACGGCCCCCGATATGGCGCGATCTGGGGGGCGGATCGTCGCCTTTTGGGGCTGAATAATATCGAACTGATCACCGATCGTCCGCTTGAGGTGAACCTGCGCGAGATCAAATCGGTCAAACGCGACTATCCTGACCGGGCCATGGTTGTATCGCTTATGGTGCCTTGTGAAGAGGACGCGTGGAAGTTCATTTTGCCACTCGTCGAAGAGACGGGTGCAGATGGGATCGAACTGAATTTTGGGTGCCCCCATGGCATGAGCGAACGGGGCATGGGAAGTGCTGTTGGGCAGGTTCCTGAATACATCGAAATGGTCGCGCGCTGGTGCAAACAGAACACGCGCATGCCGGTCATCGTAAAGCTGACGCCGAACATTACCGATATTCGGTATCCGGCGCGCGCAGCGAAAGCAGGCGGCGCGGATGCGGTCAGCTTGATCAACACCGTCTCGTCAATCACATCGGTCGATCTGGACCGGATGAGCCCAGAGCCCATGATCGATGGCAAGGGAAGCCATGGCGGGTATTGCGGCCCGGCCGTGAAACCCATCGCGCTGAACATGGTCGCCGAAATCGCGCGGGACGTGGAAACAGCGGGTATGCCAATCAGCGGCATCGGCGGCGTGACCACATGGCGCGACGCGGCTGAATTCCTGGCTCTCGGGGCGGGCAATGTGCAGGTGTGTACGGCGGCGATGACCTATGGCTTCAAAGTCGTGCAGGAAATGATCACCGGATTGTCCGAATGGATGGACGAAAAGGGGTACGAGTCTGTCGCCGACGTGACGGGGCGCGCGGTTCCAAACGTCACCGACTGGCAGTATCTGAACCTGAACTATGTTGCCAAAGCCAAGATCGATCAGGAGGCCTGCATCAAATGCGGCCGTTGCTATGCCGCCTGCGAAGACACCAGCCATCAGGCGATTTCCATGTCGCCAGACCGCGTATTCGAGGTTATCGACGAAGAATGCGTGGCCTGTAATCTTTGTGTGAACGTATGCCCGGTTGAGGGGTGCATCACTATGGAACCGTTGGCCGCTGGTGAGGTGGACCCCCGAACAGGTGAAGTCGTCGATCCGAACTATGCCAACTGGACAACCCACCCGAACAATCCCGGCGCCGTGAAAGCTGCTGAATAGGCATCGATTCCGGCATGGGTGTCGGGTAAACAGTCAAAGGCGCCGGTCAATCGCGACCCGGCGTCTTTTTTACAGGCGCTTGTCGATTCCCGAACCTGCCGGAGCATTGGCGATCTCGAACAATTCGCGCATGTGCTCGAACCCCTTTTCCACCATTGCGATGCGATCAAAGCTGCGAACTGTCTCGGTGGCGCCCAACACGCGGCTGTCGTACTGATCTGCCTGAATGCGCGATGTGGCGTTTGCTTCCAGAATGACTTGCGTCTGAGGCGACATGATTTCGATTTGCATTGGCGCGTGCTCCGGCGCGATGGCCTGTGCCGCGTCGGTCTGACCCGCCTCGGGTGCCTGAGCTGTCTGGAACTGCATCATCGCGGCAGCATGGGAAACGGACGCGATTGGGGCGATGGATGCGATCGTCATTGTTAAAAACTCCACTCGGGCTTGTATCAACTTTTAGTAGATTAGCTTGAAAATGCGCCCTTGTGTGTTTTTCCCGAAGAGAAGGTTAAAATTGATAGGGTGTTTTATTCAACGCGCCACAGTCCGTTTACGACGGGTCTTGCTTGACTGGTTGCACACCGCTGATACGCTGATGCAATTCATCAAAACTCATGCGGTGCGCCATGTCCCTCGACCATCCTTCCGCCCTCAATGATCTTTCCGCCTTTTGGATGCCCTTCACATCCAACCGGCAGTTCAAGTCGAACCCACGCATGCTCGTGGCGGCGGATGGCATGTATTATACCACCTCTGATGGGCGGCAGGTGCTGGATGGCACCGCTGGGCTGTGGTGCTGCAATGCTGGACACAAGCGCCCCAGGATTGTCGAGGCGATCAAGGCGCAGGCCGACGAAATGGACTATGCGCCCGCATTTCAGATGGGCCACCCAAAGGCTTTTGAACTGGCGACGCGGTTGCGCGACATGGCACCGGCGGGGATGGACCATGTGTTTTTTACAAACTCAGGGTCGGAGTCTGTCGAAACTGCGTTGAAGATTGCCATCGCCTATCAGCGCGCGAAGGGGCAGGGCACGCGTACCCGGTTGATCGGCCGGGAACGTGGCTATCATGGCGTGAATTTCGGCGGCATTTCGGTTGGCGGCATCGTCAACAATCGTCGCCACTTTGGGGCTCTATTGACCGGCGTTGACCATATGCCTCACACGCACTTGCCCGAAAATGCGTTCACCAAGGGCCAGCCGGAACACGGCGCTTGGTTGGCGGATGATCTGGAACGGATCGTTGCGCTGCACGGGCCGGAAACGATTGCTGCTGTAATCGTCGAGCCGGTAGCGGGATCAACGGGTGTTCTGATCCCGCCCAAGGGGTATCTGGAGCGCCTTCGCGAGATCACCAGAAAGCACGGGATTCTTCTGATCTTTGACGAAGTGATCACCGGGTTCGGTCGTCTTGGCGCCCCCTTTGGGGCTGACTATTTTGGCGTGCAACCTGATCTGATGTGCACGGCGAAAGGGTTGACCAACGGCACGATTCCGATGGGCGCGGTTTTGGCGTCGTCTGATGTGCACAACGCGTTCATGAACGGGCCTGAGCATTTGATCGAACTGTTCCACGGCTATACATACTCCGGCAACCCGATTGCGGCGGCAACTGGCTTGGCCACGCTGGAAACCTATCGCGAAGAAGGTCTGTTCGACCGCGCGGCCGAAATTGCCCCATATTGGGAAGAGGGATTGCACAGTTTGCGCGGCCTCCCTCATGTCATCGATATTCGCAATCTGGGTCTGATCGGCGCGGTGGAACTGGAGCCAATAGCAGGTCAGCCAACAGCCCGCGCCTTCCAAGCCTTCCTCGACTGCTATGAAAAAGGCGTCATGATCCGCACAACCGGTGACATCATCGCCATGTCGCCGCCGCTGATTATCGAGAAATCTCAGATCGACCATCTGTTCGGCACACTTGCGGATGTGCTGAAAACGCTCGCCTGACACAAAAGTCTGGCAAAGCAGGTCTGACGCGCCGACCATGGCGTTAATCCCGCGCAATTTCATAAGCGGTGCCGCCAATAAGCGGCCCCGTTTGTTTTGGAGCGGGGCGACATCCGGTTTGTCCCAAAATAGTCGGGACGGTTTCGTCGCGCCATTCGCAGACCGGTCAAATCGTGATCAATCCAGCCACCGCAACACCGTTTTTCTATAGTCATTTTCAACCCATCGCTTGAACTTCGTCCGATGCAGCGCAAGACTGTTGATGCGCGGCCAGCCCGCGCAAGGCAACGACAGCATGCAAGGAAGATCGCATCATGGCAGCCCCCGGCGAAAACCTGAAAATCGACGGCAGCAGGCTGTGGGACAGTCTGATGGAAATGGCGCAGATTGGCCCCGGTATTGCTGGCGGCAATAATCGACAAACATTGACAGATGACGATGCCAAAGGACGCGCGCTGTTCCAGACGTGGTGCGAAGCGGCCGGTATGACCATGGGCGTTGACGAAATGGGCACGATGTTTGCCCGCCGCGAAGGGACGGACCCCGATGCGTTGCCGGTCTATGTTGGCAGTCATCTGGATACCCAGCCAACGGGCGGCAAATATGATGGTGTTCTGGGCGTGCTTGGTGGACTAGAAATCATTCGAACCCTGAACGATCTGGGTATTCGCACCAAGCATCCCATTGTTGTCACCAACTGGACAAACGAAGAAGGCACGCGGTTTGCGCCGGCAATGCTTGCCTCTGGGGTGTTCGCGGGCATGCATACGCAAGACTGGGCCTATGATCGGGAAGATGCAGAGGGCCTGAAATTTGGCGATGAATTGGCACGTATTGGCTGGAAGGGCGATGAACCCGTAGGCGCACGGAAAATGCACGCCTTTTTTGAACTCCATATTGAACAGGGGCCGATCCTTGAGGCTGAAGATACGGCCATTGGGGTGGTCACCCATGGGCAGGGGCTTTGGTGGCTTGAGGTGACCCTGACCGGCAAAGACAGCCACACTGGATCGACCCCCATGAACATGCGCGTCAATGCCGGGTTGGGCATGGCCCGTATCACGGAACTCGTACACACGATCGCGATGGAAAATCAGCCCGCTGCGGTCGGGGCAATCGGGCAGGCCAACGTCTATCCAAACTCGCGCAACGTGATACCCGGCAAGGCCGTTTTCACAATCGACTTCCGGTCGCCAGATCAATCCAAACTGGATGGCATGAAAGCCCGGCTTGAGGCGGAAGCCCCAAAAATTGCCGCAGATCTTGGGCTCGGTATCGAAATCGAGCCCGTCGGCCATTTCGATCCCGTGACCTTCGATCCCGGCTGTGTTGGTGCCGTGCGTGCCGCCGCAGAACGGTTGGGATATTCGCATATGGATTTGATTTCTGGTGCAGGGCACGATGCCTGCTGGATTAACCGTGTGGCCCCGACAGCGATGGTCATGTGTCCGTGCGTAGACGGACTAAGCCATAACGAAGCGGAAGAGATCAGCCCGGAATGGGCAGCGGCTGGCGCAAATGTTCTGTTTCACGCGGTGGTGGAGACAGCCGAAATTGTTGGGTGATGAGCCTCTAAAACGACTGGGAAATCTCTTCATGCCCGTGGCTGTCGCCGGGTGCTGTGTTCTCGCTGGCGGGGCCTTGCAGGCAAGCGAGATATTGCGCGACGGATCATATTGGGACTGGCAGTTGACCGAACCCTTTGATTTGTCGGTCGACGTAAAGGTTATCGACCTTGACGCAGACAGCGTTAGCCGTGCCCAGATATCGGCGTTAAAGGCGCGCGGTGTGAAAACAATATGCTATGTGTCTGTTGGAACGGTGGAAAATTACCGCGACGATGCGGGCCAGTTTCCAGAAAGCGTGATGGGTGTTGTCTATGACGATTGGCCCAACGAACGGTATCTCGATATCCGGCAGCGCGATGTTCTGGTGCCGCTGATGCAGGCGCGGTTTGACCGATGCAAGGCGCTGGGGTTCGATGCGATTGAACCCGACAATATGGATCTTTTCGAAAACGATACCGGTCTTGATATCTCCATGCAGGATCAAGCGAACTACATGGCGGAGCTCGTCGCTTATGCGCATCGGATCGGCCTTGAGATCGGACAGAAAAACGCGCCAGAGCTTATCCCGTACATGCATGACAGGTTTGATTTCATCATCTTTGAGTCCTGTTTTTATTATGACTTCTGCGACGATGCAGAGCCGTACATATCGGCGGGCAAAGACGTGCTGGCGACGGAATACCCACATAAGCGGGTGAACGAAAACGAGGCCTGTGCCTATGGGGCGAAAACGGGCGTGAAATTCATCTTCAAGGAACGCGAACTTGCCGCTGGTGGGCGCGCGTGCTGACATCGGACAGGGGATACCAATGAGCAAGGTCATCAAGGGCGGTACAATCGTCACAGCGGACCGGCAGTTTGCCGGCGACATTCTGATCGAAGACGGAAAGATCGCCGCAATTGGCGATAACCTGACAGGTGACGAGGTGATCGATGCCGAGGGCGCCTATGTCATCCCAGGTGGGATTGATCCGCACACCCACCTGGAAATGCCTTTTATGGGAACCACCGCCGATGAAACGTTTGAGTCCGGTACATGGGCCGCGGCGACAGGTGGCACAACGATGTTGGTCGATTTCTGTTTGCCGGGGCCAGACGGGTCGATCAAGAATGCGATCAACGATTGGCACCGAAAGTCCGCGCCGCAGATCTGCTCTGATATCGGCTATCACATGGCGATCACCGGGTGGAACGAGAGTATCTTCAACGAAATGAAGGACGCCGTTGATATGGGCGTCAACTCGTTCAAGCACTTCATGGCCTATAAGGGCGCGTTGATGGTGGAGGATGATGAAATGTACGCGTCGTTCTCGCGCTGTAAGGAACTGGGGGCGCTGCCCATGGTTCATGCGGAAAACGGCGATATCATTCAGGAATTGCAGCAAAAATATTTGGCCGAAGGGATCACCGGCCCTGAGGGGCACGCGTTCTCGCGCCCCCCTGAGTTGGAAGGCGAAGCTGCCAATCGCGCGATCATGATCGCCGATGCCGTGGGCACGCCGCTCTATATCGTGCATGTGTCCTGTGAGCAGGCGCACGAAGCGATCCGGCGCGCACGGCAAAAAGGGCACCGGGTTTACGGCGAGCCGTTGATCCAGTTTCTGACGCTGGATGAGAGCGAGTATTTCAACAAGTCTTGGGAACACGCCGCGCGGCGCGTGATGTCACCGCCGTTTCGCAGCAAAGCCCATCAGGATGGTCTGTGGGCGGGGCTCTCGGCGGGATCCTTGCAGGTCGTGGCGACGGATCACTGCGCCTTTGGGACCGAGAAAAAGAAGATGGGTTTGAACGATTTTACCCAAATCCCGAACGGAACTGGCGGGCTGGAAGATCGGTTGGCGGTATTGTGGACGACTGGTGTTGAAACTGGCCGCATCACGCCCGAAGAGTTCGTCGCCGTCACATCGACCAACATCGCCAAAATTCTGAACATCTATCCGCAAAAGGGCGCGCTTGTGCCCGGTGCGGATGCAGATATCGTAGTGTGGGATCCCAAGATCAGCAAGACGATCAGCGCGAATAGCCAGAAATCTATAATTGATTACAACGTGTTCGAGGGGTTTGAAGTCACAGCACAGGCGCGCCACACGCTCAGCCGGGGGGATGTGATCTGGTCGTGGGGAAAGAATTCTGCGCCGCAACCCGGCCGGGGTCGATTTGTGCCACGTCCCGCCTTCTCATCGGCGGGGACCGCGTTGAGCCGCTGGAAGGCGCTGAACACGCCGCGCAAGGTCGAGCGGGACCCGATGAATATTCCGTCGGGGATTTGATGCGCCAAAAAACCAATATGAATCAGCCTCTTGTGAGTGAAAGCGAAGGCTTCGGATGCTGAGTGCCGAAGAGATCGAAGGCTTTGCAGATGATGGGCCTGAACCAACAGACACCGCACCGCGCGATGTCGTCATCGACGCGCGCGACGTGGAGTTGGTGTTCGAAACGAATGACGGACCGGTACATGCTCTGCAAGACATCAACCTTCAGATATCAAAAGGGGATTTCGTAAGTTTTATCGGTCCTTCGGGTTGCGGCAAGACCACGTTTCTTCGGGCCATCGCGGCGCTTGAGCAACCGACAGGCGGGACGTTGACGGTCAATGGCATGTCGCCAGACGAGGCGCGGCGGTCGCGGGCCTATGGCTATGTGTTTCAGGCGGCAGGGCTTTACCCGTGGCGGACAATTGCGGCGAATGTCAAATTACCTTTGGAAATCATGGGGTTTGACAAGGCCGAGCAAGACAGGCGCGCGCAGGATGTGCTGCGGTTGGTCGATCTGGAAGGGTTTGAGCGCAAGTATCCGTGGCAGCTTTCGGGCGGGATGCAGCAACGGGCGTCCATCGCGCGGGCGCTGGCCTTTGACGCCGACCTTTTGTTGATGGACGAGCCGTTTGGCGCGCTGGATGAAATCGTACGGGACCACCTGAATGAGCAGCTTCTAAGCCTCTGGGCAAGAACGGAAAAGACGATTGGCTTTGTGACGCACTCGATCCCCGAAGCGGTGTATCTGAGCACCAAAATCGTGGTGATGAGCCCACGTCCGGGGCGGATCACGGATGTGATCGACAGCCCTTTGCCGCGCGAGAGGCCGCTGGATATTCGCGATACGCCAGAGTTTCTCGAGGTCGCTCACCGGGTGCGCGAAGGGCTGCGGGCGGGGCATGCCTATGACGATTGAGACGGATACACAGCCTGTCAGACGTTTGTATGGCTCGCGTTTGACACCTGTCCGAAGGGGCCACCATGACTGACTCAGCCCAAAAAGAAGTGACGCGCCTGAAGCGGAGCGTTTGGTTATTGGGCGCGGCGGGGGCCTTTTTCTGTTTTTCGGCCCTGATCCATTTGTTCGCGACCGGCGGGGTGCGTATCATCGATATTATCGTTCCGCTTTGGGCGCTGTTGTTCGCGGGGTACTTCAAACGGTTGCGTCGTGCTCAGGCTCGGTTGGAGCAGACACAATGAGGCAGGCCGTTGGCCCAGTGCTTGCCGTCGTCGCGGCAATTCTGGTGATTTGGTATTTCGCGGCGGTCTGGATGAACGCGGCATGGACGCAGCAACAAGCCGCTCGGGCGGGGACGACGGTCACCTTTTCCGAAATTGTGACCGACACGATGCAGCAGGCGCGCCCGCGTCTTCCGGCGCCTCATCAAGTGGCGGTTGAATTGTGGAACACGGTTGTGATGAAGAAAGTCACGTCGAAACGAAGCCTTGTGTATCACGGCTGGATCACTCTGTCGGCCACGCTGTTGGGGTTTGGCATCGGCACGGGGCTTGGCATTTTGCTGGCGGTGGGGATCGTGCACAGCCGCGCAATGGATATGAGCGTGATGCCTTGGGCGATCGCCAGTCAGACGATCCCCATTCTTGCGATTGCGCCGATGATCATTGTGGTGCTGAATTCAATCGGGATTTCGGGCTTGCTGCCCAAAGCAATTATCAGCGCTTATCTCAGCTTCTTTCCCGTTGTTGTCGGCATGGTGGCCGGTCTGCGCAGCCCAGAGACCGCGCAGTTTGATCTGCTGAAGACCTATAATGCCAGCCGGGCACAAGTGTTCTGGCGGCTCAGGCTGCCATCGTCGCTGCCGTATCTGTTTACGTCCCTCAAGATCGGGATCGCGGCGAGTCTTGTCGGGGCGATTGTCGGCGAACTGCCCACCGGCGCAGTTGCGGGTCTGGGCGCGCGATTGTTGGCCGGCAGTTATTACGGGCAGACGGTGCAGATCTGGTCTGCGTTGATCGGGGCGGCTGTGCTGGCTGGGCTAATGGTCGGGCTGGTCGGTGTGCTCCAGCGCGTGACGCTGAAACGCATGGGGCTTTCGCGATGAGTTGGGTCGCGGGCGCATTTGGGTTTTGGGGCCTCGCTTGGTGGATCAATCTGCGTATCGCCGCCAGTCGCCAAGCCAATACGCCTGCTGCGCGTCTGGCCGTGCCGGTGATCTTTGGTGTGACGCTGTTGGTTCTGTGGGAAGGGTTGGTGCGCGGGCTGAATGTGCCGGGCGTCATCCTGCCGCCGCCATCTGCCATCGCCGCGCGCATTGCAGTGTCTGGTCCTATCTTGTGGGCGGATTTCATGCAGACCTTCGTCAAAGGCGCACTAAGCGGATATGTTATCGGTTGCAGCGCGGCCTTTTTGACAGCGCTTGCCGTGGACAGGTTTGATTTTCTGCGCCGAGGGTTGCTGCCGGTTGGCAGTTTCATCGCGGCCTTGCCGATCATTGGCACTGCGCCGATCCTTGTGATGTGGTTCGGGTTCGACTGGCACAGCAAGGCTGCGGTCGTGGTGGTGATGGTGTTTTTCCCGATGTTGATCAACACGGTTGAGGGACTTCGGTCCGCCGATAGTATGAGCCGCGATCTGATGCGGACCTATGCGGCCACGCCGGGCCAGAGCCTTCGCAAATTGCGGCTGCCTGCGGCGATGCCCTTTGTTTTCAACGGGCTGAAAATTGCGACAACTCTGTCGTTGATTGGGGCAATTGTGGCAGAATTCTTTGGCTCACCCACTGTCGGCATGGGCTTTCGCATCTCGACATCGGTGGGGCAGCTTGCGCTTGATATGGTGTGGGCAGAAATAACCGTCGCTGCGGTGGCGGGATCGCTGTTTTATGGCAGTATCGCGTTGATCGAACGGGCGGTCACGTTTTGGCATCCGTCCCAGCGCGCCGCCAACTAAGATATGAAAAAGACGATAAAAACACCAACAGGAGACGACACATGAAAACAATTCTGGCAGGAACCGCGATTCTGGGCGCGCTGGCCTTTGGCAGTGCACAGGCCGCTGACGAGTTGACGCTTCAGTTGAAGTGGGTCACGCAGGCGCAGTTCGCAGGCTATTATGTGGCGCAGGACAAGGGCTTTTACGAAGAGGCCGATCTGGATGTCACGATCAAGCCAGGCGGCCCCGATATCGCACCGACCCAGGTGATCGCCGGGGGAGGTGCCGATGTGGTTGTCGAATGGATGCCTGCTGCACTGGCTGCGCGGGAACGCGGTTTGCCGCTGGTCAATATCGCGCAGCCGTTTGAGCGGTCTGGGATGATGCTGACCTGTCTGGCCGAAAGTGGTGTGACTGGCCCAGAAGACTTTCCGGGCCGCACGCTTGGCGTTTGGTTCTTTGGCAATGAGTATCCGTTCCTGAGTTGGATGAGCCAGCTGGATATTCCGACCGAAGGCGGCGACGACGGCGTGACGGTTCTGAAGCAGGGATTTAACGTGGACCCCCTGTTGCAAAAGCAGGCCGATTGCATTTCGACGATGACCTATAATGAATACTGGCAGGTCATTGATGCGGGCATCACTCCCGAGCAACTGGTGCTGTTCAACTATTCCGATCTGGGCGTCGCGACCTTGGAAGACGGGCTGTACGTTCTGGAAAGCACGCTCGAAGAGCCGGGTATGACGGATGCGCTCACGCGGTTCGTTGCAGCATCGATGAAGGGCTGGGAGTACGCAGCGGCCAATCCGGAAGAGGCGGCCGAGATCATTCTTGAGAATGACGCGACCGGTGCGCAGACGATGGATCATCAGGTGCGGATGATGGAAGAGGTCGGCAAGCTGTTGAGTGACAGCGGTGCATTGGACCCTGCCGCGTATGAAACGACTGTCAGCTCACTGTTGTCCGGTGGGTCTGATCCAGTGATCAGCAAAGATCCGGGTGCGGGCGCGTGGACCCATGACATCACGGATGCGGCGCTGAACTAAGCCCTATTCCCCAGAACATGAAAAAAGCGGCCCCGGAGTTCGGGGCCGCTTTGCATTGGGCGCCGTGGTGGCGGATTTAGCAGCCGCCAACCGTAACAGTGGACCCGTCACCGGTGTGATAGGCGCATTCGCCAGTCTGTTGGTTGCGGGCATAGAGCGACCCTGCAATCGCGCCAGCGCCGGCTGCGACGGCTGTCCAACCACTGTTCGCGCCAAGAGCCGTGGCCGCGATGGCTGCGATTGCGCCGCCTGCGACGCCGGTGCCGACCTGGTTGGTGGTGTTTTGGTCTGCGCAGGCCGTCAACGTGAGTGTTGCGGCCAATGCCGCGGCGGCGAAGTGTTTGGTGGTCATGATGTCCCCTTTGTTAGATGGCCAAGTATTCGGCGCGGAGCGCTTCATTGTCGAGCACTTCTTGTGCGGACCCGTCGAAAACAACCTGACCGCCTTCGAGAATGACGGCCCGGTCCGAGATCTTGAGCGCGGCAACGGCGTTCTGTTCCACGATAACAGTGGTGATCCCCTGTTCCTTGATTAGCATCAACGTCTTCTCGATCTCGCGTACGATAACCGGGGCGAGGCCTTCGTATGGTTCATCCAGCAAAAGCACCTTGATGTCGCGGGCCAAGGCGCGCGCGATGGCGAGCATCTGCTGCTCGCCGCCCGACAGGGTCGTGCCTTCCTGGTTGCGGCGTTCGCCAAGGCGCGGAAAGAGATCATAGAGCCGATCCAGCGACCAGCCGATGGGCTCGACAATCTGTGCCAGTTTGAGGTTTTCCTCAACGGTGAGGCCGGGAATAATGCGCCGGTCTTCGGGAACGAGGGCGCATCCGGCGATGGCCGCTTGGTGAGAGGCCATCTTGTGTAAGGGCTGGTGGTCGAGCCAAATTTCGCCGTGGGTTACTTGCGGGTCCACAAGTCGCGCCACGGCGCGCAGGGTCGAGGTTTTGCCAGCGCCATTGCGACCCAGGAGCGCAAGGATTTCGCCTTCGTGAACGGTGAAGTTGACGCCTTGCACGATGTAGCTTTCGCCATAATAGGCGTGCAGATCCCAGACTGAAAAGAAGGCCGGGGCTGTGGCGGCGTGGTTGGCATGTTTTGAAAAATCGGGGCGTTCGGTCATTGGAACCTCCTGTCAAGCGGCCGTGCGCGATGCGCGCCCGACATGTCTTGCCCCCCAACCCCGCACGAGCGGGGCCGGGGCCCGCCGCGCGTGGCTGCGGCGAGCGTAAGGTGGGGCAGGGTGAGTGTGGCAGTGTGGATCATTCGTGGCTTTGGCCCAGATAGGCTTCTTGCACTTTGGGATGACCTTTGATGTTTTCTGGCGCGTCTTCGACCAGCGGTGTGCCCTGCGCAAGCACGGTGATGCGTTCGGCAAGACTGAACACCACGTGCATGTCATGCTCGATGATGGCCATCGTGATCGGGCGCGTGGCCTTGATTTCCTTGAGCAGGTCGATGGTGTTATTGGTGTCCGCGCGTGCCATGCCGGCGGTTGGTTCGTCCAGAAGTAGAAGTTTTGGCTGTTGCACAAGGCACATGGCCATTTCCAGCCGCCGTTTGTCACCGCGCGACAGTGTGCTGGCCTGAAGGTTTCTTTTTTCAATCATGTGCACGTCGGTAAGCATCTGCTCGGCCATGTCCACGATTTCGCGTTCATGCATCACGGTCTCGAAGGCATGCAGTTTGAACGACCCGTCGCGCCGGGCGAAGCACGGTATTAGCACGTTTTCCAGAACCGTCAGGTCGCCGAAGATTTCAGGGGTTTGAAATACCCGGCTGATCCCCATCTGGTTGATTTCGTGCGGCTTGCGCCCCAGCACCGACTGGCCATCAAAGATGACGGAGCCCGTGTCGGGGATCAGTTTGCCAACGAGCACGTTGAGCAGGGTGGATTTCCCGGCGCCGTTCGGCCCGATGATGGCGTGAACCGTATTTTCAGCCACGCTGAGGTTGACATCGCCGAGGGCCTGAAGGCCCCCGAAACGCTTGTTTACATTTTTGACTTCGAGCAATCCCATAGTCTTTGTCCCCTTCATTCAGCGGGTTTGGTCTGGGACGCATCCGAAGCTGCGTCTGGTTTGCGCCGGCGGAACAACCGCCCGATGCGCTGCCCACCTTCGACGAGACCGCCGGGCAGGAAGATGACTACGAGCATGAACATCAGGCCCAAAGTGAGGTGCCAGCCTTTGCCGACAAAGGGATGCACGAGGAACACGATCACATCTTCAATTCCATCCGGCATGAAGGCGAACCACTGGTGCAGGATGTTGTCGTTGATCTTGGAGAAGATATTTTCGCAATACTTGATAAAGCTAGCGCCCAGAACTGGCCCAATCAGGGTGCCGGCACCGCCGAGGATGGTCATCAGAACAACTTCGCCAGAGGCTGTCCATTGCATCCGTTCGGCACCTGCGAGGGGGTCCATTGCAACCATAAGGCCCCCCGCAAGACCCGCATACATGCCCGAGATCACGAAGGCCGCGAGAGTGTAGGGTTTGGTGTTCAGGCCGGTATAGTTCAGGCGCTGTTGGTTGGATTTGACCGCGCGCAGCATCATCCCGAAGGGCGACCGGAAGATCCGGATCGAGATATAGAAGGCGATCAACATCAGAACGGCACACATGTAATAGCCAGTGTTGAACGTGAAGACCCAGTTCCCAAAGGTCATTTCCGCACTGTCGCGCA
The DNA here is from genome assembly GCF_004358675.1 of Meridianimarinicoccus aquatilis. Taxonomy (GTDB): domain Bacteria; phylum Pseudomonadota; class Alphaproteobacteria; order Rhodobacterales; family Rhodobacteraceae; genus Meridianimarinicoccus; species Meridianimarinicoccus aquatilis. The sequence continues at coordinate 42,077 of NZ_SMZO01000010.1, read as the reverse complement.
AGGACAAGCCAAACAAGTTCGGCGGCGGGATAGAGCCATTCACTTCGCTGACACCCAGAATGCGTGGATCATCAAGGTTTAGTTGCAGGCCGGTTTCGCCATTGGTGATGGGCGTCAGAACTGAGTAGGCGAGGCTGAATGACATCTGGGCGAAGGCCAGTGTCAGGATCGAGAAGTAGATCCCTGACCGGCGCAGCGAGACATAGCCGACGAGCACCGAAAACAGCCCGGCAACGATCACAGAGATCATGATCGCAGGGATCACGTTCATGGTGAGCAGTTTCATCATCCAGACCCCGGCGTAGGACCCGACGCCCAGAAAGGCGGCGTGACCAAAGGACAGGTAGCCGGTAAGGCCGAACAGGATGTTGAAGCCGATGGCGAAGATTCCGAAGATCACAAATCGCTGCATCAGATCGGGGTAGCCCGCGTTGAACTGTGCCAGTTCAGACCCTTGCGGAAACGGGTTCAGCAAAAATGGCGCGCACATGGTGAGAAAGAGGACGAGCACGAAGAGAACGCTGTCCTTTTTGTTCAAACCGAACATGGGTCAGTCCTCCATCACGCCCTTGCGGCCCATCAGGCCACGCGGACGTGTCAACAGAATGATAATCGCAACCAGGTAGATGATGATCTGGTTGATACCGGGCAGAAACTCCACGACAGCCGCCATGGAGGCGAAGCTTTCGAGGATGCCCAGAAGGAAGCCCGCTGCGACGGCGCCGGGCAAAGAGCCCATGCCACCAACGACGACCACGACGAAGCTGAGCACGAGGAAATCCATCCCCATGTGGTAATTGGGCGAATTGATAGGGGCGTACATCACCCCGGCGACCCCTGCGACCACGGCCGCGATGGCGAACATGATCGTGAAGCGGCGGTCAATGTCGATGCCCAACAGGCCCACGGTTTCCCGGTCGGCCATGCCGGCGCGGACGACCATGCCGAAGGTGGTGAATTGCAGAAAGCCGAAGACCGCCCCGATGATGGCCAGCGCGAAGAAGAAATAGACCATGCGCCAGTAGGGATAGATGATGTTGCCTGCTTCCATTCCCAGCATCGCGCCAAAGTCAAACGAGCCAGCAAAGGCATCGGGGGCAGGGGTTGGGATCGGGTTGGCACCGTAGAAGTATTTGACGACCTCTTGCAGCACGATCGCAAGCCCGAAGGTCACCAAGATCTGGTCGGCGTGCGGGCGTTTGTAGAAATGCTTGATCAAGCCTCGTTCCATGGCGAAACCGATAAAGATCATGAAGGGCACAGCCAACAGGATCGAGATCGGGACCGCCCAGTCGATGATGGCAGCGCCTGCGCTTTCGCCAAGAAATTTTTCCACATAGGGAACGGCCACCTTGAGGGGTTGGCCTAGAAAGTCGGTTCGGGTTGGGTCGACCACTTCGTAGCTGAGGGTCAAGATCCGCTGCATGGTGACGGCGCAGAACGCACCGATCATAAAGAGGGCACCGTGGGCGAAATTCACCACGCCGAGCGTGCCGAAGATAAGCGTCAGACCAAGGGCGATCAGCGCATATGCCGAGCCTTTGTCGATGCCATTGAGTACTTGAAGCAGGAGTGCATCCATCGGGGTCACCTGTGGAAAAAGGGACCGCACCCCTTTTGTTCAAGGTGCGGTTTCATCCGGCGAACGGTCGCAAGGACCGGCCGGGAAAGGCGATCACCGGTACGTTGCCGCACCGGTGAAAGTGGCTTATGCGCCGGGGTTACAATTGCCCAGTGCACCGCCCGCGAATTGCGGGTGATCGACCGGGTAGGTGACCTGACCGGCGGGTGTGATTTCGACGATTTCAAGAAGGTCGAATTCGGATGTCGGGTTTTCTTTACCGCGAACAACCAGAACGTCCTTGAAGCACTGGTGATCTCCGGCACGATACAGCGTCGGACCGTTGCCGAGACCGTCGAATTCGAAGCCTTCCAGAGCCTCGACCACGGCGCATGGGTTGAAGCTGCCTGCGCGCTGAACAGCATCCGCATAGAGCATGGTCTGCACATAGCATGTGTGCGCGGCCTGGCTTGGCGGGAAGCCGTACTTGGTGCCAAAGGATTTCACGAACGCTTTGGAGCCTTCGTCGGGCAGGGACCAGTGCCAGTTGGTCGAGCCATAGATGCCCTTAACGTTTTCACCAGCACCGCGTGCCATCAGGCGCGAGTAGAGGGGCACAACAATTTCGAATTGCTTGCCGTTCACGATCCGCTCACGCAGGCCGAACTGAACTGCGTTGGTCAACGAGTTGACCATGTTGCCGCCGTAATGGTTCAGAACCAGAACGTCAGCGTCGGATTGAAGAACGGGAGTGATGTAGGCCGAGAAGTCAGTGGCCGCGAGTGGCGTCTTGACGGTTTCGACTGTTTCCCAGCCCATCGCCTCGGTCGCGGAGGTGATCGCTTCTTCGGTGGTGTAGCCCCAGTTGTAATCTGCGGTCAGGTGATAGGCCTTGCGATCTGTGCCGTAAGCGTTGGCAAGAACGGGCGCCAGCGCTGCACCAGACATATAGCTGTTGAAGAAATGGCGGAAGCCATTGGCCTTCTTGTCTTTGCCGGTCGTATCATTGGAGTGGGTCAGGCCGGCCATGAAGATCACGCCTGCTTCCTGACACAATGCCTGCACAGCCACGGCCACGCCGGAGGACGAGCCACCGGTGATCATGATCGCGCCGTCTTTTTCAATCATCGACTTTGCCGACGCGCGGGCTGCATCAGATTTGGTCTGAGTGTCGCCTGTGACGTACTCGACTTTCTTGCCCATGATGCCAGTGCCATCGAGGGTCTTGGACGAGAAGGTCGACATCATGCCGCCGTCGCCGCCACCATTGAGATGCTCAACCGCCAGCTCATAGGCGCGCAGCTCGTCGGCACCTTCGTCTGCATAGGGGCCGGATTGCGGGACGTTAAAGCCCAGCGTTACAGAACCGCCAGTTGGTTCATTGACAAAAGCAGACGCAGAGCCTGCGGTGAAGATGGTGGGCACTGCGAGCCCTGCGCCTGCGACGGCACCGGTTTTCATCACGCCACGGCGTGTGAGATCCATCTTGGACATTGATATCCTCCCAGATATGTTTTCGGGACCGCCTCCTCGCGACCCCTGTCCTTTTAAAGACTTCCTCAGTATCCGGGCGAAAAGTAAATTCACGCAACAAATAACTGTGAAACAACGGTTTTACTGTAAATATATCGACACGCAATCTCGGATTCTGTAAATAACTTTTCCCGCAGGTGCAGAAAGGCCTTGATTGCGGCGGGAAAATTCAGCTTCTTCGTTGATAAACTTGCCCCTTCGTCAGGGCTGTAAGCAACGGAAATTCTCGGATGGGTTGCGGGTCGTCGGGTGTATGCATTTGTATGCCGCGGTATGCCAATTTATTCCGGGTGGAATTGGGGAAATTATCGTGCGCACCGCCTTGACCGGAACACGTATCCGCGAGCGCCGAACCATGATCGGTTTGCGCCAATCTGACGTCGCAGCACAGGTCGAAATCTCGCCGAGTTACCTCAATCTGATCGAACATAATCGCCGCCGTATCGGCGGGGCGTTGCTGTCCCGGATCGCCCGTGTTCTTGGGGTTGATGTGTCGCTTTTGACCCAAGGCGTGGAAACCGAGCAGATCAACCAGTTAAGCGAAGCCGCGTCTGCGTATTCTGCGTCATCGGCTGAAGTCGACAAGGTTGACGAGTTCGTTGGCCGGTTTCCAGGGTGGGCTGCGTTGATTGCAGCGCAGCAGCGCCAAATCGTGTCGCTTGAGAACCGGGTCGCCGGATTGGTGGACCGGATGGCCCATGACCCGTTTTTGTCGGCGTCATTGCACGACCTTTTGTCGAAAGTATCATCCATTCAGTCGACAGCTTCGATCCTTGCCGAGACAGAAGACCTGGATGAAAACTGGCGTCAGCGGTTTCAACGAAACTTGCACGCGGACAGTGGGAAGTTGGCCAAAGGGGCGGCGGCGCTTGTGACCTATCTGGACAGCGAAGGCGAGGCGGAGCTTCGGGCGGTCAGCCCACAAGAAGAGCTTGAAGCATTTCTCAACGCGACAGGCTTTCATATTGCCGGGTTGGAAAAATCCGTGCCCGATCTGATCGACGTGTTGATGGAAAAGGCGCAGGGGTTTGAGTCCGATGCCGGACGAGGGATCGGACGGGCATATCTTGAACGCTACCGAACCGAGGCGCTGGCGATGCCCTTGGACGAGTTCCGCGACGCGGCGCAACGGGTCGCGTTTGATCCGGCGCATTTGTCTGAACAGTTTGGCGCATCTATTCCGGCGGTGTTCCGGCGGCTTGCCTCGCTTCCGGGGGCGCGCATTGGATTGGTAAGTTGCGACGGGGCGGGGGCACTGACGTTGCGCAAGACAACGGATCTGTTGCCCCTGCCACGGTTCGGGTCAGCCTGTGCATTATGGCCGATCTATCGGGCGTTGACGCGCCCCATGGCCCCGGTTCGCGCCGTGTTGGAACACGCATCACGGCCAGGCGAGCGCTTCTTATGTTATGCGATGGCGCACGCGCATTATCCGGCAGGGTTTTCTGCGTCGGCGGTCTATGAGGCGAGCATGATTCTGATTCCGAACACTTTGGTCGAACAGTCGGTCTATGCAGGCCCGTTCACTCGGATCGGCACAACGTGCCGGGTCTGTCCGCTTCCCGATTGCGCCGCGCGCCGCGATCCTTCTATTCTTGGTGATCTGCAGGCAGACGCTCCGCAAGGTGCTTTGACACGGGGCGCTGGTTGACGCCATAGTCCGTGAAACAGACCCGGTTCAAACCGGGCGTATTTTTGCGTGGGGGGACATGCACCAATGGGGCACCATGTGCTGTTGATCGAAGACGAGCCGAACATAATGGAGGCGATCAGGTTTTTCCTGTCCCGTGATGGGTGGAAGGTGTCCTGCCATTCGGACGGGGCAACTGCGATGGCTGAAATTCGGCGCGTGCATCCTGACGTTGTTGTACTTGATGTGATGCTACCGAACCGCAGCGGTTTCGATGTGCTGCGCGATCTTCGGTCGGATAACGAGTTGTCACCGATTCCAGTTCTGATGTTGACGGCTAAGGGGCAGGCCAAGGACCGCAGCCGGGCTGAAGACCTGGGTGCGAGTGATTTCATGACCAAGCCGTTTTCCAATGCAGAAGTGCGCGACAAGCTTCGCGCGCTCGTTGCGCCGAGCTAACGGATTGACCTGATGCCTCATCGTGACAAGCCTTGGTTCCTTGCGCGTCAATCCTATCGCAAGAGACGGGTGATCGATGCGGCGCGTGTGCTGCCAATCTTTGGCACGGTTTTCTTCCTTTTGCCGATCTTGTGGGATGTGGGCGGCACCGGGGCGGCTGACCCGGATGCGCAACCGCATCTTGCCCAGCGTGGGCTTTATCTGTTCGCAGTCTGGGGCGGTCTTGTGATCTGCGCCGCGATCATCGCTGCACAGCTGCGCCCCGACGCTGGACCCGAGACCGAGCCGATGGCTGGGCCCATAAGCGGGCCAGATACCTCTATGTCCCAGCCGCGTGTGTCGGGTGCATTTGCCGAGCCGGACACCGGGCGGCGTGATACTGCAACCGCGATTGCACGCGCTGCGGACACACCGGTCGAGCGCTGACGTGTTCGGGTTCAATGTTCTGCTCGAAGCCTGTCTCGCGTATGTGGCGTTGCTGTTCGTGGTGGCATTTTGGGCCGAGAGGCGGGCAAAGGCAGGGCGCGTCGGCTGGTTGCGATCTCCCTTGGTCTATACCCTTTCCCTTTCGGTCTACTGCACGGGCTGGACCTTTTATGGCGCGGTGGGCTACGCGGCCCGGTCTGGTCTGGAATATCTGTGCATCTATCTGGGCCCGACCTTGGTCATGGCGGGATGGTGGCTGATCCTTCGCAAGTTGGTTCGGATTGCTCGATCCCAGCGAACGACGTCGGTGGCTGACCTCATTTCGTCGCGCTATGGTAAGTCGACGTTTTTGGGCGGGCTTGTGACGCTGCTTGCCGTGGTTGGCACAACTCCTTATATCGCCCTCCAGCTTCAGTCAGTGACCTTGTCCTTTGGCGTCTTCGCCGCGCAAACGCCAGAGGCCTGGCCAACCACAAACCAGCATGCCAGTGCGATTTGGTTGGCCGTGGGGCTGGCGGTTTTCACGATCCTGTTCGGGACACGCAACCTGGATGCCAACGAACGCCATCACGGTGTGGTGACAGCCATCGCTCTGGAAGCGTTGGTGAAACTTGCTGCCCTGTTGGCGGTGGGGGTTTTCGTGGTGTGGCATGTGGCGGATGGGGTCAGCGACATGGCACAGCGCATCAACGCCTCGCCCATTGCGGAGGTGAAAACTGACGGCAGTCGGTGGCTTGCGCTGACGTTTCTGTCGGGGGCCGCGCTGCTGTGCCTGCCAAGGATGTTTCAAGTGCTCGTGGTCGAGAATGACGATGAACGCCATCTGGCGACCGCGTCTTGGGCGTTTCCCCTCTATCTTGCGCTGATGAGCCTGTTTGTTGTCCCCATCGCCGTGATGGGTCTTGAGGTTTTGCCAAACGGGTCAAACCCGGACTTGTTCGTGCTGACCCTGCCGCTTGCCCTTGATCAGGATTGGCTGTCGCTTTTGGCGTTTCTGGGCGGGTTTTCATCGGCGACGTCCATGGTGATCGTGGCGGCGATTGCGCTCTCAACGATGGTGTCAAACCATGTGGTAATGCCGATTTGGCTGAACTTGGTGTCGGGCGGGGCAACAGTGTCGGGCGATGTGCGTGAAGTCGTTCTGTTGTCGCGGCGACTGTCCATTGCGGCGGTGCTTGGGCTTGGACTCATGTATTATCGGTTTTCTGGCGGCGGAGAGGCGCTGGCCGCGATCGGATTGATCAGCTTTGTGGGCGTTGTTCAGGTCCTGCCCGCGCTTTTGGGCGGCATCTTTTGGCGGGGCGCGACCCGCGTGGGCGCTGCGGCGGGTGTGTTAATCGGGTTTGCGCTGTGGCTCTATACTCTGTTCCTGCCGAGCTTTGGCCCCGATGTAGTGCTGAGCGCGGGAATGCTGGACAACGGCCCCTTCGGAATCGAATGGTTGCGCCCCTCTGGGCTGTTCGGGCTCGGGGCGCTTGATCCGGTTGTGCATGCTGTGCTGTGGAGCATGTTGTTGAACACCTCTGCCTTTGTGATCGGGTCTTTGGTGAGCTTTCCCAAGCCGCTGGAACGGTTGCAGGGCGCGCAGATCGTTAATGTCTTTGACTACAGTGCCAGTCGCCGCGGCTGGAGCCAGGGCAGCGTGGAGGCAGAAGACCTGCTGGTGATGGCGCAGCGCATCGTTGGGCCGGGCGAGGCGCAGGCTTTGTTTCAGACCGAAGCGTTTGCACAGGGCAAGGAAGGATACCTGCCGGAAATAACTCCCGATTTCATTGATTTGTTCGAACGGCGATTGGCGGGGTCGGTTGGGGCGGCGACAGCGCATGCGATGATTGGGCAGATGATTTCGGGAACTTCAGTCTCGGTCCAGGACCTGATGGCGGTTGCGGATGAAACAGCACAGATCATGGAATATTCCAGCCAGCTGGAAAACAAATCCAAGGAACTGGCCCGGACAGCCCGGCAACTGCGGGATGCAAACAAAAAGCTGACGGCGCTGTCGGTTCAAAAGGATGCGTTTCTCAGTCAGATCAGCCACGAGTTGCGCACGCCCATGACGTCGATCCGGGCTTTCAGCGAAATCTTGATGTCAGTGGATGATTTGGGCGTTGAAGAAAAAGCCCGCTATTCGCGCATTATCCATGATGAGGCAATCCGTCTGACCCGGCTGCTGGATGCATTGCTTGACCTCAACGTGCTTGAGCATGGCAAGGTGACGATCACGCCGGAGCGGGCAGTGTTGCGCGATGTGATTGACCGCGCGGTTTTGGCAACCAGCGCCCTGAGCGATGATGGCCAATTTACCATTGACCGCATCCAGAGCGAGGAAGGGGTCGAGCTCTGGACCGATCTTGACCGTTTGTCGCAGGTCTTCATAAACTTAATGGCAAACGCGCGGAAGTACTGCGATGCAGATCGTCCCCGCCTGCGCATCCGCGTGCAGGTCGCGGCAGGTCAACTTTCAGTGGATTTTGTGGACAACGGCACTGGAATTCCGGCGGAAAGCCAGACCCTTATCTTTGAGAAGTTTTCGCGCCTGTCCGATCAATCGGCGGCGGGAGGTGCCGGTCTTGGACTTGCCATTTGTCGGGAGATCATGACCAAACTGGGCGGGTCCGTGACCTATTTGCCGGGGCAAGGGGGCGCAGGGTTCCGCGTGCGTTTGCCAATGGGGCAAATTGAGCACGCTGCCTAGCGCCTCTGCGCGTGCATTTTCAGCATTTGGTAAGGGTCCCTGGGGCAGGGTGTTGCAGAACGTCTCTGCGAGCCCTTTTTGATGACAGCAACCTCTTCCTCTATTCTGCAACGCATGGCTGGTGCCGAGCGTACGCCGCCGGATCACGGCGTCGTATCGCCCTTTGGCGCAATGCGTCTTGCGCTGTCCAAGGCGGCGCAGGACATTGTGAAGGCGAATTTGGTCGGTGGGCAGGTAGCCGATCTGCGCGTGACCTTGCGCGGGATGGAAGATGTTCTTCCAGAGGGCGGATTGTGGGTCGTGTTGCAAGGCCATGGGCGCACCCGTGGATTGATCTGTGTTGATCCAAGTCTGCTTGCGGCTCTGGTACAGGCAATGACGACGGGCAAGGTAACAGGCTCAGATATTGCCACGCGGCGGCCAACACAGACAGATGCGCTTTTGGTTCGCAGGGTTCTGGGGTGTGTGTTGGATACCTTTGTGTTGCGTCTGGCCGGCCATCCCGCCGAAGATTGGGCAAGAGGGTTTCAACCGCGCGACCGCGTCAGCGATCCAGCGCGGCTACCGCATGTCTTACCGGATGTCGTGTACCGCGCACTGTCTATGGAAGTGGATATCTGTGGCGGCTTGCGAAGCGGGTCCTTGGTGATCCTGTTGCCACGCACCGGGGGCGAAGAGGTTTCCCCCGAAACCGTTCAGCGCGCTGCCTTTGCCGAAGCAATGGGCAAAACACTTCGGTCAGCGACTGCTGAACTTGAAGCCGTACTTCACCGCATTCGCATGCCGATCTCAGAGATGACAGCCTTGGAACCGGGAATGGTGCTGACACTGCCGCGCGATTCATTAGCCAATGTCGTGCTTCACGGGTGTGATGGCCGGGTGGTCGGCCGTGCGAAACTTGGTCAGTCACGCGGCAATCGGGCCGTGAAGTTGATTGCAGACAAGAATGGCGCAAGCGCTGCAAAAGCCAAGCGCGAAGAATTGCCGGAAACCAACGCACTTGCAACGCTACCAGAGGATCAGGGCGGTGGCGGCTGAACCCGTCTGGCTTCAGCCCTTTGTCATCATTTCGAATTGAGCGCGGAACGGGCTGTGATCATATCCAGCAGCACGGGTCGCGGCAAGCACGCCATCAACCCCAATGCTGCCTGCGTTCAGCAATGACCAGACAATCGCGGACCGATTGCCAGAAGCACAATACGCCAGAACCGGACCAGTGGCGGCCGAGATGGCTTGTGCCTGTGCGTCGAGGGTCGCTGGTCCCATACCGCCCGGCACCACAGGATTGACCACAAATGTCAGTCCTGCCTGTTCAACTGCGGATCGCATGACATCAGCTTGTAAATTGCCGGGGATCTCTGCATCCGGGCGGTTGCAGATCACCGTCGTATATCCGGCAGCGGCGATTTCCCCCGCATCAGTGGGGTCAATCTGCGGTGATACGGCGTAGTCGGGGGAAAGTTGTCTGATATCCATACCAGCGTTTTACGTCGGCCGGGCAAGCAGGTCCAGACGTATCCTTACTGACGGTGCAAGCAACATTCCGCCAAGCATTGCCACGGTAAACACCCACACTGACGGACCACCAAAGCTGAGCGATGTGATTGCAGGGCCGGGGCAGAGACCGACAAGCCCCCATCCCATGCCGAACAGAACTGAACCCAATATGAGGTTATGGCCAAGGCGCTGTTCGGGCGGTGTCGGGAAATTTCCCCCCAAGACAGGCGTACGGCCGCGCGTCAGTTGCCATGCCACAGCCATCGGTAGGATCGCGCCGCCCATTACAAAGGCCAGCGTGGGGTCCCAATCGCCGAAGATATCAAGCCACCCCTGAACTTTACGGGTGTCCGTCATTCCAGAGACCATAAGCCCGGCTCCGAACAAACCGCCGGACAGTGCTGCAAACAGATTGCGCATCAGATAACTCCCAAGACATGGCGAAACAGAACGACCGTCAAACCACCCGCGCCGATATAGAAGCAGGTTGCCACAATCCCGCGGAGCGACAGCCGCGATATACCGCAAACGCCGTGACCAGAGGTACACCCATTGGCAATGCGTGTTCCGACACCAACCAACAGGCCCGCTATGACCAAAAGAAGGGGGTTCGTTGTCACATCGCTTTCAGGCGTGAACCCAAAGACAAGGGCGATCACCGTCGGCACACCAATAAGACCGGCTAGAAAGGCAATCCGTTCCGTGCGGTTGGATGAGCCGCTGCCGTCAATCAGGCCGCCGATGATCCCACTGGCTCCCATAACCTTGCCGTTCGCCAGTAAGAAAACTGCACCAGCCAGCCCGATCATCAGGCCGCCGATCAATCCGAAAATCCAGTCGATGGGCATTGTTCGTCCTTGTACCGAAACACGCGCTTTTAAAGCGCTGGTTCTGATTTCTGTCCAGCATGTCTGCGCTACCGCTCGTCTAAGTCATATGCCAATTTTTAAATGTAATTCAAGTGGGCGATTGGTTGCCGCAATTTGATGGGAATCAAACAACGGAATCGCAATTCGTGCTAGTTTTCTGAAAGCGGCGTCACACACGCGTTGCTGCTGGTCTTAGATGCCAGTTTGCGCCCTGCCACCCAAGGCTTGATGGCGCATATGAAAGGGGGAGAACTACCATGCCGACACAACAGCTTACCAGCCGAATGGAGCACATCCGGACCCGTCTTGCTGGGCCGCATAACGATATCGAAGGCCTGCACGACGCAGTGCAAATCCTGATTGAGGATTTGAAACGCCATCATGATGCGGTGCCGACTGACCTGCGTATGGCAGTTGACGAACTAGAGGCCGAGATCCTCGAAGCGTTTCACGATAATCTACCGGTTTGACGATCGGATCTGGGCTGCGCCTTGCGCGTCAGCCCAGAAGGATGCCGACCACGACGCACATCAGACCGATGGACGACACCATTAGTGCCCCCAGATTGTAAACAACCATGGTTTTCAGCCGTGCCCGCAGGGATGCATCGTCCAGCCCTGCCTTGCGCGCGCGTGCCGTCATGATGATGCAGGCGATAATCCCGCCAAGCCCGGCCAGCGAAATCGCAGCCCCAATCCAGATCAGTATGTCCATGCTGTGTCCCCTTTGCGGGGCAGGTAAACCGGGGAAGGGCGGGGCGCAAGGGCGCTGTCCCCTTGCGGGGGCGCACGGCCCCGGATAGACCCCGCTGCACGCCAGTCAGGGGGTTTCCATGAGCATGACAGATACCGACGCAAACAGCGTCTATAACGTGACCGCAGACGAGCTTCGTCAGTTCATCGAGAGGTTCGAACGGCTTGAAGCAGAAAAGCAAGAGATTGCGGATCAGCAAAAAGAGGTAATGGCCGAAGCAAAAGGGCGCGGCTACGATACCAAGGTGATGCGCAAAGTCATCGCCCTGCGCAAACGCGACAAGGATGACATCGCCGAAGAAGAGGCCGTTCTGGACATGTATAAAGAAGCTCTTGGCATGCTCTGAGCTTTGCTTCGACTTTTTCGACAATAAAAAAGCGCGCAAAGGTTACCCCTTGCGCGCTTTTTTGTTTCGTCTGTGGTGGTTCAGCCCGCAGCGCGGGACTGACGCTTGCGTTCGTGCGGATCAAGGAACCGCTTGCGCAGACGGATCGCGTTTGGCGTGACTTCGACAAGTTCGTCATCGTCGATATAAGCGATGGCCTGTTCCAGTGTCATCGTGATCGGGGTGGTCAGGCGAACCGCTTCGTCTGTGCCCGAGGCCCGTACGTTGGTCAGTTTCTTGCCCTTGAGCGGGTTCACCTCAAGATCGTTTTCGCGCGAATGCTCGCCGATGATCATGCCCTCATACACGGGGGCCTGAGCGCCGATGAACATGCGACCGCGATCTTCGAGGTTGAACAGCGCGTAAGGCACGGCTGTACCATTTTCCATCGAGATCAGAACGCCAGCGCGGCGGCCTGGAATCGGTCCGCAATGGGGGGCCCAATCGTGGAACACGCGGTTCAAAACGCCTGTGCCGCGTGTGTCGGTCAGGAATTCACCGTGATAGCCGATCAACCCGCGTGACGGGACTTGCGCGACGATGCGTGTCTTGCCCGCGCCGGATTGCTTCATTTCCACAAGGTTGCCCTTGCGGGGGCCGGTCAGCTTCTCGATCACCGCGCCGGAATATTCGTCATCCACGTCGATAGTGACTTCTTCGACCGGCTCGTGCTGCTGGCCGTCAATATCGCGGAACAAAACCTGTGGGCGGCTGATGCTCAGCTCGAACCCTTCTCGGCGCATGTTCTCGATCAGAACGCCCATCTGCAATTCACCACGTCCGGCGACTTCGAAGGCTTCACCGCCGGGGGTGTCGCTGATTTTGATCGCGACATTCGATTCAGCTTCCTTCATCAAACGGTCGCGGATCACGCGGGATTGCACCTTTTTGCCATCGCGGCCGGCAAGCGGGCTGTCATTGATCCCGAACGTCACCGTGATGGTTGGCGGGTCGATGGGCTGCGCGGGCAGTGGAACATCAAGGCTTGGATCGACAATCGTGTCGGCCACGGTCGCCTTGGCCATACCGGCCAACGAAACAATGTCACCAGCTTCGGCAACGTCGATCGCCTGTTGGCCAAGGCCGCGGAACGCAAGAATCTTCGAGATGCGGAACTGTTCGATCCGTGTGCCATCGCGCGACAGCGCATTGACGGTTGCACCTGTCTTGAGAGTACCGCTTTCAACGCGTCCGGTCAGAATGCGGCCAAGGAACGGATCTGCGCCCAATGTGGTGGCCAGCATCTGGAACGGCTTGTCACGGTTCGCGACAACCTTTGGGGCAGGGACATGCTTGACCACAAGATCGTAGAGCGCATCAAGGTTAGAGCGAGGTCCGTCAAGTTCCGTATCTGCCCAGCCCGAGCGGCCCGATGCGTAGAGCACGGGGAAATCAAGCTGGTCATCATCGGCATCAAGCGATGCAAACAGGTCGAACACTTCGTCCAGCGCACGATCGGGTTCGGCATCAGGTTTGTCGACTTTGTTCAGCACAACGATAGGGCGCAAGCCCAGCTTCAGCGCTTTTGAGGTTACGAACTTGGTTTGGGGCATCGGGCCCTCGGCCGCGTCCACTAGCAGAACCACGCCGTCAACCATGCTCAGGATGCGTTCAACTTCGCCCCCGAAATCGGCGTGTCCGGGTGTGTCCACGATGTTGATGCGGGTATCTTTCCATTCAAGGCTTGTCGCCTTGGCAAGAATTGTGATGCCGCGTTCGCGTTCCAGGTCGTTACTGTCCATCGCACGCTCGGCCACGGCCTGATTTTCGCGGAAAGCGCCCGATTGCTTGAGCAGCTCGTCCACCAGCGTTGTCTTGCCGTGGTCAACGTGCGCAATGATTGCGATATTTCGCAGGTCCATGTCTTATAGCCTTAATGGGGTGTGTTGCACGCGCCCTAAAGGGCAAGCGCGCTTTTGGCTAGGGTAAATCTGTTCGTATCGTTACTGCGTGGCAGAAATGCTGCCATGCAGCGCACGGATGCGGCGGATGCCCGCCTAGTGGCCCGTGGTGCTGGAAAACAGGTTTATGACCAGCACACCAAGGATGATCAGTCCCATACCCAATACGGCTGGGACATCAAGTTTCTGATTATAAACGAAGTACCCAACGATGGCGACCGTCACGATCCCAAGGCCGGACCACAAGGCATAGACGACCCCAACAGGCATCACTTTCAAGGTCATCGACAAAAAGAAGAACGACAAGCAATAGCCAACAACAACGATCACGCTGGGCCAAAGCCGGGTGAATTGTTGCGAGGCGGGTAGGGCCGATGTTGCTGTGACTTCGAACAAGATGGCAATGACAAGATAAACGTAGTGGATTGGCATCAAACTCTCCGCAAAGCTGCGCTGCACTGTGTGCGTCGCACCGGGCAGCCATTGCTGAGGTGCACTTTTAGGGCGCGATGTATCGGTCTCGGCGGTGGTTGAAGGCAATTACACCGTTCAAAACCACGGCCCCCAGCAGCGAGTACAGCACCACCCGCAAGTCGTAAAGCGCTAGCGCCACAGAGAAAATGCACACATCTACAGCCAGTTGGACATATCCCGCCCGAAAGCCTGTCCGATCCTGCACGATCAGGGCGACGACGCCGATCCCGCCAAGGCTGCCTTTGTGGCGAAACACGGCGAGCAGACCAAGCCCGGTGACCGAGCCGAAAAGCACGACGCCCAACAGTGGATTGAGCGACTCGATCGTCAGGCCCTGCGGCATCCATTCGGTGACAAGCGACAATCCGGTCACGCATGCCAGAGACTTCAAAGTGAATTCCCACCCGAGCCGCTTTTGCGCCAGCCAGTAAAACGGGATGTTGATCGCAAAGAACACCCAGCCAAAAGAGAAACCGGTCACATAGGACAGGATGAGGGCGATCCCGGCTGTTTGGCCGGTCATGAACCCCAAATGGCTCAGCAGGGTGATGCCAAGGCCGCAGAGCAGCACCCCCATGCCGAGCCCCTGAGCATCCTCAAGGGGGGTATGAGCGACGGCAATCGGATCTTGGGTGGGCATATGACCGGGCATGCACCAAGGCTACTTGCTCGGGCGGTGGCGTCCAGCCGTAACCAAGCGGAAACGCGGCTCAATTCAAGGGAATCAGAATTCTGCTTAATCGTCCGGCACATGCCGACGTTGACAGGTCCATTAATTGTGATGAATGTCATGTGACGCATGGGAACTTGGGAGGGTGACATGAGATCATTGAAAAAGCGGTTTTATACGGCGGCGTGTGCTGCGGCGTTGATGGCAACCGCAGGGTCGGCTGCTGCACTGACCTGGACTTTGGAGCTTGCATACCTGCCCAGTTTCGATGCGTTTGCGGGGTCACTCGATTACGACTCGGATACACAGACGCTTTCATCGGCATACTTTGTGATTGCGGACGGCGGTTTTTTCCCCATCTTTGAAACGTGGACTGATGGGGACCTGACCAGTCTGACTACAGCGCCTTCGGGTGGGCTGACACAAGTGATCTTCACCAACGCGATGCCCAGTGTGCTGGATCTTGCCTTTGATGCGCCGCTGACCAATGCGGGCGGTGTTGTAGACGTTACTCTGTCGTTCAATTCTGGCTTCGCCGGTGGAACAGGGGTTCTTTCCACAACGATCTCTGCGCCGGAAGCCCCCAGTTCGCCTGTTCCGCTACCTGCGGGCTTGCCTCTTGTTGTGACGGGCCTTGCGGCGCTGGCCGTGCTGCGCAAACGCCGGACTGCGTGATGCCTTTCGGCCGCGCGGTTCAAAAGATGCGCGCGGCACCGAAGCCGAACACAAGCTGATCGGGCGAGCCGCGATCCTTGACCACCGGGCTGTTTGCCGTGTCCCCCACGATCCGGCTATAAATTGCGCCAGCGCCCAGTGACCATTCCGGGCTGATCGGTTGAATAAACACGGCCGCAGCGCGCACATCGCGCATTCCGGCGCCAGTGTCGAAAATCGACAGACCGCTGGCCGCAGATTGGCTCGGCGTTATCGAAAAATAGGTATCCTGGTAATTCTCGGACCCATAGCTTGCGGCAATGGACAGGCCGAGCAGAGAATATCGCCCCACCGGCAACCATCGCAAGCCGGACACAGCCGTGACATACCCATCATGCCGCCCGGCGACATCGGCGGTCACGGACGCGCTGATCCGCCATCGGTCGCGTGGTTCATTCGGGGTTGGCGCGGCAGTGTAAGCCGCGAAACCGCCCAGTTCAATTGTCCCGTCAATCTCTGGCAGCAAGGCGACCACCGGGTCTTTTACGTCTCGTCGTGCGAACCGGTATTGGCCGGCCGGGCCTGCCTGCCAATTTGGATCATCGATCAAGTTTACCGTCATGAAAGAAACAGTCAGGTCGACGTACCGTTGCCCCCAAGACACGCGAGCCGCAGGTGCGGCGCCGATGAAATACTCATCTGACCCGATATAGTCGGGAACGGCGCCAATCGCCAAAACGCCATAGTTGGGCAAATAGGTCGGCGAGAAGGTCAGCATGTCGAAATCGGCAAAGGCTGGTGTGGTGCCTGCCGACAGCAGCGCCGATGCGATGATTGCGATGCGTCGCATGCTCATGCGGTCCCCTCCGTTGCGGCCATAACAGGGTAGAGTCACCCGCCGGGGGATCAAGCACAATCGCGGGCTTTGGGCCGGGAATATGCCCCGGCCCAAGTAGGGGTGTCAGCCGACCAACGCTTTGTTCAGGTTGTCGTCCAGCTTTTCAAGGAAGCCCATGGTGGTCAGCCATTTCTGGTCCGGGCCTACCAAAAGCGCGAGATCCTTGGTCATGTACCCGCTCTCAACCGTGTCCACGATCACCTTTTCCAGCGTCTCGGCAAAGGTCAGAAGCGGGGCGTTGTCGTCCAGCTTGGCCCGGTGCTTGAGCGCGCCTGTCCACGCATAAATTGACGCGATGGAGTTGGTCGAAGTTTCCTTGCCGGCCTGATGCTGGCGGTAGTGGCGCGTTACCGTGCCGTGCGCCGCCTCTGCTTCGACGACTTTTCCGTCTGGTGTCATCAGAACGGAGGTCATCAACCCAAGTGAGCCAAAGCCCTGTGCCACGGTGTCGGACTGCACGTCGCCATCATAGTTCTTGCAAGCCCAGACGTAGCCGCCGCTCCATTTCATTGCGCAGGCCACCATGTCGTCGATCAGGCGGTGCTCATAGGTGATACCAGCGGCTTTGAATTTGTCTTCGAACTCTGTGGCATAAATTTCGGCAAAGAGATCTTTGAACCGCCCGTCATAAGCTTTGAGGATCGTGTTCTTGGTGGACAGATACACAGGCCAGCCAAGGTTGAGGCCGTAGTTCAGCGACGCGCGTGCGAAATCGCGGATGGACTCGTCAAGGTTGTACATTCCCATGGCAACGCCGGCCGCGGGCGCATCGTAGATGTCTTTTTCGATGACGGTGCCATCTTCGCCCACGAATTTCATTGTGACCTTGCCCGCACCCGGAAACAGGAAATCTGTTGCGCGATATTGGTCGCCAAATGCGTGACGGCCGACGACGATGGGCCGGGTCCAACCGGGCACAAGACGCGGAACGTTGCGGCAAATGATCGGTTGGCGGAAGATGACGCCGCCCAGAATATTGCGGATCGTGCCGTTAGGGGATCGGTACATGCGTTTCAGGCCGAATTCCTCTACGCGGTCTTCATCGGGCGTGATCGTCGCGCATTTGACCCCAACGCCATAGTGTTTGATGGCTTCGGCGGCATCCACCGTGATCTGATCGTCCGTTTCGTCACGTGCCATGATGCCAAGATCATAATATTTCAGGTCAATATCCAAGTAGGGCAGGATCAGCTTGTCCTTGATGAACTGCCAGATAATCCGGGTCATTTCATCGCCGTCCAACTCAACAATGGGGTTTTCAACTTTGATCTTGGTCATGAAGCATTTCCTTTGGGGACTTGGCATGAATCGCCGCTACCCGGTCATACCGCAGTGCAGCGAAACTACCAAGTACGGTATGCGATGGTATACGAATTAAGTTCATGATGCGTGTTAGCGCGCCTAATTTTCACTCTTTCGACAAAACACAGACGCCATCGGCGAACTCTGGAGCGCCAAAAACAGGAAAAAGGCCCGCCGGTAGGCAGGCCTTTCCATCCTAGATAAGTCGGAGCCGAGGTAGCACCCGGTCCGCCTTAGAAGCGGTAAGACACGCGTGCCGAAACCGTGGTCAGTGAAACGTCCGTGTCCGAATTGTCGAATTCACCGAAATCGTTGTACAGGATCTCGCCACCGACAGACACGTTGTCTGTCAGCAGGTATTCGGCACCGACACCGCCGACCCATCCCCAATCACTGAAGTCCGACCCGTTGATGTCTGCCTCGGAATAGGCGGCACCGGCGGTTGCATAAACCAGCGTGTTGCCAAGGTCGTAGCCGCCTTTCAGTTTCAAGCGGCCAATGCCGTCAATGCTGCCGGCATTGTTGTCGAACTGAATGTCGCTGAAGTCATAGTCGGCTTCACCACCGTACACGAACCTGCCGGAATTCATCAGATAACCGGCATGTACACCGCCAGTCACGCCATCGCCATCTTCACCAATGGAGTTGAAGGTTTTGACGGTTGCGTCAATCGTTGAGTCGATGGTGTCAATGATGCCGTCGTTGTCGATGTCGCCATCATTGGCCGTGTCCGTGTCAGCATACCCATAGCCGATTTGTGCACCGACATATCCCCCTGCCCAACGGCTTTGCGGGGCGGACGTTACGACCGGCACTGGCGCGACGGTCGCGTCGGGCTCAGTCAGGCTTCCAGCGAATACTGCGCCTGTACCTGCAAGCGCGATTGCCGATGTGGTTGCTGCAAGTGCAGCGATGTCGAAATAGGTTCTGCTCATAACGTATATCTCCGTTGTTCGTTCAGTCCCAACGCGGCGCGCCAGCCTGAGTTCCGCAAATATGAGAGAAATTTTCAAACAAAAGGCCGGACACGATACTGTGAGCGGGAAGATGTATTTTTAATTGTATTACGTATGGTTATGAGCGGTTCTTCGCCCAATGTGTGAGGCCAGATAAGCTGACTTCCGCTTGTTTCCAACGAGGCGTCGTGAAGGCGCTTGCATAGCGTTTCGGGGATTGTGGCGTGCCGAAGAGTGACCTTCCGCCATTCGGGTGACCACGATGTGAGTCGCCTTTATGGGGTGTGCGATGGGCGTCTGCTGAGCGTTCCGTAGTCCGCCCAAGAGGTGGGATAAAACGCCGGGTATTTCGCTGGGCTTACGTCGGGCGCGAAGTCAAGAACGGGGCCACATGGCCGATGCCTTCGGGACGTACCGCACCCTTTTGGCTGGCATCAGTCTGCGCCACGATCAGCGCGCGGCGAAATACGGCAGGATGCGGCTACGCACTCGGTCCCAAAGCGCCGGGGCCCCTCGCTTTGCAGGAACCCCAACGCGTGTGTCGATATGGTCAAGTGTGACCGCATAGTCGGCCCAACTGCCCCCTCCGGACGCCATGTTCAGCAGGGGCGGTTGGCACCTGTCCAAAGCTTTGGCAAAGCGGGCGTCGGCTGTGTCGGCGGCTTCAAATTCTTCCCAAAGGGCGCGCAAGTCATCCCTTTGGTCGTCTGGGAGCATGCCGAACAGTCGGTCCGCTGCACGCATCTCGGCCTCTGCCTGATCGGCTTTGGCGGCGTCTGCGCCGTGGATCGGTGTGTCGCCTGCGTCAATCTCGACAATGTCGTGGATCAAAAGCATCCGGATCACCCGGTCAATGGAAACGCCCGGCTGAGCTTGGTCAGACAGAACCAACGCAAACATCGCAAGGTGCCAGGAATGTTCGCCAGAGTTTTCCTTGCGTGTTCCGTCCGCGATCGGTGAGGCGCGCGTGATCGACTTGAGCTTGTCGATTTCGACGAGGAAGTCGAGCTGCTGGTCAAGGCGATCTGTCATTGGAACTCTGTCACTGTGTTGCAAAATCTTGGCGCATTGTCAGGAACATTGCATGCGTCGAAGTCCCAATGCTCTCAGGACTTCAACGCCGGGTCATTGTGCAGTACCGGGGCCTTGCGGCCCGGCTTAGCGCGTCGTTTCTGTCAGCCGCTGTTTCACATAGCCGCTCACGTTGCCGATCATGGTATCCATGTGCGGGTCTTCAAAGAAGTGCCCGGCGCCGTCGATTTCCTGATGTGTGATCGTGATGCCGCGCTGCTCGTGCAGTTTGCCAACCAGTGTGTGCGTATCGGCGGGCGGTGCAACGCGATCAGCGGTCCCATTTATGATCAATCCCGAAGACGGGCAGGGCGCGAGAAACGAAAAGTCGTACATGTTTGCGGGCGGCGAGACCGAGATAAAACCAGTTATCTCCGGGCGGCGCATAAGAAGCTGCATGCCTATCCATGCCCCGAACGAAAAGCCAGCAACCCAGCAATGCTTGGAATTCTGGTTCATCGATTGCAGGTAGTCGAGCGCCGAAGCGGCATCGGACAATTCACCGATCCCCTGATCGTATTCGCCCTGACTGCGTCCTACGCCGCGAAAATTGAACCGCAACACCGTGAAGCCCATGTTGAAGAACGCATAGTGCAGATTGTACACGATGCGGTTGTTCATCGTGCCACCAAATTGCGGGTGCGGATGAAGCACAATCGCAATGGGAGCATCTTTGGATTTTTGAGGGTGGTAGCGACCTTCAAGTCGGCCCTCGGGACCGGGAAAGATAACCTCGGGCATGGTGCGCGGTCTTCCTTGGCGGGTGGCCGACCGCTGTTGACGGGGGTGCGGCGGCTCTTTAGAAACGTTCTATTCTGTTCGGCGGGCTCGAATTATCGAAGGTTAGGACCTAACCATCTGCCGGGAATTGGTCAATGGCACGCACGAGGATAGGGCGATGAAACTGAGCACCAAGGGCAGATATGCAATGGTAGCCCTGACCGATTTGGCGCTGCAACCGTCCGGTGGGCTTGTGACGCTCACCGAAATATCCAAACGACAGGCCGTGTCTCTCGCGTATTTGGAGCAACTGTTCGTCAAGTTGCGCCGCGCTGGGTTGGTGGAATCAGTGCGCGGGCCCGGCGGTGGCTATCGGTTGGCCAAACCGCCCGCGGATATTCGCGTGTCGGACATTCTTGGGGCCGTGGATGAGACCGTCAGCGCGATGCACAAAGGGGCCTCGGTTTCGGGCGGGGCGTCTGGCAGCAAGGCGCAAAGCCTGACCAACCGCCTTTGGGAAGGGTTCAGTGCACATGTCTATGTCTTTCTGCATCAGACCCGGCTGTCTGATATTGTGGAGAATGAACTCGCGCCGTGCCCAGCGGTGCCATCCTTGTTGAACTTTGTGGATGAATAATGGCACGGACCCGGACCTATCTTGATTGGAATGCGACCGCGCCGCTTCGACCCGAGGCGCGCGCGGCGATGATTGCGGCTATGGACGTGGTGGGAAACCCATCGAGCGTTCATGCAGAAGGTCGTGCCGCCACCGCCGTGAAGGAAAAGGCGCGGTCGCAGGTGGCAGAGGCTTTTGGCGCGCAGGCAGCAGATATTGTGTTCACTTCGGGCGCGACCGAAGCGGCGGCTCTGGCGTTGTCCGGGCGCGGCCTGCACGGTGCAGAGGTTGAGCACGACGCGGTGCACGGGTGGATCACGCCGGATTTGCCGGTGGACAGCAACGGTCAGGTGACGGTTTCTGATCCTGCGGTCAGCGTTCTTCAATCGGCCAACAGCGAGACTGGGATTGTTCAAGATCTACCGCCGGGGTTGGCGCTGGTGGATTTCACTCAAAGCTTTGGCAAACTTCCTGTGGCTTTCGATTGGTCGGGGGCGCAGATGGCTCTGATTTCGGCGCACAAACTTGGTGGGCCAAAGGGGGTTGGGGCCCTGGTTCTCAAGCGCGGGTTGGATGTGCAGGCACAAATCACAGGCGGCGGTCAAGAAATGGGCCGTCGGTCTGGAACGGAAAATCTAATTGGAATCGCGGGGTTCGGGGCTGCGGCCGAAGCTGCGGCGCGGGATCTTGCGGACGGTGTTTGGGAAAAAGTTGCCGAAATTAGAAATATTCTAAGTTTGGCGTTGGAACGCGCTGCAAATGAGACTATTTTTGTCGGGAACAACGAGAACCGGCTTCCGAACACGATATGCCTCGTCTCGCCCGGTTGGAAAGGCGAGACTCAGGTGATGTCGATGGACTTGGCTGGGTTCGCGGTTTCGGCCGGGTCGGCCTGTTCATCGGGTAAGCTGCGGGAAAGCCGCGTGCTGCGCGCGATGGGATTTGACGGTGTCTTGTCGGCCTCTGCGCTGCGGGTGTCGATCGGGCCGGAGACGACCGAAGAGCAGGCGCTGCGGTTCGCCGAAACGTGGGGCAAAGCTTACGCCAAGGCTCGGGCCCGTGCTGCCTGAACGGCGGCTGAGAGTATAAGGCGCGTCTGATCGCGCCAAGGAACATCGCGCCAAACGGCGCGTAAACGGAATGGCTCCATAAGAACGGGGCAACAAAGAGGAACGTCGTAATGGCTGCACTGGACAACACAGAAGTTCGGGACGGGGTGGATCGCGAAACGGTCGAAACCGTTCAGTCGATGGCGGGCAAGTACAAGTACGGCTGGGAAACAGAGATCGAAATGGATTACGCGCCAAAGGGCGTGAACCCGGATATCGTGAAGCTGATCTCGTCCAAGAACGAAGAGCCGGAATGGATGACGGAATGGCGGCTGGCAGCTTTTGAACGCTGGGCGCAATTGGACGAGCCGGATTGGGCAATGGTTCACTATCCGCCGATCGATTACCAAGATCAGTATTACTATGCGCGTCCCAAGAGCATGGACGTAAAGCCCAAATCGCTGGACGAAGTAGACCCCAAGTTGCTGGCAACTTACGAAAAACTGGGCATTCCGCTGAAAGAGCAGATGATCCTTGCAGGGGTAGAGGGCGCGGAAGACATGCCCGCCGAAGGCCGCAAGGTGGCAGTTGATGCGGTGTTTGATTCGGTGTCTGTTGGTACGACGTTTCAGGCCGAGCTGAAGAAGGCCGGTGTGATCTTTTGTTCAATTTCCGAAGCGATCCGCGAGCATCCGGAGCTTGTGAAAAAGTACCTTGGGTCCGTTGTGCCTGTCTCGGACAACTATTTCGCAACGCTGAACTCTGCCGTGTTCTCGGATGGATCGTTCGTCTATGTGCCACCCGGCGTGCGCTGCCCGATGGAATTGTCGACCTATTTCCGTATCAACGCTGAGAATACCGGCCAGTTTGAACGCACCCTGATCATCGCGGACAAGGGGTCATATGTCAGCTATCTTGAAGGCTGCACCGCGCCCAGTCGCGATACAACGCAGCTTCACGCGGCTGTTGTTGAAATTGTCGCGCTGGAAGATGCAGAGGTGAAGTATTCCACCGTGCAAAACTGGTTCCCCGGCGACGAGAACGGGAAGGGCGGCATTTTCAACTTCGTGACCAAGCGCGCCGATTGTCGCGGTGACCGGTCCAAGGTGATGTGGACGCAGGTTGAGACCGGCTCTGCGGTGACATGGAAATATCCGTCCTGCATTCTGCGCGGTGACGATAGCCAAGGCGAGTTTTATTCCATCGCCATCACGAACAACTATCAGCAGGCCGATACCGGCACGAAGATGGTGCACTTGGGCAAGAACACCAAGTCGCGCATCGTGTCCAAAGGCATCAGTGCCGGCAAAGCGCAGAACACGTATCGGGGCCTCGTGTCGATGCACCCGAAGGCGAAGAACAGCCGGAATTATACTCAGTGTGACAGCCTGCTGATCGGGTCGGAGTGCGGGGCGCACACTGTGCCGTATATCGAAGTGCGCAACAATTCGAGCCGGGTAGAGCACGAAGCGACGACATCCAAAGTGGATGACGATCAACTTTTCTATTGCCGCCAACGTGGCATGGACGAAGAAGAAGCAGTCGCGCTGGTTGTGAACGGCTTCTGCCGCGACGTCCTTCAGGCGCTGCCGATGGAGTTTGCGATGGAAGCTCAGGCATTGGTTGCAATCAGTCTTGAAGGGTCCGTCGGGTAAGGCAAGGATGCAAGTGCGGGCGGCTCTTTTCGCAGCAACTTTGACCGGGCTGTTTTGTGCGGTCTTTGTTGTTGTATTGCGGTTCGCGGCCCCGTTGCTTCCGGCGCTGCCTGTGATTGCCGTAAGCTTTGTTTCGGGCTTTTTGGGAAGCATTTTTGCAAGCTTTGTGTTGCGGCAGAACAAGGTGCGTTCGCCGCAATCCCACGACCCAGGAACCGGGAGTGCTGATAAATGATCGTGACGACAACGCCAAATGTCGAAGGCCGCCCCATCACCGCATATCACGGCGTCGTCGTGGGCGAGGCGATTTTGGGGGCTAACGTGTTTCGCGACGTGTTCGCCGGAATAACCGATATCATAGGGGGCAGGTCGGGATCGTATGAGGCCAGTTTGGGCGAAGCGCGCGCAACCGCCCTGCGGGAAATGGAACAGCACGCACGCGAGGCTGGCGGAAACGCCGTCGTGGGCGTCGATCTGGACTATGAAGTCATAAACAACATGCTGATGGTGTCTGCGTCTGGCACCGCCGTCACACTGGACTGACGCCGCCCACAGGGTTGGCGCAAAGATTGAAACGGGAAAGAAAATGCTGGAAATCAAAAACCTGCACGTCAAACTTGAAGATGAAGACAAGCAGATCCTGAAAGGTGTGAACCTAACAGTTGAAGCCGGAAAAGTTCACGCGATCATGGGGCCAAACGGGTCGGGGAAATCCACCCTGTCCTATGTCCTGTCCGGGCGCGACGGCTATGAGGTCACTGAGGGCAGCGCGACGCTTGGCGGCGAAGACATTTTGGATATGGAACCGGAAGAGCGTGCAGCGGCGGGCCTGTTTCTGGCGTTCCAATACCCGGTCGAAATTCCCGGTGTCGGCAACATGACGTTCTTGCGTACGGCAGTGAATTCCCAGCGCAAGGCGCGCGGTGAAGAAGAACTGTCCGCAGGCGAATTCTTGAAAGTCGTTCGCGAAAAGGCGAAGGCGCTTGAGATCGATGCAAACATGCTGAAGCGGCCTGTGAATGTCGGTTTCTCGGGTGGCGAAAAGAAGCGCAACGAGATCCTGCAGATGGCCATGCTGGAACCCAAGATGTGCATCCTTGACGAAACCGACAGCGGGCTTGACGTGGATGCGATGAAGCTTGTTGCGGATGGTGTAAATGCGCTGCGCGACGAAGGGCGCGGCTTTCTTGTGATCACCCACTACCAGCGCTTGTTGGACCATATCAAACCTGACGTCGTGCACATTCTGTCCGATGGCCGCATCATCAAGACAGGTGGCCCTGAGTTGGCTCTTGAAGTTGAAAACAACGGCTACGCCGGGCTTAAGGCAGAGGTGGCGTAATGGCCCTGCCGCAACCGAAACTTGATACACTGGATGCGCGTTTGACGGTGCTTGATTTGCCTGATGACAACGGTTGTTTGAAGCCCGCGCGCGAGGACGCTTTGGCCCGTTTGCACGCAAGCGGACTTCCGGGTCGGCGCGACGAGTATTGGAAATACACCCGCCCCGAAACACTGACGTCGGCCGAGGTGATTCCGGCAGCGTTGTTGTCAGAACGCGAAACGCCCGTCTTTGACAATGTCGACCGTGTGCGTCTGGTGTTTGTTGATGGTGTCTTTAATGCGGAAGCATCAGACGATCCATCGCTGGCCGGTGTTACAATCGAACGGCTGGCTGACGTGGCTGCGCATGATATTCATTGGGCCAAGGACATCTATGGCGTTCTCGAAACCCGTGGCCAAACGCCAGTTTCGCGCCCTTTGGCGGCGCTGAACACGGCGTTTGCGACAGACGGTCTTGTCATCCATGCAACAGGCAAAGCGGCCAAGCCGATTGCCTTGGAATACCTGCATCAGTCCGAAACTTCGGACGCGCATTTGCACCATGTCATCAAGGTTGAAACCGGCGCTGTCGTGACGATTCTGGAAGACGGTCCAGCCGCCGCGCGGTTCAACAAGGTGATGGAAGTCGAGGTCGCGGATGGCGGTACGTTCCACCACGTTCGGGCACAAGGGCGCGACCATCAACGCCGCGCAGCGACGCATATTTTTGCGCGTCTTGGCGAAGAGTCTGTGTTCAAATCCTTCACAGTGACCATGAACGGCGTTTTGACACGCAATGATTGTGTCTTGGAATTGACCGGCGACAATGCGGTGGCGCATATCGCCGGGGCCTGCGTTGGGGATGGGGATTTCCATCATGATGACACGGTGTTCATCACGCATGACGCTTTGGCATGCGAAAGCCGCCAGGTGTTCAAAAAGGTGCTGCGCAACGGGGCGACCGGTGTGTTCCAGGGAAAGATCCTTGTAAAGGCCGGGGCGCAAAAGACCGATGGCTATCAGATCAGCCAATCTCTTTTGCTGGATGATGACAGCCAATTCCTTGCCAAGCCCGAGCTTGAGATTTACGCCGATGACGTGGTGTGCTCGCACGGCTCAACAAGCGGGGCCATCGACGAGGAAGGCCTGTTCTATCTGCGCTCGCGCGGTGTGCCCGTGGGCGAGGCGACAGACCTCATGACACTGGCGTTTCTTGCGGAAGCGATCCAAGAGATCGAAGACGCCTCGCTTGCAGAAAACATTCTGGCCCGGCTTGAGGGTTGGATGGCGCGGCGCCGCAAGGACTGATGCCTGTTACATCGGATATCGTGGAAAGTTATCGGTCGCCGGGGCGTGTGCTCCGGCGGCACCTTTCTGCAGGTGTGCGCGAGGATCGGGCGATTGCCTTCGTCATGTTGTCTTGCGTGCTGATCTTCGTCGCTCAACTGCCCCGCATTGCCCGCGAGGCTGAGTTGAGCCCTGATGCCAGCTTTGGTGAACGCGCCACCGGTGATCTGTTCGTGTGGCTTTTTGTGATGCCTTTGGTTTTTTACGGGATTGCCGCGCTAAGCCATCTTTTGGCCAAACCATTCGGCGCGCGTGGGTCGTGGTTCGATGCACGGATGGCTCTGTTCTGGTCTTTGCTGGCCGCTGCGCCATTGTGGTTATTGCGCGGTCTTACGGCCGGTTTCATTGGACCCGGCGTCACCTTGGATACTGTCACGGCGTTTGCTCTTGGCATTTTCGTGCTGCTCTGGTTTCTCGGTCTTCGAGAGGCTGAGTGGCCTAAAAACGTGGCGCACGGACCACAGGGGACCTAGATACCCAACATGACAATTGAACCCCTGGACTTCACCCCGCGTGGATTATTGGCAGCGGCCTTGGCGACGTTGCGCAGGCCGCGTGACGGTGCCGCGCGCGTGTTGAACGCACAACTGCCGACGGCGATCCTTTGGACGATGCTTGCGGCTGTTGTGGCGGCATCGGTGGCTTTGGGTCAAGGCACCCTGATCCTTGCAACCGGGGGCGCAGCACTTGGAAACCCGTACCTTGCCAATCCTCTGGTCATGTTCCTAATCCAGATCGGGCTGCTGGTTGTGATGGTCTATGCAATTCACTTCATCGGGCGCCTGATGGGCGGGCAGGGTGTGTTTGAAGACACGCTTGCCGTGGTGGTCTGGCTGCAATTCGTGATGGCCTGTCTTCAGGTTGTTCAAACTATCGCCCTATTCGTGCTGCCGCCTGTGGCGGACGTGATCGGCATCGTAGGGCTTGTTGTATTCATTTGGCTCTTAACCCATTTCATCGCAACTGTGCATGGGTTCAAATCCCTTGGGCTGGTGTTTGGCATGATCCTTGTGTCCGCGTTTGGGATTACGTTTGCCATGAGCCTGATCCTGACCATGATGGGCGTCGTCGCCCCAGGAGATTTCAATGTTTGACGTTGGTGCGATCCGTAGCGATTTTCCGATCCTGTCTCGTGAGGTGAATGGCAAGCCGTTGGTCTATCTCGATAACGGTGCCTCGGCGCAGAAACCACAGGTCATGATTGATGCCATGACCCGTGCCTACGGGGATGAGTATTCCAACGTCCACCGGGGACTGCATTTCCTGTCGAACCTTGCCACAGAAAACTACGAAAGCGTGCGCGGCACGATTGCGAAGTTCCTGAACGCTGGCAACGAAAACACGATTGTCATGAATTCCGGGACAACTGAGGGGATCAACACGGTCGCCTATGGGTGGGCGATGCCTCGGCTTCAGCCGGGCGATGAGATCATTTTGTCGATCATGGAACATCACGCCAATATCGTGCCTTGGCATTTCCTGCGCGAACGTCAGGGCGTCGTTCTGAAATGGGTTGATGTGGATGCAAATGGCGATCTGGACCCGCAGAAGGTGATCGATGCCATGGGTCCGCGGACCAAGCTGGTCGCGATAACCCATCTGTCGAACGTGTTGGGCACTGTGGTCGACGTTAAAACCATCACGCAGGCGGCACATGCGAAGGGCATTCCAGTTCTGGTCGATGGAAGCCAAGCTGCGGTTCACATGCCGGTTGATGTTCAGGACCTGGGCTGTGATTTTTATGCGATCACAGGCCACAAGCTCTATGGTCCTTCCGGATCCGGCGCGATCTATATCACGCCAGAGCGGATGGCGGAAATGCGCCCGTTCATGGGGGGCGGCGATATGATCCGCGAGGTATCGCGCGATGTTGTGACCTATAACGATCCGCCGATGAAGTTCGAAGCTGGCACTCCGGGGATCGTTCAAATGATCGGATTGGGCGCTTCTCTTGAATACATGATGGCCGTTGGCATGGAGAATATTGCTGCCCACGAAACATCGTTGCGCGATTATGCCCGCGCGAAACTGGACGGTTTGAACTGGCTGAATGTGCAGGGGCAATCTGCCTCAAAGGCTGCGATATTCTCGTTCACATTGCAGGGCGCAGCACATGCTCACGACATTTCCACGGTTCTCGACAAGCGCGGTGTGGCAGTGCGCGCCGGGCATCATTGTGCCCAACCCTTGATGGAGCATATGGGCGTGCCTGCCACCTGCCGTGCCTCTTTTGCCATGTACAACACGGAAGCCGAAGTTGACGTTCTGGTGGACGCGTTGGAATTGTGCCACGAATTTTTCGCCTGAGGCATAAACCGGTCTTGATTCCCCATTGCGAGAGCAGACGGGGTTGCTTATACCCCGCCAACAGGCACCCGTAGCTCAGCTGGATAGAGCGCTGCCCTCCGAAGGCAGAGGCCACAGGTTCGAATCCTGTCGGGTGCACCAATCCCCTAAAAGGCTTAAGTGGCGGTTTGCCGTCGTCTGTCTTTGAGTATTCTGGTCAATGATATCCGCGCGTAAGACAATTCTTCTTTCCCCGACATCTCTGACATCTGTTTCCTGCCAAGCTGATACGTGAGCGACTTGGCTGCCGTCAAAAGGGCCAGTCTGCAGTGACGGAATTTTCAGTGTCCGTCGAAATCTGGCCGTTTGCACCGTGACTTGGCCCGGCAGCTTGTGTAGGCGTTTGAATGGGCCATGCGCCCGTCGCATTTCTTCTGCAAGGAACGGACAACACCCTGTGACCAGTTCGCTTTACGGTATCGACGCATGGGGGCACGGTCTGGTGAACGTGCTGCCAGATGGCAACATCGGACTGAGTGATCCGCTCAACCGCGAGGCCGAGCCTGTCTCGCTTCCAGAGATTGTGCGTGACCTCAAGGATCGCGGAATCGCGACGCCTATTCAGCTTCGTGTGCAGTCCTTCTTGGATTACGGTCTTCACCGACTTTGCGCAGCCTTTGGGGAAACGATTGAACAGGTCGGGTACAAGGGCGTGTATCGCGGCGTTTTTCCGATCAAGGTGAACCAGCAATCCGAGGTGGTCAGCCGCCTTGTCGAGGTTGGCCAGCAATACGGCTATGGATTGGAAGCGGGGAGTAAACCCGAGCTGATCGTGGCGCTGGCGCAGCCATTGGCAAAGGACAGCCTGATCATTTGCAACGGTGTCAAGGATGACGAATTCATCCGCCTTGCGATCTTGTCCCGAAAGTTGGGTTTTAACACGGTCATCGTTCTGGAAAGCCTGAAGGAATTCGAAATCGTGCGCCGCGTTTCGGATGAGATCGGCGTGAAGCCGATGCTTGGCGTGCGCGTGAAGCTGACTCAAACTGTCACTGGCAAGTGGGAGGCGTCTTCGGGGGATCGGTCCAGTTTCGGGCTTGGGACTTACGAAGTCGTGCAACTGATCGACAGGCTGACAGAAACCGGTTTTCTCGATTGTTTGGTGTTGCAGCACAATCACCTTGGAAGCCAGGTTCCAAATGTCATCGATGTGCGCCGCACAGTCACCGAGGCGACACGCTTTTTTGTCGAGTTGCGCAAGATGGGCGTGCCGCTGGAATATCTCGATCTCGGCGGCGGGCTTGGGATTGATTACACCGGCGAGAACAATTCAACCGATAATTCGGTGAACTACTCGGTCGAGGAATATTGCACTGCGATTGTCGAAACCGTGGGCTACGCAATGGATGAGGCGGGCTTGCCGCATCCGACCATTGTGACGGAATCGGGCCGTTTTGTGACGGCCTTGTCGTCGATGCTGATTTTCGATGTGCTGGACGCCACGTATTATGATGTGCCGGACAAACCAGCGCCGCGCGAAGGTGACCATCATTACATGTCTGATCTTGTGGCAGTCGAAGGGTATCTTGAACCGCGACGTGTGCAGGAATGCTATAACGATGCCGTCTATTACCGGGATGAAATCCGCGCACTCTTTCGGCGTGGCGTGGTCGATTTGCGACAGATGGGCCGGGCGGAACGTGCGTTCCTATACACGTTGGCACGCATAGCACAGGTCAACCGCGAGCATCCGTCATCGGGCGATCTGGATGCGCAGTTGGAAGCTTATGTAGATTACTATCACTGCAATTTTTCGTTGTTTCAATCGCTGCCGGATGTTTGGGCGATTGATCAGATTCACCCGGTGATCCCGCTTCAACGCCATGACGAGGCACCAACCCGCCGCGCGATCCTGACGGATATCACCTGTGACAGTGACGGGAAAATTAGTCATTTCGTCCTGGAAGACGGCCTGCACAAGGCATTGCCGGTACATGACTTGCGCGACGACGAAGATTATCTGATCGGAGTGTTCTTTGTCGGGGCCTATCAGGAAACGCTTGGTGATTTGCACAACCTGTTCGGCGACGCCAACGTTGTGACAATCGCGCTCGACGGGGAGGGTGGCTTCAGCGTGGAACACGAAACCGAAGGCGATAGCATCGCCGAAGTGCTGTCTTATGTGGAATACGATCCGCAAGACTGCCTTGCAGCGTTTCGCAAACGCGTGGACGGTGCGGTGGCGCGTCGCGATCTCAGCGCGGATGAACGGCGCGTTTTGATCTCGGCCTACAAAGACAGTTTGGCCGGGTATACATATTTCGAATGACCCCCTCAGCGATACGGGAGACTGACATGGCAGGAAACGTTCTGGTGGTGGGAGCGGGCGGCGTAAGCTCTGTCGCGGTCCACAAAATGGCAATGAACGCCGAAATTTTTGGCAAGATTACGCTTGCTAGCCGCACTAAGTCGAAATGCGACGACATCGCAGCGAGCGTGAAGGCGCGCACCGGAGTGGAGGTTGCCACCGCCGCGCTTGATGCGATGGACGTAGCCGCGACAGTCGCGCTGATCCGCGAGACGGGCGCGGAACTGGTGGTGAACGTGGCGCTGCCCTATCAGGATCTGGTGCTGATGGATGCCTGCCTTGAAGCGGGCGTGCATTACCTTGACACCGCCAACTACGAGCCAGAAGACGAAGCCAAATTCGAATATCATTGGCAATGGGCCTATCAGGACAAGTTCAAGGAAGCGGGTTTGACTGCCATTCTTGGAAGCGGTTTTGATCCGGGCGTTACCAGCGTATTTGCGACGTGGCTGCGCAAGCATAAGTTGGACGGTATACGGCAATTGGATGTGCTTGACTGCAACGGCGGTGACAATGGCAAGGCCTTTGCGACCAACTTCAACCCAGAGATCAACATTCGCGAAGTGACGGCGGATGCGAAGCACTGGGAGGGCGGCGAGTGGGTCATCAGCCCCGCCATGAGCCACAAGGTCAACTTTGATTTCCCCGAAGTCGGGCCAAAGAACATGTACCTGATGTATCACGAAGAGCTTGAAAGCTTGAGCACGCATTTTCCCGAGATCGAGCGCGCGCGATTCTGGATGACGTTCGGGGATGCATATATCAACCACGTAACGGTGTTGCAGAATATCGGCATGACGGCGATCACCCCTGTAATGCATGACGGCCACGAGATTATTCCGCTGCAGTTCTTGAAGACCGTGCTGCCTGATCCGGGTGATCTTGGCGCGCTCACCAAGGGCAAGACGTGCATCGGCGACATTGCAACCGGGCCAGCCAAAGACGGCAGCGGCGAGAAGACGTTCTATATCTACAACATCTGCGATCACGAAGAATGCTATGCAGAAGTCGGCAGCCAAGCCGTGGCCTATACCACGGGCGTGCCTGCGATGATCGGTGCGGCCATGGTGTTGGGCGGGCAATGGAAAGCGCCGGGCGTCTGGAACATGGAACAGCTTGATCCGGATCCCTTCATGGAGATGCTCAACACACAGGGTCTTCCATGGCAGGTGCACGAATTGGACGCTCCGGTTGATTTTTGATGCAGCCGGGGGCGCCGGGGCATCGAGCCCCGCCGCCCCCGGTCGCGGCCTTCGGCGCTTCGGATCCGTGGTGAGGACGGTTTTATGATCGACCAGATTGATATTGCGGCGGATAGCCGGGCGCGGTTCGCGGGTCTTGATTTGGGTCGCGTACCGTCGCCGTGTTTTGTCGTGGACGCCGCACAGATTGATCGCAACTGCGCCATTCTTGCGGATGTCGCGGGCCGCTCTGGTGCGCGGATATTCCTTGCGCTCAAGGCGTTTTCCATGCCCGCCATGGCGCCGGTTGTCATGGCGCATCTTGCAGGCACCGCAGCGTCGGGCGTCAATGAGGCGAGGCTTGGGCGTGAAGTGTTTGGCGGCCATGTGGCCACGTTCAACGCAGGCTTCAAATCAGAAGAACTTGCCGAGGTGCTGCGCCTTTCAGACCATGTAATTTTCAATTCCGTGACGCAGTTGGCACGGTTTAGGACCATGGTCAGTTCTGCCCGCGATGCTGGTGAAAGTGTCGAGATCGGTCTGCGGATCAACCCAGAACACTCAGAGGGTTGGACCGAAAAATACGACCCGGCAGCCCCGTGTTCGCGTCTTGGTACGCCGATATCTCAAATCACGGCTGCGGATCTGACGGGGCTTGATGGGCTGCACATGCACACATTGTGCGAACAGGATTTTGCGCCGTTGAAACGCACTTGGGATGCGGTTGAACCTGTGATCGGGCCATGGCTTCGCAATCTGCGTTGGTTCAATCTGGGCGGCGGGCATCACATCACGCGGAGTGACTACGACCGGGCCGGTCTTGTGGCATTGATCCGGCACATTCGCGAAACGTATGAAGTGGACGTCTATTTGGAACCGGGTGAGGCGGTAGCGTTGCAGGCGGGAATTCTAGTGGGAGAGATTCTGGATCGCAGCGAAAACGGAATGCCTTTGGCAATCAGCGATATCAGTGCCACGTGTCATATGCCCGACGTGATTGAAGCGCCTTATCGCCCGGACCTGCTGGGTGAACTGCCGGAAGGCGAGGGGAGCGAAATCCGTGTTGGTGGACCCTCTTGTTTGGCGGGCGACGTCATTGGTGATTTTCGCCCGGCGCAGGGGTGGCAGGTCGGTGACCGTTTCGCATTTCTCGATCAGGCGCATTACTCCATGGTCAAGACCAATACCTTCAACGGTGTGCCCTTGCCTGCGCTGGCTGTTTGGGACAGCCGAACTGACGATCTGCGAATCGTGCGTGAGTTCGGGTATGACGATTTTCTAATGAGGCTTTGAGCGACCCATGGTTCCCTTTCTTGACGGTGAATTGAGTGCGGCAGAGACCGATCCGGCGCAAGCGCGGTTCAGGGTGATCCCGGTCCCCCTGGAACGCACGGTCAGCTATGGCGCTGGCACGGCCAACGGGCCGGCTGCGTTGCTTGAGGCCAGCGTGGAATTGGAGCGTCTTTGGCGTGGGGGCGAGCCCTGTGCGCAGGGGATTGTGACCGAAGACCCGGTCGATTGTTCGGGCGAATTGCCGTCGGTAATGGAACGGATTGCCGCGCGGACAACGGCGGCAGTCTCGGCAGGGTGCATTCCCGTTGTTCTGGGCGGCGAGCATTCGCTGAGCTATGGGGCTGTGCGCGGTGTCGCAGCGGCGCTGAAGGGCACGGTTGGGATTGTGCAAATCGACGCCCATGCCGATCTGCGGCGAGCCTATCAGCAGGAACGACATTCGCATGCGTCTGTTATGCAGCTTTTGGGCGAAGAAGACGGGATCGCCTTGGCGCAGTTTGGCGTGCGTGCCTTGTGTACCCAAGAGGCGGAATTACGATCTGCTTTGAATGTCTTCCACGTGGATGCAGAAGAGTTGGTCACACGCGGGCTGCATGCCGTTGAATTGCCCGCGGATTTCCCCAAGCAGGTCTATGTCAGTTTCGATGTGGACGGTCTTGACCCGTCGGTGATGCCGGCCACTGGAACGCCTGTACCGGGTGGGCTTGGGTTCTGGCAAGCGATCCATCTGGTGCAAAGCGCATTGAACGGTCGGCAACTGGTTGGGTGCGATGTGGTTGAACTTGCACCGCGCCCCGGGGACGCGGTGTCTGATTTTACGGCAGCGCAGGTCACCTATGCCCTGATGGCGTTGGCCTGAGGTCAGTCCAGCGATTGCGCATTTTCAAACGCAGCATCCATCATCACCTGTGTTCCCTTGGAAAATTCTAACGGGCAGGGATAGGCGACACCAGTCGTGGCCGATTGGTTGAAGGCCGCAACCTGCAAATCGTACTGTCGTGCCCCGTTAAAACGGGCGACGCTTTCGTCGTGCCCGGCGCGGCGCAGGATCACACATGTGTCGCCAAAAACCGGGCCATTGAAGGGGGCTGTCAGATGGATCGACCCAAGCGAGCCATGAAAGGTCATGCTCTGGTAGGGGTTGAGCCGCGTCGACACACATGCCGAATAGGTAACAGAACCAAAGCGGGCCGAGATGTCGCTAAACACATCAAATCCACTTTCCCATCGGATACGCGCGCTCACTTCTGTGGGTTCTGCCCCGGTGACGAACCGCGTTGATCCGATGACATAGACACCGATATCGCGCATTGCCCCGCCGCCAAGGTCGGCCTGATTGCGTATGTTTTCCGGCTGATCCCCGTTATTGAAGCAAAACATACCTTGAACGTGTTGCAACGTGCCAATCGCGCCTTTGGCGATCAGGTCGCGCACATGGTGCCATTGCGGGTGAAAAACGATCATATACGCTTCGGCAGCGAGTTTGCCGCTTTGATCCCGCGCCTTGATGAGGGTGTCAATTTCATCGGCCTGCATTGCGACAGGCTTTTCCGTCAACACGTGCTTGCCTGCCTCTAGGGCCTTGAGCGTCCAGTCCACATGCAGGGTGTTGGGCAAAGGGATATACACGGCATCGACCCCCGGATCAGCGATCAGGGCGTCGTAGCTTTCATGAACCTTGAGGTTAGGTGCGATATCCTTGAAACGATCCGCTTTTTCGGGGGATCGGGTGGCAAGTGCTTCAAGCGAGCCACCCGCCGCCGCATGAAGCGCCGGTCCCATGTGTTGGGCGGCGAAATTAGACGCCCCAAGAATGCCCCATCGAACATCTGCCATGAAATTCTCCTTGTATGTTTGCGCCAACCCTAGGGGGCGGGTGGAGCAAGATACAAGGGCAGGCGATCATTCGGCGGATACAAGACCCTTTTCCGACGCCAACTCGCGCATGCGTGTCTGCAGCTTGTCAAACGCCCGCACTTCTATCTGGCGGATGCGTTCGCGGCTGACGTCATACTGCGATGAGAGGTCTTCCAGCGTGATGGCCTTGTCCTGAAGGCGACGCTGAACAAGAATGTCCTTTTCGCGGTCATTCAGCACGTTCATCGCTTCGGCAAGCAGTTCACGGCGCACGCTCAGTTCATCTTGTTCAGCATAACTGCCCGCCTGATCGGCGTCTTCATCTTCCAGCCAATCTTGCCATTGCGCTGACCCATCATCTTCGGATCCGATCGTTGCGTTCAGCGATGCATCCCCGCCCGAAAGGCGACGGTTCATCGAGATAACCTCGTCTTCCGTCACGTTCAGGTCATGGGCGATTTTGGCGACGTTTTCGGGACGCAGGTCACCATCTTCCAACGCGCCAATGCGGGACTTGGCTTTGCGCAGGTTGAAGAACAGTTTCTTCTGTGCGCTGGTCGTTCCGAGCTTCACAAGACTCCAGGATCGCAGGATGTATTCCTGAATCGAGGCGCGAATCCACCACATCGCATATGTCGCCAGACGAAAGCCCTTTTCCGGATCAAACCGTTTGACGGCCTGCATCAAGCCAACATTCGCTTCCGAAATGACTTCTGCTTGCGGCAGACCGTAGCCGCGATAACCCATGGCAATTTTCGCTGCGAGACGCAGGTGCGACGTCACCATCTGGTGCGCAGCGCCGGTGTCTTGGTCTTCGACCCATCGCTTGGCCAGCATGTATTCCTGCTCTGGTTCAAGCATAGGAAACTTCCGGATCTCTTGCAGATACCGGTTCAGCCCTTGTTCCGGGGAAGGTGCGGGAAGATTTCCATAAGTGGCCACGGGCGTATCCCTTCGTCGGGTGCAATGTTCATTCGTTTTACATTAACTGGTCATTCCGCCGTCAGGCTTCAAGCCCTGTAATGTCATGACCAGCGCACACCGGGTGTGCGCAGACCTAACCAGACAGCAAATTGACCAAGTTTTGCATATCATCGGGGATTTGTGCCGAGAATTCCAACCACGTCTGCGTGACGGGATGTGAGAACCCGAGAGTCGCGGCATGCAGTGCCTGACGTGGAAATGCGTCGGTTTGTGAAACGGCATCCGGTGTCGCTGCAAAGGATTTTCCCGCCAGTTTGCGCCGCGCGCCATAGGTCTGGTCGCCCACAAGAGGGTGACCAAGATGTGCCATATGGACCCTGATCTGATGTGTGCGCCCGGTCTCAAGCCAGCAATCGAGCAGCGCCGCGGCGGCGGGTGTGCCGAAACGGTCCAGTACGCGCGCCCGGGTGACCGCACGCCGTCCACCATTGTTGAGAACAGCTTGCTTTTGTCTGTCGTGACGATGGCGGCCAATCTGAGTTGTGACGCACAGAACGCCGCCAGCTTCGAACGAGGTGCCCGGAAGCCCCACCAGCCGGGGTGAAGCCGCGTCGGGCACCCCGTGTACCAGAGCGCGATAATGGCGGGCGACACTGTGCGCTGCGAATTGCTCTGCCAGTCCGTGATGGGCTCGGTCCGATTTGGCCACGACAAGCAACCCGGAGGTGTCTTTGTCGATCCGGTGAACGATGCCGGGTCGGCGGTCGC
Organism: Meridianimarinicoccus aquatilis; assembly: GCF_004358675.1. Classification (GTDB taxonomy): domain Bacteria; phylum Pseudomonadota; class Alphaproteobacteria; order Rhodobacterales; family Rhodobacteraceae; genus Meridianimarinicoccus; species Meridianimarinicoccus aquatilis. The sequence continues at coordinate 4,956 of NZ_SMZO01000010.1, read as the reverse complement.
CGCCCACGCCTGACAAGGTATCGCCGCAATGGGCCATCAGGGCATTGACCAGCGTGCCAGACGGACTGCCGGGCGCGGGGTGTACAACCATTCCTGCCGGTTTGTTGACAACGATCAGGTCGTCGTCTTCGAACACCACATGAAGTGGAATGTCCTCGGCCAGCAGATCTGTGTCCTGTGCTTCTACGACCTCGATTGTGATCTCGTCGCCCTCGTCGAGCTTGGATTTTGCGTTGAGCACGGTGTCACCGCGCCGCACGGCGCCATCGGCCAACAGACGGGTGATGCGGGTCCGGCTAAGCGCGGCCTCAAGGGGCACATCGCGCGCGAGCGCCTTTTCGATCCGCGGGGGGGGATCTGCTGCGATCAGCACGTGCAATGTTCGGGTGACGGACACAGTTGGTGGCCTCCGGAAGGTGAAAACAGCGCCCCGCTTAGCGTGCGGCGAGAGGGCTGTCACCCCTTCGCGGTCTGGTCACGGGCGGGAAAGGCCGCTATCAGCCCGCCTACACAGGCGAGGCGCACCATGACTGACGATACATCACACACGGACGTTCCAGAACCCTCGAGCCTGCGCAAGCTGCGTGTGCTGGTCACCGTGCTGATGTGGGTGATGATCGTCGGGATGGTATCCGTCGTCGGCCTTCTGGTTTTGCGGCTGTCGCAACCTTCGCCGTCTGCGCAGGCACTGGTGCCGACGTTACCTTCAGAAATCAACTTGCCGGATGAAGCACGCCCTCTGGCAGTTACAGCAGGGGCAGGGTGGTATGCAGTCGTAACCGAAGACGACCGCATTCTTATTTTTGATGCATCCGACGGCGCATTGCTTCAAGACATTCCTGTCTTGCTACCTCAACAGTGACGCGCAGCCCCTTAATGCCCGCCTGACAGAACCAGACTACGTACTGGCAGCAACAGTGTCTGCGCCCGTAGAATGATGGCGTGGATCATGCCAACAGTGTCTACCCCATGCATGCCCAACTTGGTCCAGAACCCAAGAGACGGGTCATCAAGTTGATCATGGAAACTGGTATAGGCATTTGCGACACAATCGCTTCCGGGAGGAATTGCGTCGGCATGACCCGGAAACAAGGGTTCCATGTTGACGGTCAGGGTGCCGGGCGTTTGGCTGCGCGATTGCAAATCGATCAATTGATCAGACGGGCGGAACTGACCCGTTGCAATTACGGGTTGTACGGCAGTGATGACCATCGGAATAACGGTGAATGGCTGCGAGGCACACGCGATTTCCGCCAACATGCCGGGCTTGATGATCTGGCCTGCGAGTTGTCCGAAGCCCGCCACAAAACGGCCTTCTTCAAATTCCGCGGGGACAAGGATACCTGCGGGGCGCAATACGGCGCTTACATAATCGCCGACTTGAAGTTGAAACTGCTCAACTTCACCGTCTTCACCCGCAACGACGATCGTCTTGTCCAGCTCTGCCTGTGCTTGGGCGAGATTGGCTTCGGCGGTTGCCATCTGTGCGGGGATCAGAACATCGATCTGGGTCTGCAATGCCTGAACATTTGCAAAGGCGGCATCAACCGCCCCTTGGCGGGAGTTTACGCTATTTTGCAGCCGGTCGATTTCGCGCCCTGCCACCACATTTGCGTTGCGCGCCTGAAGGTTCAGTTGCCGTGCAAGTTCGTCTTGCGATCGTTCCAACAATCCAACGGCCTGATCTGCGGTGCCGGAGGCGGCGGCAAGTTGGTCACGTGCGACCGCCAAAGACGCCTCGACTTCTGCGATACGTCGCTCGGCGGCGACGACCGCTGTGCGCTGTGTCGAATCCTCGATCTTGAAAATCGGATCGCCTTCGGAAACCTCTTGTTTTGTGGTGACATAGACTTCTTCAACACGGCCGGGGATCTGGGGCAGAATGGTAACTGTACGGAAAAAGGACGACACAGCCGAAGTTGAGGGATGAAAATAGAAAACGGTGGTGATCAGCAGGACAGTCAGCATGACGCACCCTGTCAGACCCCAGCGAAGTTCATACCAGACCGAGAACAGATTGATCTCGCGGCCGACCCGTTTTCCCTGCCGGAAACGCCGATAAAGATAGTCGGGGAAAATCGTGAAAAAGGAACAGAACAGCAGTTCAAACATGGTCAGTTTTCCCTGTGCCATTCTGCGCTGAATCGTCCGGCTCGGGGCCGATATCCGGTGCGCGCCATGTCGCCTTTTCAAGGGATCGCGCGATGCTGTTCAGCGGCGTCATGAAATCTGGCACTTCAACAACTGCGATTACCAGGGCAAGGAGCCAAAAGATGTTGTTATGGGTGAAAAGAGCCAAGAGGGCCAATATCCCAATCAACTGGAACTGAACCGAATTACGCTTGTGGGCCATGCGTTCGGGCAACGCGTGCAGCGTGAGGTACAGCACACCGATGATCAGGATAATGCCGACCAGAAAGATGCCGACATTGACCATCATCTGATCGGTTTCACCGGGGGCAGTTATGAACCTTGGTAGGTGTTCCGGTGCCAATGGATGCATTGGCTGGGTGCTGGTTGCCATGTGAACTTGTCCCCGGTCTCATTTTGGTCTGTGTTTCTACGTCCGGTGTGATGCCTATCTAAACCCGAACCATACACTTTGATCTGCGGCAAGCTTAAAGAGCGCGCCATCCTATATCACGGCGCAGCGTCGCGTTTGGCCAGTCTACGGCATCTGCCAGTGCATAGGCCCGGTCGCGCGCCTCTGCCAACGTTGCGCCACGCCCTGTTGCGTTCAGAACGCGCCCACCGTTTGAAACGATCGTCCCGCCTTGGGCTTTGGTCCCAGCGTGGAACATCATGTGAAAGCTGTCTTCCGGCAAGTCACTGAGCCCGCCAATGGTATCGCCCTTGCCATAGGCCCCCGGATACCCTTTGGCAGCCAGAACGACGGTCATGGCGTGATCGTCAGCCCAATCAACGCGTTGGCCAGCCAGCCGCCCATCTGCGGCGGCATGGATCAAATCGAACGCCTGCGCGCCCAGGCGCAGCATAAGCGCCTGACATTCAGGATCGCCGAAGCGCGCGTTGTATTCGACAAGCCGTGCCGCGCCGTCTTTGATCATCAGTCCGGCATATAGAACGCCTTGATAGGGCGTGCCTCGTCGCGCCATTTCTGCAAGGGTCGGGCGGATCACTTGGTCCATCACAAGCGTCTGCATGGCATCATCCATGATCGGGGCAGGGGAATACGCGCCCATGCCGCCAGTGTTGGGACCGGTATCGCCTTCACCAATGCGCTTGTGGTCTTGCGCGGTTCCGATAGGCAGCGCAATTTCCCCGTCGCAGAGCACGAAGAAGCTGGCCTCTTCGCCGTCCATGAATTCTTCGATGACCACTTCAGCGCCTGCACCCCCGAAGGCACCGCCGAACATGTCGTCAATCGCAGCGAATGCCTCGGCCTCGGTCATGGCAACGACGACACCCTTTCCTGCCGCAAGCCCGTCGGCTTTCACGACAATGGGAGCGCCGGTGCTGGCGATATAGGCGCGGGCGCTGGCAGCATCCGTAAAACGCGCCCACCCGGCCGTTGGGACCTTTGCAGCATCGCAGACCTGCTTGGTGAACGTCTTTGACGCTTCGAGTTGCGCCGCAGCCGCGGATGGACCGAAACACAGGACCCCGGCGGCGCGCAATTCGTCGCTGACACCTGCCACCAAGGGGGCCTCCGGTCCGACGATCACCAAATCAATGGCGTTTTCGACAGCGAATTGGGCAATCGCGGCGCCGTCTTCGATAGGCAGGTCGGCACATTCTGCAACGCTGGCCATACCTGCATTGCCCGGTGCAACGATCAACCTGTCACATTTCGGGTTTTGCATGGCCGCCCATGCAAGCGCATGCTCGCGCCCGCCGCCGCCGAGGATCAGGATATTCATGCTTGGTCCGTCCATTCTTTGCTGTGATCGCGTCGTAAGCAAGCGGCCCCCATCTGGCAAGCCTCCCGGTTCGGGTGGGGTGGGTCCTTTTCCTCGGGTGCTGGCTGCGGTAGCGTCCGGTTCGAGATCAGGGTTGGGGTGAAAATGGATCTGCTCGACGACGAAGATGGCGACCGGCTTGGCGGAAACGCGCCGGAATTTACCGTGTCCGAATTGTCAGGGGCGGTGAAGCGCACGATTGAAGGCGGCTTTTCGCGCGTGAGGGTGCGGGGTGAGTTGGGCCGCGTGTCGCGCCCGCGATCCGGCCATGTGTATCTTGACCTCAAGGATGACCGCTCGGTACTGGCCGGTGTGATCTGGAAAGGCCAGGCCGCGAAGCTTGCCACCCCGCCTGAAGAGGGGCTGGAGGTTGTCGCGACGGGCCGTCTGACCACGTTTCCGGGGCAATCGAAGTATCAGATCATCATTGACAGCCTAGAGCCCGCAGGCGTTGGCGCCCTGATGGCGATGCTTGAAAAGCGCAAGAAGGCCTTGGAGGCAGAAGGACTTTTCGCGCCGGAACGCAAGCGCCCGCTGCCTTTTTTGCCCGAAGTGATTGGGGTTGTAACGTCACCGTCCGGCGCTGTTATTCGCGATATCTTGCACAGATTGCGTGACCGGTTCCCCCGCAAGGTTCTGATTTGGCCCGTGGCAGTGCAGGGCGAGAAATGTGCGCCCGAAGTTGTCCGTGCCATTGCCGGGTTCAATGCGATGACGCCCGGTGGGGCTTTGCCGCGTCCGGATTTGCTGATCGTGGCGCGGGGCGGCGGATCCATCGAAGATCTTTGGGGGTTCAATGACGAAGCCGTCGCGCGCGCTGCTGCGGCCTCGCAGATCCCGCTTATCTCGGCGGTTGGCCACGAAACTGATACGACCCTGATCGATTACGTGTCTGACCGCCGTGCCCCGACCCCAACAGCAGCCGCAGAACTGGCCGTCCCGGTCCGGGCTGATTTGTTGGCAACGCTTGGGGCGGCAGGAGGGCGACTAACCGGTGCACAGGCGCGGGGGCTGTCCATCCGTGGTCAGCGCCTGC
>NZ_SMZO01000001.1 GCF_004358675.1 Meridianimarinicoccus aquatilis | reverse complement strand
GTTGTGGATGCCAGCGGCGCCCAATTCCACGGTAATAATTCATCGAGCCTGTTGATTTTGTGATCGTGGATGCGGTCGAGGATGTCGGCGAGATAGGCCTGCGGGTCGAGACCGTTGAGCTTGGCGGTTTCGATGATGGTCATAGCGCGAGCGAGGGTTTCCGCACCGGTATCGGCCCCTGCAAATAGCCAATTTTTCCTTCCAATGCCAATTGGACGCAAGGCGCGCTCGGCGGGATTGTTGTCGATAGCGACGCGGCCATCGGTCAGGAACAGGCTGAAGGCCTCCTGTCGACTGAGGCCATAGCGGAATGCCTTGGCCAGATCGCTTTTGCCCGGAATGCGCAGGAGTTGTTGCTCTGACCAAGCAAAGAAGGCCGTGACCTTTGGTTGGCTCAACTGTTGACGTGCGGCATGGCGGACACCAGCGGGTTGACCGTTAATGTCGCGCTCGATGTCGTAAAGCTTGCCGATCCGGTCGAGCGCCTCGCGGGCAATCTCGGATTTTGTCGAGGTCCAAAAATCATGGAAGTCACGCCGCAGATGGGCCCAACAGGCTGCCTCTCGCAAACGCCGCCCACTATTGGGTTCAGGCTCGTAAAGCTTGGCATAGCCCTTGTAGCCGTCCGCCTGCAGGATGCCGCGGGCATTGGCCAGATGGCTGAGGATGTGCTCTTCCTTCCAGTTCGGTGCGAACCGATAGACCGCACCGGGTGGCGCGGCACCCGCCCATGGGCGCTGATCGCGCACATAGGCCCAGATCCGGCCTTGCTTCACACCTTTGCCAAGCCCTTTGTCTTTCTTGGAGCGGTCCAACACCCGGATCGGCGTATCATCTGCGTGCAGCAAATCGCTGCCCATGATGTCAGCCTCAATGCGCTCGATCAGCGGCGACAGGGCCTTCATGGCGCGGCCACACCAGCCGACCAGCGTGCTTTCGGGGATGTCCGCCCCCATGCGGGCGAAGATCTCGTGCTGGCGATATAACGGAAGGTGGTCGTCGAACTTCGAGACCAGCACATGCGCCAGCAGGTTCGGGCCTGCCATACTGCCCGGGATCGGACGGCTTGGCGCGGGTTCCTGCACGATCCGCTCGCAGCGGCGGCAGGACTTCTTGATCCGGGCGATCTGGATCACCTTCATCTGCGCGGCGATCATGTCGAGGAGTTCGCTGACATCCTCGCCCACCACGCGAAGATCGCCGCCACAGTCAGGGCAGCAGGTGCCGGGGTCCAGTTCACGCCGCTCGCGTGGGGTCGTATCCGAGACCCGTGGTCGGCGGCGCAAAGCGGGTGCATCGGCAGCTTCCGGTGACGGTTCATCCTGCCCTTCGTCGATGGGCGCGTCATCGTTTTCCGCTACGGCGACCAACAGGTCTTCGAGCGCCAGTTCCAGCTGCTCGATTTCGCGCTCGACCTTTTCCGAGGACTTGCCAAAGGCCAGTTTCTGCAACTTGGCGATCCGCAGGCGCAACGCTTGAACCAGTTGATCATGGACACGCAATGTCGCCGACATCTTGGCGTTCTCTGCCTCGATCCGAGCATTTTCTACCTGCAAAGCCGCGATCATCGCCCTCAATTCAGCGGGATCATCAGGCAAATTTTCATCAGGTTTCGACATGCGCCTGACTACCAAAAATCAGGCTATAGCACCATATAAATAAAGCAAATCAGGTCGCAAAATCACCCGACCCGCGCAGGCGGAGCGCCCCAATCGGGACGCCGCCAGTCGATGCCTTCCCAGAGCATCGCGAGCTGTGCAGAGGTCAGCCGCACCGCCCCATCCTTGGCGCTCGGCCAAGGGAAACGCCCCCGCTCAAGCACCTTGTAATAGAGGCAAAACCCCTGACCGTCCCAGTAGAGCAGCTTCAGCCGGTCACCACGCCGTCCCCGGAACGCAAACACCGCCCCACTGGCGGGTTTCTGACGCAGCACATCTTGGGCAAGTGCCGCCAGCCCGGCGATCCCCTTTCGCATATCCGTCACACCGCAGGCCAGATACACGCGAACGCCGGTGCCAGGGCCGATCATGCGGCTTCCACGGCACGGATCAAGGACGTCAGCGCGGCCGGGTCTATCGTGCTATCAAAATGAAGGCGATGGCCGCACCGTAAGCGCAATTCGACTGCAACTGGTGGCGACGTATCAGCTGCCGTAGGCTGCCCCGCCGACACTGGCATATCCAAAGGGTAGAAAAGCGCCCCGGCATTGGGCGTCCACAGGCCCTTCTTCTTGAGATCATGCCGCCAGGCGTAAATCTGTTGCCGCGTAACCTCATGGCGTTGCGCCACCTGCGTCACCGTCGCCCCGTCTATCCCAACCGACATGACAATCTCGAGCTTGTCCTCGTCACGCCAGAAACGCCGTCGCTCGACCCCAAGAATTTCACCACGCATCGATGACCCCGCATAAGACACGTCGTTAACGACGTCGTTAAACACGTATCTTAGATCATCGCCCCAGCGTCAGGCAGGCGGTGCCAATGGTGCGGTTACGTTCGACAAGGTTACGCAACGAATACAGCGAATGATCGACACCGACGCGCATCTTGCGTGATTTGCGCATGGGGATTTGGTGCAACACATCCCGCGCATCCATCTTTTGGCGAATGCTGTCAGCATCGTAACCCCTGTCTGCCAGCAGAACGCTCGGCTCGGGCAAGTTGTCGGCCATGACCAGATCAAACCCCATGTAATCGGATGTTTGGCCCGGCGTGATCTCGGTTCTCATGGGCAGGCCTGCTGCGTTGACGCGGAGGTGGATCTTGGTCGTGAAACCACCACGAGAACGGCCGAAACCCTGCCGCGGAGTCCCCCTTTTGCGCCCGCTGCCTGGTGATGGGCGCGGATCACGGTGCTGTCGATCATCTGCAGGGCGTCTGGCACTGCCCCACTATGGTTCAGCGCGTCCATGATGTCCTCCCATAACCCTGCCAGCGTCCAGCGTCGGAACTGCTGGTAAACGCTCGACCACTTACCAAACTCTTCGGGCAGGTCCCTCCAAGGGGCGCCCGTGCGGGAAATCCAGAAAATCCCATCAAGAACAAGACGGTGGTTGGTGGCTTTCCGCCCGTTCGGGGCGCGGACTGCAAGGATGAAACGTTCAAAGAACGCCCATTCCTCGTCCGACATCAGATCGCGTGCCAAGCTGGTCTCCATCGCAAATACCAGCTTGAATCACGCTCACGGCACGGTGTGAATCCCTTTTGTCAACACGGCCTAGGACTGGCTGCGGACCTCGCCGCGCTTTGGCATGACTAGCTGGCATGCGACTCGAGCTTGTAGAGCTTCGTCAAAGAAGTGTGAGCTTGTCGTGCTGCGACGATAATGCTGGAACCTCGTTGATGTTCGAGCAACTCTTTACACTTCGTGTGTTTTGTTAAGAGTTGTTCAAGGCCAAACCTTGCCAGGCAGAGACTTGCGAGAGGCAACAGGACCATGCCCAACCGGCGAAGTGTCAAGAGTATCGATGACCGGCCGACCGACGCCCATGTGCGGAGCCGGGACTACCTTGGTCAGCCGGATATCGACCGGCTTCTCGCTGCCGCCAAAAAGGGCCGCCACGGTGTTCGCGATCACCTCTTGATCCTGATGATGTTCCGGCACGGCCTGCGCGTCTCCGAAGCGATAGCGCTTCGACGACGAGATGTGGATCTAGAGCAGTCGCGGATCTGGATCACACGGCTGAAGAACGGGCTCAGTGTCGAGCAGCCAGTCGCTGGCGACGAGCTGCGGGCTATCAAGCGCTGGCTCGCGCGCAGAGACGATGCACTGCCCTGGCTCTTCGTCTCCGAACGTAAGCTCCCGCTCACACGGCAGGCCGTGAACTACATTGTCGGGACCGCCGGCACCCGTGCCGGACTGGAGCGCGTTTATCCACATATGCTTCGCCACTCCTGCGGTTTCGCCTTGGCAAACAAAGGCCGCGATCTACGGGTCATTCAGGATTACCTCGGCCATCGAGACCCCCGGCACACAGCGCACTACACGCGGACGGCGGCGCACCGGTTCGACGATCTGTGGTAGCCGGACGCTACAGCGGTTGCGAAGAGGCAGAAGGGCGGAGAGCAGACCAAAGTTATTGTGCAAATTACCTATACCTCCTTGAGAGGCGGCAGTTTCCAACGATTGGTCTGCGCGGTATGATTGTGCAGAGAATGAAATGACGAACGAGGCTGGCGGAGTGACGGACGAAAGCAACTTAACTCAACTGATTGTCGAGGGCGACGCGGCCAGACGCCTTATCCCCGCAATTCTCGACCTCGAATACAAATACAGAAAGCGTGAATTAGGCGGGTTTTTGGCTCAACTGCATAATTCGGGGGAGATCGCTCTGCTCTCAGACGCCAATCTTGAGGCCATACGACGGCTTGATCACAACGACTTTTGGATGGTGTTTGGCGCGTTGTCTGACGCAATTGAGCATGTGATAGATCAATATCCCGCTGTTCAGAGATTTGCTGAATGTTTGGTCGAAAGAGCAGGCAATGATGGGGCTTCTAACACACCATTTGTGTCATTCGTTCGTTGGTGCGAAAAACATCCCTCAAAGGCCAGAGAGATTATACTAGGCGCAAAAGACGGCCGAGCAGATTGCCAACGCTCGTGTTTGTTTGCTTTGCAAGGCCTCAATGACTTTGAGTGCTTGGTAGACTTTGTAGGGGACAGTAGAGCAGAAATCCGTTCCATTGGTTTTCGCGCCTTGGGAAGGTTGAAAAATATGACAATACAGGATGACCAAATCGGCATAGATGCTTGTCTGTCGGAAATTCAGAACCCGTATTCGGATGATACGAGAAATGCTGCAATTGAAGCTGTCTTTCGCGTTTGGAATAATGAAGCGACCGAGGAAAAATATCGGCAAGATGAAGTGATCAAGTCCCTTCTCGCCAAGCCGACTGATGAAGACTTGGTGCGCCTGTGTGCGATGCTTTTCTATCACAAGAATGCATCCACAGGGCAAACTATCAGTGCAGTATTAAGTAAATCACAAAGCATATCCTCCAGTTTTGAAACAGTAAGCCACTGGATAGATCACGCGCTAACCTGGAAAGATGACCGCTGGTCGTTCAAGGAAGTGGTCGCGTTCATAGAGGCCATGGTTCCGCGCTTCGAGGAGCCAGCTAAGAGCAAGCAGTTTCATAGTTTTTGCGAATGGGTTTGGGAGGATCCCGCAAACGGGTCATATCTGTTCGCACGATGGCTTAATTCTGGTGACTTTTCCTTGTGCAGCTTCTTGGCCGAGATGGTCAGTGGCGGAGATAAGGGAGCCGCGCTACCTCTCCTGCCGCAAGACCTACCCCACGAAGCGGCCGATCAAGTCTTTCTAGCCCGAAAATGTATCGGGTTCCTTTGGCTGCATGAGATCACGGCGGCGTCAATTCTTCTCAGCCTAGTAGAACATGGACATCCCAACGCTGTTCCCGAGGTAGAAGGACTGCTTTGGGAGCCACTTCTGCTGAGCTATTCTAGTGAGCTTAGGCCGTATCTTGAGCTGCAAGCGTCTAGTACTTCTCCGACTGTGGCTAAGGCATCTCAAGACCTGGTAGCGCGACACAAGGCGTACATAGAGGGATTAAGAAATGCGGAAGAAATCAGTGAACTTGAACCCTCAAATGAAGCGAGGCGCGCGGCTGCGATAAAAGATCACCAGAGGAGCACTGATATTCAAAAGCAAGCTCGGAAAATGTCCATCTTTGGCGATACGTTTCATACTGCGACGATGCTCTACGGTCGCAAGAACTTTAGTATGATCACGGGTGCTGATGGCGAGAAGTTTCCAAGCATCACCCCGCTGAGCGAACAGTCCTATAGCTTTGAATTTCCTCGTTTGTCCGTTGTGGATCCGGTTGGTTTTAATCGTTTGCTCTTGGTTTTCAGGGTCGAGCAGAGAAAATAAAAATGAAACTAATACTCAAAGAATACCTGGCGTCCCTCAAGGAACGTGGTGACCTTGACAAAGTCTTGTTGCCAAATTTGCTGTCTGCGATGGGGTTGCAGGTGCTGAAAACTCCAATGATCGGAACTCGCCAAGATGGAGTTGATATATCTGCCGTAGGTCAGTTGCCAGACGATGATCAGAAGTACCTCTATTTGCTCTGCGTAAAGGCAGGGGACGTAGGGCGCAACGATTGGGATGCAGGGCCACAATCAGTGCGTCCAGAGTTGCAAGAAATACTGGATGTCTACATCGGTTCAAAAATTGCAAAAGAGCATCATGATTTGCCGATCAAAATATGTTTGTGCATGGGGGGCGAGTTAAAAGAAACTGTTGAGGGCAACTGGGCTGGCTTCACGCAGAAAAATGCTACTAGCGAAGTGTGCTTTGAGCTATGGAACGGCGACCGCCTGGCCGGATTTATGGAAAGGTCTTTGTTGGCGCGGGAGTTATTGGACGAAGCGGCGCGCAGGCATTTCCAGAAAGCACTTGCAATGGTGAACGAACCAGAGGCTTGCTACGAGTATACCAGAAGTTTTGTCGCCATCGTTCTCCCTCAAGAGGAGATGAAAGACAAAGAGCGACTATTGAGGCTAAGACAAGCGTATATTGGTCTCCACGTCATATGCGCTTGGGCGATTGAAGCTAGGAGCCTCGATGTCGTCTATCGGATATCTGAATTGGGCTTACTGTTTTGCTGGGATGCAATGCGAGAACAACCAATCGAGCCGAAGCCCACTAAGCATCAAGTGACTCTGACAGAAATTTTGGATCAATACGTTCGGCTCTATCTGATGATGTCCGAGTTGTATTTTGAAAAGGTACTGTATCCTCATGCCGAGACGCTTCACGCGCTGACGGTTTCGGTGAAGTCACGGGAGGCGGTCGATGCCAATCTTGCGATGTTCGACCTGATCGGACGTGCGGCCACCCGTGCAATCTGGACAGACTTGTTTGGGAAGGCTCTTTCAGAGGCGAACCCCGAATTTGCTCGCTACCTGAGCGATCAGACAGCGAAAATGCTCGACATCTTGGTAGCTCTGATCAACAACAACCCGACTTTGGGGTCTCCGTTCAAGGACGATCACATGATCGAGGCAGCCTTGGTCATGTATCTCGCACAACAAACATCGTCAGGCAGGCGATTTATGCCATGGTTTCATGCCATGGCTGAGAACACATCGTTCGCGCTTCTAACCAATGCCAGCTACCCAACGTGCTTTCGCGACTACAACGATCTGCTTGCTCATCCTGCGAGTAGTGAGCAGGAATACCGTAATGAGGCTTGTGTTGGCAGCGTCCTGTATCCCTACCTGTTCGTTTGGCTTCAGTATGGCGACGAACAAGATTTGATTGAAGAATTCTCCAGACGACTTTCAGAGAAAATACCCGACTGCTCACATCAGGCGTGGTTCCCTGATGAGGAGACAGACCAGAAAGTCTGGCGTGGGGATACCTACCATGGGATCTGCATAACTGACCTGTCGCCGTCACGTGGACATGCGGAGATCGCAGATACCCTGAACCTCGCAATCAAGGAGTGCGGGGCAATTCTTGAAATGACGGTGATGAAGCGAGGACTGGTGCCACTATTTTTAACGGCGTGCAGGCACTACCGCTTGCCCATCCCGCCGACACTTTGGGTGCCGCCGCAAAGCCATTCAGATGTGGCTCCGGTGGAGCCAAATTCATAGAAAAGCAAGAACCTTCCTTGTCCTTCTGCGAAAGCTGCGCCGCAGCACCGTTTGGGTACGCCAATGTCCGCATTGGGCCGTCAGCTTCAGGTAGTAGGAGACCGGAGGGAGCTGCGCGGTTTGTCCGCCTCAGCAGGTTCTCTCTCTAGCAGGAGGTTACGGTCAGATCGCTAATTGCGAGCAGACAAGGTCGGCGCGTGTTGCAATGTCGGCGCGTGGCAACTCCGTGATTTGGTATCCGAGCGCGGTGTAGGTCTCCCGCATGACGGCGCAGGTCGCTTCGGCCTCGGTGCGGGTCTGCGTGCGTTCGGTGTCCTGTGCGAAGATCTCGTCCCAGTAGGGTGTCAGGAAGACGTGGGCGTTGTAGCAGGCTGCCTTGGCCGCTGCAGCGACGTGGGGCGGCACGGGGAGGCCGCAGAGGGTCAGGTAGCCCATGATGTCGGGAATGCCGCGGTCGAAGATCACAGGGCCTGAGAGGGCCTGAGCGTCCTCGTAGACGCGGAGGTCGCGCTCAAGCATCCGTTCGGCATAGGCCATGCGATCCGCCCAGGGGAGGGCGTCTCCGCCGCTCGGCATCTCCTCGCGAATGATCGCGCGTCCGGACTCGGGGATCGTATTAAAGCCGCGGCGGGCAAGTTCGGTGATCAGGCTGGTCTTGCCCGCACCGGGACCGCCCGTCACGATGAAGAAATGGTCGCTCATGGGCCATCCTCGGATTTGACAGAGGAAGCGCTTCGCAGCGATCGACACGCTGAAAAGCGCGGATCAAAGCAGAAGGAATTTCCATAGGGAAAACAGCACCCGTCTGCGCGGCAGAGGCAAGGCTTCTGACGAAAAGGGCAGAACTATCTGGTGCTTTTCAGTTTGGAATTTTGGTGGAGCCAAGGGGGATCGAACCCCTGACCTCTTGCATGCCATGCAAGCGCTCTCCCAGCTGAGCTATGGCCCCGTTCCGACGCCTTCTATGCAAGCCGCCGGATTGTTTCAAGAGAAAAATTTCCTCTTTATTATCAGGTGTCTTCGTCGTCCGCTGCCACATCGGCCAGCTCGTCAAGCGACACGCTGTCATCGTCATCGTCATCTTCAAGCAGATCGTCGTCGATTTCTGTGTCCGCGGTGGCGTCATCATCTTCGAGAACAACTGGTTCGTCGTCAGTCGCCTTCTCGGGCTTCGCCTTTTCAGTAATCAGCGAACGCGATTTGCCTGTGTCGAGTGTCACGACATCCCCGGTGTAGGGGCTCACAATCGGGTCGCGGTTCATGTCGTAGAACCGTTTTCCCGTGGTCGGGCACAGCCTTTTCGTTCCCCATTCTTCTTTGGGCATCGCAGCGGTATCCTTTTACATTCGAACTGGCAGATCGTCTTGACGCACCTTTTGCGTCGACGCGAAGCAGCCCGATGCCACAGTCAAATGGCGTTGTCAAAGAGTTTTGCGGGTTGCACGTCGCTCTTGGCGCAAGACAAGCTGATTGCGCAAGGCTAAGGTTGGCAAAACGTGGAAAGTTACACAATGGTCGCGACGCCCAAGATGCAAAGCAGACAAGAGACGCTGATCCTTCCTGGCGACCCCGCTGTCGAAGTGCTTTTGCGCCGGTCGGCGCGGGCGAGACGTCTGTCGTTGCGGGTGTCGGGGCTGGATGGCCGTGTCACCCTGTCTGTGCCCAAATCCATGAAATTGCGCACCGCAGAAGAGTTCCTTTTTGACAAGGCAGACTGGGTTCGCGAGCACATTGAAGGTCAACCAAAAAGCGTTGCGCCGGTGGTGGGCGGGATTGTCCCGGTCGAAGGACGTGATCTTGCGATACGGCCCGTTGCCCCGCCGCGTCGCAGGGCGCGCCTAGGCCCGGACGTGGTCGAGATCAACCCGGCCCTGCCGGTGGCGCCGCAAGTTGCTGGCTTGCTGAAAACGGCCGCACGCGCGCGTCTGGCCATCGCTTGCGATCGCTACGCTTCTGAGGTCGGGCGTCGCTACAGCTCGCTTAGTCTGCGCGATACGCGATCGCGGTGGGGATCGTGTAGCAGTGCGGGGCGGTTGATGTTCTCGTGGCGACTCATCATGGCGCCGCCCGAAGTGCTTGACTATGTCGCCGCGCATGAAGTGGCCCACTTGGTCGAAATGAACCATTCGCGTGCATTTTGGGATGTGGTGGCGCAGCTTTGCCCAGACTATGCTCGGCGCCGTCGTTGGCTGCGGGACCACGGCTCTGTGCTTCACAGCATCCGGTTTGAGCCATGACGGGCGCGCCTGCCGCCTTGGCGCGGCCAGCCGCGGACATGCCTGGCGCGCTCCATGACCGTGTGTACCGCACGCTTCGCACGCGGATCATGCATGGGGCACTGACACCGGGGGCGCCGATGACCCTGCGCGGCTTGGGGCAGGAATTCAGCGTCAGCATGACCCCGGCGCGCGAAGCGGTGCGCCGCCTGGTGGCCGAAGGTGCGTTGACGCTGTCAGCTTCGGGCAGGATCAGCACACCGGAATTGTCTGCGGAACGCATCGAAGAGTTGGCATCGATCCGGGCATTGCTTGAACCTGAACTGTCATCGCGGGCGCTGCCTAGGGCGCACTTGGCGCTGATTGAACGGCTGGAGGCGATCAATGATGCGGTGGCCGAGAGTATCCGCGCCCACAGCGCACAGGGGTATATCCGCGCCAATCTTGAATTTCACCGCACACTGTACCTCAGGGCGCAAGCGCCCGCGATGCTGGCAATGGTCGAAACGGTCTGGCTGCAACTTGGTCCAACCATGGCCAAGCTATATGGCCGCTTGAACCGAACGGAACCGCCTCATGGCCACAGGTTGATCGTTGCGGCCCTTAGGGCAGGGGACGAGCCGGGGCTGCGGCTAGCAGTACGGGCCGATGTGACACAAGGTTTGAGGATGCTGGTGTCGTGATTGCGCGTTTGCGAGGCTTAGACCAACAAAGCGACAAGGGTGCCGAAACTGAACAAAATGACCAAAGGGCCGATCACGCCGCGGGCCATGGAATGCGCGGCCTCACTCCGCCGCGTTCGACCTTGTGACGTGTAAAAGGCGGTATCGATCGAGCCGTCGGCGCGGTGGCGGATATGTTGCTCAGTGGTCATGTCGCTCTCCTTTATTGATGAACCCACTGTGCGCCCGGCGTGGCGGACCTGCTTGAAGGCGGCCTTTAGGTTTTCAAAAGATTGCGAAAGGAAACCTTCGGGCACCTTGAGAAACCGCGCTGCTCGGCACATGCTGGCGAGATGCGGTATGTCTTCGCAGATTGCGACCTTGACCTTGGTCGCCACGAACTGTGGCGGAACGGCGCGCGTGTGCATGTTGAACCGCAGGTTTTTGGGCTGATCGCGTGCCTTGTCCGCGCATCCGGGGCCTTGGTCGCTTATGATGATGTGATGGCCGATGTATGGGGGGATCGCATCGTGTCGGATGCGACGGTCGCAGCGCGGGTGAGCGCAGCGCGTGCCGCCCTTGGGGACGATGGAAAGCGACAAGCAATCATCAGAACCGTCAACAGGCGCGGGCTTCAGCTTGTCGCCGACGTCAAGGCGTTGCCGCCGGGCTTTGCCGAACATGCCGCTAGACCGGATTTGCGCCAGACCGTCCGATTGACGTCTTCTCGGGACGGGACGGGGATCGCTTGGGCAAGCCTGGGCGAAGGGGCACCTGTTCTACGCGGCGGGCACTGGCTGGGGCATCTTGAACATGACTTGTCCAGCCCGGTCTGGCGGCCGCTTTTGGAACGGTTGTCATCCGGGCGTCGCCTGATCCGATACGACCCACGGGGAACCGGCCTGTCAGAGCGCTGCTTGAACGGGGCCACGGTGGAACAACTCGCCGATGATATGGAAGCCGTGGCAGACGCAGCCGACCTTGAGCGGTTCCCGATTGTTGCCATGAGCCAAAGCGTTCCTGCGGCATTGACCCTTGCCGCGCGTCATCCTGCGCGCGTGAGTGGTTTGGTACTTTTGAACGGATTGGTTCAGGGATCGACTGCGCGCGGTGAAATAGAGTTGACCGATACCATGGTTGGCATGATCCGAACCGGATGGGGCGTGCCCGGTTCAGCTTTCATGCGCGCCCTTGCAACGGTCTTTGTGCCGGACGCTACACAAGCCGAAGTGGACAGCCTTGTTGAGATGCAGGCCCTGTCCGCCACGCCCGAGGTGGCAGCCGAAATTCGCGCGATGATCGGCGATATCGATGTCCGCCACTGCTTGGCGGAGGTCGCGTGCCCAACCCTTGTGATGCATTGCACCGGCGATCAGGTGCAAAATTGCGAGCAGTCAAAGCAGATCGCCAGTAACATCCGACATGCAGAGTTCGGGCAATTGGACTCAGCCAATCATGCGCTGGTTC
Organism: Meridianimarinicoccus aquatilis; assembly: GCF_004358675.1. Classification (GTDB taxonomy): domain Bacteria; phylum Pseudomonadota; class Alphaproteobacteria; order Rhodobacterales; family Rhodobacteraceae; genus Meridianimarinicoccus; species Meridianimarinicoccus aquatilis. The sequence continues at coordinate 176,233 of NZ_SMZO01000001.1, read as the reverse complement.
CCAGTGACCCGGCTTGGGCGGTGTTCCTTAGCCGGGTGGACGGTTTCCTGGAGGGTCTGACCTTGAAGACGGCAAATGGGTCGCCGGCGCGCACGTAGCCGAACCTTTGAGCCGCAGGTACTGGCAAAGGATCCGCTTAGCGCCGGGTCGTTCCCGTTGCGGTCTGTGCAAAGCCTGCCAACAGGGAAATACCCTTGCTGATTTGTGCCGGAGCAGGGGCCGGAACGGGTGTCTTACGGGTAAAGTCAAAAAGGGCCATGGCAGCATCCGATGCAAGAGTTTTCATTGCGCACTTAATTGCGGCATCAGCGCCTGTGACATGAGCATGAAGTGACTCGCAATGAATGTTTTATCAAGCCTGATATGCGTTTTATGCATGCCGGATGGGGCCGAAAAAAAGACGGCGCAGCAACCGCTACGCCGTCTCATGATTGGGTTTCTACGCCGGATCAGGAATGGATTGGTCCGTCCCCACAAGCCAATGCTGCTTCGCGTACAGCTTCGGAATAGGTGGGGTGTGCGTGACATGTGCGTGCAATGTCTTCGGCAGCCGCACCAAACTCCATTGCCACGCAAATCTCGTGTATCAGGTCGCCTGCCATAGGGCCGATGATATGTGCACCCAACACCCGGTCGGTTTTGGCATCTGTCAGGATTTTCACAAAACCGTCTGCGGCAAAGTTCGCCTTGGCACGGCCATTGCCCATAAAGCTGAATTTGCCAGCTTTGAAGGCGTGACCTTCTTGCTTGAGTTGCTCTTCGGTCTTGCCGACGCTGGCGACTTCCGGGTGGGTATAGATCACACCGGGGATCACGTCGTAGTTCACATGCCCGGCTTGACCTGCGATAATTTCAGCCACGGCCATGCCTTCGTCCTCGGCTTTATGCGCAAGCATCGGCCCGGTTATCGCATCACCAATGGCATAGATGCCCTTCACACTCGTGGCGTAGTGACCATCGGTTTCGATCTGACCGCGTTCAGACATCTTGACGCCCAGACCGGCAAGGCCAAGACCGTCCGTATAGGGACGGCGACCTGTTGCGACCAGAACCGTGTCCGCATCAAGCGTGTGCTCGCTGTCGTCCTTGCGCAGCTTATAGGTCACTTTGGCCTTGGTCTTCATGGTCTCAACGCTTTGTACCGCAGCGCCGAGGATGAACTTAAGGCCTTGCTTTGATAGAATTTTCTGGAACTGACGCGCGACCTCTGCATCTGCGCCGGGTGTGATGCCGTCCAGAAATTCAATCACGGTGACTTCGGTGCCGAGGCGCGCATAGACCGACCCAAGTTCCAACCCGATGACACCCGCGCCAATCACCGCAAGCTTTTTGGGGATCTTGCCCAAGGCCAGCGCGCCGGTTGAGGTGACAACGGTTTCTTCGTCAATCTCGATACCGGGCAGGGAGGACGGCTCGGACCCCGAGGCGATGATCACGTGCTTTGCGGAATGCACCTCGTCGCCGACCTTGACCTTGCCTGCTTCCGGGATGGAACCCCAGCCTTTGAGCCAATCGATCTTGTTCTTTTTGAACAGAAATTCGATGCCCTTGGTGTTTTGGCCGATCACCTCGTCCTTATAGGCCAGCATGGCTTTCCAGTCGATTTTGGGCTTGGGAACCGAAATACCCATCTTTGCGAAGTTATGCTCGGCTTCGTGGACCTGATGGCTGGCATGCAGCAGCGCCTTGGAGGGGATGCAGCCGATGTTCAGGCAGGTGCCGCCAAGCGTGTCGCGGCCTTCTACACAAGCGGTCTTCAGGCCAAGTTGCGCGCAGCGGATGGCACAAACATAGCCGCCGGGGCCGCTGCCAATCACGATCACATCATAGTCTGCCATGGTCTTCTCCTTGGAATATCGCGCCGATTATTGTGCTGTCGGCAAAGCGTCGGTGTTACGTCGGTATTGTGTCGGTATTTTTACCCGTTCGGGGAGTTGCCCAGTAGCGCGGCAACCAGCATCAGACCCGTGGCAAGCAACGCCAGCCCGAAAAAGACCGACCGCCACGGCACCCAGCCGTAAAGATAGGCTGGAACATAGAGCACCCGTGCAGCAAGATAGAGCCACGCACAGGCCGCGGTCAGCCCGGTTCCAGCACCCGCCAGCGTCACGACGAAAACTGCGATGGCAAAGGGCAGCAGCGCTTCCAGGTGGTTTTCATAGGCGCGCTTGAGGCGCTGCGTGCCAGTTGAAGGGGCTTTGGGCAAAGGCGTGTCGCGTGGGGTCAGGAAATATTCACTGCCCAGTTCCAGATTTGCCCGAACTGCCATCCAGCAAAGCTGAACGAGCAGGAGCAGACCTGAGAGAGCGAGGGCGGTGAGTTCTGGGGTCATAGACTGGGTCAAAACGAAGTCTCACCAAGCGCGGTTGGTATTGCTTTGCACTCGACAAGGCGACTCGATCCTAACCAGCGAGCCAAAGGCCCGCCGGCAGGCTTGATGCCGCCCTTCGAGTGCAAAGGCGCCAACTTTACAGATCCATCAACAGACGGCGCGGATCCTCGAGGGCTTCTTTCACCCGAACAAGGAAGGTCACCGCGCCTTTGCCGTCCACGATCCGGTGGTCATAGCTCAGGGCCAGGTACATCATCGGGCGGATCTTGATCTCGCCGTTGATGACCATGGGCCGGTCCTGGATCTTGTGCATGCCCAGAATGCCCGACTGCGGCGGGTTCAGGATCGGCGAGGACATGAGCGAGCCATAGACGCCGCCATTCGAAATGGTGAACGTGCCGCCCTGCATTTCCGCCATGGACAGCTTGCCGTCACGGGCGCGCTTGCCCTTTTCGGCAATCGCCTTTTCGATCCCTGCAAAGGACATTGCATCGGCATCGCGGATCACAGGCACGACAAGACCCGTGGGGGTGCCGGCCGCAACGCCCATATGGACGAAGTTTTTGTACACGATGTCGGTGCCGTCGATCTCTGCGTTGACCTCGGGGACCTCTTTCAACGCGTGACAGCATGCCTTGGTGAAGAACGACATGAACCCAAGACGCACACCGTGCTTCTTCTCGAACAGGTCCTTGTATTCTTTCCGCAGGGCCATCGTTTCGGTCATGTCCACCTCATTATAGGTGGTGAGCATGGCTGCGGTGTTCTGGCTGTCTTTCAGGCGCTTGGCGATGGTCTGGCGCAGACGGGTCATTTTGACCCGCTCTTCGCGCGATGCGTCTTCGGCAGGAACCGGCGCACGCGGCGCTGCTTTGGCCTCGGCCTTCGGGGCGGGGGCACTCAGGGCGGCGAGTACGTCGCCCTTCATGACGCGCCCGTCGCGACCACTGCCCGTCACCTGATCCGCGCTCAGCCCTTTTTCCGCCATCAGCTTTTTGGCTGACGGCGCATCTTCCACATCCGGTTTCGATCCGCTTGCCGCTGCGGGCTGGGCGGCATGCGATTCAGACCCCGCGCTGGGCGCAGCGGCGGCCGAGGCCGCACTGCCGCCGATCACGGCAAGCTTGGCCTTTGCATCAACGGTCGTGCCTTCGGCTGCAACGATTTCGCTCAACACGCCTGCGGCGGGGCTTGGCACTTCGACCGACACTTTGTCGGTTTCCAACTCGCACAGCATTTCGTCCTGCGCGACTGTATCGCCAACTTTCTTGAACCAGGTCGACACAGTCGCCTCGGTGACGCTTTCGCCCAGCGTTGGCACCATGACGTCAATGCTTTCGCTGCTGCCACTGTCAGCAGGCGCGGCAGCGTCGGCCTTGGCAGCGGGGGCTGCGGCGGCCCCATCTGTTGCGCCTTCGGAAATCGACGCCAAAAGCGCATCAACGCCAACTGTATCGCCTTCTTGCGCCACGATCTCGGCCAAGGTGCCAGCCGCAGGGGCGGGCACTTCGACGGTCACCTTGTCGGTTTCCAGTTCACACAGCATTTCGTCCTGCGCCACGGTATCGCCTGGCTTCTTGAACCAGGTGGCGACGGTGGCTTCGGTAACGCTTTCGCCCAGGGTGGGCACACGGACTTCGGTGGACATGTCTTACTTTCCTTCGATCGTCAGCGCATCGTTTACGAGCGCGGCTTGCTGGGCTTTGTGTTGCGACGCGAGGCCTGTGGCCGGTGAGGCCGAGGCAGCACGCCCTGCGTATTTCGGGCGTTTGTTCTTCGCCTTGATCCGGCGCAGCACCCATTCGACATTGGGTTCGATGAACGTCCAGGCCCCCTGGTTCTTGGGCTCTTCCTGACACCACAAGAAGTCAGCGTTCTTGAACCGATCCAGTTCCTTGACAAGGCTGAGTGCCGGGAACGGATAGAACTGTTCGATCCGCAGCAGGTACACATCATCGATCCCGCGTGCATCGCGTTCTTCCAGCAGGTCGTAATAGACCTTGCCCGAACACATCACCACGCGCTTGATCTTGTCGTCGGCGGCCAGCTTGGTGTCCGACTCGCCCGACTCGGCGCTGTCCCAAAGAACCCGGTGGAAGGACGAGCCTTCCGTAAAGTCCTTTGCTTCAGACACGGCAAGCTTGTGGCGCAGCAGCGATTTCGGCGTCATCAGCACCAGCGGCTTGCGGAAGCTGCGGTGGATCTGGCGGCGCAGAATGTGGAAATAGTTGGCCGGGGTCGTGCAGTTTGCCACGATCCAGTTGTCTTCCGCGCTCATCTGCAAGAACCGCTCAAGACGTGCCGAGCTGTGCTCTGGGCCTTGCCCTTCGAAGCCGTGTGGCAGCAGCATGACCAAGCCGGACATTCGCAGCCATTTGCGTTCGCCGCTGCTGATGAACTGGTCAAACATGATCTGTGCGCCATTGGCAAAGTCGCCGAACTGGGCTTCCCACATGACCAACGCGTTGGGTTCTGCCAATGAATAACCGTACTCGAACCCGAGTACCGCATATTCCGACAGGGCGCTGTCGATGACTTCGTAACGGGCCTGACCTTCGCGGATGTGGTTCAGCGGATAGTATCGTTCTTCTGTCTTCTGATCGATGAAGGCCGAATGACGCTGGCTGAACGTGCCGCGCGTACAATCCTGACCGGCAAGGCGGACCGGGTATCCTTCGGTGACAAGGCTGCCAAACGCAAGCGCTTCGGCTGTTGCCCAGTCGAACCCGGCACCCTTTTCGAACATTGCCTTTTTGGACTCCAGAAGTCGCCCGACCGTTTTGTGCAGGTTGAAATCGTCCGGCGCACGAACCAGCGCAGTGCCAACTTCCTGCAACGTCTCTGGTTTGATCCAGGTCTGACCGCGATCGTATTCTTCTTGCCGCGAATCGAGGTGCGACCAGCGCCCGTCCAGCCAGTCGGCCTTGTTGGGTTTATAGTCTTTCCCGGCTTCGAATTCTTCATTCATTTTTGCCTGGAACGACGCTTTCATGTCGTCAATCTCGCCTTCCGGGATCAACCCGTCGGCAACCAGACGTTCCGTGTAAAGCTGAAGCGTCGTCTTGTGGCGCTTGATCTTGGTGTACATTTCGGGCTGCGTGAACATGGGTTCATCGCCTTCGTTATGCCCGAAGCGACGGTAGCAGAAAATGTCGATGACCACGTCTTTGTGGAACTTCTGACGGAACTCTGTCGCGACCTTCGCGGCATGCACCACAGCTTCCGGGTCGTCCCCATTGACGTGGAAGATCGGGGCCTCGACCACCAGCGCGTTGTCGGTGGGGTAGGGGCTGGACCGGCTGAAATGCGGCGCTGTGGTGAACCCGATCTGGTTGTTCACAACGATATGCATGGTGCCGCCTGCGCGGTGCCCCAGAAGGCCCGACAGGGCAAAGCATTCGGCGACAACGCCTTGGCCCGCAAAAGCGGCATCGCCGTGCAGCAGGATCGGCAGGACGCTGATGCGCTCGTGGTCGTTGCTTTGTTCCTGCTTTGCGCGGACTTTACCCAGAACAACCGGGTTCACCGCCTCAAGGTGCGATGGGTTCGCGGTCAGGGACAGGTGGACGTTGTTGCCATCAAAGGCCCGGTCGGACGATGCGCCAAGGTGATATTTCACATCGCCAGAGCCGTCGACGTCTTCGGGTTTGAAGCTGCCGCCCTGAAATTCGTTGAAGATCGCGCGGTAGGGTTTTGCCATGACGTTGGCCAGCACCGACAGACGGCCCCGGTGGGGCATCCCGATCACGACATCGGTCACGCCAAGAGCGCCGCCGCGTTTGATGATCTGTTCCATCGCGGGGATCAGAGATTCGCCGCCATCAAGGCCAAAGCGCTTGGTGCCCATATATTTGACGTGCAGGAACTTTTCGAAGCCCTCTGCCTCGACCAGCTTGTTCAGGATCGCGCGGCGGCCTTCGCGTGTGAACTTGATTTCCTTGTCGAATCCTTCGATCCGTTCTTTCAGCCAGCTGGCTTCTTCGGGGTCGGAAATGTGCATGTATTGCAGCGCGAAGGTGCCGCAATAGGTCCGCTTCACGATGGCGAGGATCTCGCGCATCGTCGCGACCTGAAGACCCAGAACATTGTCGAGGAAAATCGGGCGATCCATGTCCGCGTCGCTGAACCCGTAGGATTTCGGGTCAAGCTCGGGGTGCGGGGTCTGGCTGCGCATGCCCAACGGATCGAGGTCCGCCACCAGGTGGCCACGGATGCGGTAGGCCCGGATGATCATCAGGGCGCGGATACTGTCCAGCACAGCGCGCTGTACCTGATCATCACTGATGCTGACGCCCTTTTCGGCGGCTTTCGACTTGATCTTGTCGCCGGCGGCTTTTGCTTCTTTCGCGGGGGCGGCGGGCCACTGTCCATCAAGGGCGGCGGTCAGATCGTCATCGGGGACCGGCGGCCAGTCGTTGCGGAGCCAAGAGGGGCCCGCGGCTTCGGTTTTCACATCGCGGTAGTCGTCGCCAAGGGCGTCGAAAAACTCACCCCATGCGGCATCGACGCTCGCCGGGTCCGTCGCATAGCGGGCATAAAGCTGCTCGATATACTCGGCATTGTGTCCTTGCAGAAAGCTGGACGCGTGAAAGAGGTCATTCGGGGAATGGTCGGTCATGGCATAACCTCGTGTGGGTTGGGACCATAGGAATTGGTGCCGGGTTGAGAGGGGCGCGTCAGCCACCACAGCACAACGAAGGGCGACGACAAGAACAAGAGGCCCGTAGCAATGACAACGAATCTGAACAAGCCAGACATCGACTCGTAGGTCAAAAGTCCGGTGCTTTCGAAAATGCCGGCAAAGAACGCGAGCCCAATCATGATGGTAACGGGGTAAAGGACATACAGACCCATGCGTCCAGTGTCATGCATGCGGCGCCAGCCAGCGGCAAGGCCGGGCACAAAGGTTGCGATGCTGAACAAGGGCGCGAAAAGGCCGGGTGCGGGGCCACCGTCGGGCGACGGGCCACCAAACAGAACGGTATCAATAACAGCGGCTATCATGGACCCGAGCCACAGAGCACCGGCAAACCACCAAAATTCCGACCGCGAGGCGCGACCGGAGAAGGTAACGTATTTGCGAAGGCAAGTCGCGATTGCCTGTTTTGGTCCCAAGGTTCTGGTCCTTCGCCCGCTTGGATGCGGGGCCGGTGTGGTGAGCGTCGGCGCGGAATGCGCCGAAGCCAAAATCAGGTCTTGTTGGGGATCAGGTTACCCCGACCGTCATAAGTTGAAAGGCACGTCGCCGTGACTTCGAACAGGCCATCATCGCCAATGACTGGCTGCGACACCTCTTTGAGTTCGGCCTCGCCGCACATCTTGACGAGTTCGGCGCGTGCTTGTTCGTCGGTGTGCGCCGCTGCGTTGTAGCGCAACGTTGCAGTTGTGACGCGTTCGGTCGTGCGGCTGGGCAGGGCGCCGTCGCATGCCGCCAAACCCAGGACAGACAAAAGCGCAAGCGCCGTTGCCGGGCGCAGAATTTGGCGGCAGGCGATCATTTGCCCATGGCCTTCAAGACGGCTTCGCCAAGACCGGCGGGGCTGTCAGCAACGATGATCCCGGCAGCTTGCATTGCCTCGATCTTGTCTTCGGCGCCACCTTTGCCGCCCGCGACGATCGCACCGGCGTGGCCCATGCGGCGACCCGGAGGAGCCGTGCGCCCGGCGATGAACCCAGCGGTTGGCTTCCAGCGGCCCTTTTTCTTTTCGTCGGCAAGGAACTGCGCGGCTTCTTCTTCGGCGCTGCCGCCGATTTCACCGATCATGATGATGCTTTCGGTTTCATCATCGGCAAGGAACCACTCCAGCACATCGATATGCTCGGTGCCTTTGATGGGGTCGCCGCCAATGCCGACACAGGTCGACTGACCAAGACCCACATCGGTAGTCTGCTTGACCGCCTCGTAGGTCAGGGTGCCGGACCGGGACACAACACCAACCGAGCCACGCTTGTGGATGTGGCCGGGCATGATGCCGATCTTGCAGGCATCAGGTGTGATGACGCCCGGGCAGTTCGGGCCAACCAGCTTGGACGACGTGCCTTCGAGGGCGCGCTTGACGCGCATCATGTCCAGCACCGGGATGCCTTCGGTGATGCAGACGATCAATTCCATTTCGGCATCGATCGCTTCGAGAATCGAGTCGGCCGCGAAGGGCGGCGGAACGTAGATCACGGTCGCGTTGGCTTCGGTGACGTGCTTGGCTTCGTGGACGGAGTTGAACACGGGCAGGCCCAGATGTTCCATGCCGCCTTTACCGGGTGTCACGCCGCCGACCATTTTGGTGCCGTAGGCGATGGCCTGTTCGGAGTGGAAGGTCCCTTGCGAGCCGGTGAAGCCCTGGCAGATGACCTTGGTGTTTTCGTCGATGAGGACTGCCATGGATTTAACCTTTCACCGCTTTCACGATCTTCTCAGCGCCGTCCCGAAGGTTTTCGGCAGCGATCACGTTCAGGCCGGAATTCGCGATGATTTCCTTGCCTTTTTCCACATTGGTGCCTTCGAGGCGCACAACAAGCGGAACCTCAAGCCCGACCTCTTTCACCGCGGCGATCACGCCCTCGGCGATGACGTCACAGCGCATGATGCCACCGAAGATGTTGACCAGAATACCTTTGACCTGCTTGTCAGAGGTGATGATCTTGAACGCTTCGGTCACTTTTTCCGTTGTGGCACCGCCGCCAACGTCAAGGAAGTTCGCAGGCTCGGCGCCGAACAGCTTGATGATGTCCATCGTCGCCATGGCCAGACCCGCACCGTTGACCATGCACCCGATCTCGCCATCCAGCGCGATGTAGTTCAGGTCGTACTTGGACGCTTCGAGTTCTTTGGGGTCTTCTTCGGTCTCGTCGCGCAGGGCGGCGATATCGGCGTGGCGGTAGACCGCGTTGCCGTCAAAACCCATCTTCGCGTCGAGGCATTTCAGATCACCACTGTCGGTCACGATCAGCGGGTTGATCTCGAGCATCTCCATGTCTTTGTCCATGAACAGCTGATAGAGCTGGCCCATGAGCTTGACGCATTGCTTGACCTGCGCGCCCTTCAGGCCGAGGTTGAACGCGATGCGGCGACCGTGGAAGCCTTGATACCCTGTTGCGGGATCAACCGCGAAGGACAGGATCTTTTCAGGAGTGTTTGCGGCGACTTCTTCGATGTCCATCCCGCCTTCGGTCGAACACACGAACGATACGCGCGATGTTTGACGATCCACCAGCAGGGCCAGGTAGAGTTCCGTCTCGATGCCGGAGCCGTCTTCGATGTAGACGCGGTTGACCTGCTTGCCGGCCGGACCGGATTGATGCGTGACCAGAGTGCGGCCCAGCATGCGCGCGGTTTCTTCAGCGGCTTCTTCCACCGATTTGGTCAGACGAACACCGCCCTTTTCGCCGGCTGACGCTTCTTTGAAGCTGCCTTTGCCGCGGCCACCTGCGTGGATCTGTGCCTTTACGACCCAAAGTGGTCCGTCAAGTTCGCCCGCAGCGGTTTTCGCGTCCTCTGCCTTGAGAACGACCCGCCCGTCAGAAACCGGCGCGCCGTAGTCGCGGAGAAGGGCTTTCGCCTGGTATTCATGAATGTTCATGAAGCTGTCCCGTCCTTAGTGCATGTTATGACTTGTCTAAAACACACGTACCCCGCCCTAGAAAATACCATATGGTCGCAGTAGGTCAGTTTCAGCCAAATAATCGGGTTTTGTGATCACGCGAAAAAAACGTGTGATCACATTTATCGGGCGCGGCGCTACTCTGGTGTCAGAATTATGTGTGCTGTGATCGCTAACGTAACGTAATTCCTTGAAATCGAATCACCGGGAAACAAAAAAAGGCCGCCCCTGATGTTCTCAGGAGCGGCCCAAATCTTGCGGACGTGGCGGATTATGCCAGCGACTCGTCGATGCCTTTACAGGCCGTTACGAGGCCCTTCACGGCGTCGACCGAATTGTCGAACATTGCCTGTTCGTCTTTCGACATGGAAATCTCGACGATGCGTTCGATGCCGCCGGCGCCGATCACAGTCGGAACGCCCACATACATGCCCTTCAGGCCAAATTCGCCGTCGCAATAGGCGGCGCATGGCAAGAGACGCTTTTGGTCCTTGAGATAGGCTTCGGCCATTTCGATCGCGCTGGTCGCTGGGGCGTAGAAAGCCGATCCAGTCTTGAGCAGGCCAACGATTTCCGCACCGCCATCACGGGTCCGCTGGATGATGCCATCCAGTTTCTCTTGCGTGGTCCAACCCATCTTTACCAGATCGGGAAGGGGGATGCCGCCAACGGTCGAGTAGCGCGCCAATGGAACCATCGTATCGCCATGGCCGCCCAGAACAAACGCGGTGACGTCCTTCATGGACACGTTGAATTCATCGGCAAGGAAGTGGCGGAAACGCGCGCTGTCCAGCACGCCAGCCATGCCGCAAACCTTGTTGTGCGGAAGGCCGGAGAATTCGCGCAGCGCCCAAACCATCGCATCAAGCGGGTTGGTGATGCAGATCACGAACGCGTCGGGGGCATTGTCGCGGATGCCTTCGCCGACAGATTTCATGACTTTCAGGTTGATCCCCAGAAGGTCATCGCGGCTCATGCCCGGCTTGCGCGGCACGCCTGCGGTCACGATGCACACATCTGCGCCAGCGATGTCGGCATAGTCATTGGTACCGACCATGGTCGCATCAAATTTTTCGGAAGGGCCGCTTTCAGCGATGTCCAGCGCTTTGCCTTGCGGGATGCCTTCGGTAATGTCGAACAGCACAACGTCGCCAAGTTCCTTCAGCGCGGCAAGGTGGGCGAGTGTTCCGCCGATTTGTCCCGCACCGATGAGGGCGATTTTGGGTCTGGCCATGGTCATTGATCTCCGATCACAGTGGATTGTGACGGGGTGCGTAGTCCGATTGAGGCTTTGAAGCAAGGTCCGCAGTTCTGAGGACGGGCAACGTTAGCGCCCCCATGTGGCAAGAAGCGAGATATTCCGGCGCTATTTTCGGAATGATAAATTAAGGCGCGGTATGCAAATCGACCTGTTGTTTCTTTGTGTTGCGATCCCCGGCGTATTGATCGCGGGTATATCCAAAGGGGGGTTTGGGGGCGGGGCATCTTTTGTCGCAACCCCGATCCTTGCATTGGTCATTGATCCGGCAATGTCGCTGGGTTTGATGCTGCCGCTTTTGATAGTCATGGATGTGGCCGGTTTGCGCGCCTACTGGGGCAAGTGGTCGCCGTCAGCGTCCCTTCGGCTTATCGCTGGCGGTGTGCTGGGCGTTATTTTGGCGGCTGCTGTGTATCGATTCACCGATCCCGACGTGTTCCGCTTTCTGATCGGCGCGATCTCGTTGGGGTTTGTGGTGTTTCAGCTTGGACTCAAACGCCGCTGGTGGGCGCCGCGCACTGTGCCGTTATCGCCGAAAGTGGGAGCCGGTTGCGGTGTGGTCATGGGATTTACCAGCTTCGTTGCCCATGCGGGCGGTCCTGCCGCGCTGATCTATCTTTTATCGCTTGGCTTGGGGAAGGTCACTTTTCAGGCGACGACGGTTGCCGTGTTTTCGGTCATGAACCTGAGCAAAGTCGGGATTTATGGGGCGCTTGGGTTCTTCAATTTCGAAACGCTCAAACTGGCTTTGTTGCTTGCCCCTGTTGCTTTGATCGGCGTCCTTTTGGGTGTGAAGGCCAACAGATTGGTGCCGGAACGCGTGTTTTTCGGCCTGACATATGTGTTGCTTGCCGGGGCGGGGCTGAAACTGGTTTGGGACGCGTTGACCTAAGCGGTGCAGGGGAATTCGCCTGATCGGGCACATCTTGCGCCCACTGGTGTCGATATTGCGGCGCAGCATTATTTCGGCTGCGGGGTTCCCAGCGCATGATTATTGTGCGATTGCAGCGAAAACCAATGAGGGAATCATGACAGCCATCGCCCGCCCGTTCCGCTCCGTTCTGTATATCCCCGGCTCTAATGCCCGCGCCTTGGAAAAGGCCAAAACGCTGCCGGTTGATGCGATTATCTTTGACCTGGAAGATGCGGTTGCCATGGAGGCAAAGGCAGACGCCCGTGCATTGCTCGCCAAGGTTCTTGGTGAAGGTGGCTATGGTCAACGGTTTCAAATCGTTCGTTTAAACGGAATGTCCAGCGAGTGGGGGGCGGACGATCTTGACGCCATCACCGCGATTGGGCCGCAGGCTGTTTTGCTGCCGAAAGCCGAAAGCGCAGCAGAGGTAGAGGCCGTCGCGGCCAAGCTTGATGCCATTCCGGCCTGCGCCGACACGCAAATCTGGACCATGATGGAAACGCCACGCGGCATCTTGAATGCGGCGGAGATTGCTGCGGCGCCGCGTATGGGCGGGTTCGTGATGGGCACCAACGATTTGGCCAAGGAACTTCGGACCCGATACACCCGCGACCGTCTGCCCATGCTGACATCGTTGCAACTTTGCCTTCTCGCTGCTCGCGCGGCCAATATTGCGATCGTCGACGGAGTTTATAACGCCTTCAAAGACGAAGACGGCCTGCGCCGCGAATGTGAGCAGGGGTGTGACATGGGGTTCGACGGCAAGACGTTGATTCACCCTGCCCAAGTGGCGGCCACAAACGAGGTGTTCGCGCCGTCTGAGGAAGACATTGAGCTTGCCCGCCGCCAGATCGACGCGTTCGAGGCGGCAGAAGCCGAAGGCAAGGGTGTCGCGGTCGTGGATGGAAAGATTGTTGAAAACCTGCATATCGTAACAGCGAGACAGACCTTGGCAAAAGCCGAGGCTATAGCCGCCTTGGAGGGCTGATATGGGATTTCTTCTGCTGATACTCGGGATCGCGTTGTGGATTGGCGCGCATGTCTTCAAACGCGTCGCCCCAGAGCGGCGTGCAGCGATGGGCGACAAGGGGCGGGGCGTGATTGCGGCACTGCTTGGGCTGTCGTTGTTGCTGATTATTCTCGGGTATCGCGGAGCGGGGTTCATCAACGTCTGGTACCCGCCCGAGTGGATGGTGCACATCAACAACGTTCTGATGTTGTTTGCCTTTTACTCGTTCGGGATCGGCGCGTCCAAGGGCAGGCACGCGCAGAAGATCCGCCACCCGCAATTGACTGCGGTGAAGATCTGGGCCGTCGCACACCTGATCGCGAACGGTGATCTGGCGTCGATTGTGCTGTTTGGCAGTATGCTGGGCTGGGCGGTTGCCGAAGTTATCTTGATCAACAAGGCAGTGCCTGTTTGGGAAAAACCTTCGGAAATCCGGCCCAATGGTGACGTGAAGAACGCGATCATTTCGGCGGTTTTGTATGTCATCGTTGCCGGTATCCACGTCTTGTTGGGAGTGTACCCCTTTGGCTGATGGCACGACGCTGTACCGATTCCTGAGTGCCGATGACACATCCGAGTTTTGCCACAAGGTCAGCGCGGCGCTGGCGAAGGGTTGGGTGCTGCATGGCTCGCCCACCTATGCATTTGATGCGGCCCGCGGCGTGATGCGGTGCGGTCAGGCTGTCACAAAGCCGGTTGCGGTGCCTTACACGTCAGAGATGAAATTAGGAGAGCAGTAATGGCCAAGACCAATCCGGGCCGCTTCTTTGAAGACTATAAAGTGGGCGAGGTGATTGCCCACGCGGTGCCGCGGACCGTCGCCGAAGGGGAGCGGGCACTTTATCACGCGCTTTATCCGGCGCGGCATGCCCTGTATTCATCGGACATGTTTGCGCAGGACTGCGGGCTGGAAAGTTCGCCGCTTGACGACATGGCAGCGTTTCACGTGGTCTTTGGCAAGACGGTGCCGGACATTTCCCTGAACGCGGTGGCCAATCTTGGCTATGCCGAGGGGCGATTTTTGCGCCCGGTCTGGCCGGGCGATACGCTGCGGTCGGTGTCCGAGGTCATTGGCCTTAAGCAGAATTCGAACGGCAAGACCGGTGTCGTCTGGGTTCGGACAACGGGCCTGAACCAGCAAGACGAGCCTGTGATGGGCTATGTCCGCTGGGTTATGGTGCGCAAAAACGATCTGGACGCGCCTGCGCCGGAAACGGTTGTTCCTGATCTGAAATCGGCACTTGACGTTACGGACCTTTCCATCCCCGAAGGTTTGGATTTCACCGGGTATGACTTTGTGCAGGCTGGTGAAGCGCATCGGTGGGGCGATTATGGGGTCGGTGAGGTCATCGACCACGTGGACGGTGTCACGCTGGAAGAGGCCGAGCACATGTTGGCCACGCGGCTTTGGCAAAACACGGCCAAGGTGCATTTCGACGCCACGTTCCGGCCGGATGGTCAACGGCTGATCTATGGTGGGCACATCATCTCGCTGGCCCGCGCTTTGTCATTCAATGGCTTGGCCAATGCGCAGATGATTGCCGGTCTGAATTCTGGTGCCCACGCAAACCCTGCGTTTTCGGGGCTGACGGTCAAGGCGTGGTCCGAGGTCTTGGACAAGGCAGAAACGGATGCACCCGGCGTGGGCGCCATTCGTTTGCGGCTGGTGGCTGTGAAGGCTGGGGCGGAGCCCGGCAAACTGCGCGGCGAGGACGGGAAATACCTGCCTGACGTGTTGCTGGACCTCGACTATTGGGCCCTTATGCCAATCTAACTGGCCTTGAAGACGAAGGGCAGACGCGCGGATGCACCGCAAATCTGCCCTTTGTTCGGGAATTCCGTCAAAGCATCATTTCTTGAGCGGCGCTGCTCATTCGTGGGCTGCGCCGTGTGCTTGGCAATGGTAGCGGAAACAATTGCTTCGCGGGCTGAGTCGCGGCTCTGCCTTAAAATTTTGCATGTTTCCTTTTGCAGTGCGATTTTGTGATAACACTTTTCAGACGTGTGATCACATTCATGATTTTTCCGGTGTCTTGCGCCAAAACACCGCGCCTTTGTGGGTGTCTGGCCCACTGACAGGGCGCGGAAAAGTGCTATCACATGCCCAACCAGCACGTTTCTCGTGAAAGGATGGTCCATGGCCGACGTTAACCGCGGGAACCGCCCGCTTTCTCCGCACCTGCAAATTTATCGCCCGCAGCTGACTTCGATCACATCGATCCTGACAAGGATCACAGGGAATGCCCTGTTGATCTCGGGTCTGTTGATCGTTTGGTGGTTCCTTGCCGCCAGCTATGGCCCCGAAGCCTTTGCGACCGCTGACGGTGTACTGACCTCGTGGTTCGGTGACCTTGTTCTGGCGCTTTCGGTGCTGGGTCTTTGGTATCACACGCTGGCGGGTGTTCGTCACCTGATCTGGGATACTGGTCGCGGCTTCGAGATTGAAACCGCCGAAAAGCTTGGTTGGGCGTGTCTGGGCGGGTCGGTTTTGCTGACGCTCATCACCCTGATCGCTGTTTAAGGAGGCACCCATGGCATATTTGACCGACCGCAAGCGCGCCCGGGGCATGGGCGCTGCCAAGACCGGCACAGAGCATCTTTGGTCCATGACGGTATCCTCCGTCGCGCTTTTGATCCTGATCCCGCTGTTCGTCTTTACAGTGGGCCCGATGATTGGCGCCCCATACGAAGAGGTCGCGGCCTATTACGCGCGTCCTTTCCCCGCCATTATCGCGGGTCTGACCATCGTTGTCAGCTTTTTGCACTTCAAAGGCGGTGTCCAGGTGCTGATTGAGGACTACGTGCATGGCATGGCGCGCAAGGTTTGGATCATCGCGATGATTTGCCTGAGCTATGCTGCAATCGGCACCGGGCTTTTCGCGCTCGTGCGCCTTGCGCTGTGATTTGACGGAGTAACACGAATGGCTGCTTACGAATACGAGACGCATGAATTTGACGTCGTTGTGGTTGGCGCTGGCGGTGCCGGTCTGCGGGCGACGCTTGGGATGGCTGAGCAGGGGCTGCGCACGGCTTGCGTGACCAAGGTTTTTCCGACCCGGTCGCATACCGTTGCGGCGCAGGGCGGCATCGCGGCGTCGCTTGGCAACATGGGCCCCGATAGCTGGCAATGGCACATGTACGATACGGTGAAGGGGTCGGACTGGCTGGGCGACACCGACGCGATGGAATACCTCGCACGTGAAGCCCCCAAGGCCGTTTATGAGCTGGAACATTATGGTGTGCCGTTCTCGCGCACTGAAGAAGGCAAGATTTACCAGCGTCCGTTTGGCGGTCACACCACGCAATATGGCGAAGGCCCCCCCGTGCAGCGCACTTGTGCTGCGGCGGACCGGACAGGGCACGCGATCTTGCACACGCTTTACGGTCAGTCCCTGAAGAACAATGCGGAATTCTATATCGAGTATTTCGCGATTGATCTGATCATGTCCGAAGACGGGTCCTGCCAAGGCGTTCTGGCGTGGAAACTGGATGACGGCACGCTGCACCTTTTCAACGCCAAGATGACAGTTCTGGCGACGGGCGGCTATGGTCGGGCCTATTTTTCGGCGACGTCGGCGCACACGTGCACTGGCGATGGCGGCGGCATGGTCGCGCGGCAAGGTCTGCCGTTGCAGGACATGGAGTTCGTTCAGTTCCACCCGACCGGCATTTACGGTGCGGGCTGCCTGATTACCGAAGGCGCACGCGGCGAGGGCGGGTATCTGACCAACTCAGAAGGCGAGCGGTTCATGGAGCGCTACGCCCCGACCTACAAGGATTTGGCGTCGCGCGACGTGGTTTCACGCTGTATGACGATGGAAATCCGCGAAGGGCGCGGCGTGGGCGAGAATGGCGATCACATTCATCTGCACTTGAACCACCTGCCGCCTGAAACTTTGCACCTGCGGTTGCCCGGTATTTCGGAAAGCGCGCGCATCTTCGCAGGCGTGGACTTGAACAAGGAACCGATCCCGGTTTTGCCGACCGTACATTATAACATGGGCGGTATTCCGACCAACTATTGGGGTGAAGTTCTGAACCCGACCGCTGAAAGCCCAGATGCGATTGCGCCGGGCCTGATGGCTGTTGGCGAAGCGGGCTGCGCCTCTGTTCACGGTGCGAACCGGCTTGGGTCGAACAGCTTGATCGACTTGGTGGTGTTTGGCCGCGCGGCTGCGATCAAGGCGGCTGAAGTTGTGGACCCGAAGGCGGCAAACCCACGGATCAACATGGCGTCGGTCGAAAAGGCGCTGGACCGGTTCGACGGGCTGCGTCATGCGAAAGGCGCCATCGGCACTGCCGAACTGCGGCTTGAAATGCAAAAAACCATGCAAGCGGATGCGGCGGTGTTCCGTACCGACAAGACGCTGGCCGAAGGCTGCGTCAAGATGGATGCGGTTGCTGGCAAAATGGATGACATCGCCGTCACCGACCGGTCACTTGTCTGGAACAGCGACCTTATGGAAACGCTTGAGCTGACCAACCTGATGCCCAACGCGCTTGCCACGATCCACGCTGCCGAAGCGCGCAAGGAAAGCCGCGGTGCCCACGCACACGAGGACTATCCCGACCGCGACGACGAAAACTGGCGCAAGCATTCGCTTTGCTATGTCAATGGCGAGGTGACGCTGGATTATCGTCCGGTCCACCTGAATCCGCTGATGGGCCATAACGAAGGTGGCATCGACCTTGCCAAGATCGCGCCCAAGGCGCGGGTTTATTAAGGAGCAACTGACATGGTTCAACTGACCCTGCCCAAAAACTCGCGCATCACGACAGGCAAGACCTGGCCCAAGCCCGAGGGCGCCAAGAACGTTCGCAAGTTCCAGATCTATCGCTGGAACCCGGATGATGGCAAAAACCCCTGCGTCGACACATATTTCGTCGATCTTGATACATGCGGCCCGATGATTTTGGACGCGCTGATCAAGATCAAGAACGAGATTGACCCGACGCTGACCTTCCGCCGGTCCTGCCGCGAAGGCATCTGTGGATCCTGTGCGATGAACATCGACGGGATCAACACGCTTGCCTGTATCTATGGCATGGATGAGGTTAAGGGTGACGTGAAGATCTATCCGCTGCCGCATATGCCGGTGGTCAAGGATCTGATCCCTGACCTGACGCATTTCTATGCGCAGCACGCGTCAATCATGCCGTGGCTTGAGACCAAGACCAACACGCCTGCCAAAGAATGGAAGCAGTCGGTCGAAGATCGCGAAAAGCTTGACGGTCTTTATGAATGCGTCATGTGCGCGTGCTGTTCCACATCCTGCCCATCCTACTGGTGGAACGGTGATCGTTACCTTGGGCCAGCAGCCTTGCTGCATGCCTATCGCTGGATCATCGACAGCCGTGATGAGGCGACTGGCGAGCGTCTTGACGAGTTGGAAGATCCCTTCAAACTCTATCGCTGCCACACGATCATGAACTGCGCCAAGACCTGTCCAAAGGGGCTGAACCCGGCCAAAGCGATCGGGTCCATCAAGAAAATGATGGTGGAGCGGCACGTGTAACCCGCATATGCTGATCGGACTTGCACTCGCCGCCCTTGCCGGGGCGGCGATTCCGTTTGGAGCCTGGCTTGGCACATTTCGCCGTGCCGGTCCGACGCCCCATGCGGTGGCGCTCCGGCACGGGATCGTGGCGTTTGGGGCAGGGGCGCTTTTGTCGGCCGTTGCCTTGGTACTGGTGCCTGAGGGTGCTGAACGGGTTCATCCTGTTGCTGTACCGCTGATCTTTGTGGCGGGGGGCGTCGCATTTGCTTTTGTTGATCGGGCGCTGGCGCGGCGGGGTGGGCATGTTGCCCAATTCCTTGCGATGATGCTGGATTATCTGCCTGAAGCCTTGGCTCTTGGGGCGATGCTGGCAGGGGACCCATCCGTGGCGGTTTTGTTGGCCATGCTGATTGCGATGCAAAACTTGCCCGAAGGGTTCAACGCGTTTCGGGAAATGAAAGAGGGCAGCGGGTGGTCTGACCGGCGACTTTTGCTGCTGTTCACCGCGATGGTGCCACTTGGGCCGATTATGGCCTTTATTGGCATGGCGGTGATCGATGCGGACTCGGCGCTTTTGGGCAGTTTGATGCTCTTTTCCGCCGGGGGCATACTTTACCTTCTGTTCGAAGATGTCGCGCCGCTGGTGCCGCTCAAAGACGTTTGGGCACCGCCTTTCGGGGCGGTTGCTGGCTTTGCCTTGGGATTGGCCGGCCACATGGCAACAGGCGGCTGACGCGGGCCAATCACGTGCCCTGAGCGGCCAGTCTGTCGAGGCTGTCGATTCCGGCGCGAATTGGTGTCGGGCCTCGGGAGCGGGCGATTTGCTGAATCCCAACATAAACGCAAAAAAAACGCGACTTAAACGATCGCAAGGTTACTTGGTCTCAAGCGATCGTCACCACACCTGCGTTTGAGAAGCTCAGACCAAGTATACATAGAAACTCAACCTAAATGAGACAACAGAACGAAGAGCCGATCGACGCCGTCATTACTTGGGTCAACGGAAGTTCGGAGGCGCATCGTAGCGCGCGCCACAAGTACATGGTCGAGGCACGTCGCCCGCTGCATGAGAACGCGATTAATCCGCACCGATGGGCCTGCAACAACGAAATCCTATATTGCCTGCAATCAATTCACAACTTTGCACCCTGGACGCGAAACATCTGGATTGTCGTTGACGGTGAAACCCCAGACCTATCTAGGCTTTCCGATGAATTGCGGGCTAAAGTGAGCTTTGTCCTTCATCGTGACATCTTCAAAGAATTCAATACTGTGCTGCCCACTTTCAATTCTCTGGCGATTGAAAGCCTCATTTGGAGAATTGATGGCCTCAGTGAGTGTTTCATGTATTTCAACGACGATGTATTTCTAACGGCTCCATTGAATCCGAATGATGTATTCAGAGACTTTTCTCCTGTATTGCGCGGGAAATGGGTGGATTACAGCGATATATTGCGGGATCCGACCGTGCGACGTGACCCTTCGAAATTCAACCATTACATGCAGTTGAACGCCGCAAGCCTGATGGGGTTTGACGAAAGTACGCTTTTTTGCTCAGCGCATGTGGTTCATCCGCTCCGTCGCTCGGTGATGGCCAGACTGTTTGTTCAGTATAGCGAGGCATTTATAGACAATATCGGGCATCGTTTTCGGGACCTAAGCCAGTTCCTGCCTCAAGGACTGCACAATCACGCCTGCATCCTGGCTCAGGATGCTGTAATTCATACGGTTGATGATCATCGTCATATCAGGAGCGGCCAAGGTCTTGGTCAATCTTTGTCCGAAACAATGTCGCTTCTGCAAAGCGCTGCCAGCCCAGAGATAAAATTCCTTTGCGTTAACGATTTGCCAAAACTGGAAAGCGTGATTTCAGGGGTAAACGAATGGCTGGGTCAAGTGATCGGTGGCTTTCCCGACATGCCGAGATGTGACCGGTTGTGACCCAAGCCCGCTTACAGCGAAGTCAATTTTGTGCGTGTTTTCAGGGTGTAAGGCACGACAGTTTTGATCAGCTCCAGTGCGGCAGGCAACATTGCTGTGAAATGCTGCGCGGAAGATGACTTGTGTTACATTCTCTCGTTGATCTGCTTGCGCATCTCAGAAAAGCAGTTGGCCAACGTGGTACGGCTTTTGCGATATCTGATGATCTGATCCTCCAGCACTGCGTCTCCTGCCCGACCGCAGTCATCAATCACGGTACCGATGCAGATAGGGTCTTCGCAGCGAAGGCAGGAGGGGAAACGGCGTATGAAAGCCAGTTTTGGCCTGCCGGAGTTCAAGATGCTTGCGTCTTTGCAGCGCTTCTCGCGGTGCCCTGATACGCGGCGCGTCGGCTTGAGCAACGCGTCCTGTTCATAATCGCGCGATATGCGCACCGCAACGCCGCAAGAGCTCGCCTGACTGTTTTGACAGGTCAGGTTTTCGGAAACTGGCCACAACGCGGTGAGATAATCGAGAACGCCATCGGTCGAGATGGCGCGCACGCGGTGTTACGACTGACGCAGCCATTGCACGGTAAGCTCGGTGGTCAGGTTCCCTGGAAGGTGCAGAGATTGCCCCCAGTTTCGTGCGCCAAACTCCGGCGCAATTTTTTTGAGTGAACGTCATAGACAGGCCGATCACTGGACCAAAAGCCGCTTCCACGAGCTATCCTGCGGCGTACCCGGATTAATTTCAGGGCAATTTCGGGCCGGAATGCGAACACATGTGCGGTGCGATCTTCGGTTGAATAAGGTCCAAGCTTGCGTCGATCACTGAGTGTACAAGGGCGTCATTGGCTGAACCGTGAGCCAAGTGCCATTCGCCGCATTTTGAGGATATCGAAGATGCTTGCATTTGACATGGCGGACCTGTGCGTTGACGAAGGGAATGTCGAAAAAGGTCGGAATGGTGGCATGATGGTACAGGTCTTCTGCAAGTTTGGCGATCGGGATGACCCCGGTTTTGACGCGGCGCCCAATGGCTGCACATCGTCATGATCTTGCCCATACTTGGTATTCTGGTTCTGATTTGGATGTTCTTTACATTCAAAGCACGTCAGCGAACGCGCTATTGCCGATGGCGCGAAAATCATAGTCGTGACACGCCCGAGGGGCGTTATTTTATCTGCATGACATGTGGGACAGAGACGTTCAGCGATAATAATATGCCACCGCAAATCTGCCTGAAGCCGGATAGGACATCCACATGAAGCTCGACACACCAGAAACGGCGCCGCCGTTGGACGCGCAAGAACGCCGGGAGGTGCGACCGATCATTTGCTATCCGCCAGACGCGCTTGCGCCGCCGCAGATGGATCGGTATCGGGCTGCAGCCAAAGGCATGATAAAGCGTGATGAAGTGCTGGTGCAGCCCCGCGATGCGGCGTGTTTTTCCGTGAAAGCGGGTCAGATATTCCGCATCGTATCGGTTGACGGCCCGCAGGTGGGGGATTTGAATCTGTGGAACGCGAATGACCTGACCGAGCGGTTTTATTCCGGCAAAACCCGGGCGCTACATGGCACGCATGTGTCAACGGGAGACCGGTTATGGACGAGCTTTCCGCATATGCGCCCGATGGCGACGATCATTGGTGACAGTCTGGACTGGTACGGGTTCGACGAATTTGGCGGGTCGGTGCATGACGTGATCGGCACGCGCTGTGATCCCTATACCGGGCGGCTTTTGTCCGGGAATGACTATCACTACTGCTGTCATTCCAACCTGACCCGCGCTTTGGCCGCTGAAACCGGGCTGCCATTGAACGAGGCCGAAGCCCATGTGCATGACGTGCTGAACGTGTTCATGTGCACGGGATTCACCCGCGACACCGGCCAGTATTTCATGAAGGCCAGTCCGGTGCGGCCCGGCGATCACCTGGATTTCATGGCCGAGATCGACATTCTGGGCGGCCTGTCCGCCTGTCCGGGCGGTGATTGCGGGGGCGAGCATTCCAGTGATGTCGCCCCTTGCTATCCCCTTTTGGTCGAGGTGTTTGATCCTGCCCCCGGCAGCATGGATGGCTGGCACCCCTCCACCGGCAACCCTTATATCGGCGGGCACGGGACCTAGCTGTAGCGTTCTACCCCGACCAGTTGCTCATAGCTGTAGCGGTCGCCATGGGCGAAACCTGCGGGCAGAAGGCGCGTGATTTCGGTCTTGTCCGCGTCGCTGAAGGTGATCTCGTCGGCCCCGATCCATTCGTTGAGATGCGCCGCCGTCCGAGTGCCGGGGATGGGCAGGATGTGCTCCCCCTGCTGCAAAGTCCATGCCAGCGCAGCCGCCGCCGTGGTCCAGCCCTTGGCAGCCGCAAAGTTGCGGAAGGTGTCGATAGCGGCGCGATTGGCCGTGTGGTTCGGTTCGACAAAGCGTGGGTTCGTTCGCCGCCAGTCGCCGCCATGCATCGCCGTGGGGTCAACGGGCGGGTCACCGAACATGCCCCGCGCAAGAGGCGAGAAGGCGACAAAAGCGATGCCCAGCTCGGCACAGGTTTGGATCACCCCAAGCTCTGGCTGGCGCGTCCAAAGGGAGTATTCATTTTGAACCGCGCGACACGGGTGCACCGCGTGGGCGCGCCGAATGGTTGAGGGTGCGACTTCAGACAGGCCATACCCGCCGATCAACCCTTCTTCGATCAGGCTTGCGAGGGTCTCGACCACATCTTCAACCGGGCGCTCCTGCTCGCGGCGGTGGATATAGTACAGTTCGACCTTGTCGCGGTTCAGCTTCTTGAGCGAGCTTTCCAATTCGGCCCGGATGTGGTCGGCGGAATTGTCAAAGCGACGTGGGGGGCCGGGCACGATCCCGCATTTTGTGGCCAGTACCACGTCAGGGTTGTGGGCGCTCAGGTATTCGCCGATCACGCGTTCGGAAATGCCCATGCCGTAGATGTTGGCGGTGTCCCAGAAGTCGATCCCGGCTGCCAGCGCTGCATCAAGGCATTCCATGGATGCGTCATCATTTGTCGCCCCGAACAGGCCCCCGAAGCTCATGGCACCGAAGCCGATTGCGCCAACCATTGGGCCATCTTGGCCAAGCTGACGCCGCTTCATGTGGGGAATGCCGCAGTGAGCGCGATCTGAACCATATCGGCAAAGCTGCTTTCTCGTTCGCGTCCCTCAAGAGCGTCGCCGGTGATCAGGTGGTCGCTGACAGTCAGAACCGCCAAGGCGCGGGCACCGTGACGTGCGGCAAGCGTATAGAGTTCAGCCGCTTCCATTTCGACCGCCAAGATGCCGTGGCGTGTCATCTGTTCGTTCAGGTCCGGCCGTTCGTCATAGAAGGTATCCGACGAGTAAATCCCGCCGATATGGGTCGCGACGCCCTTGTCAGCCGCGGCATCTGCGGCGGCGCGCAGCAGGCCATAATCGGCGCAGGGCGCAAAGCTCAGCTCGCGGAAGATTGTGGAGGATGGGGTGGAGACGCTGGAACAGGTCATGGCGATGACCAGATCGCGAAGGCCCACATGGGGCTGCATCGCACCGGTCGACCCGATGCGGATCAGTGTCTTTGCGCCGTAGTCGCGCAGCAATTCGTTGGCGTAGATCGACAGCGACGGCATGCCCATGCCCGACCCGTGAATCGTCACGCGGTTGCCGTTCCATGTGCCGGTGTATCCAAGCATCCCGCGCAGATCGTTCACGCAAACTGGGTCGGTTAGAAACTGTTCCGCTGCCCATTTGGCGCGGCGCGGATCGCCGGGCATCAGCACGGTTTCCGCGATATCGCCCGGCTTGGCGCCGATATGGATTGTCATGTCATGTGTCCCCTTGAGTCCCAGCCACTATAGGCTGCGCACCGGCGGGGAAAAGCCCCACTACTGCGGTGGGGGTGGGGCGATCGTCAGGAAGCGTTTCAACTCGGCGTCCCAAACCAAGGCTTCGACGCACCGGTTTAGGTTGGTTCCACCGCAATTTGCGCCGTGGACCTGAATCAGAAGTACGGTCAGCGGGTCAAAGCTGACAAGCTTCCAACCCTTGGAAAGCCGGTCCGTCAGCACATTGTCCACCACCAGCGTCAGCCCGCACCCGCCCGTGCCGCAAGACATACTTGCCATGCTGGAACAGGACAGGCGCCCTTCATCCAGCACCCAATCGGGCGTTCCGTCGCCGTTGAGGTCTGGGCGGCTGATCGCATCATCTGAAACAGCCAGTGTGCCGTTTTCGAAATCCGCGCAAAGGGCGCGTAAATCCTCCAGGTGTGACGAAAGTGTCGTTGGCATTTCATCTGCGCTTGCCAGCAAAGGCGCCGCGATCAGCGCCAATATTGTAGCCAGAATTTTCATTCCGCAGCCACGGCTTCTGGATCAGCGAGTTCGACAATGTCGAACATGATGCGGTTCAGTTCAAAATCCTTGGGCGTATAGACGCGTGCCACGCCCATCGACAGAAGCTTGCGCGCGTCATCATCCGGGATGATTCCGCCAACCAGAACCGGGATGTGGTCCAGCCCTTCTGCACGCAGTTTGGTCATCAGATCTTCGACCAAGGGCAAGTGACTGCCTGACAAGATGGACAGGCCAATGACATGCGGCTCTTCGCGCTTTGCACCGGAAATGATTTCGTCCGGGGTCAGGCGGATGCCCTCATAGTCGATTTCCATGCCGCAGTCGCGTGCGCGGAAAGCGATTTGCTCTGCCCCGTTGGAGTGGCCATCAAGGCCGGGTTTGCCCATCATGAATTTCAGGCGGCGACCCAGCCGGTCGGACACAGCGTTGACCGCGTCGCGGATGTCGTCCAGCCCTTCGGTCTTGTTGCTGACCGCGCGGCTGACGCCGGTTGGTCCGCGGAACTGGCCAAACACCTGACGCATGGTTTCGGCCCATTCGCCGGTGGTCACGCCGGCTTTTGCAGCGATGATCGACGGGCCCATGATGTTGGTGCCGTCAAGTGCCGCCGCGCGCAGCCCTTCCAGCGCAGCCTTGACCGCGTCTGCGTCGCGCTCTGCACGCCATGTGTTCAGGCGATTGATCTGCTCGGCTTCGACGGCCGGGTCCACGGTCATGATGCCGCCATCCTCGTCCATCAGTGGCGAGGGTTCGCATTCGACATACTTGTTCACGCCGACGACGACGGTGCTGCCTTTTTCGATGCCATTGACCCGGTCTGCATTGCTGTCGACCAAGCGGCCTTTCATGTATTCGATTGCGGCGACGGCGCCGCCCATGCTGTCGAGGTTTGCCAGTTCCGCGCGCGCCACGTCCTTGAGCTCCTCGACCTTGCGGTCAATCGCCGGGTTGCCGTCGAACAGGTCTTCGTATTCCAACAAATCGGTTTCATAGGCCATGATTTGCTGCATCCGCAGGGACCACTGTTGGTCCCATGGCCGGGGAAGCCCAAGCGCTTCGTTCCACGCGGGAAGCTGCACGGCGCGGGCACGGGCCTTTTTGGACAGGGTCACGGCCAGCATTTCGATCAGGATGCGGTAGACGTTATTCTCGGGCTGCTGTTCGGTCAGGCCCAGGCTGTTGACCTGGACGCCATACCGAAAGCGGCGGAATTTCTCGTTCTCAACGCCATACCGGTCGCGGGCGATTTCATCCCACAGATCAACAAAGGCGCGCATCTTGCACATTTCGGTCACGAATCGAATGCCGGCATTCACGAAAAAGCTGATGCGCTCCACCAGAATCGGGAAGTCTTCGTCGGGGACTTTGCCCTTCAGGTCATCCAAAACGGCGCAGGCCGTGGCCAGTGCGAAGGCAAGTTCTTGTTCGGGCGTCGCGCCTGCCTCTTGCAGGTGGTAGGAACACACGTTCATCGGGTTCCATTTCGGCACGCTTGTATAACAGAATGCCGCGACATCTGTGATCAGCCGAAGCGACGGTTTGGGCGGGCAGATATAGGTGCCGCGCGACAGGTATTCCTTGATGATGTCGTTCTGGACCGTGCCTTGAAGTTTGGCGACGTCCGCGCCCTGTTCTTCGGCGACGGCGATATACAGCGCCAAAAGCCAAGGCGCCGTGGCATTGATCGTCATCGACGTGTTCATCTGCTCCAGCGGAATATCGCGGAACAGCGTGCGCATATCGCCAAGGTGGCTGACAGGCACGCCCACCTTGCCAACCTCACCGCGGGAAAGCTGATGGTCACTGTCATACCCCGTTTGGGTCGGCAGATCGAAAGCGACCGAAAGGCCGGTTTGCCCCTTGGCAAGGTTGCCACGATAGAGCGCGTTAGACGCCTCTGCTGTAGAATGGCCCGCATAGGTGCGGAACAGCCAAGGCCGGTCTTTTTGCACGTCAGTCATGTTTCACCTCGCTTTGGAAGGTCCGGTAATTTTTTTGCGTTGGAACGGCCATACTTGAAACAATCGATCCATGTCAATTCGCTGCAATGCGGCGCTCTCATGATAATTGGGGCGCAAAACTGGTACATATGCAAGCGCCGCACTGACGCAATTGGTGGATTTCTTTCTTTGTTTAAGGGGTTTGTTCAGCGCGGCAGCGGCGCGTTAGTCGTGCTGCGCTGCCGCTTAGATGAGAAGAAAATGAGATAGCTGAGACATAAAGTTTCAAGGCGCTACCCATTTTGGGTTGCTAAGTTGCGCAAACCCACTTATTCCGCCAACTGACCCATCCAATATTCTGCGATGCGGCATTATTGGCCACAAAGGAGGCTTCCATGGCACTCGATACAGATCCGGCGATTGTGGATTACGACGCCCCGGAGAAAGACCTTTACGAGGTAGGGGAGCTTCCGCCGCTGGGTTACGTGCCCAAGAAAATGTACGCGTGGGCGATCCGGCGCGAGCGGCACGGCGAACCTGATAAGTCGTTCCAGCAAGAAGTCGTCGATACGCCGACTTTGGACAGCCACGAAGTGCTTGTCCTCGTGATGGCAGCAGGTGTGAACTACAACGGCGTTTGGGCGGGCCTTGGCGTGCCGATCTCGCCGTTCGATGGTCACGGCGAGCCGTACCACATCGCTGGATCTGACGCGTCTGGCATCATCTGGGCGGTTGGCGACAAGGTAAAGCGTTGGAAAGTGGGCGACGAAGTCGTGATCCACTGCAACCAAGATGATGGCGACGATGAAGAGTGCAACGGCGGCGACCCGATGTTCTCGACCAGCCAACGTATTTGGGGCTATGAAACGCCCGACGGATCCTTTGCGCAGTTTACCCGCGTGCAGGCGCAGCAGTTGATGCCACGCCCGCGCCACCTGACATGGGAAGAGTCGGCCTGTTACACGCTGACGTTGGCAACTGCATATCGCATGCTGTTCGGTCACCACCCACACGAGTTGAAGCCCGGCCAGAACGTTTTGGTCTGGGGTGCATCGGGTGGTCTGGGGTCGTTCGCGATTCAGTTGGCGAACACAGCGGGTGCCAATGCCATCGCGGTGATTTCAGACGAAGAAAAGCGCGATTTCGTCATGGGCCTTGGAGCCAAAGGCGTCATCAATCGCAAAGATTTCAAATGCTGGGGTCAGCTGCCGACCGTGAACACGCCTGAATACGCGGAGTGGTTCAAAGAAGCGCGCAAGTTCGGCAAGGCGATCTGGGACATCACTGGCAAGGGTAACAATGTCGATATGGTGTTCGAACACCCTGGCGAAGCGACATTCCCTGTGTCCACCCTGGTGTGCAAAAAAGGCGGCATTGTCGTGATCTGTGCTGGCACAAGCGGGTTCAACTGTACCTTCGACGTGCGGTATATGTGGATGCATCAAAAGCGTTTGCAGGGCAGCCACTTTGCGCACCTGAAGCAGGCGTCGTCGGCCAATCAACTGGTGATCGAACGCCGCATTGATCCGTGCATGTCAGAAGTTTTCCCATGGGCCGAGATCCCCGATGCGCACACCAAGATGATGCGCAACGAGCATAAGCCGGGCAATATGGCTGTTCTTGTTCAGGCCACGCAGACTGGTTTGCGCACGTTTGAAGATACTTTGGAAGCAAGCGTCAAAGCCTGATCCGAGAAACAATTTCAAGTTGACGGTCGTCTGAAGCTTTCAGGCGGCCGTTTTCTTTTTGACGGACTTGAAATTAGAGTATTCAATAGATTGCAGATATCGCCCTCACCATTTTGGGGAAGGTGATTGCTGTGAGTGTATGCAACCGGAGGTTTGAGATATGGTAAGTTAACATATTCTTAATGAGATGGAGGCACCGTCATGAGGCAGGACTGGATTTTGGATGTTCTGGCGGACCTTAGAACCTTTGCAAGGCAGAACTCGTATTCCGCATTGGCCGAGCAGCTTGACGACACTCTCATCGTCGCAGCGTCAGAATTAAAGAGCGGCGATAGACACTTTAAGGCGGGGCAAACCGACAGCCATGAAAGACAAGCTGGAAGCGCTCATATCTGGGCTGGAGGGAGCGAAATCACATAGCGATCTTCAGGGTATAATTTTCAAGCTCAGAGATCTCTACGATGTGGATCATGTGATCTATCACTCGGTCAATCGCACCGGCGAGCAGTATGCGGCGCTTACCTACAATGTAGATTGGGTCGACCGCTATATTGAACAGGACTACGCGCGTATCGATCCGGTAGTGCAAGGGTGCTATCAGCGCTTTCACCCGGTGGATTGGAAACGATTGGATTGGTCTAGCCCCAAGGCGCGTAACTTCATGGGTGAAGCCGCGGACGCCGGAGTTGGAAACCAAGGCCTGTCCGTTCCAATTCGTGGCCCCAATGGGCAGTTTGCTCTTTTCACTGCATGTAGCCGAAGCTCTGACAGCACATGGGAAAAGTACTCGCGCAGCAATGTCGGTGATCTAATCCTGGTCGCTCATTTCATCAATCAAAAGGCGTTGGAGTTGGACAACGGCACGGATGTGCAACGGTCAGCAAGCCTTTCACCGCGTGAAATCGATACTCTTAGTCTTCTGGCCATGGGGTATTCTCGCGCACAGGCGTCAGACAGCCTAAGCATTTCAGAGCATACGCTCAGGGTTTATATCGAATCGGCCAGATTCAAGCTTGGTGCGCAAAATACGACGCACGCCGTTGCAAAGGCTATTGCGCACGGTCTCATCGTCGTCTGAAGAAATCCTTAATTGACCGTGCGCTGTTTGATCGAAGGTTTAACCGAGTCCCCCCCAGCCTCTGATGAGCGGCAAAAGGGGAAAGCCATGCTAAGATACATATACGGCCATCAACTCGATCAATTTCCGGTGCTTCGCGATTCGATGTTTCGGGACAGGGCGGACCAGTTTCATACGCGATTGGGCTGGGAAGTTACGGTCAACGAAGATGGCAAAGAGTATGACCAGTACGACGGGGCAGACGCTCTTTATGTCATTTGGGAAAATGATGATGGCACGCATGGCGGGTCAATGCGGTTCTTGCCCACCACTGGCCCAACCATGATCAATGATCACTTTCTGGACCTTTTGGACGGAAACCCGGTTCGCAACGGCCAAATTTTCGAATGCACCCGCTTTTGTCTGGCCCGCAATTCTGGCCCGCGCGTGTCTGCGGCATTGATGCTGGGCGGGGCAGAGCTGGGCCTTGCAAGGAAACTCAGTTTTACCATCGGCGTTTTCGATGCGCGCATGGTGCGGATCTATAGTCGTCTTGGATGGGCGCCCATGATCCTTGGCACCATTGGCGAAGGGCGTGACGCAATTAGTGCGGGCCTGTGGGCCTTTTCCGAAACCCGTGCGCAAGCGTTGTGTGAAAAGGCTGATATTCCGCGTGGGTTGTCCCGTCTGTGGTATCATCGCGCGATGGAAAAGCCGCCTGTCAGACTGGTCCAAACCGCGTGACGCTCTGGCACAGCGCCGGGTCAACGTTTAGGGTCCTGCTATGGCGAACAGTACACCCCTGACCCTGTCCGAAGATCAGCAACTCGCCAATGCGAGATTGCACAAACTTCTTGCGGATGCCGGGGTGAATCTTGCTGAGCAGACTTTTAAGCCGCCCTTGGTCGAAAACTCGGTTCTGGCGGTTTTGGGCAAGGCCGGGTCCGGGAAGACGCTGCTACTGGCTCAACTGTACGAAGCGCTGAAGGCTTCGGGTGTTGATATTGTTTCGGGGGACTATGAGGGGCGGCGCAGGCGGGACCGCCGGACGCTTGCCATTTTGGCCCCGACGAACAAAGCGGCCAGTGTTCTGCGCATGCGCGGCGTTCCGGCAACCACAATACACCGCGTTCTGTACACGCCGGTCTATGATCCCGAATACGAGAAAATTGCTGAATGGCTGGCTGGCCGTGGGGACAAGCCAGATACTGAAATCCTGACGGATGACGCTTTGGACCGCGCGGTCGCCTTTTATGCGCTGCACGCGTCGGTTCCCGCCGCGCTTGCGTCGGCGGGGCTGCGCGGGTCGGACTTTATCACTGGGTGGAAACGCCGGGATGAACCTCTCGATATTGGGTTCGTCGATGAAAGCTCCATGCTCGACAAGCGGCAGCTTGACGACCTGACCGAGATTTTTCCGACGCTTGTCTTGTTCGGTGACCCGGCGCAGCTTGCTCCGGTTGGGCAGTCGGGTGAGATGGTGTTTGACACCCTGCCAGAAAGCCAGCGGGTCACCCTGTCGCGCATTCATCGACAGCAGCAGGATAACCCAATCTTGGATCTGGCGCATGCATTGGGTGATCCGGCCGTTGGATTTGAAGAGTTCGAGCAACTGGTCGAAGACGCCGCGCGGCGCGACGACCGTGTTGTGCTGGCAGGGCGGGTTGAGGCGGACCTGATGGCGCGCTCCCCCGTTTTGGTCTGGCGAAACGCCACGCGCATCCGTTTGATCCAAGCGTTTCGCGGGGCACATGGCGCGCCGGTTGATAGCCTGCTGCCGGGCGAGCCGCTGATCTGTGATGGGCTGGAATTGCCATTGAAACACCGCAAGAAGCGGCTGGACCTGGAGGCGCGGGGCCTCATCAAAGGGGCGCAGGTCGTATATTTGGGGCCGGGTCGGCGGCCGGGTTTTTCGCGGCTACATGTCCTTGGCGCGCCCGAGCCCCAAGTGTCGGCAGCGTCGATCATAAAGATAGAACATCCTGACGAAGAAGAACCTTTCATCCCATCGGCGGCTCGGATGGGGGCGGCGTTCCTGCATGGTGCCGCAGTGACGATCCACAAGGCGCAGGGGTCGCAATGGCCAGAGGTTCAGGTCTTTGCACCCGACCTTTATGCCGCCGCACGGGCCGGGCGCACCGAAGCGGGACTGCCGCTGTGGAAGCGGTTGGCTTATGTCGCCATAACCCGCGCCGAGAACCGGCTGCACTGGGTCACACGCTACCGACTTGGAAAACCGTTGGAGCCATTGGGCACTGACGATTTGACCGTGCCGCCCGCGCCGGATCTCATCCGGGAAATGGATCCGGCCCTAGCGTTGAAGGCTGCGGAAGAGGGCTGACGCGCCCCAGCCTGCTGCAATCGCGATCACAAGGGACATCAGACCATAAAGGATCGGTTGGTTCTGCGCGAGGGAGTAGAGCCAGCGTTCCAGCCCAACTTTG
Source organism: Meridianimarinicoccus aquatilis (assembly GCF_004358675.1). Taxonomy (GTDB): domain Bacteria; phylum Pseudomonadota; class Alphaproteobacteria; order Rhodobacterales; family Rhodobacteraceae; genus Meridianimarinicoccus; species Meridianimarinicoccus aquatilis. The sequence continues at coordinate 144,231 of NZ_SMZO01000001.1, read as the reverse complement.
CGCACCTCAATTCCGGTTTCGAACTGGTCCACGACCTGCCTGTCGCGCAGCAGGAAGATCCGTGCCAGGTAGCTCCCTTCCACAAGATTTGAGGGAAGGTGCATCCCGGTACGGAACAGCGTTTGTTGATCCAGAGAAACCGTGCTTTTGCCTATCTGGTAAAGGTCTTCGTCTGACCGAATGCGCACCAACGCTTCGGTGAAGTTGGCGACATCTTCGACCGTTTCGCTGGCCCCAACGGTGCGCACGACCTGATCAAGCGTGATGCCGTATCGCAAATCTTCAACCGCGCTCAGGATGCTGTCGACCGGCGCGGTGCTGGCCACGGCGTAGAAGCTGGGCGCACGCGACAAATGCACAGCGTCTGCGTTGACCCAGATGCCGAACTGACGTTCCTTGCGCCGCACGTCCACCGGGCCAGGGGGGCCGGTCACGGTGATGATAACGTCCAGCTCCGATGCGTCCGGGATAGGAGCCTCCCGGCTGACCGCCCCAAAGATCAACAAGGATGATCCGTCAAACGTCGCCGTGATGGCGACCTCGTCTTGCGACAAGCCCAATACAATCCGTTCTGCCGACGCGGCAGACGACGCAAGCGCGAGAACAAGGGCAAGCACCAGCCGGATCATTCGGATACCCCGATGCTGTAAAGCTCAGAGGGTTGCAAGAGCAGGTCAAGCGCCAGCTTTCCGCATACGAGAAGCACCAGCATAGCCAGCAAAATCCGTAACTGTTCCGCCTTCAGGTTGGTTCCCATTCGGCTTCCGATCTGTGCGCCCAAAACGCCGCCCAGGATCAGCATGACCGCCAGAACAACATCCACAGATTGCGTTGTGATGGCATGCATGAGCGTGCTGAACGCCGTCACAAAGATGATCTGAAACAGTGACGTGCCGATCACGACCTTTGTGGGCATGCCAAGCAAATAGATCATAGCGGGCACCATGATAAACCCGCCACCAACGCCCATTATTGCCGAAAGCACGCCGACCCCGGCGCCGATAAAGAAGGGCGGGATCACCGAGATATACATCCCCGATGTGCGGAATTTCATCTTCAACGGCAGGTTATGGACCCAGTTGTGCCGCTTGCGTTTTGGAACTGGTCCTCCTGGCGAACGCGCCCGGCGCAAAGCACGCAGGCTTTCAATGAACATCAGCCCACCGACGGCCCCCAAAAAAACCACGTAAAAAAGGGTTACAAGCAGATCGACCTGGCCCATAGCCTTGAGCCTGGCAAAGACCTGCACACCAATTCCGGCCCCAAACAGACCTCCGGCCAGAAGCACCGTTCCCATGCGAAGATCAACGGTCTTGCGGCGCAGATGTGCAAGCACGGCTGAAAAAGACGACGCAACGATCTGGTTTGCGCCTGTTGCCACCGCAACCGAGGGCGGAATGCCGATAAAGAACAAAAGCGGGGTCATAAGGAACCCGCCGCCAACGCCGAACAGTCCCGAGAGCACCCCAATCAACCCGCCAAGCCCCAACAGCAGGAAGGCGTTGACGGAAACCTCGGCGATGGGAAGGTAGATCTGCATGCGTCCCGAACCATTCCTGCCGTCAGCCGGAACCGGCTAAGGCGTTGCTGTAAATAGCTGCTCCGTCCTTTTGGGTTAGGGCGTCAACGTTCCTTCGCATAGGCTTCGCCCCCGGCACGCGGCGGGATCGCTTTGCCGACAAACCCGGCCAGAATAACCACGGTCAGGATATAGGGCAGGGCCTGCATGAACTGAGTTGGCAGCGTCACGCCAAGAATTTCAAGGCTTTGAAACCGGTTGCCAAGGGCTTCGAGCAGACCAAAGAGCAGACACGCCGATAACGCATACCACGGTCGCCACTTTGCAAAAATAAGTGCTGCCAGTGCGATGAACCCACGTCCGGCGCTCATTTCCTTAACAAAGCCAGCGGACAGGCCTGTTGAAAGATAGGCCCCTGCAAGTCCGCACAAAAGCCCGCAGATAAGAACTGCCGAGTAGCGCAGCCGCACCACCGATACGCCTGCCGTATCAACGGCGCCGGGATTTTCACCAACCGCGCGAAGGCGCAACCCGAACCGGGTGCGAAACAGGATATACCAAGTGACCGGCACTGCCAGCAGGCCAACGTAAACAAGGATCGTGTGGCCAGACAGGACGGTTGCGTAAAGCGGCCCAATGACGGGCACAGGTTCCAAGGCATCGGCAAACGGCAAGGTGATTTCCTGAAACCGCGACGGTCCCGTCAAAGATGGGGTGCGGCCGCCCAGTTGGAACCACGTTTGCCCAACAAGAACGGTCAGCCCCGAGGCCAGGAAGTTGATTGCCACGCCTGAGATTAGCTGGTTTCCCTTGAACGTGATTGACGCAAGCCCGTGTAGCGCTGCCAAGCTCAGGGATGCCGCTGTTCCGGCCAAAAGCCCGATCCAGACATTGCCAGTCATGGCGGCTGCGGCTGCGGAGAAGAAGGCAGCGGCCAACATCTTCCCTTCCAGCCCGATGTCAAAAATACCGGCGCGTTCCGAAAACAGACCCGCAAGGCATGCAAACAGAAGCGGTGTTGCAAGGCGCAGCGTACTGTCGAGCAGTTGGATAAGTGTGGCGTAATCCATCACGCAGCCCCTCTGCGAAGGCGGCGGAAGAACCCTTCGACGGGACCGCGCACCATATTGTCGAGGGCGCCGGTGAAAAGAATGACAAGCGCTTGGATCACGACGATCATCTCTCTGGAAATGGCGGGCATCTCGAATTCCAGCTCGGCCCCTCCCTGATAGAGAGCCCCGAATAGAAGCGCTGCAAGCAACACACCCACCGGGTGCGAGCGGCCCATCAACGCGACCGCGATCCCGACAAAGCCCGCCCCTTGTACGCTGTCTATAACAAGGCGTTCCGCCTCGCCTTGTACGGCGTTGACCGCCATCAGGCCCGCCAATGCACCCGAGACCAGCATCGTGATCATGATGATGCGTACGGGCCGTATACCGGCATATTTCGCGGCGGGTTCCGACTGCCCGAAGGCGCGGATTTCATACCCAAGTCGTGTTTTCCAGATCAACACCCATACCAAGACGCAGCAGGCCAGCGCCACGAAGAAGGCGACATTCAAAGGTGCCGAACGGCCAAACCCCATCCACGCGCCCCAGTCATAGGCAGACGGAAGGCGCGCCCCTTCTGGGAACCGCGCGGTTTCGGGCGCCATGGATCCAGGCACCTTCAGAACATTGACCAAAAGATAGACCAAAAGTGCGGACGCGATGAAGTTGAACATGATTGTCGTGATGACGATGTGACTGCCGCGCTTGGCCTGAAGCCAAGCCGGGATGGCCGCCCATGCAGCGCCGAACAGCGCGCCGCCAATGACTGCCGCGGGCAAGGCCAGCGACCAATGCGGCCAAGGAACCATGAGACATACAAGAGCGACGCCAAGGCCCCCAAGCGCTGCCTGTCCTTCGCCGCCAATGTTGAAAAGGCGTGCATGGAAGGCAACGGCCACGGCAAGCCCGGTGAAGATGAAGTTGGTGGCGTAATACAGGGTATAGCCCCAGCCATAGGCGGACCCAACCGCGCCGCGGATCATCACGCCCATGGCCTCGGCCGGGTTTTCGCCAATGGCGGCAATCACCAGTGCGGAAACCAGCAGCGCAAGGGCCAGATTGATGAGAGGGATCAGGGCTATATCGGCCCAACGGGGCATTGTATCCATCTAGCGGGCCTTTCCGTCCATACCGGCCATCATCATGCCCAATTCCGTCTCGTCCGTTTGGTCCGGGGTGCGTTCCCCCATGATGCGGCCGTCGAAAATCACGGCAATGCGGTCAGACAGCGCGAAAATCTCATCCAACTCGACGCTGACCAGCAAAATGGCTTTCCCCGCATCACGCAGTTCTATCAGACGCTGATGGATGAACTCGATGGCCCCAATGTCGACGCCGCGGGTGGGTTGACCAACCAACAGCAAGTCAGGGTTGCGTTCGATTTCCCGAGCAAGAACGATTTTCTGTTGATTGCCGCCTGAAAAGCTTTTGGCATGTAGCCAGCAATTGGCGGGGCGGACGTCGAACCGCTCCATCTTGCCTTCGGTGTCGGTGCGCAGAGCGTGCTGGTTCATCAACGCGCCGTTCGTATAGTCGGGCCGGTCCTGATAGCCAAAACCCGTGTTTTCCCACGCTGTGAAGTCAAGAATAAGGCCCAGACGGTGACGATCTTCGGGCACGTGTGCGATGCCTGCCTGCCTACGGGACCGCCCGTCTGACTCTGGCCCGGATAATTGCAACGGGTGGCCGTTCAAGGTCACGGTTCCTGTGGCCTCGGTTATGCCCCCAAGCACTTCCAGCAACTCGGACTGACCGTTGCCAGCAACGCCGGCGACGCCCAGAATTTCGCCTGCGCGCACCTCAAGATTGATTGATCGCAATCGTTCGACGCCATTTTCGTCGGTCACTCTCAGGTTTTCGACCTTCAAGACCACGGGGCCGGGTTGAGCGGGGGTCTTGTCCACTCGCAGCAGAACCTTCCGCCCGACCATCAACTCTGCGAGTTCGGTTGGCGATGTTTCGGCTGTCTTTACGGTTGCTGTCATCTCGCCTCGGCGCATGACGCTGACATTGTCGGTCACATCCATGATTTCGCGCAGCTTGTGCGTGATCAGGATGATCGTTTTGCCTTCGTCGCGCAGCCCGCGAAGGATTCGGAACAGGTGATCCGCCTCGGACGGGGTCAATACGCCGGTCGGCTCATCAAGGATCAGAATATCGGCTTGGCGGTACAACGCTTTCAGGATCTCGACACGCTGCTGCATGCCAACGCCCAGATCTTCAATCTTAGCGTCTGGATCGACGTTCAACTCGTACTCGCGCGCCAAATCCACCAGAAGCCGACGCGCCTTGGCCAGAGAGGGTCGCAAAAAGGCCCCTTCTTCGGCACCCAGCACGACATTTTCCAAGACGGTGAAATTCTCGACCAGCTTGAAATGCTGAAAGACCATGCCAATGCCAGCGCGGATCGCGGCTTGGCTGTCAGGAATGTCGGTCTTGGTGCCGCCGATCAGGATGTCGCCTGCATCTGCCTTGTAAAACCCGTAGAGAATGGACATGAGCGTGGATTTCCCGGCGCCGTTTTCGCCGATGATCCCATGGATCGTGCCACGCTCCACCCGGATTGAGATATCTTTGTTCGCCTGCACCGCGCCGAACGCTTTGGAAATCCCACGCAATTCGATCGCCGGTGCCGTTTGCGAAAGGGCGGCCGCTGATGGCCGCCCCTCTGTTTGTGTGACTGTTGCCATGCCGGTCAGTAAGCCGGGCAGGTGCCGTCGGTGGTGTAATCATGCACGGCGATTTCACCGCCAATAATCTTGGCACGGGTCTGTTCAACGGTGGCCTTCATCGACTCGGTGATCAGTGGTGCGTTGTTTTCGTCCAGTGCCCAGCCAACCCCATTATTGTCGAGGCCCATGACCTTGATGCCCGGCTCAAACGAGCCATCTTCGCCAGCTGCGAACGCCTCATAGACCGCGTTGTCGACGCGCTTGACCATGGAGGTCAAAACGAAACCCGGATGCAGATAGTTCTGGTTGCTGTCCACGCCGATGGAAAGAATGGCTTCGTCGGCGGCGGCTTGCAGAACGCCAATCCCCGTGCCGCCCGCTGCGGCATAGACCACGTCGGAACCTTGGCTGATCTGCGCACGCGTCAATTCCGCGCCCTTCACCGGGTCGTTCCATGCTGTTGGCGTCGTGCCCGTCATGTTCACGATCACATTCGCTTCGGGATTGAAGGCTTTCACGCCCTGCGCGTAACCGCACGCGAATTTGGAAATCAGCGGAACGTCCATACCGCCGACAAAGCTGACGGTGCCGGAGTCTGACGCCATCGCCGCCAGCACACCCACAAGGAAACTGCCTTCATGCTCTTTGAACACCACGGATTGCACGTTGGGCTGGTCGACAACCATGTCCACGATGGTGAAGTTCACTTCGGGATAATCGGGCGCGACCTTTTCAAGGGTCGAGGCGTTCGCGAAACCAAGAACGATCACCGGGTTTGCGCCACTCTCGGCCATACGCCGCATGGATTGCTCGCGCTGCGCTTCGGATTGCAGTTCGGTTTCACGATAGCTTTTACCGGTTTCTTCCATCCAACGCTGTGCCCCGTTATAGGCGCTTTCGTTGAATGACTTGTCGAACTTACCGCCCAGATCGATGATCAGTCCCGGCTCTGCGCTTGCGGCCAGTGCACTGAATGCGGTGATGGCTGTGGCCCCAAGAAGAGTTTTCATGATGGTCATAGGGTGCTCCCTTTGTTGCGTGCTTCCGAATGGTTGCGCACCGTTCAAAAACGCGTGGCCTTTTGGCCTGTTTCTGACTGGAATAAGTCCGTACCGACGCAGCAGGGTCAATAGCTTTCTGGCACCGCACAGCCTTGCCGGTGGGGAACTGGTTGGAAATCAGGCGTTCTGAACGGGGTTAGGCAATTCGCAGACCATGATCACGGCGTCCACGGCTTCGCCGGCGGGGGCCTGATAATACGCGCGGCGCAACCCGACTTTGCGAAATCCGGCTGACGTATAAAGTGCCTGCGCCGGTGTGTTTGTGGCCGCTACCTCCAGAAAACACGAGACCGCCCCCGCCTGGTGCGCTGTTTCAAGCACTTTCGCCACAAGCTGCTTTGCGTGACCTTTGCGCCGCTCGTTGGGGGCAACGGTTATGGTCAGCAATTCGGCTTCGTCAGCGACCACGCGACAAAGGGCAAAGGCCGATGGTCCGGTGAGCAGGGTAACGCCGGATTGTTCCAGCAACTGCGCAAACTCTTCGGCCGACCATGGGCGTGGCGTGGTGAAACCCAATTGGTGGAGGGCGGCCAGCGCTGCGGGCGTCACTCCAACCTCGGCGGCGGGCGATCGCGGGCTGGGGCGGCATCTGCGGCACGCAGGTAAAGCGGTGTCGGGCGAGAGGTCTCTTGGTGGCGGCGCGACAGGGCAACCTGCGCAATTCCGATGGCCATTGGGGTCGAAGGTAAAATCGCACCGCCCGTCACGCCGGCGACGATTTCAGCGCCATCCCCTATTGCGGGCAACGCTGCTGCGAACCCGGCAGCGTTGAGCGTTTCATGGTCCATCAGGCGCGGTGGTTCATCGCCATCTTGCCCCAACAGTTGGGCAAAAACGGCCCCGCGCCGACCTGCGACGCTGGCAATACAGGGGCGAAGCGCGCCAGCGGCTTGCGCCTCCAGGGAACTCACGCCAATGGCGGGCCGTTCAAGCGACAGGGAAAGACCGCGCGCGGCGGACACCGAAATACGGATGCCTGTGAAGTTACCCGGTCCTTTGCCAACGCCGATCAAATCAATTGCATCCCAAGACAGCCCAGCCTCGGCAAGCGACTCTTCAAGCAGCGGGAACAGCCGTTCTGCCTGCCCCCGCGCCAAAGCTTCGGTGCGATGGGACAGAACGGTATCACCGGCCAGAATGGCCGCGCTTACGTGTGGGCCCGACGTGTCAAACGCCAAAACGATGGGCGCAGGGTCAGTCGTCACGAGGCGGTCAAACCGCGACGGGCCGGACTTCCACCACCTCTGGGATGTAGTGGCGCAGCAGGTTTTCGATCCCCATTTTCAGGGTCAGGGTTGAAGATGGGCACCCGGCGCACGCGCCTTGCATGTGCAGATAGACAACGCCGCGATCAAATCCGTGGAACGTAATGTCACCGCCGTCTTGCGCCACGGCCGGGCGTACCCGCGTGTCGAGCAGTTCTTTGATTTGGCCAACGATTTCGCTATCAGGACCGTCGTGATCTGCGTGTCCTGCAGAGTGACCTTCGCCATCCAGCACCGCATCGCCGGACTGGAAATGTTCCATCACAGCGCCAAGAATTGCGGGCTTCACATGGTCCCATTCCACGCTTTCGGTCTTTGTAACCGTAACGAAATCGGTGCCCAGAAACACCCCGGTCACACCCTCAACCGCGAAGATCCGCTTGGCCAATGGCGAGTTGCCCGCAACATCGGACGATGGAAAATCAGCGGTGCCTGTTTCCAGTACGGTCATGCCGGGCAGAAATTTCAGGGTCGCGGGGTTCGGTGTGGATTCGGTTTGGATGAACATGGCGGTAACCTCCGTTTCAACCGATATGCGGATGGCAGGGGGCGAAGTCAATATTTAGAACGATTCCAAATCTGTGATCAGGTGACCAGCTCCAGTTGTTCCTTCGACAGGTTCCCCGGAACGACGGTAAACGGAATGGGCAAAGTAGCAGCAGATTTGGTGATTTGCGTTATCAACGGGCCGGGGCCGGACTTGTCCGCCCCAGCGCCCAAAACCAGCACGCCGATTTCAGGGTTGTCAGTAATTTGGGCCATGACCTCGCGATAAAGATCGCCCTCGCGGATAACCAAAGAGGGGTTGATCCCTTGACGGTCGCGCATCCATTTGGCGAACACTTCAAAATGCGCTTCGATCCGTTCCCGATTCTCTTCGCGCATCAAGTCGCCAACGCCGATCCAGTGGTTGAATTCTTCTGGCGGGATCACGGACAGGATTTCGACACCGCCGCCCGTCTTAGCGGCGCGCATGGCGGCAAATCGCATGGCGTTCAGGCATTCGAGTGTGTCATCGAGAACAACAAGAAATGTGCGCATGGTTGGACCCTCCGGTCGTTACGATGACACCACGCCGACACTTTAGGCAAGCGGCTTGCAGAATTTCCGGTCCTAATCAGAAAGAGTGGGGGCGGTGCGCATTGACCGCCCCCATGTTTCGCTTCGGCAATCAGGTGACGATGCCGACAATATCGTATGTTCGCTTCAGGATCGGGGCGGCGATAGTGCGGGCGCGTTCAGCCCCGGCCTCAAGGACGCGATCAATCTCGGTGGGGTCCTGCATGAGGCGGCTCATCTCTGACGATAGCGGCGATAGCTTGGCTACGGCCAGATCGGCGAGCTTGGGCTTGAATTCGGAAAAGCTGCGCCCACCAAATTCTGCAATCACGGCCTCGGCGGTGCTGTCACCAAGTGCCGCGTAGATATTCACAAGGTTGCGCGCCTCTGGACGGCCGGCCAGACCTTCGACCGTCTCGGCCAAGGGTTCCGGGTCGGTTTTTGCCTTGCGGAACTTTTTGGCAATGGTGTCGGCATCGTCGGTCAGGTTGATCCGGCTCATATCAGACGGGTCTGATTTGCTCATCTTTTTGGACCCGTCGCGCAAGCTCATGACCCGTGTGGCCACACCTTCAATGATCGGGTCGGGCACGGGAAAGAAATCAACGCCGAAGTCATTGTTGAACTTGATGGCGATATCTCGGGCAAGTTCCAGGTGCTGTTTCTGATCTTCGCCGACAGGCACTTTGGTTGCGTGATAGGTCAGAATGTCAGCCGCCATCAGGTTCGGGTAGGCAAACAGGCCCACCGAAGCATTCTCGCGGTTTTTACCAGCCTTGTCTTTGAACTGGGTCATTCTGTTCAGCCATCCCATGCGGGCGACGCAGTTGAAAACCCAAGCAAGCTGGGTGTGCTCTGGTACGCGGGCCTGATTGAACAGAATCGATTTGGCCGGATCAAGGCCGCTGGCCAAGTACCCCGCCGCAAGCTCGCGCGTGGCGCGGGTCAGGTCCGCCGGATCTTGCCAGACAGTGATCGCGTGCAGATCAACGATGCAATACAGCGTTTCAATACCGCTACCTTGCATGTCGACAAAGCGTTTGACCGCCCCAAGGTAATTGCCCAGTTGCAGGTGATTGGTTGGCTGGATGCCCGAAAATACACGCGGTTTGAACGCCGCGTTGGCATCGCTTGGGGTGGAGTGCGTTTGGACCGCATCCGTCATCTGGTCTCTCCGTCTGGAAGTTCTGGCCCAGTTCGCTTAACCGGGGCCTTGGGTGCCGTCAATCAGGGGAGCCTCATGCCAACACCACAGCCAATCCGCCCGAACCCGCCGCAAGGGCCGGTCAATCCGTTGCCCAAATCGGTGATCGCGCTTGCTGTTGTCATCGTGGGGGTCGAATTGCTGTTCAACCTTGCGGATCGCGGCATACTGGGCGGTGCATCTGGAATTGGTCTGCGGGCAGGCGCAATCCGCGATTACGGGTTTTATGGCGACGCTTTGAAATGGATGTTGGCCAACGGTCAATTCCCGTTGGACCTTTTGGTGCGGTTCGTGACGTATCCGCTGCTGCATTTCAGCTTCACCCATGCGCTGTTTGTCTGCGTCTTCGTTTTGGCCATGGGCAAGATGGTTGGCGAAGCACTGGGCGATCTTGCCGTGGTGACCATCTTCTTCGGGTCGTCCATTGGCGGGGCGCTGGTGTATGGGCTGCTCTTGAACGATCAGTTCCCGTTGGTTGGCGGGTATCCGGGCGTCTACGGGCTCATTGGGGGGTATACCTTCCTGAGTTGGGTTCAGGCGCGGTTGCTGCAGCAAAGCCAGGTCATGGCCTTTCGGTTGATCGGGATGCTGCTGGGGGTGCAACTGCTGTTCGGGCTGCTGTTTGGCTCGCGCAACGACTGGCTGGCCGATTTGTCGGGGTTCGCCGTTGGATTTGCGCTGTGCTTTTTGCTTGTCCCCGGCGGTTGGGCGCGTTTGCGCGACGTCTTGCGGAACCGTTGATCCATATTGCTCTTGCAAGGCTGCCCGAACAAGCGCAACGCTGATCAGCCGGGGTGATGCGAGTCTGCTTCCGGCGCGCTCTCTGTGGGCGCTTCTCCCGACCTGTTGGGCATTAGCCCTGCGGGAGCTCCTGTCTGAAAGGCGTGAATATGAGCAAGGGCGACAAGCAACGCGGAAACCGCGAAGTCAAGAAACCGAAAACTGCCAAGCCAAAAGCACCGGCGGTGCCACCGGGTGTTGCGGGCAAGATCCCGACAGGGCCGACCAGCGCAAAAAAGGGGCGGTAACACGCCCGCGGCGTCACCCGGCGGCGCCATTTCGGGGACGCCGGAACGCCGCCTTGAGATCTGAAAGGGGCAGCCCGCCCAGCAGATGGGCGGCTGCGAAAAAGACCGCGCCGCCGCCGCCGACCAAAACGGCAAGCGCACCATAGCGTAAGCCGGGTGTGTGCAACGCGTTGCCCAGAAACGCCTCGCCGCCCCATAACGCCGCCCCCATCGAAGCGGCAGCCAGCGCGATCCGCGGTACGCGGCGAAAGAAACGGTCGTCGAATGTGGCCACGTCGCCCATCGCCCGTGCGCCGCGCCACAGCAAAATCACCATGGCCCAGCCGGCCAGTGTCGTGGCCAGCGCAGCTGCGGGCCACCCGATGAACGGGGCGAGGCCAAGCGCGCAAGCCGCATTGATGACCATCGCCCAAAGCGCAAATCGGAATGGCGTGCGCGTATCTGAGCGGGCGAAATAGAGGGGCTGAAGAACCTTTTGTAGCACAAAAGCGGGCAGGCCTGCGCCATAAATCGCAGCGGCCAATGCCGTGGCTTGTGTATCTTCCGGGGTGAACCGCCCTCTTTCGAAAAGAACCGAAACCAACGCTTCGGGGATCACCAAAAGGGCCACCGCCGCCGGTAAAGTCAGGGCCAGTGAAATTTCGCCGGCCCGGCTTAGGGCCGCCCGGCCGCCTGCACCGTCTCCTGCTGCCAGTCTGCGCGACAGATCTGGCAGTAATACGACGCCGACAGCGATGCCAACGACGCCAAGCGGCAATTGGTACAGACGGTCAGCGGTGTACATCCAGTCGATGGCCCGGTCGAAATAGCTGGCGACTTGTCGACCGACCAGCAAGTTGATCTGGATAACGCCCGACGCCAGCGCGGCGGGGGCCGCAACGACAGCAAGGGTTCGGATGTCCGGCGTCAGGCGCGGCATGCTCAGCCGCATTGTGAACCCTGCGCGGTCTGCTGCGCGCCAGAGCAGGGCCAATTGCAGGACGCCGCCAATTGGAACGGCCCAAATCAATGCACGAGCCACATCACCGCCCAGCCATAGTGCACCTGCCATCATGCCAATGAACACCACGTTCAGAAGCACCGGTGCGGCGGCAGCTGCCGCAAATCGGCCCGAAGCATTCAGAACCCCGGATAGCATTGCCGCCAGAGACACGAACAGGATGTAGGGAAAGGCGATGCGACCGAAGGCGACCGACAAGTCAAATTCCGGCCCGCCCACAAAGCCGCTGGCCATCGCCGTCACCAGCAGGGGCATGGCTATACTGGCGACAATCGTCAGCACAGTGAGCAGCGCAGCCAAAGCCGAGAACGCCTCTTGCGCGAATTCTCGTGGTCGGTCGTCTTGCTCCAGCCGCTTCGAGAACAACGGCACGAAGGCCATGTTGAACGCGCCTTCGGCAAAGAAGCGGCGGAACATGTTTGGCAGCGAAAACGCGACGATGAAGGCGGAGTAGGCGGGCCCAGTGCCCAGCAGAGCGACAATCATTGCGTCCCGCACGAACCCAAGGATACGGCTGGCCATTGTCCAACCGCCCACGGTCAGCAGGCCAGACAGCAATCTGATCGGCTTCATTGTTCGGCGGCCTTGTTCGCCCCGCGTTCGATAGCGTCCCTCAGCTTGCGATCCAGAGTGTCAAGTTTGCCTTTACCCATGATCTTGAGACCAAACATGTCCTTGACGTAGAACGTGTCGACGGCTTGTGCGCCGTAGGTCGCGATCTGCGCCGACGCAATATAGATATTGCTTGCCGCCAACGTCCGCGCAAGATCATAGATCAGCCCGGTACGGTCGCGGGTATCCACCTCGATAATGGTGTAGATATCCGATCCTTCGTTGTCGAAATCGATCGTCGTCGGATGGCGGAAGGCGCGTTCACGTTTCTTGATTTTGTCGCGCTGGACCATTGCGTCGCCTGTCACGACTTCGCCGTGCAAGGTCTTGCGGATCATTGCTTTCAGGCGGTCCATACGGTGCGAGTCGTAGGGGGCGCCGTCCGCATCCTGAACCCAGAAGACGGCCGTCGCATACCCATCTTTTGTCGTGTAAGTTCGCGCATCGACGACGTTCGCACCGACCAAAGCCAGCGATCCCGCGAGCCGTGCGAAAATGCCCGGGTGATCGGCCATCGCAAAACAGACACGTGTCGCATCGCGATCGGTGTCTTCTTTCAGATCTACGCGGATCTCGTCGTCTTCGAGATCAACAAGTAATCCGGCAAAAACCACCTGCGTTTCGGTTTGAAGGCCTTGCCAATAGGGGCCGTAGTGACGCGACAGTTCTTGACGCAAGGCGGCCTTGTCCCAAGTTTCCAACGCCTCGCGGAGGTGGCGCTTGGCTTCGCTTTCGCGGGCTTCACGGTTCACGTCCTCAAGCCCGTTCGACAGTGCTTCGCTGGTTTGACGATACAGGTTGCGCAACAGCATCGCTTTCCAGTTGTTCCACACGCCGGGGCCCACGCCCATGATGTCGCAAGACGTCAGCACAAGCAGAAGGTCGAGCCGCTTTTGCGTTTTGACGGCTTTGGCAAAATCCCGCACCGTGCGGGGGTCGGCAACGTCGCGTTTCTGGGCCATGTCAGACATGAGCAGATGGTGCCGCACAAGCCATTCAACGGTCGAGCATTCCTGCGGTTTCAGCCCCAGCCGTGGTGCGATGCGCCGTGCAATGCGCGCGCCCAGAACCGAATGATCCTCGGGTCGTCCTTTGCCGATATCGTGCAAGAGCAAGGCCAGATACAGCACCCGCCGATTGACCCCGGCTTTCATGATCCGCGAGGACAGGGGCAACTCTTCGACAAGTTCACCGCGTTCAATCCGTTCGAGCACGTTCATACAGACAATCGTGTGCTCATCCACGGTGTAGTGATGGTACATGTTGAACTGCATCATCGCCACGATGGGCTGAAATTCCGGCAGAAATGCCCCAAGCACCCCTGTTTCCTTCATCCTGTGCAACGCGCGTGAAGGTTCCCGGTGCTTCAGAAGAAGATTGAGGAAAATCTTGTTCGCCTCTGGATCTCGGCGCATCGTGTCGTCGATCAGGTTCAGGTTTGCGACGATCATCCGTGTGGCATCTGGATGCAACGGATATCCCGTGCGCAGGGCTTCGTCGAACAGTCGCAAGATGTTCAGCTTATCTGCGAGAAATTCGGTTTCGTTTTGCACGGACAAGCGGTTTTGTACGACTTCAAAGCCCTGCCTGACCTTCTTGCGGCGGGTGAAAAGGCCGCGCAATGTGGGCATGCGTTTGATGTGAGTGGCTTCCAACGACGTCAAAAAGACACGGGTCAAATCGCCCACTCGGGTCGCGTGACGGAAGTAGTCTTGCATGAAGTGCTCGACCGCGCGGCGGCCGGCCCGGTCCACATAGCCTAGCCTTTCGGCCACTTCGACCTGTAGATCAAAGGTCAACTGGTCCATGGCCCGCCCGGTCACCAGATGCAGTTGATTGCGTGCAGCCCAAAGAAAGTTCTGCGCCCGCTCGAAGTAGCGGTACTCTTCGGCCCGGAAGACGCCGAGGTTCACCAGATCAGCCGGATCATCAACCGAATGAACGTATTTGGCAATCCAGAACAGGGTTTGCAGATCGCGCAGGCCGCCTTTGCCTTCTTTGATATTCGGTTCCACCACATAGCGTTGGCCGCCCTGCTTTCGGTGCCTGGTGGCGCGTTCTTCTAGTTTCGCTTCGATAAAATCGGCGGCGGTATTTTTGAACAGTTCATCACGAAGGCGGGTGCGAAGATCCTCTGCCAGCGCGGCATTACCATCGAGGTAGCGCTTTTCCACTAGCGCGGTGCGAATTGTATAATCTTCCCGGCCGAGGCGAAGACAGTCATTCACTGTGCGGCTCGCATGGCCAACTTTCAGGCGCAAATCCCACAGCATGTATAGCATGGATTCAATCACGCTTTCAGCCCAAGGGGTTATTTTCCAAGGGGTGAGAAACAGCAGATCTACATCGGATTGCGGCGACATCTCGGCACGGCCATAGCCGCCGACCGCCACAACGGAAATTTGCTCTGCCGTACCGGCAGAACGTGCGGGGTGCAGGTGTTGTATCGCGACGTGAAAACACGCGCGGACCAGGCAATCGGTCAGATAGGCATAGGCATGCACAGCGGGCTTGGCTTCAAACGGATGCTCGGCAATGCCGCGGGCAATGGTTGCCATCCCCGCTTTGCGATGCACCGACAGGCACGCGACGGTCGCCGCCCGAAGCGCTTTTGCTTCCGTGGTCTCACGTGCAGTTTGATCAAGGTCTGCAATCACCGCAGGAAAATCGAAAATATCTTCGGCGGGACGGATAAGGTCGGGTGCCAATGCGCCGGCACCGTCCGTGAGTGCCCTTGCGTTTTCGGGCAGGTAAAGCTCGGTCAAGCGTATCTACACTCCTGCTGGACGAGGCCGCGCCAGGTTATGATCCGGCGCTGCCAAAACTGCTTGGGGCCGCGTCAATGATCCGCAGCGATTTGTTCTCAATGGTCCCGATGGACAAGGCCCGCTGGTTACTGCCGTTGGCGAGAAAACGAAATGCCCCGCTGGCCCCAGCGAAGCCACGCCCCTGCGTCAGATTGGCGGGCGTGATTTTCTGACCAGACCCAACAAGGGCACCAATTGCGGCAATCGCGTCATACCCCAAGCCCGCAATGCTGTGCGGGGCTTGTCCATAGGCTGCGCTATAACGCGATCCGAAGCTGTTGACGGCCGTTGTATCGGGAAGCGCAAACCATCCGCCCTGAACGCCGGGCAAAGACAACGCAGACGCGGGAACGTCCCAGCGCGTCAGGCCTGCATATTGGATCTGCTCCGGTGGCAAACCGTTCTCGGGCAAAAGCTGGGCGACAATGGGAAGGGCCGTGTCCGTATTCGAGGTCAGGAACAACAAGTCTGCGCCTGTTGAACGCGCCTGTTGAGCGACACTCGGGACTGCGGCAACCACGCCTTCTTGTGACATGGCAAAGCCCGTCGTTCCGGCAATCGACATGCCGTAATCCTGCGCAGCGCGCATGATGGCGTCGCGGCCCAAACGTTCAGCTTCGGTTTCGCCGTAGAAAATCAGCACATTGGATTTACCCTGCTGACGCGCATAGCCCAAGATCCGCCGCGCGGTGTTTTCAAACGTCGGGCCCATCACAAAGACATTGCCGCCTGCGATGGTTGGATTGTTTGAAAAACTCAACACCGGAATGCCCTTGGGGGCTGCGGCCAGTCCTGCGGCATTGGCGGCACCGGCGAAAAGCGGCCCGGCGATTACGTCGGCGCCCTCGGCAACGGCTTGTGCCGCAACTTGCCCTGCGCGTTCCGGGCTGCCTGCGGTGTCGTAAATCTTTAAATCGACGCTGACGCCTTCCAAATCGGCAACCGCGAGTTTGGCTGCGTTCACTAGGTTCTGTGCCAGGAATTGCACATTCCCGTCGCCTGCGCTGGAGGGTACCAAGAGTGCGACTTGCACCGACCCGCTGCCACCGCCGACATTGCCAAGCGCGCCGGGATCGCAAGCGGCGAGTGCACTTACTGCGGTGAAAGCCCCGAGGGACCGGATCATTGCTCTGCGGCCGATTTTGCGCGTGGTGCTTGCCATGACTGCCCTTTTCCGTCGCCTTGGCACTCCTGAAGACGTGCCATCCATACCCATGCCGCGCAGGGCGCGGTCTTGCGGGAACTCCCCCGCTCCACTACGCAGACCCTACGCATCTCTGCAAGCGGGGCCAACCTTGAATTACCAGATCGTTCCGCTTCAACCCGGGCTTTACATTGTTGCCACACCTATCGGCACGGCGCGGGACATCACTTTGCGCGCTCTCGATATTCTGGCATCCGCGGATATTCTGGTGGCAGAAGACACAAGAAGTCTGAAGAAACTCTTGGCGATTCATGGCGTGCCCCTCGGCGAGCGCCCGGTCTGGGCTTATCACGATCACAGCGATGCAGGCGCGCGCGGCAGTATCGCGGCCGAGGTCGCGGCAGGGCGGAGCGTCGCATATGCATCCGAGGCGGGAACGCCGATGGTGTCTGACCCCGGCTTTGATCTGGCGCGTGCGGTGTCGGAAAAAGGCGGTTTGGTGACGTCTGCGCCCGGACCGTCGGCGGCCATCGCGGCGCTGACCTTGGCCGGTTTGCCAACCGATAAATTCGCTTTTCTCGGGTTTGCGCCGCCGAAATCTGCGGCGCGTCAAAAGGCTATCGCGGCCTTCGCCGAAACCCCGGCAACGCTGGTTTTGTACGAATCGCCGCGCAGAGTTCAGGCATTGTTAGCAGATCTCGTGACAGTCTTGGGCCCAGACAGGGAGGCTGCGCTGTGCCGGGAATTGACCAAACGCTTCGAAGAGATCCTGCGCGCGCCGTTGGCGGAGCTTTCGCACGCGCTCTCCGACAGAACCCTCAAGGGCGAATGCGTCATTGTGGTTGGGCCGCCGGGAGTGCGCGAAGTTTCGGAAGGTACGCTTTCGGCAGCGCTCGATACAGCGCTGGAAACACACAGCGTGAAAGACGCGGCTGCGCAGATAGCCGAAGCTTTCGGGGTGCCACGAAAGCAAGTCTATCAAATGGCGCTTTTGCGCGGAAAAAACCGTGAGGCCGGGCCAGGCGGCGACTAAGGTGCATCGCGGCCGGATGGCCCATTGCGCGGGCATGTCCGCTGAAGACATCGTTGCCCGCCACTATGAAGGGCTGGGGTGCAAACTCAGGGAAAGTCGGTGGCGCGGGCAGGGCGGTGAGATTGATTTGATTTTCGCCGATGGGGACGCGGCAGTTTTTGTCGAAGTAAAGAAATCCGCTAGTTTCACAAGTGCAGCCGCGCGCCTTGGTCCAAGGCAGGTGATGCGTCTGTGGCAGGCGGCCGAAGAATACCTTGGCTCTGTGGGGGGCAGTTCCTTGACTGAATGCCGTTTCGACGTTGCTCTGGTCGATGATTTGGGCCGTGTTGACGTAATTGAGAACGCGCTGGCCTGATTGGGCAGATTGAAGTGCCCCGCCGTTTGCGCCATGCAGGGCGTCAAACGAGGCATCACGAGGGCATCCGCATGCGCATCGCGTTTCAAATGGATCCGATCCAGACAGTCGATATCAACGCAGACAGCACCTTTCGCTTGGCCGAAGAAGCGCAAGCCCGGGGGCACGACTTGTTTTTCTATCTGCCGGATCGGCTTAGGTTTGAGCATGGAACCGTGCGCGTCACGGGCCAGCCTTTCACGCTGCGCCGTGAGGTTGGCAACCATGTCACCCTGGGCCCGGAAGAAACGCACGATCTGACCGACTTTGATGTTGTCTGGCTCCGTCAAGACCCGCCGTTCGACATGGGGTATATCACGTACACGCATCTTCTTGATCTCGTGCATCCTAAGACCCTCGTGGTGAACGACCCGTTCTGGGTGCGCAACTTCCCTGAAAAACTGCTGGTCTTGAAGTTTCCTGATTTGATCCCGGCGACGCTGATCACGCGTGATCTGGACGCACTGAAGGCATTCAAGCAGGAGCATGGTGATATCATCGTCAAGCCGCTGTACGGCAACGGCGGCGCGGGCGTGTTCCGCCTTGGACCTGATGACCGGAATCTGAATTCGCTGTTCGAGACCTTTTCGGCCATGAACCGCGAACCAATCATCGCGCAAGAGTATCTTCCTGCGATTACGCAGGGCGACAAGCGGGTGATCCTCGTCGATGGCGAACCAGTTGGCGCGATCAACCGTGTGCCGCAGTCGGGTGAAACGAGGTCGAACATGCATGTGGGCGGACGTGCCGAAAAGGTCGAGCTTACCGAGCGGGATCGCGAGATTTGCGCGGCAATCGGTCCGACACTGCGTGAAAACGGTCAGGTCTTTGTCGGTATTGATGTGATCGGTGACCGTTTGACCGAAATAAACGTGACCTCGCCCACAGGATTGCAAGAGATGGAGCGTTTCGATGGGACGAATGTCACTGCCCGAATCTGGGAGGTGATCGAGGCCAAGCGCGCCGCGTCGGGTCACTAACCCGTATGGGTCAGCCGGTACCCGAGCGCCTCCGCGATGTGGATGCGCTCCACCGCGTCGGCGCCGTCGAGGTCAGCAATAGTGCGGGCTACGCGCAGCACCCGGTGATAACCGCGCGCGGTTAGCCCGAACTTGTCGGCGGCGCGTGTCAACAAGACCCGCCCGTCGCTATCGGGCGCGGCGATCTGTTCGAGCGTTTCGCCCTCGGCATCGGCATTGACACGAAGCCCGGGCATGCCTTCAAAACGCTTGGACTGCACGGCGCGCGCTTGGGCCACGCGGGCGCCCACTTGCGCACTTGTCTCGCCCGACGCCGGTAGGTCGAGATCGTGGAACGCGACGGCTGGCACATCGATGCGGATGTCGAACCGGTCCATCAACGGGCCGGAAATGCGGCCGATATAATCAGCCCCGCATTTGGGGGCCCGCGCGCATGCCTGGTTCGGGTCGGCCATGTACCCGCAGCGACAGGGGTTGGCTGCCGCAACCAGCAAGAACCGGGCGGGATATCGACAATGGGCGTTTGCGCGCGACACAACGATGTCGCCGGTTTCAATTGGCTGGCGAAGAGTTTCCAAAACGCTTCGTGGAAACTCCGGCAGTTCGTCCAGGAATAGTACACCGTTATGGGCAAGGCTCACTTCGCCGGGTTTCGCCCCTTTTCCGCCCCCAATGATAGACGGCACAGATGCCGTATGGTGTGGGCGTCGAAAAGGGCGTACGCGCGAAATCCCCCCTTCGTCCAATAGCCCTGCTAAAGAATGCACCATTGATGTTTCCAGCGCCTCTGAAGCGCTGAGCGGGGGCAAAAGGCCAGGCAAACGCGCCGCTAGCATGCTTTTGCCTGATCCCGGTGGCCCGGTCATAAGCAGGTGATGACGACCTGCAGCTGCAATTTCCATTGCGCGCTTGGCGCGTTCCTGCCCTTTCACGTCGAGCAAATCGCCGCTGTCTTCCGCAACGTGAACTTCGCCTGGTTGCGCATCGGCAAGCAGGGTTTGCCCGGTGAAATGGCGCACGACCTCTGCCAGAGAATTGGCAGCCAGCACGCGGGCCGCCCCCACCCAAGCCGCTTCGCGCCCGCAAGCACGCGGGCACAGCAGTGCACGACCCTCTGCTGCGGCAGACAAAGCCGCAGGAAGTGCGCCGATGACCGGGTGCAGCACTCCGTCCAGAGACAGTTCCCCGAGCGCGACGGTGTCTGCGATTTCCTCGGCAGGCAGGATTTCCAAAGCGGCCATCAAAGCCAAAGCGATCGGGAGATCGAAGTGCGCCCCAACTTTGGGAAGATCAGCGGGGGAAAGGTTTATTGTTATCCGCTTCGATGGCAGCGCGATCGACATGGCCCCAAGGGCGGTGCGCACCCGGTCGCGCGCTTCTGAGACGGCCTTGTCCGGCAGCCCGACAATTGAAAAGGCAGGCAGGCCGGGCGTAACAGCGCACTGCACTTCGACCATGCGCGCTTCGAGCCCTTCGAACGCTACCGTGAAGGATCGCGCGATCATGCAAGTTCAACCCCAATTACCCAGATCAGCCTGTGCCAAATATGGTTTAGGATTCCTTAATGCGCGATGGGGCGTGGAACTCAGGGCAAATGATTGATGGTCTCTGCGCGCCAGCCCGATCGCCCATGTACCACGCATGTCACTGACAGGTTGTCGATTTTGTGACCGAAAACCTCGGTTGTTGTCATCCCGGTCGCGCGTTCGATTTGCGTCAAGATGGCCCCGAGATGCGCCACAACTATGACCTCTGGGGCATGTCCCAACAGCCGGTCGGCCGCCCGGCAGACGCGCTTTGACAAATCGTGCCAACCCTCACCGCCCGGCGCGCGCGCGGCGCCGGGGGTTTCCCAAAATGCGCGGATCAAAGCAGGCTCGGATGCGTCGATGTCGGCAAAAGTGCGATTTTCCCACTGTCCGAAGTGTATTTCGCGCAAGTCAGGATCATGAGTGAGTCGACCCCGTCCATCTTGCAGCGCGTCGGCGGTTTTCACAGCACGGCTCAGGGGGGACGAAATGACGGGAGCGTCTGCCGGAAGGTAATCTGATAACCGCTTGATTGCTGCCCGGTCCGACAGGTCCGCCGGTAAATCAGTCCAGCCGATCATGGTTTTTGCGTGCGTTGGGCCGTGACGCACCCACCAGAACGTCGTCTCGGTCATACCGGAGCCTTCAGCGTAAGGGGTAGGCCTGACATCACGACAGTCACTGCTTGCGCCTGTGCGGCGACGTGTTGGTTCAAGCGACCCTGCGCCTCGCGGAACTGCCGGGACAGTGCGTTATCTGGCACGATTCCCTGCCCGACTTCATTTGTCACAACAACGACATGCCCGGCACATTTGGTAAGCGCATCGCATAAGCGGCGTGTTTCGCGGCCGAGGTCGCTTTCGGCCAAGAGGTGGTTGGTCAGCCACATTGTTAGACAATCCAGAAGAGCAGCCTCGCCGTGGCCGACAGTGGCGAGTGCGCTGACGACATCCAGCGGGGCCTCAACGTCGCGCCAACCATCTCTGCGATCACGGTGCTGTGAGATTTTTTCGCGCATTTCGTCATCCCAAGCCTGCGCGGTGGCGATGTAAACGCGCGGCAATTCACTGTCAGTTATAAGTTTTTCCGCAAATCGTGATTTCCCAGACGCTGCACCTCCGGTCACAAGGGTCAAGGCAGGTAAGAAAAAATTATTCATTATCTGTGATCCGGTTTTTAAGGACGCCCGTAACTCTCGGCATAAGGACGACAAAATGACGTCATTTGTTCACACCGGGAGCAGCACCTATGGCATTGGACGGATACGCAGATCAATCACTGACGCGTCGCGCGATGAAGGCCGAAATTTTGGACGCGGAGACGGAATTGCGTTTGGCATATGCGTGGCGCGATCAGCGCGACGAAGAGGCGTTGCACAGGCTCATAACGGCCTACATGCGCCTCGCGATTTCGATGGCCGCCAAGTTCAAGCGTTATGGTGCGCCCATGAACGATCTGGTTCAGGAAGCAGGGCTGGGGTTGATGAAGGCCGCAGACAAGTTCGACCCGGATCGCGGAGTACGATTTTCTACCTACGCAGTTTGGTGGATCAAAGCGTCGATCCAAGACTACGTCATGCGGAACTGGTCGATGGTTCGGACCGGATCGACCAGCAGCCAAAAGTCGCTTTTCTTCAACATGCGACGCGTTCAGGCGCGGCTGGAACGCGAGGCGGATGGTCGGGGCGAACGGCTCGACAGGCATCAGCTTCGTCAGATGATCTCTATCGAAGTGGGTGTGCCGCTTCACGATGTAGAGATGATGGAAGGGCGCTTGTCCGGATCGGACTATTCGTTGAATGCCACCCAATCGTCAGAAGACGAAGGGCGCGAATGGATCGAAACACTGGAAGACGACGGTCAGCAGGCGGAACACATCGTGGAACACGACCGCGATATGGATACACTGCGCGGGTGGCTCGTATCTGCCATGCAGGAGTTGAATGAACGTGAGCGCTTCATTGTTCGGGAACGTAAATTGCGGGACGCGCCGCGCACTCTGGAAAGTTTGGGAAAAGAGCTTGGTCTCTCGAAAGAGCGTGTGCGCCAGCTTGAAGCGGCTGCGTTTGGCAAGATGCGTAAAAGCCTTTCCAATCAGTCAACTGAGGTTCAGTCGTTCCTTGTTTAAAGTTATGGCGGCCCTCATCTGTTGGGCCGCTGCAGTCCCGGCCGCCGCGCGTCAAATAACCGAAGAAGCCTTGACCTTGTTGCCACCTGTGGACGTTGTTATCTTGGGCGAAGTGCATGACAACCCTCGCCATCACCTCAACCAAGCACTGGCTTTGCGCGCGATTGAACCGGCCGCGGTGGTTTTCGAGATGCTCAGTCCAGAACAGGCAGCTATCGCGAATCGTCGCACGCGGGTTGGTGAGGCGTTAGGACTGGCGTTAAAGTGGGTCGATGGGGGATGGCCGCCCTTCTCAATGTACCTTCCCGTTTTCGATGCGGCTGGTCTGGCTCAAATATATGGTATGGCCGTCCCGCGCGGGGATGTGACGGAAGCTTTCAAGACTGGGCCTGCAAGCGTTTTCGGACCAGATGCAGGTCGCTATGGATTAGATCAGGCGCTGGGCGGCCAAGAACAGGCGGACCGAGAACAGATGCAACTGGAAGCGCATTGCAACGCCCTTCCGACAGAAATGCTCGCGGGCATGGTGAATGCACAGCGATTACGCGATGCTTCATTTGCACGAACCATTCTTCAAGCGATTGCGGATGTGGGCGGCCCTGTTGCAGTTATCACCGGCTCAGGCCATGCACGCAATGATTGGGGTATTCCTGCGGCGTTGCGCAAAGCCGCTCCTCAACTGCGCGTTTTATCCGTTGGTCAGTTGGAAGATCATGGAGAGTTGCCGTCGGACCCGCCTTTTGACCTTTGGTTGGCGACGCAACCCGCGCCGCGACCTGACCCTTGCGCCGGGTTCGCCGGTGGTGGTGGTCAGAACGGTTGAGTTCCGGCGCGCTGCCGCCTAATCAGGCGGTGCGGAGGTGCGGCTCATGGGTTTATCCAACTTGGCGGGGAAACGGATTCTGTTGATCATTGGCGGGGGTATTGCCGCCTATAAATCGCTGGATCTGATCCGTCAGTATCAAAAGGCAGGCGCTGCTATTGTGCCGGTACTGACGCGTGCGGGCGCAGAATTTGTGACGCCTCTGTCTGTGTCGGCGCTGGCTGGATCAGCCGTTCACACGGACCTGTTCGATTTAACGGCCGAGGCGGAAATGGGTCATATCCAGCTTTCTCGGTCAGCGGATATCGTTGTTGTTGCTCCGGCCACTGCGGATCTGATTGGGAAAATGGCCTCTGGGCTGGCCAATGATCTTGCTACAACGCTTTTGATGGCCACCGACAAGCGGGTCTTGATCGCCCCGGCGATGAACGTGCGCATGTGGGATCATCCGTCAACGAAACGAAATATTGCAACCTTGGACGCTGACGGCATTGCCATGGTTGGCCCAAACAGCGGTGAGATGGCCTGTGGCGAGTTTGGCCCGGGCCGAATGGCGGAACCGTCAGAGATCGTCACCGCGACGGCTACGATATTGAAAGAAGGACCGTTGCAGGGTCGGCATATCATCGTCACATCGGGGCCAACTCATGAGCCCATAGACCCGGTTCGCTACATCGCCAACAGGTCTTCGGGGGCGCAGGGCACTGCATTGGCGCGGGCGTTGTCAGCTCTGGGTGCCGACGTGACCTTTGTGACGGGCCCGGCACGCGTCCCGCCACCGCAAGGTGTTCGCATTGTGCAGGTCGAAACAGCCAATGAAATGCTGTCGGCAGTGCAAACTGCGTTGCCAGCGTCTGCGGCGGTGTTTGCCGCCGCAGTCGCAGATTGGCGTTTGGCCGAGTCGCGAGAGCAGAAGATAAAGAAAAAGCCCGACGGCACCTTGCCAGTTCTGCAATTTGCGGAAAATCCCGACATTCTTGCGACCGTCGCGCAGATGACACAGGGGCGCCCGGATCTGGTGGTTGGTTTTGCGGCTGAGACGGAAAATGTGACGGCTCATGCGACGGCCAAACGGGCGCGAAAGGGCTGTGACTGGATTGTGGCCAATGACGTTTCCCCGGAAACCGGGATCATGGGGGGGCCTGACAACACAGTCACGCTGATCACCGAACAGGGCACAGAAGCGTGGCCGAACATGTCAAAGACTGACGTTGCCCGTCAACTCGCCGCCCGCATTGCAGAGGCTCTGGCATGACTGCGCCGATTGTTCAACTTGCATGGACTGACGACGCAGACCGGGGTCTGCCGTTGCCAGCCTATGAAACGGCGGGGGCAGCCGGAGCTGATCTACGTGCAAATTTTCCGCCAGACCAACGCGTTGATGGCGTTACGCTTGCTTCTGGTGAGCGCGCGTTGGTGCCAACCGGGCTGCGGTTGGCCATCCCTATGGGCTTTGAAGTCCAGCTTCGGCCGCGGTCTGGTCTGGCGCTCAAGCACGGGCTGACATTGCCGAACAGCCCCGGAACGATCGACAGCGATTACCGCGGTCCGCTTGGTGTGATCATCCAGAATGGAGGCGACATGCCTTACACCATATCCCACGGGGACCGGATCGCCCAGATGATAGTTGCCCCTGTCATACAGGCGGCCTTTAAGATGACGGATGCGTTGGACAAGACCGCACGCGGCGATGGTGGGTTTGGGTCGACCGGGGTTTCATAATGGTTCTGTTTCTTGTCTTGGCGGCGCTGATATGGGGCCTTGGCCGTCTGATGAAGACCCCTCCACAAGCGCGCATATTGCTCATCGGCATTTTGTATGTGCTGGTGATTGGTCTGCTTGTTGCACTGCCGCAAGATGCGCCGCTTCGGCAAACACTTGGCGGATCGGCGCGAGAGTGGCTGGCCGTGGGTGTTCTTGGGGCTGTTGGGTTTGGATATTCAATTCTCCTGCGGCGTCTCAAGACCCGGGTGAGACCCGAAAACCAAACAACTCAAACACGGGATGCGCCTGACCCGGAGGCCCCGCTGAACGACGCGGAATTGGACCGCTATGCGCGCCACATCATTCTGCGTGAGCTTGGCGGACCGGGGCAGCGCGCATTGAAACGGTCAAAAGTGTTGGTGATTGGGGCAGGTGGGCTGGGCGCGCCTGTGTTGCAATATCTGGCTGGCGCGGGTTTTGGCACGATTGGTGTAATTGACGATGACGTTGTGTCGGCGTCGAACTTGCAACGTCAGGTGATCCACCGTGATGCCGATATCGGGAGGCCGAAAGTGTTTTCGGCCCGCGAGGCGATGATGGCATTGAACCCCAACATATTCGTGCGGCCCTATAATCGCCGCCTGACCGAAGAGATCGCGGCTGATCTGATGTCGGAATATGATCTTGTTCTCGACGGGTCCGACAATTTTGAAACGCGCTACTTGGTCAACGCAGCGTGCGTGGGTGCGGGTGTTCCATTGGTATCTGGCGCGATTGCCCAGTGGGAGGGGCAGATCAGCGTCTATGACCCGGCAAATGGCGCGCCGTGTTTTGCTTGTGTCTTTCCCAAGCCGCCAGCGCCGGGTCTTGCGCCAAGCTGTGCCGAAGCCGGTGTCATCGGCCCACTGCCGGGCATTGTCGGGTCGATGATGGCTGCCGAGGCGTTGAAGATCATTGTCGGGGCAGGGACGTCATTGCGCGGAACGCTGCTGATACATGACGCGCTCGAAGGAGAGAGCCGCCGCATTGCCGTTGCCCGGCGTCCGGAGTGTGCCGTTTGCGGCAAGGCATCTTGATACCTATATCAGGCGAAATGACAGGAGCTGACATGACCAACCCGTTGCTTGCCGACTGGACGACTGCCTATGAATTGCCGCCATTTGCAGAGATCAAGGATGATGATTTTGCCCCGGCCATTGATGCCGCGCTGACCGATGCACGCGCTGCGATCACAGCGATTGCCGAGCAGGACGACGCGCCGGATTTTGAGAACACGATCGAGGCGCTTGAGTTGGCCGACACGCAGCTTAACAAGATCCTTGGGGCATTCTTCACCCTGTCCGGCACGGATTCCAACGACGCGCGCGAGGCGCTGATGCGGGATATATCGCCAAAATTGGCGGCCTATGGGTCTGAAATCACGATGAATGCCAAGCTGTTCGCTCGGATAGATGCGCTGTGGCAAGGACGCGAGGGGTTGAATCTCACGGCGGAACAGGACCGCGTGCTGATGCTGACGCGGCGCGCATTTGTTCGGTCCGGGGCGGAACTGGAAGGCGATAACGCAAACCGGCTAAGCGAGATAAAGGAACGGCTTGCCGTGCTGGGCACCCAGTTCGGTCAGAACCTGCTCGCGGACGAGCGGACTTGGCACATGGACTTGGCCGAAGCCGATTTGGAAGGTCTGCCCGATTTCGTCAAGGCTTCGGCCCGTGCGGCGGGAGCAGAGCGCGGCTTGGACGGGCCAGTCATCACATTGTCCCGCTCGCTGATCACGCCGTTCCTGCAATTCTCGCCGCGCCGCGATCTGCGGCAAAAGGCGTTCGAGGCCTATGTGGCGCGCGGAGCTGGCGGCGGCGAGACCGATAATCGCGAGATCGCGCTTGAGACTCTGGCCTTGCGTCAAGAGCGCGCGCGCCTGTTGGGGTATGACAGCTTCGCCGCCTATAAATTGGAAACGGAAATGGCCGCGACGCCGCAGGCCGTGCGCGATTTGTTGACGGCGGTTTGGACCCCGGCCCGCGCCAAGGCCGAGGCTGATTCAGTGGCCCTGACCGATCTGATGCGCCAAGACGGGATCAATGGCGATCTGGAGCCGTGGGACTGGCATTACTATGCCGAGAAGCGCCGCAAGGCAGAGCATGATCTGGACGAATCCGAACTCAAGCCATTCTTGCAGCTTGATAAGATGATCGAGGCCGCCTTTGCCTGTTCGACCCGGCTGTTTGGCCTGTCGTTCAAGCCCGTGGATGTGCCGCTGCACCACCCGGATGCCCGTGCGTGGGATGTCAGCCGGGACGGAAAGCCCCTGGCGCTTTTTGTGGCGGACTATTTCGCGCGGGGATCAAAGCGCTCTGGCGCCTGGTGTTCGGCCATGCGGAGCCAGCAAAAGCTGGGCGGTGATGTGCAGCCGATTGTTGTGAACGTTTGCAATTTTTCCAAGCCAGCGCCTGGCGACCCTGCCTTGCTGTCCTATGACGACGCGCGGACGCTGTTTCACGAATTTGGCCATGCGCTTCATCA
Organism: Meridianimarinicoccus aquatilis; assembly: GCF_004358675.1. GTDB lineage: Bacteria > Pseudomonadota > Alphaproteobacteria > Rhodobacterales > Rhodobacteraceae > Meridianimarinicoccus > Meridianimarinicoccus aquatilis. The sequence goes on along the minus strand of NZ_SMZO01000001.1, from coordinate 116,695 downwards.
GATGTTGTCTGACGTAACTTATGGATCCATTTCCGGAACGTCAGTTTCACGTGATTTTGTGGAATTGCCCAGCCAGCTTTACGAACATTGGCTGGAAGTACCTGAAGTCATGTCAGAATTTGCAGTGCATGCTGATACCGGTGCATCGATGCCTGAAGAACTTTTGACGCGGCTTTTGGCGGCGCAGAACGCAGATCAGGGTTTCGCAACGGTGGAGTATGTCGCATCAGCCATGGTGGATCTGGAATTTCACAGCGGCCCGGTCCCTAAGGATATCATGGCGCGGCAGGCCGAAATCCTGGACGGTTTGGGCATGCCACGTGCCATACGGATGCGCCATGCGACCCCTCATTTCGCGCACGTCTTTACCGGCGATGGCTATTCTTCTGGCTATTACAGCTACATGTGGTCCGAAGTCATGGATGCAGATGCGTTTGCCGCGTTCCAGGAAGCGGGCAGTGCCTTTGATCGCGATACGGCGGCCAAGCTTGAAAAGTTCATCTTGTCGGCAGGAGGGTCAGAGGACCCTAAAGAGCTTTATACCAAGTTCCGCGGCAAGTTGCCCGAAGTGGACGCGTTGCTCAAAGGGCGTGGTCTGGACACAGCGGCCTGAAACGACTGGGCGGCGGCGACCTAGCGGTTGCCGCGCCCGGCGACATCCTTGTGAATGATCACCTCGCAGCGGGGGTACTTCTTGCGGATCGCAGCGCGTAGCCCCGCACCGATGTCATGGGCGTCTCGTAATAGAAGGTCCCCGTCGATTTCCACATGAAGATTGACGAAGGTCTTAGATCCCGCTTGCCGTGTCTGAAGGTCATGAAATCCCTGAATGCCGGGCCAATCACGCGCAAGCTGTTCGATGCCTGCGACCGTGTCCGGGTCGGCGGCGCGGTCCATCAGCGCGTGCCACGCCCCGGCACCGATACGAACGCCACCAAACGCCAACAGGCCAGAGGCCGCCAAAGCGACAATCGCGTCGATCAGACCCAGCCCAAACCAACGCGACGCAACCAATGCCGCGATCGCCCCTACATTGGGCACCAGATCGCCGAGGTAGTGCAGACGGTCCGCTTTCACCACACGGCTGCCGGTCTGCCTTGCTACGCGTCCCTGCCACAGCACCAATGCAAGGGTCAGGACCATCGACAACACCATCACAGCGATCCCAGCGCCCTCTGCCGTGACGGGCGAGGGGGCATCCCCGGTGAGCCGTTGCACGGCAGAAATGCCAATGACCACCGAGGCCACCAGTATGAACAGTGATTGTGCCAGCGCCGCCAAGTCCTCAACCGAGGTATGGCCAAAGGTGTGGTCATCGTCGGCGGGCCGCGCAGCATAAAGAACGGCCGCCAAACCGCCCAGCGACATCATCAGATCAAGCCCGCTATCGGCGAGCGATGCCGCAACGGACAGGGCACCGGTTTGTGACAGTGCCCAAAGTTTTGCGCCGCTCAGCACCAAGGCGACAGCCACAGAGGCGGCGGTTGCAGACAAGTTCAGGCGGGAATCGTGGCGGCTGATCATGATCCGGGTTTAAGCTCTGGCGGGTCGTCGATCCACAGCCCCGGCGTGTTTTCGTGTGAAATTCGCGCAAGCTGTCCGGCGCTGGAACGCATATCAGCGCAATTCAACGCCCCAAAGTGCGGCGCTCTCTGCCCAGCCTTCATATCCGTCTGCGCGAATTTCGCACCAGTCGTCGACACATTCGACAAGTCGCGCGATCACGCCGCGTTCCAGTTGCGCAACGACTTCGGCGTTCCGTTCCGGTTTGCGCCGGATGCTCAGCATGTCGAGATCGACAATCACAGTGCGATTCCCAGACAACAGGGCGTAGTGTACCCAACCGCCAAGCCCATCCCGGTCCACCACACGTCGCCAATGCCCATATTCGCCCGTCACGATGACCGGCAGCCCCGGATGTTGAAAGACCCAATCAATCCGGTGAGTCGTCGATGGGCCACGCCGTACGTTCGCTTCGCTTGCCTTGATTGACACAAAGCGGGGCATTGGAAGCCCGGTGGAGGGGCCAATTGCCTGCTTGGTCTCTGGGGTGTCTGTTGGAACGCTTTGTGCTGTGCCGCACGCTGCGGCCAGAACAGCGGCCAAAATCAGGCCAGAAAGGCCCGCTCGCCGAAGGATCGACATCGTCATAGCTCTGCTCGCCTCTATCTGCACTTCGCATAAGGCTTTTTTGTCGCTGTTCTTCGCCTATGCTTGTGCGCCCAATGACTATAGGACATTTTGCCAGACAAGACCACTGAGGTGAAGACGAGGAGCTATCGAATGCCAGCGAAACCCGTGCGTGTTGTTGTTACGCGACGTTTGCCTGAACCGGTGGAAAACCGCCTGCGGGATTTGTTCGATGTCTCAGTGCGCGAAGATGATACCCCCATGAGCAAAGCCGAACTTATCGCGGCGATGCAGGATGCCGAAGTTCTGGTGCCCACGGTGACAGACCATATTGATGCCGGAATGCTGGCGCAGGCCGGCGATCAGTTGCGCCTGATCGCCAGCTACGGCGCCGGGGTTGATCACATTGACATCGCCTCTGCCCGCCAGCGCGGTGTGCTGGTCAGCAATACGCCCGGCGTCGTGACCGAAGACACCGCCGATATGGCCATGGCCCTGATGCTTGGCGTGACGCGCCGTATCCCCGAAGGCCTTGCAATGATGCAGCGCGGCCAATGGAGCGGCTGGGCGCCAACCGCCTTGCTGGGGGGGCGGATCAGCGGGCGCCGGTTGGGCATATTGGGCATGGGCCGGATTGGTCAGGCTGTGGCACGACGCGCGACCGCTTTTGGTATGCAAATCCACTATCACAACCGTCGCCGGGTTGCGGCCGAGACGGAAACACAACTTGGTGCGACCTATTGGGAAGACCTCGACGAGATGATCAAACGCGTCGATATCTTGTCGGTCAACTGCCCCTCCACACCTGACACGTTCCATCTGCTGAATGCGCGGCGCCTTAAGCTGATGAAGCCGACCGCCGTGGTCGTCAACACAGCGCGCGGCGAGGTAATTGACGAGAACGCGTTGGTGCGGATGCTGCGTGCGGGCGAATTGGCGGGCGCAGGGCTGGACGTGTATGAACACGGTGTCGATGTGAACCCGACGCTTCGTGAATTGCCCAACGTAGTCTTGCTGCCGCATATGTCGTCAGCCACCGAAGAAGGCCGGATCGAAATGGGCGAAAAGGTCATCATCAACATCAAGACCTACGCCGATGGGCATCGCCCACCGGATCAAGTTGTGCCAGGCGTTCTATGACGGGCCGAGCGCGTCTGTACGGATGTTGTGCCGTGCTCCTGGCGGTTCTTGCCGCGTGCGAGCCGGTCGCAGCCCCGTCAGGCCCACCTGCGCCTGCCGGCACAGCAAAAGCCAATTGCGAACGCGAAATTTGGCGTCGCGGTGGCGGCGGGGCACGGATAACAAACGTGACCATCTTTGAGCAACAGCGCGGTATCGTGAGTGCGTCGGGTAGTTTCGGGACCAAATATGACTGCTTTACTAACGCGCAGGGCAAAGCGATCAATGTGACGGTAGATCGCCGCAGACGGTTTTGAGAAGAAAACAAATGAACATGGATGTTCGCATACTCGTGACTGGCGGTACGATCGACAAGGTTCACGACCCGCGTCTTGAGGCACTGACTTTTTCTCGTGATGGGGCAACCCTGATCCCAGAAGTTCTTGCCACCGGGCGCTGTCATTTCCCGAGTGTGCAGATCGTGATGCTGAAAGACAGTCTGGACTTTGACGACTCGGATCGTGAGGCGATCTTGGCGGCTGTGCAGGCCGCGCCGGAACAGGCCATTGTGATCACCCACGGCACGGGAACCATGGGCCAGACGGCGCGGTATCTTGCGGGGAAAGTGGGCGGAAAGACGATCGTTTTGACAGGGGCCATGCGCCCCCACTCCATCAGCGCGTCGGACGGGTCTTTCAACCTTGGCGGTGCGGTCGTTGCGGCGCAAGTCCTGCCCGATGGCATTTATGGCGTGATGAACGGCCGTGTGATCGAAGCGGCGCGACTCGACAAGAACGTTGAAGCAGGCCGGTTCGATTTGTGACAGGGCTTGCGCGGCATTGGGCATTGGTTGCGGCATTGCTTTGTGGCGTGCTTGCTTGGCAGCCGGTCTTCACGGCACCTGCGCAACAGTTCAATGCAGAAGTCCTTACCAGCTCGTTGCGGGTCTATGCGGTTTTGCGCGGGATCAATGCGGCTGTGTCTGTTGCCAAGGAAACCGAAGTTGGCGTGCAATTTGTTGGCTCGGTGACGACGCAGCCAGCCATGGTCCTTGATCCCATCGATGAAACCGTAGGCCGTGTTGCGGATGCTGTTTTTGCCCTTGCGGCGGCCTCGGGGGTTCTTTCGGTCGCGTTGAATCCATTGGCGCAGATGGGGGCCTTTTTGGCTTGTCTGGGTTTTGTGGCTTTGTGGACGTCCGGGGCGAATTTACCCTTGGTGCCCCCGGTCGCCGTCGCCGCGCTTCATCGGACTGGCCGGGCGCTGGCGGGGCTTGGCTTGGTTCTCGCTCTTGCGCTTCCCCTCGGTTACGGTGTTGGGGGAAGCCTTGGTTCGTGGTGGACAGACGACGCGTGGGACGCGGCGCAAACGCGTTTGAGCGGACAAGCCGACCAATTGGTTTCTGCCGTTGAAGAAGCCACGTCGCCACCCGATGAACCGGCTCAAGCTGCTGCGGACACTGAAATGGCCGACCCATCCTTCATGTCACGGCTGAAGGACCGGTTCGGCAGCGCCGGTGATGCCGCAGCGGGTGCGGCGGGCGCCATCAGCGATGCGGTGCCAGATATGGATTCGCTACAGCAGCGCGGGGGCGAGATTGTCGAAAGCTCTCTCACGCTGATTGCGATCTACGTTTTCCGGCTCTTGGTTCTTCCGGCCGTGTTATTGTGGGTTGTTTTCGTGCTGACCCGACGGCTCCTGACGAACTAGCGATACACTTCGTCTTCGGTTGGGAAGGCACGGGCCTTCACGTCCGCTGCATAGTCACTGACTGCTTGCTCGATCATTGGACCAAGCTGGCCATATACCTTGACGAATTTCGGCGTCCAAGGGTTCATCCCCAGCATGTCTTCTAGAACGAGGATTTGGCCATCGCAGTCTGCGCTGGCCCCGATGCCGATGGTCGGAATGTCGATCTGCTTGGTGATCTTGGCTGCGAGCGGTTCAACCATACCTTCCAGCACAACTGCAAAAGCGCCTGCATCTGCCACGGCCTTTGCATCCGCCTCATGCGCGGGCCATGTGTCTTCGTTGCGGCCTTGGGTCTTGAAGCCGCCCATGACATGGCTGCTTTGTGGGGTCAGCCCGGTATGCGCCATGACCGGAATGCCGCGTTCGGTCAGGAACTTGATGGTGTCAGCCATCCGCGCGCCGCCCTCAAGTTTGACTGCCCCGCAGCCCGTTTCTTTCATGATCTTCGCCGCGTTGCGAAAGGCGATGTTGGGGCTTTCTTCATAGGTGCCAAAAGGCATATCCACAACGATCAGCGCCTTTTGGGTGCCACGCACGACGGCCCGGCCATGCATGATCATCAAATCCAGTGGCACACCCACTGTGCTGTCCATACCGTGCATCACCATCCCCAGACTGTCGCCCACAAGGATGAAATCGGCATGCTGGTCCACGATGGCTGCAGTGTGCGCATGGTAGGATGTGAGCGAAACAATCGGCTCGCCCCCCTTGCGGGCCGCGATCTGGGGCACAGTGGTGCGGCGGATCTTTGTCTGGGTGCTCATGATGATAATCCGGTGGGTTGGGGTCAGGGGGTGATGACGCGCTGATCGATCAACAGCACATCGCCGAAGCGAACGGCAAGCAGGATCACTGCGGGAGTGATAATCGGACCGCTGAGTGCGGCAAGGGTTTCGGCATCTCGTACGTCGACCGATTGCACTTGAGCGCCGTGGGCGGAGCTGATCTGTGTTGTCACCGCAGTCTGAACTTCTTCGGCGGTCATGGGCTGCCGGGGCAGGGTGGTTTCGGCCCAGTTCAAAGCGGCGGCAAGGGCGGGAGCGGCGGCACGATGCTCGGGGGTCAAACGCACATTGCGTGACGACAACGCCAGCCCATCGTGGTCTCGCTGTGTCGGGACGCCGACAACCGCCACCGGTATGTCAAGATCACGCACCATTGTACGGATCACGGCCAGTTGCTGATAATCCTTTCGCCCGAAAAAGGCGTGGGTTGGCTGGACGATGTTGAACAATTTGCACACAACTGTTGCGACGCCGCGAAAATGCCCGGGGCGCAAAGCGCCGATAAGAATTTCGGATAAGTGCGTTGTGTCGACGATGGTTTCTGCATCCGGATGGTACATTTCTTCCGGCGACGGGACGAACACGGCCGCCACGCCTTCTGCTTTGAGCAGAGCCAGATCGCGGGCTTCGTTCCGAGGATAGGTGGCCAGATCTTCGGTTGGCCCGAATTGCGTCGGGTTCACAAAAATCGTTGCCACGACGTGGTCACAGGTCGCGCGTGCTTCGCGGACAAGTGCCAGATGCCCATCGTGTAGGTATCCCATGGTTGGGACAAGACCAAGCGTCGCATCTTTCGCCCTGATGGACGTCAGCGCGTCGCGCAGTTGGGCTTTTGTTGTGCAGATGTCCATCGAAACCCCGGTGTTGATCGCCAACCCTGAGTAGTGCGCGATGGTTCATGTGACAAGGTCGCCGCTGTCGCGGCGCCCCAGATCCTAATTTCTATGCGCCGTGGCCTGCACGTTGTGTGATGTGCTCACAGACGACGAAGACGGTGAGCAACCCAATGGTTGCAACCGCGCCACCGATCCATGCGGCACCCAGTGAGGCAAGCAAAGGCAGGCTGGTGTCCAACAAAAACAGAAGTGCGATTGATGTCAAAACAACATCCAACCCGATTACACCCACCGGGTTTGCATCGTGCCGGACCGCATCTGTATGGTGTGCGTGTGTGGCTTGTTCCGAGTAGTTTCGCATGTGTCCGCCCTCCCGTGGCTGACCACTACTGTTTCAGTCGAAAGTGAACTAACCCTTAAAATCCTGCTACATGAAAATGATACGTCGAAGCGGAAGGGGTTAACCATGACATGATTCATATTCCGCCACAGACTTGCGCGGTGATGTCGCTTTTACGTGGCGATTGGTCGGGCGCGCGGGGCTGCACGGCGGCGGGCCGGGTCATGCTTTGCTTGAGCGTGAACACTGGAGTGACATGAGATGAAGACGCAGGTGCGGGCACTGATCGTAGGTGGCGGGGCGATTGGCACGTCGATCGCCTATCATCTGGCCAAGGCGGGTTGGGATGATGTCATGCTGTTGGAGCGGGACGAGTTGACGTCCGGCTCCACCTGGCACGCGGCTGGGCTTTTGCCCCTGTTCAACATGTCTTTTGCCACGACCCATATCCACAAATACTCGGTCGATTTCTACAAAAAGCTAGAGGCTGAAACTGGCTTGAACGCCGGGTTTTCTGTGGTTGGTAACCTTCGGATGGCGCAGACCGATGCGCGCATGGACGAGTACATGGTCTATGCCACCACGGCAGAGACCTGCGGCGTGCCCTATGAATGGTTGTCGCCGGCCCAGATCGCAGAGCGCTGGCCGCTGGTGCGGACTGAGGATCTCAAGGGCGCAATATATCACCCCACGGACGGCTACATAAACCCGGCCGATGTCACCATGGCGATGGCCAAAGGGGCCCGTCAACGTGGCGTGGTCATCGAACGGAAGTGGCAAGTAGACGCGTATCGCTGGACAGGCGCCGCGTGGGAAGTCACCTGCACGAAGATGATTGAGAAGGGTGGCAACCTTGTGCCCTCGGATGAGCAGGCCGTCATCACGGCAGAGCATGTCGTGACCGCCACGGGAAATCATGCACAGCGCACAGCGCAGATGCTGGGCATAAAGATCCCCGCAATCCCGGTGGAGCATCAGTTCATTGTGACGGAACCTGACCCGGCACTGGTCGAGTATCGCAAAACGCATGGGGAGCATCCGGTTCTGCGCGATGCGGATGCCAAGTGGTATGTCCGCGAGGAACGCGGCGGATGGATTCTTGGCCCCTACGAGCGGAATGCCCCAGCGCGCTTTGAATACGGCGTACCAGACAGCTTCCGCGCTGATCTGTTCCCGCTGGATCTCGACCGGATCGAAGAAGAATACATGAGCATGATCCACCGGATTCCGACGTCGGAAACGGTTGGCTTGAAAGACGATTTCAACGGTCCGATCTGCTACACACCCGATGGCAACCCGTTGGTCGGCCCCGCGCCGGGACTGCGCAATATGTGGCTTGCCGAAGGGTTCAGCTTTGGCATCACGGCAGCGGGCGGAACGGGCCATTATCTGGCCCAATTGATGGTTGAAGGTGAGGCCGAGATCGACATGGCCAGCCTTGACCCAAAACGCTACGGCAGTTGGATGACGACGGAATACGCGGCGCGCAAGAACGAAGAGGCGTACGAGCACGTCTATATCCTTCATCACCCCGACGAAGAACGCCCCGCGTGCCGCCCATTGCGGACCGCGCCCGCTTATGACCGGCAAAAGGCACGTGGAGCGCAATTTGGGTGTGTGAATGGGTGGGAGCGGCCAAACTATTTCGGTCCAGTAGGTGCGCCATCTGACTTTGACCATGACTCGCGCAGTTTCCGGCGCGGGGGGTGGTGGGAGTATGCCGCATCCGAGGCGAAAGCCATCCGCGAGGGTGTCGGCCTGATCGACGCGACCGCCTTTACCAAGCATCGCGTCAGCGGGCCGGGGGCGACGGCGTTCCTTGATTGGTTCACCACCAACCGGTTGCCCAAGGTCGGGCGGATCAACCTGACATATGCCCTGACAAGCGCTGGCACGACCCGCACGGAATACACCATCGTGCGCGAGGGGGAGGATGACTATTACCTTGTCTCCGCAGGCGCATGGACAGCCTATGACAGCGACTATCTGCGCAAGGCGATTGAGGATAAAGAGCCGGAGTTTGGTCGCATCAACCTGTCAGATGTGACCAGCCAATGGGGCGTCTTCGCCATTGCTGGGCCAAAGTCACGTGACGTTCTGAAGGCCGTCATCAAAGATGCTGAACCCGGCACGGCATTGAGCAACAAGCGCTTTTCATGGCTCAGCATGCGCGAGATTGAATTGGGTATGTGCCCGGTCAAGGCGATCCGCGTGGCCTATACCGGAGAATTGGGTTGGGAATTGCACCACCCGATTGAAATGCAGGCGTATCTCTTTGACCTGCTGGAAAAAGCGGGGGCGGCGTACGATATGAAACTGGTTGGCGCGCGGGCGCAAAACTGGTTGCGGCAGGAAAAATCCTATCGCGCGTTCGGCAATGAACTGGGGCGCGACGCAACCCCGCTTGAGGCGGGGCTGGACCGGTTCGTCGATCTGGACAAGGCGTTTCACGGCAAAGAGGCGATGCTTTCTCATGGCATTAGGTCAAAATGCGTCACTGTACTGATCAAAGGGCCCGAAGGTGCCGATCCATGGGGCCGTGAGGCGCTGTATCATGAGGGTGCACATATAGGCCGTTTGACTTCGGGTGGCTGGTCGGCAGGCTTTGAGACGTCCATCGGGATGGGCTATGTTCGTCCTGACTTGGCCGCGACGGGAACCGTGTTGCAGGTCAAGATGTTCGACCAATTATGGACAGCAACAGTGACCGACGACAGCCCCTATGATCCGCAGAATGTGCGCATTCGGGCCAATGATCCTGCGTCGGTCGCGGCTGCAAAGGCCGCCGCAGAATAGCATCGAAAAGCACTGGCCCCGCTGATGTGTCTTGCGGGGGCAGTTCTTTGCAATCGCAGCTCAGGTTTGTGCGCTTCCTGACAATTCATCAAAGCAATCCAGTGCCTTGGCGGCATACATCAGCGATGGACCGCCGCCCATCTGAATGCACATGGACAAGACTTCGCCGATTTCATCCCGCGTCGCGCCAAGGCGGATCAGCGCATCCATGTGAAACGCGATGCACGGCTCGCAGCGGTCTGCCACCGCGATGCCCAATGCGACGAATTCCACGGTTTTCCCGTCAAGGGCACTGGTCTCTTTCGCGGCTTTGCTCAGCGCGCCAAACCCTTTGGCCGTCTCCGGCTGCAAAGAATTGAGAGAGCGCAACTCGCCACGCATTTCCTTGATTTTGTCTGCCCAACTCATGTCATTTCCTTTCGATGCTCCTGTCTAGGTCAGGATTTGCATACTTGGCCAATTCCCCCTCACAACGGCAAGGTGACACGCGGGCGCAAGTCCTCTTCGCTCAGTAGTGTGCGGCGGCGCACTAGAAGACTGATTGAGCCGTCATTGTTTTGGCGGTTTGTTTTTTCCGAGTATCACAGTGTTGCTGATCAAGGTGGGTGACCGCCTTGATCGGCTTCCCCCCAATGGACCCTCCCCTCCTGACGGACCGTTATTGCATGGCGCGCTTTTCAATGGTTGGGCGAGTGCATTCACAGTGCCTATGCGCAAAAGCGAGGCGGGCGGGGTCCGTTAGACACGAAAACGCCGCCAAAGAAACCTTGGCGGCGCAATTTGTTTCTAGCTTTTACAGCCTCGATCAGTTCGGGATCGCGCCTGTCAGGCCTTCGACATAAAAGTTCATGCCGGCGAGGGTGCCGTCATCCGCAGTTTCACCGTCGGCCAACCAAGCAGATCCATCTTGCTTGTTGAGCGGCCCGGTGAACGGTGCGTAAGTGCCGTTGGCAATCGCATCGATCATGTCGCGCGCCTCTGCCGCGACATCAGCGGGAACCGCATCGGTGATTTCACCGATCTGAACCATACCCTTGTCGATACCATGCCATACCTGCTGGCTTTCCCATGTGCCGTCGATCACAGCCTGCACACGGTCAATATAGTAGGGGGACCAATTGTCGATGATCGAGCTGACGCGCGGGCTCGGCTTGTATTCAGCCATATCAGACGCTTGGCCAAATCCGATCACGCCGTCGGCTTTTTCGGCGGCAGCGAGCGGGGCGGTACTGTCGGTGTGCTGCAAGATCACGTCTGCGCCCTGTTCAATCAGCGCGGTCGCCGCGTCGGCTTCTTTGGCGGGATCAAACCACGTGTTTGCCCAAACGACCTTAAACTCGACGTCGGGATTCGCTTTCTGGGCGTGAATGAACGCCGAGTTGATACCCCGGATCACTTCGGGGATCGGGAACGACCCGATGTACCCGATGATGTTGCTCTTGGTCATTTTACCGGCAATGTGCCCCTGAATTGCACGGCCTTCATAGAAGCGTGCAGAGTAGGTCGACACATTGTCGGATGTCTTGTAGCCGGTCGCATGCTCAAATTTGACATCGGGGAATTTGGCGGCGACGTTGATTGTCGGGTCCATGTATCCGAACGATGTCGTAAAGATCAGGTCAGCGCCGGACAGAGCCATCTGTGTCAGAACGCGTTCCGCATCGGCGCCTTCTGGCACGCTTTCCTGATAGATCGTTTCGACCTGATCGCCAAAGCGCTGCTCAACGGCGAGGCGGCCTTGATTGTGCTCATAGGTCCAGCCGCCATCTCCGACTGGGCCAACGAACACGAAGCCAACCTTGACGGGGTCTTGGGCCGCGGCAGGAAGGGCCAACCCGGCCGCAACCAATGCGCCTGTCAGCAATGTTGTAAGTGATTTCATATCAGCGTCTCCGTGTAGGTTTTCTTTTCATGGGAAAAAGTTCGCTTTGGACCTCGCGCTTTATCTCATCGCGGAGGTCTTCTTCGACATCGTGTTCGACCCTCGACACCACATCGCTGTGGATCAAGGCCGATGTGATCAAGGCGGTTGGAACGGCGATCACCCCAAGGCCGATGAACAACAGAACGGTGGTGAAAATCCGCCCCTCTGGTGTGATTGGATAAATATCGCCGTACCCCACCGTGGTGAAACTGACGACGGCCCACCACAGGCTCATGGGAATGGACGAGAACGCCTCGGGCTGGGCACCATGTTCGAAGATATAGATGCCCACCGCTGCGATATAGAGAATGATCATTGCCAGAAAGGCGAACACTGCCAACTCGCCCCGGATCTGGTGCAGTGCTGTTTCGAGCCGCAGCATAGCGCGATTGGTGTGCAGCAACTTGAGCAGCGCAGCAAGCCGCATCAGCCGCAGCATACGCACCGCCGCCAGTTCGGGGGCCACGAAGACCAGCAGTGGCAGGCAGGCGAGCAGGTCCACCACGCCCCAGAAACTGAGCGCGTAGCGCACCGGGCGCGGGGCGCAGATCAGGCGCGTCAGGTATTCCAGCACGAAGACAACAAGGACCGTCAGTTCGAACACGCGCAGGCCGTGATTGGTCCATTCCGGCAGGTTCGGTACCGTTTCGATCGAGATCGCCAACCCGGATGCAAAGATGAGGGCCTGGTGCGCCAGCGCGACTCCGCGCCCTGCGGTTGGGTGCGTCCCATCGAGGATCTTCGGTATGTCCGTGCGCTTCACGCCGCTGTTGTCCTTTCCGGGTCATGAGCTTGCGTGAAAGACCCGGCCCAGAGCGGCAGGGGCGTTCATAGCGACCCTTCGCCGGTCTGATGACATGATGACCAGCACCAGAATGGTTACCAGATAGGGCGAAATGGACAAGAGTTCTACGGGCACCCGCACGCCAGCCGCCTGAAGATTCAGTTGAAGAACGGTAATGCCACCGAACAGGTAAGCCCCCAACAGAACGCGCCAAGGACGCCATGCGCCGAACACCACAAGGGCAAGCGCGATCCAGCCGGCCCCGGCGGTCATTCCTTCGGTCCATTGTGGCACGCGCACAAGGCTTACATAGGCCCCGCCCAGACCGGCCAAGGCCCCGCCAAAGACAATGGCGGCGCTGCGGATCAGAACCACTTTATAGCCAAGGGCGTGCGCCGCATCGTGGCTTTCGCCGACGGCCCGCAGGATAAGCCCGGCGCGGGTGAATTTCAAAAAGGCCCAGACACCTGCCGTCATCGCAATGGCCAGATAGACCAGAACATCATGTGACAGCAGCACTGGTCCAATAAACGGAATGTCAGAAACCGCGCCGAAATTGATATCGGGCGTCGCGGGCGGTTTGATTCCCACATAGCCTTGTCCGATCAGGGCCGAAAACCCCAACCCGAAAAGCGTAAGGGCCAGACCGGTTGCAACCTGGTTCGACAACAACACTTGTGTGAGGAACGCGAAGATAAGCGACAGACCCGCGCCGCCAAGTGCCGCGCCAATAAATCCCAGCGTGGGACTTCCCGTTTCGACTGCGACGGCAAAACCGCAAATCGCCCCGGTGATCATCATCCCTTCTACACCAAGGTTCAGCACCCCGGATTTTTCCACCACCATCTCGCCGAGCGCGGCGAACAGGATAGGGGTCGCCGCGACCATAAGCGAGGCCAGCAAAAGCTCGATCGAAATACCCGCCATCATGCGACTCCCGGCTTGCCAATGCGCACGCGGTAGTTGGACAAAACATCCACCGCGAGCAGGAAAAACAGCAGCATTCCCTGAAATGCCTGAATGGCTGCCGCCGGAACGCCCAGCATGAATTGCGATAACTCACCGCCGATATACGTCAGCGCCATCAACAGCCCGGCCAGCAGAATACCTATAGGATGCAACCGGCCAAGGAACGCCACAATGATCGCGGTAAATCCATAGCCAGACCCGAAATCAATGCTGATCTGGCCCGCAGGACCGGTCACCTCGAACAAGCCCGCCATACCGGCCAGCGCCCCGGACAAGCCAAGGCAGATTAGCACTAGCCGTACAGGGTTGACCCCTGCGAACCGTGCCGCGCGTGGGGCCGAGCCGGTCAATCTGATCTGAAAGCCCAGCATATGCTTGGACAGCATGGTGTAGGCACCGATCACCGCGATGAAGGCGGCAACCACGCCCCAGTGCATGCCCGTGCCAGAAATCAGTTCTGGGTTTGCAGCCGCCTCCCATTGCTGGAAGTTCCGCGAACCAGGAAAGCCGCCCCCGTCCGGGTTGCGCAGCAGCCCCAGCGAGGCCGAGGCAAGCAACTGTTCAGCGACATACACCAAGAGTAGCGACACGAGGATTTCGTTCGTGTTGAACCGGGTCTTCAGGACCGCAGGGATCATTGCCCAAGCCCAACCACCAAGCGCGCCGACAGCAACCATCAGCGGCAGGACCAAAAAGCTCTCTGACGGGTAAAGTGCAAGGCCCACACCGGCCCCGCACAGCGCACCGATGATGTACTGACCTTCCGCACCGATATTCCACACGCCCGCTCTGAACCCAAGGCTTAGCCCGATGGCGATCAGGATCAAAGGTCCGGCTTTGACCAGAAGTTGTGGTCGCGAATAAGCGGCGAATTGGTCGTTGAAGAGCGGATCATAGAAAATCGTGCGGATCGCCTCAAACGGGTCTTTGCCCAGCAGGGCAAACATCAATCCGCCTGCAACCATGGTCCCCAGAACCGCAACGATCGGCGTCAGGACGGTCCAGAGCCGCGAGGGCATAGGGCGCTTTTCAAGCCGGATCATGGGGTGGTTCCTGCTGTTGTGTGATGTGGCGACCGATTACTGCGCGGCATGGGCCACCTCCATGTCATGAGCGCCGCCCATCATCAGGCCGATCTCGTCGATTGTCAGTCCCTGTGTCGGGCGCGGGTCTGTCAAACGTCCGCCGTTCAGCGCCGCAAAGCGGTCGGCAATTTCCATCAATTCGTCCAGATCCTGGCTTATGACGATTACCGCAGCGCCCTGTTCGGCAAGGTCCAAAAGGGCTTGCCTGATCGATGCTGCCGCCGCTGCGTCCACGCCCCATGTGGGCTGATTGACCACCAGAACGCGCGGGGCCTGAAGGATTTCGCGTCCAATGACGAATTTTTGCAGGTTCCCGCCCGACAAGGCGCGGGCCGCCACATCCGCATTGGGGGTGCGGACGTCATAATCGGCGATGACTTTTTCCGCGAAGACCCGCGTTGCGGACCAGTTCACGAACCCGTTCGGGGCCAGCTTTTGCCGGACGCTTCCGGTCAAAAGCGCATTTTCCACCAAACTCATATCCGGCGCTGCCGCATGGCCCAGCCGTTCTTCGGGCGCAGCCAGCACCCCGATACCGCGCCGGGTTTGCGGGGGCTGTGCACCAATATCGTCGCCCGCAACCCATATATGCCCCGGTGCAAGCAGGCTCTCGCCCGACAGGACCGACAGGAATTCATCCTGCCCGTTGCCCGCGACTCCACCGATGCCCATTACCTCACCGGCATGGACCGACAGCGAAATGTCGTGCAGGCTTGTGCCAAAGGGCGTCGCGGCAGGCAACGAGACCTTGCGCAGTTCCAAAAGCACATCTTCGCTGGCCGTCGATCGGCGCTCAGGCGTGTGCAGCGTGCTTCCCACCATCAATTCTGCCATGTCACGTGCGGTCGTTTCGCGGGGCACACAGGTGCCGACGACTTTGCCCCGGCGCAACACGGTTGCCGCGTCGCATAGTGCACGGATTTCATCCAGCTTGTGCGAAATATAGAGGATCGCGGTGCCTTCGGCGGACAGTTTGCGCAGCGTACCGAACAGGATGTCGACTTCTTGCGGGGTCAGAACGCTGGTCGGTTCGTCCATGATCAAAAGGCGCGGGTTTTGTAAAAGGCAGCGAATGATTTCGACACGCTGGCGCTCACCGGCAGATAATTCGCCAACCAAGCGACCCGGATCAAGCGGCAGGCCATAGGCATTGCTGACCTCCCGGATTCGGGCGGCCAGTTCGCGGCGTTTGGGCGGGTTTTCCATTCCCAGTGCGATGTTTTCGGCCACGTCCAGCGCTTCGAACAGGGAAAAGTGCTGAAAGACCATCGCAACGCCAAGGCTGCGCGCCTCGGACGGGCGGCCGGGTGCGTAGGCATCGCCATGCAGCGTCATTTTGCCTGCATCTGGTTTCACCAGACCATAGATCATCTTGACCAAGGTCGATTTGCCAGCACCGTTCTCGCCAAGAAGCGCATGGACCTCACCGACGCCGATGCTGAAACTTACGTCGTCATTGGCGATTACGCCGGGATAGGCCTTGGTCAGGCCATCCAGAGCCAGAAGTGTGTCGCTCATGCCTCGCGTCCTTTCGCCAAAATGGGGCGCGCCTGACCTGCCAACAGCGCTGTTGCCACGCCAAGCGCGATGGCATGCGGGTGCTTGCCAAGTGCGGTGTTTCCGATCGGGCAGATGATACGGTCGATCTGTTCGGGAGCATGGCCAAGCGCCGTCAGCCGGTTGCGAAACCGCACCCGTTTCGTGGCTGATCCGATCACGCCGACGCTGGCGAAGCCATGGGTCAAAGCGGCATGGCACAGGTCAAGATCCAGCGCGTGGGAGTAGGTCAGGATCAGATGATCTGCGTCTTTCGGCGCGCGGTGCAGAACTGTGGCGAGTGCCTCAGTTGGCAGTACGGTCACATTCTCAGGGATCCTGTCCGGAAAGCGGTCGCGCGATGTGTCGAGCCACGTGATGGCCAGTTCAGGGACCGGGGCCAGAACATGGACCAACGCGCGTCCCACATGCCCCGCCCCCCAGATCCACACGGGCCGTGTCGGGGTTACCAGCGGTTCGAGGAACCAGTTTTGTGTCAATTGCGGACGAGGGGCGACGCCTTCACCGCGGGCAAGGCGCAAAGCGCGTTGCAGGGGAAGCGGCGCTGTCTCTGGCCCGCCAAAGCGGCGCAAGAACGGTGCGCGGGGATCAATTGCGTTGGCTCTAGCCGCATCATAGGTTTCGGTGACCAAAGTGACCGCGCCGCCACAACATTGGCCCAACGCTGGGCCCAGCGGATAACGGTGCACGTGGTCGCGGCCAGCATTGGCCAACGTTTCACGTGCCAGCCGGGCTGCGTCGTATTCAAGTGCCCCGCCGCCGATGGTGCCGCTCTGTCCCGTGTCCCAGACCAGCATGGATGCGCCCGCTTCGCGCGGGGCTGACCCTTGGGCTGAGGCAACGACGACGCGGGCAACCCGCCCGTGGGCAGCGACGGCGGCTTTTAGGGTTTCAAGATCGAAGCTCATGTGGCGGCGTCCTGCATGCGCGCGATTGCCGCCAGCAACCGCTCTGGCGTGGCAGGCGCGTCAAGCGCGGGATAGATGCTTCCATCGCCGCAGGCCGCCACTGCATCCGACAGCGCCATCAGGGCCGAGATACCGAGCATGAAAGGCGGCTCGCCGACCGCCTTGGATCGATAGATCGTATCTTCGCGATTTTCTGCATCGTAAAGCGAGACGTTAAAGATCCGGGGGCGGTCGCCCATCGCCGGGATCTTGTAGGTTGAGGGCGCGTGCGTTCGCAGGCGGCCCTTATCGTCCCAAACAAGTTCTTCCATGGTCAGCCAACCCGCGCCCTGCACATAGCCCCCTTCAATCTGGCCGATATCCAGCGCGGGGTTCAACGATGCCCCAGCATCGTGCAGGATGTCAGTCCGCAAAATGCGATTTTCACCTGTCAGCGTGTCCAGAATAACTTCGGTGCAGGCCGCGCCATAAGCAAAGTAATAGAATGGGCGCCCGTGTCCCTTGATCCGGTCCCAAGTGATCTCTGGTGTGCTGTAGAACCCTGTGGCGCTTAGGCTGATGCGAGCCATGTAGCATTCGGCGGCGGCATCTTCGAAGCTGAGAACATCTTGACCTACATGCACAGCGCCGCCCGCAAAGCAGACATCGGCAGGGTCGGCCTGACGGACCCGGGCCAGATGCGCAGCCATCCGCGAGCGGATTGTGTCGCAGGCGGCAGCGACCGCCATGCCATTCAGGTCTGACCCGCTTGACGCAGCGGTGGCCGAGGTGTTGGGCACCTTTGCCGTGTCGGTTGCCGTGATCTTGACAGCGGTGACATCGACCCCGAAGCGGGAGGCGGCGACCTGCGCAACCTTCTGGAACAAACCTTGCCCCATCTCGGTGCCGCCATGGTTCATGGCGATGGACCCATCCTGATAGACATGAACCAATGCGCCAGCTTGGTTCAGATGTGTCAGGGTGAACGAGATCCCAAATTTCACTGGCGTCAACGAAAGCCCGCGCTTCAGGACCGTGTTCTTTGCGTTCCAGTTTGCGATATTGGCGCGCCTGGACTCATAGTCTGCGCTCTGTTCCAGTTGGGTTGTCAGATCGTGCAGAACGAAGTCTGAAACCTCTTGCCCGTAAGGCGTCGTGGTTCCGGCTGCGGGTGAAGCAGGAACGTTTCTTTCGCCCGCTTCAGGATAGTAATTCGCCCGGCGGATTTCGAGCGGGTCGCGCCCCAACTGATGGGCGATATGGTCCATGACCCGTTCGATGCCAAGCATCCCTTGCGGGCCGCCGAAGCCCCGATAAGCGGTGGCGCTTTGGGTGTTGGTGCGCAGCCGATGCGACGTAATGCGCACCGCAGGCAGCCAATAGGCGTTGTCGGCATGCAGCATGGCGCGATCGGCCACCGGCAGCGACAGATCCATCGCCCAGCCGCATCGCGCATATTGCGTAAAATCGATGCCGGTGATCCGGCCCGCATCGTCGATACCGGCGCGGTAGTCGATGCGGAAATCGTGCCGTTTGCCTGTGATCATCATGTCGTCGTCGCGGTCATAGCGCATTTTGACCGGGCGGCCTGTCTGCGCGGCCACGAGGGCGCAGGCGATGGCCAGCGCGTTGCCCTGACTTTCCTTTCCGCCAAACCCGCCGCCCATGCGCCTGGTTTCTACCCGCACAGCATGCATCGGGACGCCAAGTGCATGGGCGACCTTGTGCTGAATTTCGGTCGGGTGCTGCGTTGAGGAATGCACAAGCATGTCGCCGCCTTCTTGCGGGATCGCTGCAGCGGCTTGGCCTTCAAGGTAGAAGTGTTCTTGTCCGCCCATTTCCAGTCGGCCACTGACTTGATGGGCTGCGGCATCGATGGCTGCATCCGGGTCGCCGCGTCCATACATGCGCGGACCGTCTTCAAATCGGGTGTCCGCTGCAATGGCGTCATCAATGGTCAGGATCGGAGTGTCGGCTTTGGTGGTGATCGCGGCACAGCGTACAGCCTGTCGGGCGGCAAGGTGACTGTCTGCGGCGACAAGGAACAAGGGCTGGCCCAGATAATGGATGGTTCCATCGCTGAGCAAAGGTTCGTCATGATTGGAAGGCGAGCAATCCGGGTTGATGCCAAGATCAGCCGCGCCCCATGCGCCAACGACACCGGGGGCAGTGCGCACGGCGGTCAGATCAATGGATGTGAGCCGCCCCGCAGCGATATCGCTGAGCCCGAAGGCCAAATGGAGTGCGCCTTGGGGCAAGGGGATGTCGTCGACATAGCGAGCTTGGCCCGTAACATGAAGGCGGGCTGCATCGTGAGGCATGCCCGTGCCAACGCCGCGCGCCATCGCAGGACGTCTTGTGCCCACATTCATGGCGTCACCTCGAGCGCGGAAACGTTCACGCCGAGATCTTCGGCGAGGTATCGTCGCAGCAGGTTGCGCGCGCTGGCAAGGCGGTACTGGGCGCTTGCCCGCATGTCGCTCAGGGGGCTGAAATCCTGCGCGAATGCGGGGAGGGCTGCTGTGACTGAAGCGTCTGTCCATGGCTGACCGATCAACGCGGTCTCTACGGCCGATGCGCGTTTTGGAATGCCGGCCATGCCGCCAAACGCGATCCGCGCCGCGGTGACGGTTCCGCTCTCAACTGTGATATTCAAGCACCCGCAGAGGGCTGAGATGTCTTGGTCAAAACGCTTTGAGATTTTGTAGCAGCGCAACCGGTCGGTTTGGCGCGGAATGCTGATGGCTTCGACAAATTCGCCGGGCGAGCGGTCCTGTTTGCCGTACTCAAGGAAAAAATCTTCCAGCAGCAGAGCGCGGCGGGAGTCCCCTTTGCGAAGGTGCAGCGTGGCGCCAAGGGCGATCAGTGCAGGGGGACTGTCGCCGATCGGCGATCCGTTGGCGACATTGCCGCCGACCGTGGCCGCGTTGCGGACCTGTACGGATCCATAACGGCGGATCATGTCCGCGAAACTTGGGTGGAGCTTTTGCATCGCGGGCAGTAGCTCGGTTAGTGTGGTCATCGCGCCGATAGTGACGGTGTCGTCCGTTATGTCGATGCCGCGCAAATCGGCGCATGCGTTCAAGAAGGCAACCGGGCCGAGGTCGCGGAATTGCTTCGTGACCCAAAGCCCGACATCGGTTGCGCCCGCGATCAAGGTCGCCCCCGGATTATCCAAGTACCATGCGGCGAGCGCATCTGAGGTGTTCGGCTGAAAGACGGCGGCGTCTGTTGTTCCGCACGTGGCGGCCGGATTGCGCGCCGCCGGTTGGCCACCCTCAGCGCTGTTTGCTGCCGCGCCCCGCGATGAGAGGTTGGTAGGTGCGGCCGACGCAGCGCTGGCCAATTCTGACGCAATGTGCTGCGGAACCGGGGCCTGCGCAGCGGCTTCTGCGGCGCGGTGGATCGGCGCGTACCCGGTGCAACGGCACAGGTTACCGGCAAGCTGCGTGTCATAGTCTTGTGCCCCGTTGGCATGCGCTGTCGCCATCGACATCACAAAGCCGGGCGTGCAAAATCCGCATTGTGCGCCGTGATGGTCGATCATCGCCTGTTGAACAGGATGTAATGTTCCATCTGGTGCTGCGAGGCCTTCGACCGTGCGCACGGTTTTGCCTGAGAGTTGCGGCAAGAACAGGATGCACGCATTCAGCGCCCGCGCGCCCAGATCATCCGTGACCATTACAGTGCAGGCCCCGCAGTCGCCTTCGTTGCAGCCTTCTTTGGTTCCGGTCAGCCCGCGTGTTTCTCGCAGCCAATCTAGCAAGGTACGCGTCGGCGGTTCGCCGTCGATGCGCACGTGTGCCCCGTTCAGAGTAAACTCCACCATGGTTTAGAATTCTCGCCGCGTTACCATTTCGTATGCGCTATTGGGGGGCAGTCGATGCGGCGTAGACCATCCCAACCCTGTTCTTGGCTCTACAAGAGCGGCGAATTTCGAATTTGGCAAGGGGAAGGCGCACGTATTGTTGGCATGTTTAAGGCTATTGCTTTCCTTTTGGGCATTGTCGCTGTGCCAAAGTGGACGAGTCTTGGGGCCTAGTGCTGCGTTCCATAAGTGAGTCAGGCCATTTTCCGCATCACCCCAAGATTACGCAGGGGCATCTCAATGAACCGCAATCCACATCCTGAGTCACACTCTCTTTTTACGAATTTTGGAGAGAACCATGCTTACTGAACCGATAGCGGCCGTCTTATGGGCTTTTCGCCCGGCGGCGGACTATCTATCGTCAGCCCATGACCGATCCGCGATTCATCCACCTTCGCCTGCATACTGAATACTCGCTTCTGGAAGGCGCGGTGAGACTGAAGTCTCTGCCTGGCCTTGTGGCAGGTATGGGGATGCCTGCGGTTGCCGTGACTGACACCAACAACATGTTCTCCGCGTTGGAGTTTTCAGTCGGAGCCGCCAAGGCAGGTGTGCAGCCGATCCTTGGGTGTCAGGTTGACCTTGCCTATGCGCCGCCAGCGCCGGGGGAAAAAGCGTCGGCGCCTGCGCCGCTTGTGCTTCTGGTTCAGAACGAAGCCGGGTATCGCAATTTGCTGAAACTGAATTCGGCTCTGTATCTTGGCAAGGGCGGGGAACTTCCAAGCGTCACGGTTGAAGATCTGGCAGCGCACAGCGACGGCTTGATCGCGCTGTCAGGTGGGCCGGATGGTCCGGTCGGGCGTTTGTTACGGGCCGGACAACGCCCCAAGGCCGAGGCGCTGATGCAGTGGCTGGCAACGATTTACCCGGACCGGCTTTACGTGGAATTGCAGCGTCATCCGGGCGAAGACGGTGCGCCCGAAGCAGAAGCGGCAACCGAACGCGGGCATCTGGAAATGGCCTATGCGATGGGGCTGCCGTTGGTTGCGACAAACGATGTCTATTTCCCTGAAGCCAAGATGTACGAAGCTCATGACGCGCTGATCTGCATTGCCGATGGTGCTTATGTCGATCAGGCCGGACCGCGTCGGCGTCTAACCCCGCAACATTACCTGAAATCGCCTGAAGAAATGGCAACTCTGTTTGCGGATCTGCCTGAGGCGTTGGAAAATACCGTCGAGATCGCGCGTCGCTGCGCCTTCAAGGCCGAATTGCACGATCCGATTCTGCCGCGCTTTGCCGAGAACGAGGTGGAAGAGTTGCGCCGCCAATCCCGCGAAGGCCTTGCCGCGCGGCTGGCCGTGATCCCGCATGCGGCCCCCGTGGAAGAGTATGAAAAGCGGCTGGAATTCGAGCTGGAAATCATCGAGCGGATGGGGTTTCCGGGCTATTTCCTGATCGTTGCGGATTTCATCAAATGGGCCAAGGATCATGACATTCCGGTGGGGCCGGGGCGCGGGTCGGGCGCGGGCAGTCTTGTTGCCTATGCGCTGACCATCACGGACCTTGACCCGCTGCGTTATAGCCTGTTGTTCGAACGGTTCCTGAACCCTGACCGGGTTTCGATGCCGGATTTCGACATCGATTTCTGCATGGATCGCCGGGAAGAAGTGATCAGCTATGTCCAGCAAAAATACGGCCGTGATCGGGTGGGGCAGATCATCACCTTTGGGGCGCTATTGTCCAAGGCGGCGGTGCGCGACATCGGGCGCGTGCTGCAAATGCCATATGGGCAGGTGGACCGCCTGTCCAAGATGATCCCTGTCGAGGGGGTCAAGCCGGTGTCCATCGCCAAGGCGCTGACTGACGAGCCGCGCTTGCGCGAAGAGGCCCGCCGCGAAGAGGTCGTGGACCGGCTGCTCACCTATGGTCAGCAGGTCGAGGGGCTGTTGCGCAATGCGTCCACGCACGCCGCCGGTGTGGTGATCGGCGATCGGCCCATTGACGAGCTGGTGCCGCTTTATCAGGATCCACGGTCCGATATGCCTGCGACCCAGTTCAACATGAAATGGGTGGAACAAGCCGGTCTCGTGAAATTCGACTTTCTGGGGCTGAAAACACTGACTGTCATCCAGAACGCGATGGAATTGATCCACGCGGCGGGCCGTGACCTTCATGTCGCGCCGGATGGGTCGGTGATTTACGAACCGGCGGACGGGGCCGAAAACGACATTGGCCAGATCCCGTTGGAGGATGAAAAGACCTATCAGCTTTATGCCTCGGCCAAGACGGTGGCGGTGTTTCAGGTGGAAAGTTCGGGGATGATGGATGCGCTCCGGCGCATGAAACCGACCTGCATCGAAGACATTATCGCCCTGGTGGCGCTGTATCGTCCCGGCCCGATGGAGAATATTCCGACCTTCTGCGAGGTGAAGAACGGCCTGCGTAAACGGGCTGGCTTGCACAAGACCGTGGATCACATTCTTGATGAGACGATGGGCATCATCGTCTATCAGGAACAGGTGATGCAGATTGCCCAGGAAATGGCGGGTTATACGCTGGGCGGGGCCGATCTTTTGCGCCGCGCCATGGGTAAGAAAATCCAAGAGGCGATGGATGCCGAGCGGCCCAAATTTCTGGCAGGGGCCAAGAAGAACGGCGTCGATGCGGATAAGGCGCTTGAGGTTTGGAACCTTCTCGACAAGTTCGCGAATTACGGGTTCAACAAATCCCATGCGGCAGCCTATGCAGTGGTCAGCTATCAAACCGCATGGTTGAAAGCGAACCACCCGGTCGAGTTTATGGCCGGCGTGATGAACTGCGATATTCATCTGACCGACAAGTTGGCTGTCTTTGCCGAAGAGGTCCGGCGCGGTCTGGGGATCGAAGTTATCCCGCCCTGCGTCAACCGATCTGCCGCGCGGTTCACTGTGTCAGAGGGGCGGTTGGTTTACGGGCTTGGCGCGCTGAAGAATGTCGGGCTGGAGGCGATGCGTCTGATCGAAACTGCGCGCGTCGAAAATGGCACCGAGGCACCCTTTGTCACCTTGTTTGACTTTGCCCGCCGGGTGGATTTGAAAAAGATCGGCAAGCGCCCGCTGGAGATGCTGGCCCGTGCCGGAGCGTTCGACATGCTTGATCGCAATCGCCGCCGGGTGTTCGGCGCGATGGATGCATTGATGGCCTATTCTGCCGCGATTCATGAACAGCGGGCATCCTCGCAGGTTTCGCTGTTTGGCGAGGCGGGGGATGATCTGCCAGAGCCACGCCTGTCCCCGGTGGATGATTGGCTGCCCATGGAACGGCTGGGAGAAGAACATACCGCGATCGGGTTTTACCTCTCGGGGCACCCGCTGGACGATTACATGGGCCCGCTCAAACGCTCGGGCATCAAAACGTTGGCCGAGGTTGAAGAAGCCGCCCGCCGCGGGCCGCTGGTCGCGAAAATGGCCGGGGCGGTTGCCGCGCGACAGGAACGTAAGTCTGCGCGTGGCAATCGCTATGCGTTCGTGGGGTTGTCCGATCCATCGGGCTTGTACGAGGTGACCGTGTTTTCTGAAACGCTGGAAGCGGCGCGCGAGTATCTGGAGCCGGGCTGCAATGTCGTGCTAACCGTCGAGGCGACGATGGAAAGCGACCAGTTGAAGTTGCTGTGCAAAGGCGCATCGCCGGTGGATGACGTCGTCGCAGGGGCCGGTGTGGCCGGGCTAAAGATCTACTTCGATCCGCAAGCAGACGTTGCGCCGGTGATTTCGCTGCTCGACAAAGTCACCAAAGACAGTCCGCGCCGCGCCCGTGCGCCTGTCAGCCTGTGCCTTTTGGTCAATGATGGCGATCTGGCTGAAGTCGACATTCCTTTGCCAGACCCGTGCGCCATCACCCCGCAAGTTCGCAGCGCTGTAAAGTCGTTGCAGGGTGTGGTGATGGTCGAAGACATGTGACCGCTGACGCGGTCGCAATGTACCCAGAGCGCTATTTCCTTACGCCACCGACCGCTTTGACTGAAAGGGCGCCGACACTCAGCACAAGCCCCAACGTTCCAGATAGATCGTCAAAGGCATTTGCTGGTAGAGTGAAAAGATCAACGCCAGTACCAACAAAACTGCCGCCGCCAACAGCCCGCGAAGAAGGTGCGCTGCGGTCATGCTGACGTCCGCCTTTGTGCAAGTGACCGTTCCGTGATGGGCCAGTTCAACACGGCCGCGACCAGGCTTAGGGCGATGGCGATGGACCATGCCAGATCATAGCTGCCGGTGAGGTCATAGAGCCACCCGCCAAGCCACCCCCCTGCGAACGACCCAAGTTGATGGGCGAAGAACACGATGCCGCCGAGCATCGACATGTGTTTGACCCCGAATACGGCCGCGACCGTCCCGTTGGTCAGCGGAACGGTTGATAGCCAAAAGAGCCCCATCAAAGCCCCAAATCCATAGGCCGAGGCGGCGCTGATCGGTATCAGAAGAAAGGCGGCGATAACCACCGCGCGGGCCAGGTAAATCCAACTTAGCAGCATGGGCTTGCGCAGCCGTCCGCCCCAAAGTCCGGCAAGATAGGCCCCTGCGATGTTCACCAAACCGATCAGCGCCAGAACGGTGGTGGCAACACCGCTGTCGATGCCCTTGTCGGCCAGATAGGCAGGCAGGTGGACAGCGATGAAAACGACTTGAAAGCCGCAGGCAAAAAAGCCCAATGACAGCAGCCAGAAATCCCGCTCGCGGAAGGCATCGCGCAGGGCTTGGCCAAAGCTCACATCCTCTTGCGCGTTTGCAACAGGCGCGGGGGCGAAGCGGATGCCGAAGGCCAAGGGAATCATGGCTAAAGCAAGGCCTGACAACACGATCAGCGCGCCTTGCCAGTCGAATTCCATGATCAACCCGAGACTGATTGGCAGCATCGCGAATTGCCCGAATGATCCCACGGCCATTGTAATTCCCATTGCAAGGGATCGTTGTGCCGGTTGGACAAGGCGGCTGATCGCGCCGAATATGACGGGGAAAGTCGTGCCAGACAGGCCCAGCCCGATCAGCACGCCGGCGCCCAGAATGAACAGTCCCTGACCGGCGACGACGCTCATGATCCACAGTCCCGACGCGTAAAGGACGGCGCCGCCTATGATGATCGGTTTGGCACCGTACCTGTCTGCCAATATTCCGGTGAATGGCTGGCTTGCCCCCCAGACCAGATTCTGAAGCGCAATGGCAAAGGCAAAGGTGCCGCGCCCCCATCCCTGATCCATGCTGATGGGCTGAAGGAACAAGCCAAACCCATGGCGCACCCCAAGCGAGACAAGAAGGATCAAAGCCCCGCAAATCAGTGCGACACCAGCACCTTGCCATTTGTGCATCGTTTCAGGGCTCATGGGGTTCCTTTGCTTGGAAAGGCGGTGCACGCGTGGCCGATATCCACACCAGATGTATATTCCTTCTGGGACGTGTCGTGCAACGCCGGGTCTTTGGGACGGCTCCAACGCGTGCGCAATTTGTTAACTGTCCTTTCCAAAACCCTTTCTGCCCGGGCAAATCTGAAGCCGCCGTTAGCATCCGCGCCGTAAGCCTTGGAGTGGGTGAAGATGGGGTATTTTATGCGACGGCGTGATATGTTTGCGGCGCTGGCGGGGGTCGGCGTTATGGCTGCTGGGTTGCCTACTGGCTTGGCGATTGCCGGGCAGGTGGGAAAAGGGTGCTATCGGATTGGGCAGGGCGGGGTGCGTTGCACCACCGGCTTTGTCACGACGCCAGATTTGCCGACCCAGCCGTGTCGAAGCCAAGCATGGGCCGCGTGCCTTGCGTATCTCATTCAAGGGTTCGGTGCGGATGTGACGGTGGGCGATCTGCTGGTGCGTGCTGGCGGGCAGGGGTGTGAACCCCATGATCCTGAGACGGAAATTTCCCGACTTCACGCCATGTCTGGCCATTGGAAAGACCGGGAAGGGCGCGGTTTCTTGCTGGGTTTGGCACCGCTTGGTTCGTTACATGAAACGCACCCTGCCACGGATGACTTTCCGCGTTTGCTGGATCGGCTGACACGGCAACCTCTGTTGTGCGGGTCTGCCGGTCACACCACGGTCATCACCGAAATCACTACCCGCAGCCCGCAACCCGGCAATCCGTGGCGCGAAGGTGTCATGGTGCGCGATCCCTATCCGCCATCGGGTGGATTGCGCCCGTTGACCCAAGACGAGCTTGCGCGCCCGTCCTGGGTGCTTGGCGTGACGATGCGGCCGATGCTTGCGGGCTGAACGGCGCTCACCAGTGTGGGGGGGGGCGGTCGGCCACAGGGACGCTGCCGCCCGACGCATATTCGCGTTCAGCCTCGCGTTGCATCAGCATCTCTAGCCGGTGGGTCAGGCGCGCGATGTCCTTGTCTTGGCGCGCCACCACGTCGGACACATCGCCAAGTGCCCGTTCCAGATGTGCGAGCCGCTCTTGCAGTGCGCTGATTTCTTCCAAGTTCATCCCGGTTCTCCTGCTCGATTCACGGGCGACGTGGTTGCCCCTTATCGCCCCATCGGCTAAGGCACGCGCGACCATTACACGCGAGGGCCCCATGGCCAAGAAGGACAAACGCCCAGCCCGCCCAAAGGCCGAAACGCCCAAGGGCTTTCGCGACTATTTCGGGGCTGAGGTCAGCGAACGCAAGGCTATGCTTGATGCAATCGGGCAGGTTTATGAACGCTATGGCTTTGACCCGCTGGAAAGTTCTGCCGTGGAAACGGTGGAAGCGCTTGGCAAATTCTTGCCGGATGTGGACCGCCCCAATGAGGGTGTTTTTGCCTGGCAGGAAGAAGACAGCGGCTGGGTCGCCCTTCGCTATGATCTGACGGCACCGCTGGCGCGTGTCTATGCCCAGCACCGCAATGACCTGCCGACGCCCTATCGTCGTTATGCGATGGGGCCGGTATGGCGAAATGAGAAGCCTGGGCCGGGCCGGTTCCGTCAGTTCTATCAGTGTGATGCTGATACTGTTGGTGCGCCGTCCGTTGCTGCGGATGCCGAGATTTGCGCCATGCTTTCCGACACATTGGAAGCGGTTGGAATTGAGCGCGGCGATTACGTGGTGCGGGTGAACAATCGCAAAGTGCTGAACGGCGTGCTTGAGGTCGCAGGGTTGCTTGACCCGGCTGACCCGCAAGCCCACGAGGCCGAGCGCGGCATCGTTCTGCGCGCCATCGACAAGCTGGACAGGCTTGGCCCGGATGGCGTGCGCGCCTTGCTGGGCGAGGGGCGCAAGGATGCCTCGGGCGATTTCACCAAAGGGGCCGGTTTGGGCGACGCCCAAGCAGACGTCGTCATGGGCTTCATGCAAGCGACCCGCGACACAGCCGAAGAAACGCTGGCCCAATTGCGGGCGTTGGTTGGTGCATCTGTGATCGGGACCGAAGGCGTTGACGAACTTGCGACGATTGCAGGTTTGCTTGCCGCTCAAGGGTATGGCCCTGACCGCATCCTGATAGACCCCTCTGTCGTGCGCGGCCTCGGCTATTACACCGGTCCGGTGTATGAGGCGGAACTCACCTTCGAGATCATGGATGAAAAGGGCAGGCCGCGTCAGTTCGGGTCTGTTGCCGGGGGCGGGCGCTATGACGATCTGGTCAAACGCTTTACCGGGCAGGCCGTGCCCGCGACAGGCGTGTCCATCGGCGTTGACCGTCTGTTGGCCGCGCTGATCGCCAAAGGGCGTGTGGCGCATCGCGGCAAAGGGCCGGTTGTTGTTACCGTCATGGACCGCACGCGCATGGCTGATTACCAAAAAATGGCGACCGAATTGCGCGATGCCGGTATTCGGGCAGAGGTGTATCTGGGCAATCCCAAGAACTTTGGGAACCAGATGAAATACGCTGATAAGCGCGAAAGCCCACTGGCCATCATTCAGGGCGAAGACGAAGCCGCCCGCGATGTCGTGCAGATCAAGGACCTGATCCTTGGGGCGGAAATCGCCCAAAGCGCAAGCCTTGAGGAATGGAAGGCCAACCCGGCCCAAACCGAAGTGCCGCGCGGCGATCTGGTCGCAACTGTGCGCCGGATGCTGGGGGACGCATGAGCCGTCTGCCTAAAGCCGCCGTAAGGGACGAGGCACTGCGTCTGCGCGCCATGTTCGAAGCCACTGGTGCAGCGCCGGTTGATCCTGCGATCCTGCAACCGGCGGCGACGCTTCTGGATCTGTACGGCGAAGATATCCGCGCCCGTGCCTATGTCACCGCCGACCCTCTGCGCGGTGAGCAGATGTTGCGCCCGGATTTTACGGTGCCTGTGGTTCAGGAACATATGGATGGTGGCGCCGAGCCTGCCCGCTATACCTATTCTGGCGAGGTATTCCGCAAACAGGAAAACGACGAAACCCGGCCAAACGAGTATTTTCAGGTTGGCCTCGAATTGTTTGACGGGCGCGATCCGGAAGCGGCCGATGCGGACGTCTTCGCCAGTATCGCTGAGGCATTGCAAGGCTTGCCCGTGAAACCCGCCACTGGCGATATTGGGATCACAAGCGCGACGTTGGCCGGGTTGACCTTGTCTGACGATCGGCGTGCCGCCTTGATGCGCCATTTGTGGCGGCCTCGCCGTTTCCGCGCCTTGATCGACCAGTTTGCAGGCCGCAAACCGGTTCCCACACACCGCAAAGCCGTTCTTGCTATAATGGCACAGGGCGGTGACCCGATGCAGGGCAGCGGCATCAGGATTGGTCTGCGCAGCGAGACAGAAATTCGCGCCCGGCTGGACCGGCTGGCGAAAGACGCAGTGCAACCGCCCCTGCCAGCGTCAGAAGTGGACTTGCTCGATCAGGTGACGGGTCTGAAAGATGTGGCCCCTGTTGCGCTGGAACGGTTGCGCGATGTGGCGGTCGATCTTCCGACGCTTTCCCCCGCCGTGGCCCGACTGGAGCGGCGGTTTGAAGCAATGGCCGCGCGCGGCATTGATGTAGATTCGTTGCCGTTTGAAACCAGTTTTGGCCGCACCACGCTGGAATACTATGACGGGTTCGTCTTTGGCTTTTCGGCAATTGGCCGCCCTGATTTACCCGCGGTTGCCATTGGTGGCCGCTATGACGCGCTGACAAAGGTGTTGGGGCGCGGTGCCGAAATACCTGCCGTTGGCGGCATCATCCGGGCCGAAGTTGCGTTGCACCTGCGCGAAAAGGAGGGTGCAGCATGACGCTGAAACTCGGGGTTCCGTCCAAGGGACGGCTGATGGAAAAGACATTCGATTGGTTTGGCGCGCGCGGTTTGAATTTGCAACGCACGGGGTCGGATCGCGAATATGCAGGGGTTGTCACCGGGATCGACGGTGTCGACCTTGTATTGCTGTCAGCGTCGGAAATTCCGCGCGAACTGGCGGCGGGGCGCGTTCATCTGGGCGTGACCGGGTCCGATCTTGTCCGCGACACGCTGGCGGCATGGGATGATCAGGTCAAAGAGATTGATCTCATGGGATTCGGTCATGCGGATCTGGTGATCGCCGTGCCACAGGTTTGGGTTGACGTGGATTGCGTTGCTGATCTGGACAGTGCGGCCGCAGCATTCCGGGCCTGCCATGGATTCCGCCTTCGCATCGCAACGAAGTATCACCGCTTGGTGCGAGAATTCCTGAAGCGCGAGGGCGTCGCTGACTACCAACTTGTGGATAGTCAGGGAGCCACCGAAGGCACAGTCAAGAATGGCACTGCCGAGGCGATCGCGGATATCACCTCAACTGGTGATACGTTGCGTGCCAATCACCTAAAGGTGCTGTCGGATGGGGTGATCCATCGGAGTCAGGCGACATTGTTCAAATCGCGCAAGGCCGATTGGGTTGGACGCGACCGCGAAACGCTCAGCGTTTTGATGGATCGTTTGGGCGTGCTGACCTAGGCCATTTCCCAGGCGGGTCTTCTGAGCGATTCAGTTGCTGGGGCGCGATGTTGGATGCCCTTTCCGTCTGTCATCGACGGGAAAGTAGCCGATTTCGACGGCTTGCAGGGCTTGGGGCGACGCATGACGCTTACGGATGACACGGCGTTGACAGCGAAGGTCTGATGACAGCACGGCACACGGGTTTGGGCAAGCTTGCTATCCTGTCATGGGGGCTTGGCGCTTTCGGAGCGCTTTCAGCGTCCCTGCCGTCACAACTGGTGCCGACCTTTTGCTTTGCCATGGCAGCAGGAATGGGGTGGGTATTTTGCCTTGTGACCGGCCGCACTCTGGTGTCGCTTCTGGGCCGAAGGGGAGCGATGATTGCCATGCTTCTTGCTGCTTATCATCCGGTCTATCTCGAAGCGTACCATCACGCTGCTCCAATTCCTGCGTCGTTGATCAATTACCTATGGCCTGCCTGTCTGATCATTCGCGGCAATCTGTTCTTCCGGCTGCACAGTTGAGGGAAGGGGGATGCAGGTGCCGCGCTTGGGCTTTTTGGCGTTGGTATTCTCACCGGCAAGGATGGCCTGACACTACGGTCGTCGGAAGCTTTCGGCTATGGGCTCTCTTTCCTCGGTGTCATTCTGTGGGCCCTGTTCTTTAATTTGCGTCCCCACGAGCAGTCGGACGGCATCGCGTCCCTGACAACAACCTGCTTCGGAGCAGCTGCGATATGCGAGGCATGGTGGGGCACGACTAGTGCGCCTGCTCGGCATGGGTGCGCCGGGCTGCGAAATGGTCGCAATGGTCGGCTTGATTGCTCTCGGCGGAGCAGCCGTTCAGCTTGGGGAAAAAATCGAGCGAAGTTTCAATGCTGTTCATGAACGAGGTTACCTATTGTTTTGCCCCTGCGCTTTTCAGACAAAACGAACACGTAGGGTTTTTAATAAATGGACCAACGGCCAGTCATTCCATCGAAAAACAAACCATGGTCGTGGAAGAAACAATTCGCAAAAAAGTTGTTTCAGCGGCTCTATGTAATCGTTGCGCTGACCCCACCTTGATCAGCTGAGGCGTGTGTCTTTTGGCTTCCAGCGCTTGGCGAGCTTGAGAACATCAAGGCGGATATCGGCTGGCACCTGCAGGGTGCGCGTGACGACAGCCTCGATGTAGTCAAGCGTGATTTTCAATTCGATGATGCTCATAGCCCGGTCCCCCGATCAGGCCTTTTGAATTCCAAGGCAGGAGGGCGTCGATATCGGATTGCTTGCGGCCTTGCGCGATGGCGGTCAGTGTCGCTTCGGTCGGTATGCCGCCGGGGTTCAGATGGGCCGGTGCGGGCGCTTGGACAATGCCATTTTCGCAGGGCCGGCAGGCATAGCGCGGGCGGCGCGTGACAATCACGCGGAACGGCTCAGGCACGATATCAAGCCGTTTGCTCACATCCTCGCCGATGATGTGGCGTTCGTGGCCACAAGCGCAGGTAACGCTTTCAGGCGCGATGATCTCTTCGGTGCGCGGCAGATGTTTCGGCAGCGATCCTCGATTGGTCTTGTGCGGACGTGGTTTGCCGCTGATCTGTCGGTCATCTGCCTCGACTTCGGCATGCACGGCTTCCTGAACGGCCTCGATATCCTCAAGCGCCAGCTTATACTGTTCTGGAAAGGCCTTGTCGGATCGCGCACCGAACATGGCGCGCTTGTAATCCGCAACCAGCTTTTCCAGCTGGAGAATGCAGGTTTGCTTGCGGTCGATCACAGCCGCCTGAACAGCATTATGCTCCTGCTGCGCACGAATGATGGCCTTCAAAGCATCGATATCGTCAGGAAGATCGGCCGTCGCATTCATGGTGCTGATCTCCCAAATCCGGGCATCTGATGCCGTCCAATCAACGGCCTGATTCACTCTGCCGCGGTCGGAGGACCTGGCGCGAGAGCCTTCACCTTCCGACAGTCCAGTCCGGCAAACAGTGCCTCAAACTGAGCGTGATTGAGCGACATCAGCCCATCCCGTATCGTAAGCGGTGCGCCGGTCACACGGGTTTGGCGTGGTTCCAGGTCGGTAGTTCGTTGATGTCGGTCTGTTTGTGCCCACCTGCAATGGCTTTCAGGACGCCGGACAGATAGCCATGAGGTTCGATCCCGTTGAGTTTGCAGGTCTCGATCAGGGACGCCATGACCACCCAGTTTTGTGCGTCAGAATCGTGACCGGCGAAGAGTGCATTTTTTCGGTTAAGCGCAATTGGACGGATCGCCCGCTCGACTGCATTGGAATCCATCTCGATGCGACCGTCGTCGAGGAATAGGATCAGCCCATCCCAGTACTTGGCGATGTATTTCAGGGCTTCTGAGGTTGGTGATTTCATTGAGACGTGGGCGCGGTGTCGGGCAAGCCAAAGCGCGAATGCGTCGATGATGAGTTTTGAGCGCTCTTGCCGAGCAGCGAGCCGTTGGTCGGCAGGCAGGCCGCGCAGGTCTTTTTCGATGCGATAGAGCGCCTGGATTTGGGCCAGACCTTCCTGCGCAATCGGGGCCGTGCTGGACTGGGTCACGTCATGCAGTTTGCGGCGGGCATGGGCCCAGCAATACGCCAGTTTTGCGTCCTGCGCGGTACGTTTGAGCAATCAGTTATAACCTGCATAGCCGTCCACCTGCAGAGTGCCGCTGAAGCCTTTCAAAATCTTGTCCGCATGCTGGCTGGAGCGCCCGGGCGCGTAAGTGAACGCCACTCCAGGTGGGTCATCGCCGCCCCACGGCCTGTCATCACGGGCTAAGGCCCAAAAGTAACCTGTTTTGGTGCTTTTGCGCCCTGGGGCCAGAACCGGCGCGGGTGTTTCGTCCATGAAGAGCTTGGTGGCGCGCTTCAGGTCGGCCATCAGGGCATCATAGACCGGGGTCAATTCAAAGGCCGACTTGCCGACCCACGCGGCCAAGGTGGAGCGATCCAGATCAAGGCCCTGGCGGCTGTAGATTTGCGCCTGCCTATAGAGCGGCAGGTGATCCGCATATTTTGAGACGAGCACATGGGCCAGCGTGGCCTCGGTTGGCATGCCGCCTGCGAGGATGTGGGCGGGTGCAGCCGCCTGAGCAATCCCGCTCTTGCAAGACCGGCAGGCATATTGGGGGCGACGGGTGACGATCACCCGGACCTGCGCGGGGATGATGTCCAGCCGTTCGCTGACATCTTCGCCGATGACATGGCGTTCGGCCCCGCAGGCGCAGGAGGCTTCGGGCTCAATGATCACCTCGACCCGCTCCAGATGCCTGGGCAGTGTCCCCCGGGTTGGTCTGGCGCGGCTTTGGCGGTCGCACGGGCGCAGTGCGCGGATCAGCATCAATCTCGGCTTTCACCTGCGCGATGGCCGCCTCGATATCCGCGAGTTCCAGTTCATACTGAGCCGGGTCAATCTTCCCGGATTTGGCACCGAAGAGCGCCTTCTTGAAGGAGGCGACGAGGGTCTCGAGCCGCGCATTCTGATCCTGCTGCGCACGGATAATTGCCTTCAGTTCGGCAATGTCGTCGGGCAATTCAGCAGGTGGGGTCATGCCCGATACCATAACAAAACAAGGGCAGAATGACCCCTGCAAAGGCTCCTGCGAGTCACTCCGCCGCAGAAGGTGCCGCGACCTCCAAGGGCTGCACGCGCCGCCAATCCAAACCCGCGAACAGGGCTTCAAACTGGGCTGGTTCCAGACGCATCACCCCGCTCCTGATCGCGGACCATTTGAAGCTGTGATCCTCAAGCCGCTTATAAGCCATCACCAGCCCGCTGCCGTCCCAGTAGATCAGCTTCAGCCGATCTGCTCGCTTGGCGAGGAAGACATAGACCGACCCATCAAAGGGCTTATGTCGCAAATGACCCTGCACCAGAGCGGCCAGCCCGTCATGACCCTTGCGGACGTCGACCGGATCACTGGCTACAAAGATCCGAACCTTGTGGGACGGCGCGATCAAGGGGCCAAAGCCCGGGCGATCTCGGCGACCCGTGTTGCAGGCGTTGCCGCATCAAGACGAACAATGACATCGCCTTTGATCACATCGAGCGTTCCAGAAGATGTGACGGACAAAGGCTGGGCTAAAGGCGCAGGTGCCGCAATCTCGACAGGCACAAAATCCATGCCATCCAAATTCGGCAGGACCAGCTTGCCCTGTCGCGCCATCCGACGCCAATCAGACACTGTGCTGGGGATCAGCTCATATCGCTACGCGACCGCGTTGACCGTCTCGCCCTCAATCAACGTCTCCGCCACGATCCGTGCCTTCAACTCAGGCGGCCAATTCCGCTTGCCATCAGCCCGACGCGGAACACTTGCCAGAAACTCGCTTGTAGCTCCCATCGAGAAACTCCCCACAAACCAAAGAAGCCTCTGAATCGCAGATCAGACGTCAGCTCCAAAGTGTGGGGGCCGCGCACCGCTTACCCCGCATCGCAGGTCAGGTGATGGTCGTTTCCTCCAGCCGCTTAAAGGTCATCACCAAACCGGTGCCATCCCAGTACAAAAGCTTCAGCTGATCCGCCCGCTTGGCCCGGAAGACGAACACCGTGCCGGTGAACGGGTCCTTCCTCAGCTCGTTCTCAACCAGTGCCGCCAGTGACACCGTCACCAGATACGATCTCAATTGGTGGCGTGGTGGCATCTTGGGGTTCGGGTACAGGAGGTTCGATCACCACCGTCGCGAACTCCGCACCCTCCAGATCAGGCACCGGCAGCTTGCCCTCCTTCGCCAACCGCCGCCATGATGACAGATGGTTCGGTCGCAAATCGTGCCGCCGCGCAACTTCGGTCACCGTAACCCCCGGCAGAAGGGTCTCTGCGACAACCCGGCCCTTGAACCCATCCGACCAACGCCGCTTGCCGAAGGGCCAACCATGACCTCCATCCGGCAAATCTCCTCAATATGGTGCTTTATATAGCCTCCCATAACCGCCTCCATTGCAAAACCACTCTCGGCAAAGGACTCGCAGATCAGGCAACCGACGGGAAGGTGGGGTCAAAGCAGCGCTTACGGCTTTATCGTCGGTTAGCGGACAGAGGTAACGAAGTCAGCATTGAAGAGGTTGCTACTGCTCATCGCTTCACTTTCGCTCGCGCGAGCGAAACACAAACTCGGGCAGGACTGTCTCCCATTCATCATGCTTAATATAGGTCTGGAAACGCTCATCGTTGTCGGATTTGCGCCAGCGCACGATTGCCCCTACCTTGCCTGAAACTAGGGCGGTTCCCGCGGGAGGTGCCCATCTTCCAGCCATACGGCCAAGCGGGCGGCGGTCGCGATCAAAGATAATCCATTTTCCCTCCCTCTGTTCAAGCGCCACTGGGTCGTCAACCATCGCCGCGACGATTGCTGAATGTGTTGGGCTCGTCCCGGGCAGCCGACCAGCATAAGACAGATCAACCGAAGTCAGGTCAGGGAGCTGATACTGGTCAGGTTCAGGAAGATCGATCCGTCGCGGTGTTTCGACTGTGCGCAGCAGTTCGCTTTCGCTGTCCGCCAACACGAAGTCATGCGCGCCACTTGTCACCACCGCGAGACTGCGACGCGCGCGCGTCATGGCGACGTAAAACAGGCGGCGCGGGGCTTCGCCGTCTTCGCCCTGCGAGAGCGCTCTCCAGCCACCGTTTAAGATCAACACGTGGTCGAACTCGAGCCCCTTGGAGCGATGCGCGGTCAGCAGTAGTAACCCCTTTTGAACATCGCGAATTTCTTGCGCCCATTCCGCAAGCCACTCGATGGTATCCGGAACGGGAATGGTTTTCTTTCCCAAGTCGCGCGCAAGGTCCGCAACCCCTGTTGCAATGAGATCAACCCAACGGCTTGATGGCTGCTCATTGAGGACGTTAAGAATCTCTTGGATTGTAAGTATCCCGGACATGCGCTTGCGCAAGCCTGCAACAAGATGCTGCATTTCTCGCAGGCGCCAGATGCTCGGGAGCTTTTCGTTTGCCATTTCGACAGGCAGGCCAAGCTTTTCGGCATAGGCGCGGACCGGATCAAGTCGCCGCCAGTCCCGCGATATGATCGCGCAACGTGCCCAGCTGAAGTCGGGATCGAGCTGCGAGATCCGCACCAATTCATCCACTGCTGCCATCGCTTGTGCCACGTCATCGCCCGCTATATCCAAGAACTGCACCCGTCCTTGACCGACCGGATCATAGCCCACCATCACACCGCCACCCGGATGAAGGCTCCGCATCTTATCGACGGTAATGTCGTGTCCGGCCTTCATTCGGCCGCGCGCAGGTTCGATAACCTGATTGGCGGCGTCAATGATATAGCGGGTCGAGCGGTAATTTTCGGTCAGGAACTTGGGTTTGGCGCGGTAGTCCTCCTCAAACTGGCGTATGAACGAAATCGAGGCCCCGGCAAACGCATAGATATTCTGGTCGTCGTCGCCCACGGCAAAAAGGCTGATCCGCTGATCTGGGTCTTCCAGAGAACGCCCGGCCACAGCGGCAATCAGGGCATATTCCTCGGGACCAATGTCTTGATACTCGTCCACCAAGATCCAACGATAGCCCTGAATAAGGGTCTCACGCTGTGCTTCAGCCTCGGATTTGCTCAGCCCCTCACCATTGATCTGGCGCACGGCTTCCTTCACGATGCCGTCGAAATCTCGCTGTTCGGTAGCTGCGCCTACAAAGCTCGCGCCGACCAACCGCATTGCAAGTGCATGACAGGTAGAGACGGTGACGCGCGCGGCATCTTCGCCGACAAGATGGCGCAGCCGGGCGCGGATTTCAGCCGCTGCATGGCGGTTATAGGTCAGCACGAGTATGCCGTATGGGTCTTCACGCTTCACGCGAAGCAGATAGGCGATACGATGTACAAGCACCCGAGTCTTGCCCGAACCAGGCCCTGCCAAAACAAGTACGTTGGTCGCTTCGCGGTCATCCGCGACGATCTCTTGTTGAACCGGATTTTGCAAATCTTCAACAATCTGCTTCCACGCCTTGCCAGTCGTCTGGCGACGAAGCTCCACGTTGCGACCCGGCATCCAACTTCGCAAGAAACTATCTTGATTGAGTGTAAAGTAATCCTCGGAGAGGCGCATTGCCTCATCGATATGATTCAATCCTTTTTCTGCATATGCGGCCATCACATGTGTTTGAACGGTCTGCTCGCGGTAATGCTCCTCAAGGGGAAGGAAGTCTTTTTTGGTGAAGACTGTACGCCCCGCTTTCAGGTAGATGGTCATGGCAGAGCGGAACACTGTCAGACCTTTGCCCAGCGTCAATACTTGCTGTTCGTGTAGCCAAAGAAGTGCGCGCTCCATGAGCTTGGTCATGTCCCTTACGCCAAAAGCCTTTAGAGACACATCCCCTGTCAGTGCGCCAAGCAGATCGCCAATGGTCGTCTCCACCTGAACATCTTTACCTCGGATGCCTGCGGGAGCCTTACTTATCAAAAAACTCAGAAGTCTTTCGGCTGCCATCAAACGCACTGATGCCGTCTGATCCACAACTCGCCATGAGCGTTGCAACACCACTTCGACTGTCTTGCTAGACAATCTGCGTAGGCGGATATTGCCGCGCCCGCCGTCGCTGTCGCGCCCATCTCGCTCGATGCTTCGCAACAAGCGATCAAGGACATGTGGACTCGCATCTGCATGCCCCTCACCGCGCAAAAACTGGCTTGCTGCCGCCATATCAAGCGGACTGCGATCGCCGATGTCAGCCTCGGGTGCCAGTTTGCGCATCTGATCAATCAGCGCCTTTTCCAGACGCATTGCCCGCATCAAGCGCTGGCTTGATTGATTTTCAAAGCCGATATGAACCGCGACCGTGATTGCGATATCGTTTCGCGCAATACCGAGGGTTTCCAAATCCGCCATTGCTTTGCTCAGCGCCCGATGTGAAAGCCCACTGATATCAGTAAGTTCATCCGTCGAAATGCCCTGATCTGCGGGCCTGTTTATCACGTGGCGCACGATGGTCAAAAGTTGCGTGCGTCTGGCCTGAGTGATCTCGACCCCATTCAATCGGGCTTCGGCTTCTGCCAGCGTACGCACCAGAAGAGAAGACGGAAACACCTGTACTCGGTTTTCCTCGCGGGAAACCAACGCAGCTTCTTCGAGCCATGCAATGGCGGTCTTAACGCGGGTATCATCGCTGGCGCTATCACGGATAAACTCTCGATCCTTCTCCTCTCGCACAATCTCGCCGGGCGTTGCCACAACCTTGCCACTGTTGCGCGTATGCTCGTCCATTCGGCGCAGCGCCTTGAGAATGGCGGCGATCTCGTGGCGTTCTAGGCGCGAGCGCGCGGTGAGTGAAAACTGCCGCTCGACATCGTCGGATTGATAGAGGAGCACACATTCGGCAGGCGCCCGGTCGCGCCCGGCCCGGCCCGCCTCCTGTAAATAGTTTTCCAGCGATCCGGGGATGTCCGCATGGACCACGAGACGGATATCGGGCTTGTCGATCCCCATGCCGAATGCGTTTGTCGCCGCAATCACACGCAAATCGCCCACGCGGAATCGTTCTTGAACATTCTGCTTGTCGTCGGGTGTCAGCCCGGCGTGAAAATGCTCGGCAGCAAGCTTTTGGCTTTTCAGGAATTCTGCGACACGTTCAGTCTTTTTTCGGGTCGCACAATAAACGACAGCCCCTGATTTATCACCCTTGGGCAGGTGCTCAGAGACAACCGTCAAGATATCTCCAAGTTTGCTTTCATTGGTTGTCGCCAGCACAGAGAACGTCAAGTTTGTGCGCGTAGCGCCGCCGTCGAAGAGGCCCAGCTCGACATCAAGACGCTTGCGGAAATGCTCCGTTATGTCACCCACGACCTCGGGTTTTGCAGTGGCCGTGAGACACATAACCGGCGCCGGTTTCGCGTCACCAGAAAATTCACGTATGAAGCGACCAATATAACGGTAATCAGGGCGAAAGTCGTGCCCCCATTTCGAGACGCAATGCGCTTCGTCCAGCACCCAGAAACCTATTTCACGCTGCGCTAGCACAGAACGGACCGAGACACTGCGCAGCTGTTCTGGCGAGATCAGCAAGATCGCTGCCTGGCCCATCCGCACCCGGTTGAGAGCATCCTGACGTTCTGGCATTGAGAGCATGCCATTAATGGTCACGGCAGACGAAACCCCAGCACGCTCCATCCCTTGCACTTGATCGGCCATGAGCGCTACCAGTGGCGAGATCACAACCGTTAGCGCCCCAACCTTATCATATAGGCTTAGGGCAGGCACCTGATAGCAAACTGACTTACCGGTGCCCGTTGGCAAGATACCAAGCACATTCTCGTGGAGCATGGCTTGCGCCACGATGGCCTCCTGCAGCGGCTTTCCGTCGGCGTCTTCGGGTTGAGGGCGAAAGCCTTCAAAACCGAACCAT
This sequence comes from Meridianimarinicoccus aquatilis, assembly GCF_004358675.1. Lineage (GTDB taxonomy): Bacteria > Pseudomonadota > Alphaproteobacteria > Rhodobacterales > Rhodobacteraceae > Meridianimarinicoccus > Meridianimarinicoccus aquatilis. The sequence continues at coordinate 76,747 of NZ_SMZO01000001.1, read as the reverse complement.
TTCCGAAGGGCGCCAACTGGGCTGTTCATCTCGGAGCACCAGTTGCACGCGCTATCGTTACAATTGGTGTCACGTAACTCACGCACGATTAGCGCGGCTTCAGGGAAGCTGGCCCGCACCCACGGCGGCATGACAGACTCGCCGCCTGAAACAGATATCCATGCAAGCGCAAAGGCCATCGGCCAGCCGACCCTCGGGTCTGACAGTTTCCCAAGAACCTGCGCCACTTGTACGCCGCAGGCTTTGCCCGCAAGTATCAAGTTGATTGCTGAGAGCGCTGTGGCGCGATCCGGCTGAGGCGATTTGCGGACGCTTCTAAAGACCGCGTCGAAACCTCCAGATCGGTCCATGCGGGTCGCGAGATAATGATAAGCCAGCAAGGTATCAGGCGATTGCGTCCCAAGTTCGGTCAGCGCATCAATCTGATTTTGCAGCACCTCGAAAACCATTCGCGCATCACGCTCGGGATCGTTCACATGCCCCGCTTGCAAGCGCCCGTCATGATAGTGTTTCACAAGATGGTGGTAAGGGTTACGTGGAAACGACAGCGGATTAAGCCATAGCGTATCGATGGGCGCAGCCATATTCGCGGCCAGCCGCGGGCGCGCTGCCAGAAGATGCTCGATATCATGGCGCAAGATATTGTGGCCGATCACATGCGGTGTTTTCGCAAGGGCTTTTTCAAGTTGGTCGAGCCCCTGTTCGATCTTGCCCTTAGCCGACACAATCGCAGGCCCGTCCCCGAACCGCACCGCAGCCAAGTCGAAAATCTCGGCAGTTTTAGGATTTACCTCGAGATCAACCGACACACACCGCTCGAGCAGTGGCCCTTCATTGTCGGCCTTTGTTCTTAGGAAATTCAAAAAAGCCATAGAGCCCAGTGCAATAGTACATTATGCGTTGGCAAAAGATTGCCCGATCCTCTGCGGCAACAAAACAAGTTTTTTTGAAATGGAATGATGACCTACAGTGTCGTTTCGTGGGTCACACCCTGCTAAACGCGAAATACACCATTTCGCTTCGGCTGCATTGGGCTCGGCGCAACCTTGGGCGCTGCAGAAAAAAACTGGAACAGCGTCTGTTTTGATGTCGCCTCCGACCCTTGATGAACACTTGGCTCGCAAATGCCGCAAACTTCCGTTTGCCGCCGATTCCGTAGAAAAACACCCGTTCGCGAGCGCAGAATGCCGACGCCAGAACATGGCGCGAGAGCCTGGCTGTTGATTGTCACTGAGAACTGACCCGGTATGCCCGCCAAATCGTCACTGAGAATTGACCCATGCGAACACGTTGCTCCGACGGATTCGGCCGGGGGATTTGGAGTGATCGACATGGGATTTTTGAGTGTTATCAGACGCGGGGCATTGCGTGGCAAGATGCCAATCAGGGAAATTGCACGGCGGACGGGCTGTCTCGGAGCACCATTAAGAAGTATCTGCGCGAAGGCGCTGTAGAGCCGAAGTTCAAGACGCCCAAGCGTCCAAGCAAGCTGAATCCCTATGCGGATCGGCTGTCTGCATGGCTTCTGATCCAAACCCGCAAGTCGCGTAAAGAGCGGCGGACGGTCAAGCAAATGCATGCTGATCTGGTGAAGCTGGGATACGACGGTTCCTATGAACGTGTCGCGGCTTTTGCTCGGGCATGGCGGGCGGATCGACACCGCGCGGAACAAACAACAGGGCGCGGCACTTTTGTGCCTTTGGTGTTCCAGCCGGGTGAAGCCTTCCAGTTCGATTGAAGGGAGGACTGGGCCAATATCGGCGGCGAGCGGGTCAAGCTGCAGGTCGCCCATATTTAGCTGTCGCACAGTCGGGCATTCTTGGTGCGCGCGTATCAACTCCAAACGCACGAGATGCTGTTCGATGCCCATTGGCATGCGTTCCGTATCTTTGGTGGTGTCCCCGGACGCGGCATCTATGATAGCGAGAAAGGTACGCCATTGGTTCAAGGACAATGGACGCGAAGACCGCCGTGGATCGTGTCGGCAAAGGCAAACAGCGCGACATCAACGCACGCTTCAAGGCTATGGCCAGCCACTACGTTTTTGAGCCTGAGTTCTGCAATCCGGCAGCGGGTTGGGAGAAGGGGCAGGTTGAGAAGAACGTGCAAGACGCCCGCAACCGGATGTGGCAGGTCATGCCGGTTTTTACTGATCTGGGCGAGTTAAACCAATGGCTTGAAGATCGCTGTATCGCCCTTTGGGCAGAGACACCGCACAAGGCTTTGCCGGGGTCCATCGCTGACGTGTGGGAGGCCGAGAGCCTACGCTGATGGCACTGCCGCCGACATTGATGGCTTTATAAAGCACAGTAAGCCTGTGTCACCCACATGCCTGATCACCTTCGAGCGCAATCGCTACAGCGTGCCTGCCAGCTTTGCGAACCGCCGGGTGAGCCTGCATGTCTACCCGGAACGCTTGGTGATCGTCGCCGAAGGGCAAACGGTTTGCGAGCATGCGCGGATCATCGAGCGGTCTCATCGCAAGCCCGGCAAGGCGTTGTTGTAAAAGTCTGCCCACAACGGATTCACTTTGTGAATCCAGGTCGTTAGGCGCGGCTCATGAGCAAACCATCACCCGCCCGCTACCGCACCACGAACTGGTCCAGCTACAACGCATCACTGCGGAAGCGAGGATCGCTGCTGATCTGGGTCGACAAGGACATGACTTGGCGCGCGCCGCGTGACGGGCGGCCGGGACGCCCTCCGATTCTTTCCGATGCGGCCATACAGTTCTGCTTATCGGTCAAAGTTCTGTTCAAGTTGCCGTCGCGCCAGACCGCCGGAATGGTGGCCAGCCTGCTGCGCCTGGCCGGACTGGACTGGCCCGTGCCGGACTTCTCCACGCTGTGCCGCAGGCAAAAGACGCTTGCCGTGCAAATCCCCTATCGCCGCGCGAACGGCCGCTCAACCTGCTGGTCGACAGCACAGGGATCAAGTTCCTCGGCGATGGCGAATGGCAGGCTCGCAAGCACGGGGTGCAAGGCCGACGCCAATAGCGGCAGCGGTCCATCTGGCCATGGACCCGACCACATCAGACATCCGAGCGGTGGAATTCACCCCAGCCGCGACGGCGACAGCCCCGTGCTGCCCGACCTGCTCGGCCAGATCCCGGCAGGCGAGCAGATAGGCACGGTCACCGCTCCCTCTCGGCGATGCAGGCATCGCCTGTCGGGCAATGGACGGCGCCTATGACACACGCCGCTGCCACAAGGCCATCATCGAACGCGACGCCGTTCCGATCATCCCAATCCGCAAGAACGGGCGCCCTCGGAAAGAAGACTGCCCGGCTGCACGCGCCCGTAACGACACCCTGCGTGCGACGCGATCCTACGGGCGGGCGTTCTGGAAACGCTGGATCGGATACCACGCCCACAGCCGGATCGAGGCGAAGATGCGCTGCGTGAAATCCTTCGGCGAGGGCATCATGGCACGAGACCCCGACCGACAGACCGCCGAAATCGAGGTGAGCCCCGCATCGCCCTCATGAACCGCTTCAACGCCCTCGGCACCGCCGAGATCGTCCGCGTGGCATGACGTCAATGGGGTAAGGGGACGTCACGCCTCAGGCCGGGGTAATGCAACAACGCCCGTTTCATGGTGTGCCATCCAAATCCAACTTGAAGTGCGGGAAACGGCTGCATGCGAAAACAGGAACAGAATATCAGAGGGTCGCATGAACGATGCCGCTTCCAATGGGGAAGCAGATCAAGAAATTCGTATGAGTCGGATATGGCGATGCGTTTTCATGCCAAAGACAAACATCATTTTTCTCGATGGCGTCAAGTGGGGGCCGGGGTTTGTATCACCCCAAAAGAATGCGCCGACCTTTGCAGATCGGTGCATTTCACGTGCAATGACTTCAATGACTTAGGTGTCGGTGGAAAAAATAGACCTGAAAAGTGGCAGACAATTCAGTCAAAATGGCCCTGAATTGCCTGTCCTTTCAAACAGCAACCGAAGTACCCGACCCTAGCCGCACTTAGAAAAGCCGCAATTGGCACAGGTCATGCACCCTTCAACCATACGCATCTCGAAGCTTCCGCAGCTGGAACACGACTTTCCTCTCTTCTGTCCGACCACTGCAACTTGCGCTTTGGGATCCGATTTGAGACCAAGCCCTTCGCCACCGATGAACCCGATCTCGACCATATGCTGCTCGATCACACCGCCAATAGCGGCAAGGATCGATGGAATGTAGCGTCCCTCAATCCACGCTCCGCCGCGCGGATCGAAAACGGCCTTCAGTTCTTCGACCACGAAAGATACGTCGCCGCCTCTCCGGAACACGGCCGATATCATGCGCGTAAGGGCGACGGTCCAGCTGAAATGCTCCATGTTCTTGGAGTTGATGAAAATTTCAAAGGGCTGACGGCGGCCATTGGCGTCTATATCGTTTATCGTGATGTAGATCGCATGCTCGCTATCCGGCCATTTCAGCTTGTATGTTGCACCGGTCAATTCTGCCGGGCGATCAAGCGGTTCTGTCATATAGACGACGTCGCCTTCAACTTGCAGTCCGTCTGCAACGGCGGCCTCTGGCTTGGCCTCCTCAGATACGCTTAGAACACTTCCGGTGACGGCATTCGGGCGATAGGTCGTACATCCTTTGCAGCCCTGGTCCCATGCCGCCATGTAGACATCCTTGAAGGCTTCAAAGCTGATGTCTTCGGGGCAGTTGATGGTCTTCGAAATCGAACTGTCGACCCATTTCTGAGCAGCAGCCTGCATGCGCACATGGTCAAGCGGTGGCAGCGTCTGCGCGTTCACAAAGTACTCTGGCAGCGGGCGATCGCCATATTTCTCGCGCCACATTTGAACCGCGTAGTCGACCACTTCTTCTTCTGTCTTGGATCCATCTTTTTGAAGAACCTTGCGTGTGTAACTATAGGCGAACACAGGCTCGATCCCGGATGACACGTTGCCAGCATAAAGGCTGATTGTCCCGGTCGGCGCGATGGACGTCAAAAGAGCGTTTCGGATGCCGTTCTTGGCGATTGCCGCGCGCACATCCTCATCCATTTGTGACATGGTGCCGCTGGCCAAGTATGGTTCGGCATCAAACAAGGGAAAGGCGCCCTTTTCGGCTGCCAAATCGCTTGATGCCAGATAGGCGGCGCGGGCGATAGCGTGCAACCAGCGGTCCGTTTGCCGCGCCGCTTCCTCTGACCCGTAGCGCAGGCCCACCATCAGCAAAGCGTCTGCAAGGCCTGTCACACCCAGCCCGATCCGCCGCTTTGCCTGTGCTTCTTGTGCTTGCGCTTCCAGCGGGAACCGGCTGGCATCCACCACGTTGTCCATCATGCGCACAGCGGTGCGCACCAGATCATCAAGCGCAGCTTCATCAACACACGCCGTGTCGCTAAACGGGTCCGCAACAAGTTTTGCCAAGTTAATGGATCCTAGCAAGCACGCCCCGTAAGGGGGCAGGGGCTGCTCACCGCAGGGATTGGTCGCCGCGATTTGCTCGCAATAGTTCAAGTTGTTCGCGGTGTTGATCCGATCGATGAAGATGACACCGGGCTCGGCGAAATCAAATGTCGATTGCATGATTGCATCCCAAAGATCGCGTGCGCGGACGGTCTTGTACGTTGCGCCTTCGAACACGAGATCCCAAGATTTGTCTGCCTTGACGGCAGCCATGAAGTCGTCCGTGATCAAGACCGAAAGGTTGAACATCCGAAGACGTGCGCCATCCGACTTGGCGGTGATGAAGGCTTCGACATCTGGGTGATCGCAGCGCATCGTTGCCATCATGGCACCGCGGCGCGAGCCGGCTGACATGATCGTCCGGCACATCGCATCCCACACATCCATGAAAGACAATGGGCCCGATGCGTCGGCCGCAACGCCCTGTACGGGGGCGCCCTTGGGGCGGATGGTCGAAAAGTCGTACCCGATGCCGCCGCCTTGCTGCATTGTCAGTGCGGCCTCGCGCAGCATTTCAAAGATGCCGCCCATGCTGTCGGGGATCGTTCCCATCACAAAGCAGTTGAACAGTGTCACGCTGCGGCCGGTTCCAGCCCCCGCAATGATCCGGCCCGCAGGCAAGAATTTGAAATCGTCCAAAGCGTCACGGAATTTAGGCTCCCAAGCTTTGGGGTCATTTTCCACGGCGGCGAGCGCTTTTGCGATCCGCGCCCAGGTGTCTTCGACAGACGCATCAAGGGCGTTGCCTTCCGCCGACTTGAGGCGGTATTTCATGTCCCAGATGGCTTCGGCGATGGGGGCGGAAAAACGGCTCATGGCGGCTCTCTTTGTTCAGCGGGAAGGCCTTGCAAGGTAGCTTGCCAGCCTGCCGAATTCAACTATTTTCCACCAGATGAAGGGGTGCACAAATGTCTGACCACATAAATCTGGTAAAGCTTTGCGTTGGCGCGGAAAAGGTCGAGGACCTTTTGGCCTGGCAGGCACAACGCGCGGCGCAGAACGGTCTGGGCGTGCCTCGGCACGTTACCCGAATGTGGCCAAAGCGGGACGCCGAACTGCTGAATGGCGGTTCCTTGTACTGGGTATTCAAGGGGGTGATTCTGGCTCGTCAGACAATACTGCGTCTTGATGCGGTCATGGGGGAGGACGGGATCAAACGATGCGGGATCGTTCTTGACCCGGAAGCGGTTCGCACCGCTCCCAGTCCCCGAAAGCCCTTCCAGGGATGGCGATATTTGCGCCCTGAGGATGCGCCACCTGATCTACGAGCGGGGCGTTCGTCGGAAGATACGTTGCCACCCTCGCTGGAAACGGCATTGGCTGAGATTGGGGTTTTGTAACTTTAAGGCCGTTCGTCGGTATCAGACGGGTTAGGGCAAATTGCACACTCAGCGCGCCTTGTTTTCAGCTATGGAGAGGGCAGCCCTTCGGTGCCGGGTCGCGCGACTTAGGGCAGGATTAGTCACCTGCTTCAAAAGCAAAGGTGCTTGGTCGCAGCGAATTTGTATGAGAAAACCCGCAACAGAACAAAGCTGTTGCGGGTTTTATTGTTTTGGTCAGGCCAGAAAGTCGACTAGTCCGCTGTCAGCAAGGGCGGTTTCTTGCTGGACAGGCGCGCCTTTTCCGGTGGCAGTGTCTGAAGATGAATCTCTCCATCGCGTACTTCCACGCGGACGATGCCACCCTTCGCAAGGTTCCCGAAAAGCAACTCTTCAGCCAATGGCTTTTTGATGTACTCTTGGATCACGCGGCCAAGTGGGCGAGCCCCCATTTTGTCGTCATATCCTTTGACGCCTAGCCATTCGGCGGCTTCTGGCGAAAGCTCGATCGACACGTTGCGATCCATCAGCTGCGCTTCCAGTTGTAGAACAAACTTCTCGACCACCTGCATGATGACTTCCTGTGGCAGCGGACGGAAGCTGATCACAGCATCAAGGCGATTCCGGAATTCTGGTGTGAATATCCGCTCGATTGCAGCAGTGTCTTCTCCTTCGCGCCGATCACGACCGAATCCGATTGCAGCCTTGGCTTGCTCGGCTGCGCCCGCATTCGAAGTCATGATCAGAATGACGTTGGAAAAATCGACCTGACGACCATTGTGATCGGTTAGTTTGCCGTGATCCATTACTTGCAGCAGGATGTTGTACACATCCGGGTGCGCTTTCTCGATTTCATCGAGTAGCAGAACGCAGTGCGGATGCTGGTCAATTCCGTCCGTCAGCATTCCGCCCTGATCAAAGCCCACATACCCCGGAGGAGCACCGATCAGCCGTGAAACCGCGTGCTTCTCCATGTACTCAGACATGTCGAACCGAAGCAGTTCAACACCAAGGGAGTCGGACAACTGTTTGGCTACCTCGGTTTTGCCAACGCCTGTCGGCCCAGCGAAAAGGTAGTTGCCGATCGGCTTGCCGGCATCACGCAAGCCAGCGCGGGACAATTTGATTGCTGATGAGAGCGCGACGATGGCGTCATCCTGACCAAACACAACACGTTTAAGGGTGTTCTCAAGGTCGCGCAGGATTTCAGCATCGTCCTTCGATACGTTCTTGGCTGGAATTCGGGCGATTTTGGCAATAACCGCTTCGATCTCTTTCGCACCAATGGTTTTACGACGACGGCTCTCCGACAGAAGGTGCTGGGCCGCCCCTGCTTCGTCGATCACATCAATCGCTTTATCGGGAAGTTTACGGTCGTTGATGTACCGCGCCGACAATTCAACTGCCGTTTTGATCGCCTCTGAGGTGTAGCGTATATCATGATGCGTTTCGAAATAGGGCTTGAGGCCCTTCAGGATTTTCACAGTGTCGTCGACCGAAGGCTCGGACACATCGATCTTTTGGAACCTGCGACTCAGGGCGCGGTCCTTTTCGAAATGCTGACGAAATTCTTTGTACGTGGTCGATCCCATGCACCGAAGTTTCCCGCCCTGCAGTGCGGGCTTGAGCAAGTTCGACGCGTCCATTGCACCACCGGACGTCGCTCCTGCACCGATAACGGTGTGAATTTCGTCGATGAACAAGATCGCATCCGGGTGTTCTTCCAACTCGGATACCACAGCTTTCAAACGCTCTTCGAAATCGCCGCGATATCGCGTTCCAGCAAGCAATGCACCAAGGTCGAGGGAATAGATCGTGGCCCCGGCCAACACTTCGGGCGTTTCACCCTGTACGATTTTACGCGCTAACCCTTCGGCTATCGCAGTTTTCCCGACACCGGGATCCCCAACCAATAGCGGATTGTTCTTGCGGCGACGACACAATACCTGAATGCACCGTTCCACTTCAGACTCGCGACCGATCAAGGGATCAACTTCCCCCTTTACGGACTTGGCGTTCAGATCCACGCAGTACTTTCCAAGAGCGGATTCCTTGGCTTCGGGCTCAGCCGTCTGCGTTGTTTCCTCTTCGTAGTCGGTCGCGCCCTTTACCGGACGGCTTTCACCAAAGCTTGGGTCTTTTGCGACACCATGGGCAATGAAATTCACGGCGTCGTAGCGGGTCATTTCCTGCTCTTGCAGAAAGAACGCCGCGTTGCTTTCGCGTTCAGCGAAAATAGCCACCAACACATTTGCGCCTGTGACTTCTGTACGGCCCGATGACTGGACGTGAATTGCAGCGCGCTGGATAACTCGCTGGAACGCAGCCGTTGGAACGGCTTCGGACCCCTCAACATCTGTTTCCAGTGTCGAGAGTTCTTCGTCGATGAATTCCACCAGTGTGGTTTTCAACGTTTGCAGGTCCACACCGCAGGCTTGCATTACCTTCGCAGCGTTCGGCTCGTCTGCCAAGGCGAGCAAGAGGTGTTCAAGCGTGGCCAATTCATGGCGGCGGGAATTCGCCAAGGCCAGAGCCGCATGAATTGCTTGTTCAAGCGTGTTCGAAAATGACGGCACGAGGCGTGCTCCTTTCAGACGGGGCGGTGACGATGCACGTCACAACCGTGGGCTCATGATCTTAAAGTTTGGTTTTCCTGCGCAGTCTTCAAGTCTTTTTTCCTCACCGTGTCGGCATTGGGCTTTGATTGGTGGTCGAATTGCTCTTCTGCGCAGGCGTCGCAAGGAGTGCTTAAAATTTAATCAAAAAGCATCTTTTAGGGCTCTGACCTTTGCAAACACATCTGCGTCGCTTGCATTTGGCAACCCAAGCGCGGCCTTGAGCGCGGGTTCTGAAGCTTGCAGAAATGGATTTGTGGCTTTCTCAAGGCCAAGTTCAGACGGAACAGTGGCAAGCCCTTTTGACCGCGCGGCATTGATTTCAATGGCGCGCGCCTTGAGCGCGTCGTTTTCATGGCCAAGGCTAAGAGCAAAGGCCGCATTGGATTTCGTGTATTCATGACCCGAACAAACAACAGTTTCATCCGGTAGTGCGGACAAAGTTTTGAGGGTTTGCCACATCTGTTCTGGTGTGCCCTCGAACAAGCGCCCGCATCCCATTGCCATAAGGCTGTCACCGGAAAACAGAATTTTGGATGCGCTCATAAAATAGGCAATATGCCCAATGGTGTGCCCGGGAACGTTGATGATTTGCACGCTTTCGCCGCCAAAACTTTCTTCATGACCGGGTGTCACAGCTCGGTCCAGGGGGGGCAGGCGGCTTGCATCTTGAGCTGCGCCCCACACACGGGCGCCCGTCAGGCGCTTGAGTTCCGCAACTCCACCGACGTGGTCGTGGTGGTGGTGTGTCAACAATATGTCACTCAACGTCCAGCCGCGCGCATCCAGCGCGGATTTGATCGGGGCGACCTCTGGCACATCAACAACGGCGGTTGCGCCGCTGGTTTGATCGTGGACTATAAAGGCATAGTTGTCTGAAAGACAGGCAACGGTGACCAGAGTGAGGGGCATGGTATTTCGCTCCGCTTTGGGTACTGTCGTTCGACGCTACGTCGGCAAGCAAGGGCTTCGCAATGCATCTCGACGTTCAGGACCTGAAAACTTTCTATTACCGCACGCGGCTTGGGCGTGCGGCGCAACGGGTGATCCGAGATCGTGTCGTCACCCGTTGGCCGAATACCAAAGGCCATACGGTTGTGGGCTTTGGCTTTGCGGTCCCGCTGTTGCGGCCTTTTTTGGTGTCTGCGCGCCGCGTGATTGGCCTTATGCCGGCACCGCAAGGGGTTATGGCCTGGCCCGTCGGTATGGAAAACGTATCTGTTCTTTGCGAAGACGCCGTCTGGCCGCTTCCAACGGGGCTCGTTGATCGGCTTGTCATCATGCACGGACTTGAGACCTCGGAAAATCCGTCGGCTTTGCTCGACGAAGCGAGCCGTGTTCTTGGCCCAGGCGGTCGCGTGTTGTTGATTGTCCCCAATCGGGCCGGTCTGTGGGCGCGAAGTGACCAGACGCCCTTTGGCTATGGTCGCCCTTACAGTCTTGGACAATTAGAGGCCCAGCTGAAGCGGCACGGATTTCGCGCAGAAGGTCATGAGGTCGCGCTCTTTCAGCCACCATCGCATCGAAAATTCTGGCTCAAGAGCGGTCCGTTTTGCGAAAGCGTCGGCCATCGACTGTCAAATACATACGCGGGCGGGGTGTTGATTGTTGAAGCGGTCAAGGAAAGCGCCCAGGCCAGCGGGACCCCTGTGCGAGACGGGATGCCGGACCCGTTGCGCGTTCTTGATGGCATGAGGCGGCCTGCTAGCGTCAGTTTTGCTGCGCCCGAAGAGGGCCCCTGCGTGGCAGGGAATCATCGTCCGGCAGCTTTGGACTGAGATAAATTGTTCGTCCGGTGTTGCGCATAGGGTCGCACCCGGCGAAAAACCCCTATTCATTGGCTATCGTAAGCCATTGTGCGGCAGTTGAGCGGTTGCCTGCGTAGATGGGCTTTGCTACACCCACGCTGATTTTGACGGCATCGTGAACATGCGGGCCGCAGACCTCGCCCGGCCTGTATGTTCAGGTTTGGGCCAAGACATCGAAAGGGTGGACGTGTCCGAACCAGCTTCGATCTCCACAGGCATAGCTGCGCGCTATGCCAAGGCCATGTTTGAATTGGCCCAGTCCGACAATCAGGTCGACGTGCTCGAATCCGATGTCGACACGCTAGATGCTGCTTTGCACGAAAGCACGGAATTCGCCGCGATGGTTCATTCGCCGCTCTATTCCCGCCAGGTGCAGCAGGATGCCATGACCGCGCTTTCCGGCGGCATGGGGTTGTCGACTCTGATGACCAACACGCTTGCTCTGATGGCGTCCAAGCGTCGCCTTTTCGTTCTGCCGCAACTTGTCCGCGTCTTGCGCGACATGATTGCCGATGAAAAGGGCATCGTCACTGCCGAAGTCTCCGCCGCAACGGCGCTGACCGAAGAGCAGACTCAGAAACTTGCCGACACGCTGAAAGCAAACATCGGTAAAGATGTAAAAATTAAAACGATCGTCGATGAAAGCCTCATCGGTGGTCTTGTCGTTAAAGTGGGCTCGCGGATGATCGACCTGTCGGTCGCCGCCAAGCTTGCGAACCTCCAGCATGCAATGAAAGAGGTCGGATAACATGGGAATCCAGGCAGCCGAAATCTCTGCTATCCTCAAGGAGCAGATCAAGAACTTCGGACAAGAAGCAGAAGTCGCCGAAGTCGGCCGCGTGCTGAGCGTCGGTGACGGGATCGCACGGGTTTATGGCCTCGACAATGTTCAGGCCGGTGAAATGGTCGAATTCCCCGGTGGTATCCGCGGGATGGCTCTGAACCTCGAAACCGACAACGTCGGTGTCGTGATCTTCGGTTCGGACCAAGACATCAAAGAAGGCGATGTCGTAAAGCGGACCAACTCGATCGTGGACGTACCAGCAGGCAACGGTCTGCTCGGCCGCGTTCTGGACGGTCTGGGTAACCCAATCGACGGCAAGGGCCCATTGGACACCAGCGAACGCCGCGTGGCGGACGTGAAGGCGCCGGGCATCATCCCGCGTAAATCGGTTCACGAGCCGATGGCGACTGGCCTCAAGTCCGTGGACGCGATGATCCCGATTGGCCGTGGTCAGCGCGAGTTGATCATTGGTGACCGCCAGACCGGTAAAACGGCTGTCGCGCTCGACACCATTCTGAACCAGAAGTCCTATAACGAGGCGGCTGGCGACGACGAAAGCAAGAAGCTCTACTGCATCTACGTCGCGATCGGCCAGAAGCGGTCAACTGTTGCGCAGTTGGTGAAGAAGCTCGAAGAAACCGGTGCGATTGACTACACGATCGTTGTTGCTGCAACGGCTTCCGACCCTGCGCCCATGCAGTTCTTGGCGCCTTACGCTGCGACGGCTATGGCCGAATTCTTCCGCGATAATGGCCGTCACGCGTTGATCGTGTATGATGACCTTTCCAAGCAGGCTGTGGCGTATCGCCAAATGTCCCTGCTTCTGCGTCGCCCACCCGGCCGTGAAGCCTACCCCGGTGACGTTTTCTACCTTCACTCCCGCCTGCTGGAGCGTTCGGCAAAGCTGGGCGACGATCATGGCAACGGCTCGCTGACGGCTCTGCCGATCATCGAAACCCAAGGCGGCGACGTTTCGGCGTTTATTCCAACCAACGTGATTTCGATCACCGACGGTCAGATCTTCCTTGAAACCGAACTGTTCTACCAGGGCATCCGTCCTGCGGTGAACACCGGTCTGTCGGTTTCGCGCGTGGGCTCCTCCGCTCAGACGAACGCGATGAAATCTGTCGCGGGTCCGGTCAAACTGGAACTTGCCCAGTATCGTGAGATGGCAGCATTTGCGCAGTTCGGGTCTGACCTTGATGCGTCGACGCAGCGGCTTTTGAACCGCGGTGCGCGTCTGACCGAACTGATGAAGCAGAACCAGTATTCGCCGTTGACCAACGCAGAAATCGTCTGCGTGATCTTTGCCGGTACAACCGGTTTCCTTGACAAAGTTGCTGTCAAGGATGTTGGTCGCTTCGAAGCGGGCCTGCTGGCGCATCTGCGCAGCAACAACAAAGATCTCCTGGATTGGCTCACGAACGAAGATCCCAAAATCAAGGGTGATAACGCGGATCGTGTGAAGGCTGCTATTTCAGAGTTCGCCGAGAGCTTCGCGTAAGCGGGGCCGGGGGAACGCTGAATGCCAAATCTCAAGGATCTCAAAAATCGGATCGCGAGTGTCAAAAGCACTCGCAAGATCACGAAGGCTATGCAGATGGTCGCGGCGGCAAAGCTCCGCCGCGCCGAAGAGGCAGCCGAAATGGCGCGCCCCTATACCGAGAAGTTCACCGATGTCATGTCGACACTTGCGGCATCCGTCGGGAATAGCCCCAGCGCACCTGCGCTGCTTCGCGGGACAGGGTCGGAAGATACGCATCTTCTTGTTGTCATTACTGCGGAACGCGGTTTGTGTGGCGGCTTCAACTCGTCGATCGTGAAGCTGGCCAAACTTCAGGCAGCGGAGCTTGTTGGCAAGGGCAAGACAGTTAAGATTTTGACTGTCGGCAAGAAGGGTCGCGAACAACTGCGTCGTGATTTCGGCCAGTATTCGGTCGGCCACGTCGACCTTTCCGACATCAAGCGGGTCGGTTACGTCAACGCGCAGGACATTGCGCGCGACGTACTTGCACGCTTCGATGGCGGGGAATTCGACGTATGCACGATCTTCTTCTCGCGCTTCGAATCCGTGATATCGCAGGTGCCGACGGCACAGCAGATCATCCCGGCTACTTTTGATGCTGAGACCACAGAAAGCGGAAAACTGTCCGACTACGAACCGAGCGAAGAAGGCATCCTTGCCGATCTTCTGCCACGGGGCGTCGCCGTTCAGATCTTTGCAGCCCTGTTGGAGAACGCAGCATCTGAGCAAGGTGCGCGGATGTCCGCAATGGACAACGCAACCCGTAACGCCGGTGACATGATCGAAGATCTGACAATCGAGTATAACCGCTCGCGTCAGGCTGTCATCACCAACGAGCTTATCGAAATCATCTCGGGCGCCGAGGCGCTCTAAAGAAACCGGAGAAACCACAATGGCTAACGCACAAGGCAAAGTGGCCCAGGTCATCGGCGCCGTTGTCGACGTGCAGTTCGACGACGAACTGCCGGCAATTCTGAACGCGCTCAACACAGAGAACAACGGTAAGAAACTGGTTCTCGAAGTTGCCCAGCACCTCGGCGAAAATACGGTTCGCACAATCGCGATGGACGCGACCGAAGGATTGGTTCGTGGCGCGAAAGTCGAAGACACGGGCGCCCCTATCTCGATCCCTGTCGGCGACGGCACACTGGGTCGCATTCTGAACGTGATCGGCGAGCCCATCGACGAAAAAGGCCCGGTTGAGGCGTCGGAAACACGCGCAATCCACCAGCCGGCCCCTTCTTTCGAAGCTCAGGCAACAACCTCTGAGATCCTGGTTACAGGCATCAAGGTTATCGATCTGCTGGCACCTTACGCCAAGGGTGGTAAGATTGGCCTGTTCGGCGGTGCCGGCGTGGGCAAGACGGTTCTGATCATGGAACTGATCAACAACATCGCGAAAGTGCACTCGGGTTACTCGGTGTTCGCAGGTGTTGGGGAACGGACACGTGAAGGGAACGACCTTTACCACGAAATGATCGAATCCAACGTTATCAACCCAGACGATCTGGCGTCGAGCCAGGTGGCCCTGGTCTACGGCCAGATGAACGAGCCGCCAGGAGCCCGTGCGCGTGTTGCTTTGACAGGTCTGACCCTGGCCGAGCAGTTCCGCGACCAATCCGGGACCGACGTTCTGTTCTTCGTCGATAACATCTTCCGCTTCACGCAGGCGGGTTCCGAAGTTTCGGCTCTTCTTGGCCGTATTCCTTCTGCTGTGGGCTATCAGCCAACGCTGGCGACCGACATGGGTGCTCTGCAAGAGCGTATCACGTCGACCAAAGCTGGCTCGATCACGTCGGTGCAGGCGATCTATGTTCCTGCGGATGACTTGACCGACCCTGCGCCTGCGACGTCGTTTGCGCACCTTGATGCGACAACTGTTCTGTCGCGTGCGATTTCGGAACTCGGCATCTATCCTGCGGTTGACCCGCTTGACAGCTCGTCGCGTCTGCTTGACCCGGCCGTGATCGGTCAGGAACACTATGACGTGGCCCGTGAAGTGCAGGGTGTTCTTCAGCGCTACAAGTCGCTGCAGGATATCATCGCGATCCTCGGGATGGACGAATTGTCGGAAGAAGATAAGCTGACCGTTTCCCGTGCACGGAAAATCCAGCGCTTCCTGTCCCAACCGTTCGACGTTGCGAAAGTGTTCACCGGCTCTGACGGCATTCAGGTGCCGATCGAAGTCACCATCGCGTCCTTCAAGGCCGTGGTGAACGGTGAGTATGACCACCTTCCCGAGGCAGCCTTCTACATGGTTGGCGGTATCGAGGACGTGATCGCAAAGGCCGAAAAACTGGCCGCTGAAGCCGCCTAAGGGGAACTTTGATGGCCGATACAATGCAATTCGACCTCGTGTCGCCGGAGCGGAGCCTGGCTTCGCACCCGGCGACGGCGGTGCAGATCCCGGCCGCCGAAGGCGACATGACCGCGATGCCCAACCATGCACCGGTTCTTACAACGCTGCGGCCCGGTATCCTCACGGTAACCGGACCGGACGGCAAATCAGAGTATGCCGTCACTGGCGGCTTTGCCGAGATCACGCCAGAAGGGCTGACCGTTCTGGCCGAAGGCGCTTATGAACGGCACGCTGATCATCGCGCCGCGATTGAGGCACATCTTGAAGAGGCGCGTAAGGCCGCGTCAGAAGTCGCTGGCGAACATAAGGATACGGCAGACAAATTTGTCGCCGATCTGGTTCATCTTCTCGACCACATGCAGTAAAACCGTGCCTTCGGGCGCATCTTTCGAAAAATTCCCTTGCCCCTCACAGGGCGAGGGTTTTTTTTGGCCAAATAGTATCAGCGCATCTGAAGATGGACCGCATCTAACCAAGGAAGCACATTCATGAAGAACATTGTAACTGCTTTGCTGCTGGTGTTGGGGCTTGTCCTTGCAATGCCCCTGCAGGCTCAGGACGCGGCAGAACCCGCTGCAGAAGAAGGGCCGACATTTCCGGCTGTTTTGACAGACACAGGGCTGTCTATCGAAGAAATGAAACTGCGTTTGATCCCGCTCACGGTGGATCAACTTGAAGCCCTCGCGCAGGAGTGGCTTGGAATTGTTCAAACCCAGACACAAGCCGTTGCGGATGCGCAGATCGCGGTTTTGAACGCAGGTGACAATGCTCCCGATGCGCTGCGTACGCGTGTGGAGGAATTGTCCGATGAACGCCAACGCGGATTTGCGCGGTATTCGTTGGTCGTGGATGGCTACCAAAAAAAGGGTGGCGATGAAGCGACGGTCGATCAGTTCCGCGCCTACCGTACGGCCATTATCGTCGAAGAAAAGCAAAACGCCGACCTTCAAACCCTGGCCACGCAAGCCCTTCGCTGGGCCACACAGCGGGACGGCGGTATTCAACTGGGTATTCAAGTCGGAACAGTCGTGGCAGCGTTCCTCGGGTTGCTGATCGTAGCGAAGACAGTGCGCGGTTTTGCACGCCGCGGGTTTGGCAAAGTGCGCAACCTCTCCAAGCTGTTGCAGGCATTTCTGTCGCTGGTCGTGTACTGGATCACCATGGCTTTTGGTCTGATGATTGTTTTGTCCATGCTGGGCATCGACATCACCCCGGTCTTCGCTCTTGTCGGTGGTTTGTCCTTCATTGTCGCCTTCGCGTTCCAAGACACACTTGGCAATCTTGCGGCCGGCCTGATGATCATGTTCAACCGACCATTTGACGAAGGCGACTATGTGACAGTCGCTGGTACGGGCGGTACGGTCAAATCGGTTTCTGTCGTGTCGACGACGGTCACCACCCCGGACAACCAAGTCATCGTGATTCCGAACTCCAAGGTTTGGGGCGACGTGATCACCAACGTGACTGCATCCACCACGCGGCGCGTCGATTTGGTGTTTGGCATCAGCTATGAAGACAGCATCGCGGATGCGCAGCGCATCCTTGAAGAGGTCGTGCATGCCCATCCTTTGGTTCTTTCTGATCCAGAACCGGTCATTCGGGTCAACGCTCTTGGTGCAAGTTCGGTCGACTTCATCTGCCGCCCATGGGCCCGTAGCGCGGATTACTGGTCGATCTATTGGGATCTGACCCGGCAGGTAAAAGAAGCATTTGACGCGGCCGGCATCTCCATCCCGTATCCTCAGACCGACATGCACCTGCATGTGCGTAACGCTGCTGCGGCAGCGACCCTGACTGGTCCAGAGGCCAGCGGTGATGGGATTGGTCGCCCCAAGGGCGCGCCTGACTTTGGTACCGGGGATGACGGCGCCGATGCCGACAGCGGCGACGGGCGCGACTGATCGAATGTTGGGGCCGGGCGCTTTGGCGCCCGGTTTCCCCTTTATGTGATCCGCGCTGTAAGCCGATCACACCCAGCACCTACAACACGGTGCAAAATCAAAGTGAGCACAGCCAGAACCGCGAGCGCGGCGAACATCAGGTCTATCTTGGCCCGCCCGTTTGCAAGAAGCATCAGGTAGCCAAGCCCTTGGCTTGCTCCGACCCATTCCCCAATGATCGCCCCGATGGGCGCATAGACAGCCGCGAGTCGCAACCCTGACGCAAGCGAGGGCAGGGCGGCAGGCATACGCACGCGCCACAGCACCTGACGCGGTGTGGCCTGCATCGATTTGGCAAGGTCAAGCCACCCGCGCGGTGTGCCCATCAGCCCATCATAAAAGGCCGATGCGACGGGGAAATAGATGATCAGGACCGCCATCAGTATCTTGGAGCCGATCCCATACCCAAGCCACAGCGTCAGAATAGGCGCGAGCGCAAACACCGGCAGTGCCTGTGTCAAAACCAGCACCGGGCGCAGGAAATGGCGCGCAAAGGGCGATGTCGCCATGTGCAGGGCCGTCGCCGCGCCGAGAATTGCGCCCAGAATAAGCCCTGCGATCACCTCGGTGAAGGTTACGGCGGCGTGCCAGCCGATAAGCGCGGCATTGTCCCACAGCGCGCCGGCCACACGCAGGGGGCCGGGCAGGATGAAAGGCGGCAGTCCCGCGAATGTCACCAGCGCCTGCCACAAACCGAGCAAGACGCACGTCACCACCGCCCCCGTTCCGATACGTGTCATCATTCCGGTGCCCTCAGCCGCGCCAGAAGCGCTGCGCCATAGGCCAATGTGTCAGGATCATCGGCCGGGCGGATTGGTGGCGGGCCACTCGGTTTGGGCAGCAGGTGAAGGCGCGTGCCTTCCATAAGGTATACTTTGTGACCCAGGCGTGCGGCTTCCATAGGGTCGTGGGTTACAAGTAACACAGTGCGCCCGGCCAGTTGTGCTGCGGCAAGGTCTTGCATGTCGGCCCGGTTGCGTGCGTCGAGCGCCGAAAACGGTTCGTCGAGCAGAACGTAGTCTTTGTCTTCCATGAGGGTTCGGGCAATCGCGGCGCGTTGCCGTTGTCCGCCTGACAATTTGGATGGCCGTTTGGTGGCGTGCTGGGCCAAACCCAACCGGTCGATCAATCGGTCGATGCGTACCTGATCAGGGCGCTCGCCGCGCAGCCGTGCGCCCACCGCGACGTTGCCGCGCAGATCGAGCCATGGCAGCAAAAGATCATCCTGCGCCATATACGCCACGCGCCCCTCCACGTCTTGGCCGTCACTGGCCGCGATCGACCCATCGAATTGGGATCCTGTGTCCAGCCCTGCAATCAGGCGCAACAACGTCGATTTTCCAGCGCCGGAGGGACCAAGCAGGCAAGTCCACCCGCCGGGAACCAAGTCAAGTGTGACCTCTTCCAGCAAAGGCACGGTGCCAAATCGTACATCACCGGTCAGAGTAAGCCCCGGCGCAGACCCGCGTGCGCGCTTGGTCTCTGCCGCGCCGTAGGTCACTTGGCGGCCCAGCCCATCTGCCAGAACCCTGCCTCAAGCCGCACGGCTGTCGTGAACCGTTCCGACAAGCGGCCCCACCGGGGGGAGGCCGCGTGATCTGTGCCAATCCGCCGGTCAAGCGCCCCATCGATCAATGCGCCGACATCCCGGCACAGCTCCTGATACTCTTCGCCGCCATAGGTTTCGACCCACTCCAAATAAGGTGCGGCGGGCCCTGCGACCTTGAGCCGTGCGCCGATCTCGCCATAGCCGAGCACGCAGGGTGCCAGTGCTGCCAGAAGGTCGCACAAATCGCCGGCAAGCCCAGCTTCAATCACATAGCGCGTATAGGCCAGGTTCTCGGGCGCTTCGACGATTGCCTCAAGCGCGGTCGCATCGATCCCTTCGCGCGCGCAGATTTGGCGGTGCAGGGCCATTTCTTCGCCCAAAAGGGCTTGAACGGTCGCTGAGGCTGCATTCATTTCGGCCAGAGTCTCAGATTTGACCACAGCCAACGCCCAAGCGCGCGCAAAATGGATCAGGAACACATAATCCTGCGCCAGGTAGTGCAAAAAGGCGGAACGGGGAAGGGTGCCGTCACCCAACCCATCCACAAAGGGATGCGCGACATATGCATCCCATTCTTGGCCCGCCGCGCTGCGCCAGAGGGCAAAGGCGCGTCCATAGTCGGGGATCATTGGGCGCCAAGATCAATGGCGAGATCACTGACCGGGCGGATATTATTGATTAGACCTGCCTCATGCAGGAATGCTTCGAACTTGGCATAGCGGCCTGAATCCAGCCCGGCTGGGGTCAGCGAAAGGCGCGGCCAAGTATCGGCCCACGCCCGCGTGTTCAACTCGTCCTGCAGTTCACGGGCTGTGCCGGAAAACACCTCCCATGCGGCGTCCGGGTTGTTGACAATGTATTGTGTGGCCAGTTCCGTGGCCGCCAGAAACCGCCGGATTTTGTCTGCGTCCATGGTGTCGGGGTTGGCGACATAGATCAGTTCATCATAGGCCGGGATGCCGTTTTCTTCGAGGTAGAAGCAGGTGCCGGGCACATTTTCGATGTCCATCTGGTTCAGCTCAAAGTTCCGAAATGCGCCCAGCACGGCATCAACCTGCCCTGCCATCAGCGCAGGCGACAGCGACCAGTTGACGTTTACCAGCGTGATGTCGTTCATCGTCAACCCTTCCTGAGCCAAGAGAGCGGAAAGAAGCGCCTCTTCAACCCCGGCGACCGAGAAGCCCACTTTGCGCCCTTTCAGGTCGGCCAGTGTTTTGATCGGGCCATCTTCTAGAACCAGCAGGCAGTTCAGCGGCGTTGCGACGAGCGTGCCGACTCGTACCAGCGGAAGCCCTTCGGCCACCTGAAGATGCAGTTGCGGCTGATAAGACACGGCAAGATCGGCGCGACCTGCGGCGACCATCTTGGGCGGGTCGGCGGGATCGGCGGGTGGAATGATCGCCACCTCCAAGCCTTGATCCGCGAAATAGCCACGTTCCTGCGCAACGATGATCGGTGCGTGATCGGGGTTCACGAACCAATCAAGGATGAGGGTCATTTCATCCTGCGCGGCGGCAGGGCCAGCCAGCAACGACACGAGTGATAGAACAAGAGCAGAAGGTTTCATGAAGGGCATCCTTTGTCAGGCGTCGCGCCAAAGCGCGTGAAAATGGTGTGTCGGGCCGTGGCCATGACCAACCGAAAGTTCGTCGGCTGCAGCAACGGCGCCGGCGACATAGGTCTTGGCGGCGGCAACGGCGTCTGTGTCGGACAGGCCTTTGGCCAACTCGGCCGCAAGGGCGGCAGACAAGGTGCAGCCGGTGCCATGGGTGTTGGTGGTGGCGTGGCGCGGGCCTGTAAACCAAAAGGCATCGTCTTCGATCACCAGAACATCGGGGCTGTCATCGCCTGACAGATGCCCGCCCTTGAGCAGAACGGCAGGGGGGCCAAGCGCGGTAAGGGCCGCAGCCTGTACTTGCATCATGTCGCGATCTGTCGCCTCGGTCGCGCCAAGCAGCACGGCGGCTTCTGGCAGGTTTGGCGTCAGGTGAGTGGCGATTGGCAGCAGGTGATCCCGCAGGGCAGCAACCGCATCGCCGGGTAAAAGTGGGGCGCCGCCTTTTGCCACCATCACGGGGTCGAGGACGATCGCGATGCCAAGATGTGGGCGCAGGGCATCCGCTACTGCGCTTGCGATTTCCGCATTGGCGATCATACCGATCTTGACGGCATCGACACGAATATCGGCAAAGACGGCGGCAATCTGCTCGGCCACGAATTCTGGCGGCACTGCATGCACGCCCGTCACGCCGGTGGTGTTTTGCGCGGTCAATGCCGTGAGCGCGGCCATGCCGAATACTCCGCGAGCGGAAAAGGCTTTCAGGTCAGCCTGAATTCCCGCACCGCCCGAGGGATCAGACCCTGCTATGGAGAGAACATTGCGGATCATGCGTGGCCCCTTTCAAATTGGGCGCGCAACTCGGCTGCGGCTGCTTTTGGGTCGGGCTGGCCACAAATGGCGGAAACCACAGCAACACCGACGCTGCCAGCCGCATGCGCCAGCGCAACATGGTTGGTCTTGATGCCGCCAATGGCGACTGCGGGAACCGGTGCTGCGGCGATCAGGCGGGCGAGCCCATCCCAGCCCACGGGCGCCTTGTGATCAAGCTTGGTCGGTGTCGCAAACACCGGGCCTGCGCCGACATAATCGACCACAGCGGGGTCAATGGCCCCTGCCGCATCTTCTGTTTCAACCGAAACGCCAAGAATTGCATCTGGGCCGATGACCGCCCGTGCCTTGGCGGCGGACAAGTCACCTTGCCCCACGTGCAGCCCGGCCCCCAGGGCGCGCGCGGCCTCGACGTCGTCATTGACGATGAGCATTGCACCTGTGCCGTGCAGCGCGTCCATCAAGGCGCGGCCCGTTTCGATCATGGCGGGGGTGCCTGCCGTCTTGTGGCGCAACTGGACCACACCCGCGCCGCCCGCGACCGCGAGACGCGCGGTTTCGACCATGCCGCGCAGGGCGCACAGGTCAGGGTCCAGCACAAGATAGACTGACAGATCGGGCAAGCTGCGCATATCAGGCGTCCGAAAGCGCAACCGTTTCAAGCGCGGCCGGTTGCAAATTGTAAAGCGCATCAACAAAGGCAACCTGGAAGCTGGCTGGTCCCGCTGCGCCGTCCTTCGCCATGTCACCCGCTTTGGCGAACAACGCCAACGCTCCGACGGTGGCGTCGAACGGATCATCCAGAACAGCGGCATAGGCCCCGACAAGACAGGTGAGCGAACAGCCCATCGCCGTGACCAGTGGCATCAAGGGCGACCCGCCCGCGATGCGCACCGCGCGTGTGCCATCGGTGACGAAATCTACCGCGCCAGTGACGGCGACAACGCCGCCCAGATCTTTGGCCAAGGCGCGTGCCGTGGCTTCGGCTGCAACGACTTCATCCCCGGCATCAGGGCCCTTGCTGGCCGTCTCGCCGCCGCCGAGAGCCAGCACTTCGGATGCGTTCGCGCGCAAAATCGTCGGGTTGCGGGCCAGCAGATCACGCGCAATGCCAGACCGCCAAGGTGACGCATAATGGGCCACCGGGTCGAACACCCAAGGCTTGCCCGCCGCCTGCGCACCGTCAATCGCCTTGTGCATGCCATCCACCCAATTTGGCGAGAGGGTCCCGAAATTGATGGTCAGCGCACCGGCAATCGCGGCGAAATCGGCTGACTCCTCTGGGGTGTGCAGCATCGCGGGCGATGCACCGGCGGCCAAAAGCACGTTGGCTGCGATGTTCATTGCGACATAGTTCGTGATGCAATGAACCAAGGGCGTTCCGGCGCGCATAGTTTGCAAAGCGGTTGCGGGTGATGTGGAAAGGGTCATGTCGGGCCTCCAATATTCGGAGAAGCCGGGCGGTGCGGCAGGTGCCGAAACCACACAAGACTTCCTCCGCCGGGACAAACCGGGTCAGGTTCAAAGGGTACTTCTCAGCCCCGTCGGGGCGCCCCTGTCTTGAGAAAGGGATAGATCACAGCCCAGCAGTCCTGTCACGCGCGAAATTTCGTGTCCGAAGACGAAGTTCGTCGGGGGGAAGTTCGGCGGGGAGCGGTGTGTTTGGTTGCATCAAGGCAGTGCAGTGCCCTTAGGACGCACGCCATTGGCAAAGTGCCATCCGGAAGCGTCTTGGCAAACCCGGACCAAGACTTGCGTCCTGCGCAGTCACAAGGACACGCCGTTCCCGTGGCGGGTGCGTGCGACGACCGTTTTGGCCGCCGCCGCGCAGTGTTGGGGATTTACCCGTATAGTGGCGCCTTTTGCGCCGTGGCGGGGCGTTTTCCCCGCCTGCCTTTTGGCCATCTCAGCGATAGAACAACAAAGTTAACGGAGAGTATGCATGAGACTGTTTTGCATATTTTTCGCTGTTCCCAAGGCGGTGCCGTCGGCCAAAGGGCCTTGCGGTGGGCTGCCCGCTGTGGCCTGTTTCGATCAACAAACAACAAGGGGCCCTTTTTCATGACTGACACGCTGCCGCTGCTGACACCGCCAATTCAACCCGCGCGGCAGTTCACCGACGCTGCCGAAGCGGTAGCGTATCTGCATTCCTTGTACGAAACAGCGCAGACGTTTTTGTCAGACGGGTTTACCAAGTCAATTCAGTCAGGTCGTCCCGAGGGACGCTATCGTGCGTTTTACCCCGAGATCCGATTGTCGATGTCCAGCTTTGCCCCGGTGGACAATCGGCTGAGCTTTGGACACGTTGTGCATCCGGGCGAATATGCCACGACAATCACCCGGCCCGACTTGTTTCATCACTACTTCATTCAACAAATCGGACTTGTTCAGAAAAATCACGGCGTCGCAGTAACCGTGGGCCCATCGGAGACGCCCATGCCGTTGCACTTTGCCATGGCGGGGCAGGCGGTCCCGCATGATCATGCACTGAAATTTGCCCTGCGCGACGCGTTTGATGTGCCCGATCTGAAAACCACCAACGATGATATCGTCAACGGCGCATCGGGCGAAGGACCAGATGGAAGGTTCCCGTTAGCATTGTTCAG
The DNA here is from genome assembly GCF_004358675.1 of Meridianimarinicoccus aquatilis. Classification (GTDB taxonomy): domain Bacteria; phylum Pseudomonadota; class Alphaproteobacteria; order Rhodobacterales; family Rhodobacteraceae; genus Meridianimarinicoccus; species Meridianimarinicoccus aquatilis. The sequence continues at coordinate 52,426 of NZ_SMZO01000001.1, read as the reverse complement.
TGCGCAGCGTGTGGATTATTCGCTCGCCCGCCTGTCGCACTATACCGCAACGGAAGCAGAGCATTTTCAAAACCACGTTTTGTTCACCAACTACCAGTTCTATGTGGAAGAATTCGAGGCGTTCGCGCGCCGGATGCTGGCTGATCCAGAGAGCGGTTACACATCGTTCGTTGGCCCCGGCAATGTGGAGATCACCGCACCTGACATGCCGCTGGCTGCTCCGGCAAAGCTGCCGCAGATGCCGACATACCACCTGAAGCGCGGCAAGAACGCGGGGATCACGTTGGTCAATATTGGGGTCGGGCCAAGCAATGCGAAGACCGCGACAGATCATATCGCCGTCCTGCGGCCCCACGCCTGGCTGATGGTCGGGCACTGCGCTGGCCTGCGCAATTCGCAACGTCTTGGCGATTTTGTCCTTGCTCATGCCTATCTTCGCGAAGATCACGTCCTGGACGAGGATTTGCCGGTTTGGGTTCCCATTCCACCCTTGGCAGAAATCCAGATCGCTCTGGAAGATGCGGTGGAACAAATCACGCAACTTCAGGGGTATGAGTTAAAGCGGATCATGCGGACCGGCACCGTGGCGACCATCGACAACCGCAACTGGGAATTGCGCGATCACTCCGGGCCGGTGCACCGTTTGAGCCAAAGCAGGGCGATTGCCCTCGACATGGAAAGCGCAACAATCGCGGCAAACGGGTTCCGGTTCAGGGTGCCTTATGGGACGCTTTTGTGCGTTTCAGATAAGCCACTCCACGGTGAATTGAAACTGCCCGGAATGGCCAGCGATTTCTATCGCACACAGGTTTCGCGCCATTTGGAAATAGGTATACGCGCGATGGAGCTTTTGCGCGAAATGCCGCTAGACCGGATTCACTCCCGAAAGTTGCGTTCATTTGAAGAGACAGCGTTCCTTTAGCGACCAGAAAACCCGATTTTTTGCGCTTATCCCCAATAAAAAAAGGAACAGTCGTTGTGTCCGCGAATCTTCTGCCGCTAAAGTGTGGCGATACGAAACAAACAGGCATGGAGACTCGAATGAGCAAGCCGATGACAAAGGCCCAACTGGTTACCGCAATCGCCGAAGAAATGGACGCGGACAAAAAGACCGCTGGTGCTGCACTCGACGCGATCACATCATTGATCACGCGTGAAGTTGCACAGGGCGGTGCGGTGACCCTGCCAGGTGTCGGCAAGTTCTACTGCCGGGAACGTCCCGAGCGGATGGTGCGCAACCCAGCCACCGGCGAGCAGATCAAGAAAGAGGCCGACAAGGTGGTCAAGATCACCGTTGCGAAGGCCCTTAAGGATAGCGTGAACGACTGAGGTCGTTCTGGCATCCGCCGATTCAGTATGAGAAAGGTCGCGCAGGACGCGGCCTTTTTTGTTGGAGTGTGACAATGGACTACAAAGCCGTCGCAATGGGGCTGGCCTTTGCCTTTATGTGGTCCTCGGCCTTTACATCTGCGCGGGTCATTGTCGCGCAGGCGCCCGCGCTGCCCGCGCTTGCACTGCGGTTCTTCCTGTCGGGGCTTTTGGCGGTCATCATCGCACGGGCGCTTGGGCAAAGCTGGCACCTGACGCGGGCGCAGTGGCGGGCCACGATTGTTTTCGGCATTTGCCAGAACGCGTTGTACCTTGGTTTGTTCTTTGTCGCCATGCAGACGCTTGAAGCGTCCTTTGCAGCCATCATAGCCTCGTCAATGCCGCTATTGGTGGCTCTGGCCGGTTGGTTGGGAAAAGGCGAACGGTTGCGCCCACAGGCGGTGGCGGGCTTGCTGGCCGGGTTGAGTGGCGTGGTCCTGATCATGGGCACGCGGGTGTCTGGGGGGGCTGATCTTTTTGGACTGGGCCTTTGTCTGGTTGGGGTTCTGGCACTGACGGCCGCGACCCTGTCGGTGCGCGGCGCGTCTTCGGGCGGCAATGTCGTAATGATCGTTGGGCTACAAATGCTGGTCGGCAGTGCGGGCTTGATGGTGGCTGTGGCGTTCACCGGGATCGCCCCTTTCACGATCACACCAAGCCTGCTGGCCGCCTTTGCCTATACGCTTCTGGTTCCGGGCCTTGCGGCCACGTTGATCTGGTTCGTGCTGGTGAACAGGATTGGCCCCACGCGGGCCGCAACCTTTCACTTCCTCAACCCGGTCTTTGGCGTGGCAATTGCGTTCATGATTCTGGGCGAGCAGGTGCACCTGCTCGATGTCGTGGGCGTCGTGATCGTAACATTGGGTATTCTGGCCGTGCAGTTGTCCAAAACTGTGCCTTCGCCCCCGTCGTGACCGGTCGGGGGGCAGGGCGCGCTGGCTGCGCTGCGCGTCAGACCGGGCCTATGTGCCCGCGCGGTCCATCTCCGACCTGACCGCGATGCAGCAAGAGCTGGTCAAGAAGAACGCAGGCCATCATCGCCTCTCCGACAGGGACAGCACGTATACCGACGCAAGGATCGTGGCGGCCTTTTGTGATGATCTGGGCAGGTTCACCCGACTTGGTGATTGTCGCACGGGGGGTCAGGATCGATGATGTGGGCTTCACGGCAAAGCGCACCACGATCTCTTGTCCGGTGGAAATGCCCCCCAGAATCCCGCCTGCATGGTTGGATCCATAAACAGGCGCGCCATCTGCGCCCAGTGTGATCTCGTCCGCGTTGGCAGAGCCAGTCAGAACAGCCGCTGCCATGCCGTCGCCGATTTCCACGCCCTTTACGGCATTGATCGACATCATCGCTGCCGCCAGATCTGTATCGAGCTTGGCGTAAATCGGGGCACCAAGGCCCGCAGGGACGCCGCGCGCTGTCACTTCGATCACGGCCCCGACGCTATCGCCTGATTTACGGAGTCCATCAAGATACGCGGCCCACTCGGTTGCGGCTTGTGCGTCTGGAACCCAGAATGGATTGCGGTCAATTTCGGCGGCATCAAAACGTGCCCGGTCGATGGCGTGGGGCCCAATCTGCACCATGTATCCGCTGATTTCCACATTTGGCATAAGTGTAGACAATGCCTTGCGAGCGATGCCCCCGGCTGCGACGCGTGCTGCTGTCTCGCGTGCCGATGAACGGCCGCCCCCGCGCGGGTCGCGAATCCCGTATTTTTGCCAATAAGTGATGTCGGCATGCCCGGGCCGAAATTTCTCGGCAATGTCACCATAGTCTTTCGATCTCTGATCCGTGTTTCGGATCATGAGTTGAATCGGTGTGCCGGTGGTTTGACCCTCGTAGACACCGGAAAGTATCTCGACTTCATCGGCTTCCCGGCGCTGGGTTGTGTATTTGTTCTGACCTGGCTTGCGGCGGTCCAGCCAGTGTTGGAGGTCGGCGGCGTCGATCGGAATACCCGGAGGGCATCCGTCCACAGTCGCGCCAAGAGCGGGTCCGTGGCTTTCGCCCCATGTGGTGACGCGGAACAGGTGGCCAAAAATGTTCAGGCTCATGAGGCGCGGGCTCCGTCTTGAAAGTGTTATCAGGGGATGTAGCGGGCGCGGGCAGAGGGCTCAAGCCTCAACCGTGACAGCCGACAAACGGAAAACGCGCCCCAAAGGGCGCGTTTTATGAAGGTAAGTCCGACGCAGGCCTGAGGCGCGAATTCTTGAGTAAGAGTTTCGGCTCCGTTTAGGTGCGAAGCGTCGGATGTCTTGCTTACGCTTTTTTCTTCTTTACCGGCGCCCAAATCCGCTTGTTCGTCAGGTATAGCAGAACAGTCAGGACGGTGAGGAAAAGAAACGCGGTCAGACCGGCTTCTTTGCGCGCCATCATCTTCGGCTCCGCTGTCCACATCAGGAATGCGGCAACGTCTTCGGAGATGGATTCAGCGTCGTTGGGATGGCCATCTGCATATTCCACGTACTCGTCACCGATTGGCGGTGCCATGGCAATCCACCCACCTGGGAAAGCAGTGTTTTCATACAGAACAACACCGGCTTCCTCTTTCTCTTCGCCGGTGTAGCCGGTGAGGAGGGAGGTGATGTACTCTGGTCCGCCGATGCCGTTGAACAGTTGGCTCAAACCTGTGCCATAGGGGCCGTGAAAGCCCGCACGTGCCTTTGCCATAAGGCTCAGGTCAGGTGCGTTTTCCAAGGACGAAGGCGGGAAATGGTCTGTCGGCTTTGCAGTCCGATAGTCCATGATTTCCGGATCCCAGACTTCCCAGAATTCCGCATATGCGCGAACCTGGTCTTCAGGAATGTTAGGGCCGCCTTCTTCACCGATAGACCGGATCGGAACGAACTTCATGCCGTGGCAGGCTGAGCAGACTTCGGTGTAAACCTGCAGGCCGCGCTGAAGCTGCGCCTCATCGAATTTACCGAACGGACCTTCGAAGGAGAAGTTCACATCATGGATGTGGCCTTCGCCGCCCGCGGCCAGGGCCGCGCCGCCTGTCAAGGCGAACGCGGTGGTTGCTGCGAGGGTGAGTGTCTTGAACATGTTTACCTCTGCCCCTTTCACTCGGCCGGTGTCGCGACGGTGCCAGAAGCGTCGTCGGACTTGCCATAATGGGCGTTGAAATCTTCTTCGATGGTTTCGACTTGTGGCAGTGGCTTCTCGATCACGCCGAGCAGTGGCAGGATGACGAGGAAGTAGCCAAACCAATAGGCCGATTGTGGCAGTGGCTTCTCGATCACGCCGAGCAGTGGCAGGATGACGAGGAAGTAGCCAAACCAATAGGCCGACCCCAGTAGGGCTATATATGGATAGATGCCTTCGGCAGGCATCGCGCCAACCCACATCAGAACCATAAAGTCGACGCACAGCAGATAGAACCACCACTTGAACATCGGACGATAGCGACCCGACCGTACAGACGAGGTGTCGAGCCAAGGCGCCAGCGCCATGACCGCAATCGCACCGAACATTGCCAGAACACCGAAGAACTTGGCGTCAATGATGCCGAAGCTGATGAACTGGGCAATCTGCACAACCCATACGTCACCGTCAAAGGCGCGCAAGATGGCGTAGAATGGCAGGAAGTACCACTCAGGCACGATGTGCGCGGGTGTCGAAAGCGCGTTGGCTTCGATGTAGTTGTCGGGGTGGCCAAGGTAGTTCGGCATGAAGCCAACGATGGCGAAGAATACCACCAGAATTAACGCCAGGGCGAACAGGTCCTTGATGACGAAGTAGGGCCAGAACGGCAGGGTGTCTTTTTCCGCTTCGGCTTTGGATGTGCGACGCACTTCAACACCTGTCGGGTTGTTGTTGCCTGTCGTGTGGAAAGCCCAGATGTGCACGATCACGAGGCCCGCAATAACGAACGGGAACAGATAGTGCAGCGAGAAGAAGCGGTTGAGCGTTGCGTTGTCCACAGCTGGCCCACCAAGCAACCAAGTCTGGATCGCTTCGCCGATGAACGGGATCGCGCCAAACAGGCCGGTGATCACGGTCGCACCCCAGAAGGACATCTGACCCCAAGGCAGAACGTAGCCCATAAACGCCGTGCCCATCATCAGCAGATAGATGAGCATGCCGATGATCCATGTCACTTCGCGCGGTGCCTTGTAGGAACCATAAAAGAGACCACGGAAAATGTGCAGATAGACAGCAACAAAGAACAGCGACGCGCCGTTCGAGTGCAGATAGCGCAGCATGTGCCCGCCATTCACGTTCCGCATGATGTGCTCAACGCTGGCGAAGGCCGCATCGGCGGAAGGCGTGTAGTGCATCACCAGCACGATGCCGGTGGCAATCTGCAACGCCAGTGTGAAGGTCAGGACAATGCCCCAGATCCACATCCAGTTGAGGTTCTTGGGCGTGGGGATTGTAATTGTAGAGTGCAAAAGGCCGACAATCGGCAAACGCCGATCCAGCCACTTTTCGGCACCCGTCTTGGGTTCATAGTGGTCGTGAGGAATTCCGGACATTCGGTCTCTCCCTTAACCGAGTTGAATGGTTGAATCGTCGAGGAACGACGCAATCGGGATCGGCAGGTTCTCTGGCGCGGGGCCTTTGCGGATCCGGCCAGCGGCATCGTAGTGCGACCCGTGGCAGGGGCAGAACCAACCGCCGAAGTCGCCGGCACCGTCGCCAAGCGGGACGCAGCCCAAGTGGGTGCAGACACCCATCATGACCAACCATTCCTCGCTCTCGTCGAGGGCGCGGTTCTGGTCACTTGCGTCTGCATCCGCCGCGATGTTCGCGTTGCGCGCATTCTGGTCTGGCAGATCGCTAAGCGGCGTTTCGCGAGCGCTTTCGATCTCGTCGGCGGTACGGCGGCGAATGAACACCGGCTTACCAAGCCATTTGACCGTAATCTGCGTGCCTTCGGAGACGCCGCTGATATCGACGACAATCGACGACAACGCCTGCACATCTGCAGACGGGTTCATCTGATTGACAAGAGGCCAGACCGCGGCACCTGTTGCGACGGTGCCCGCCCCGGCTGTGGCATAAAACAGGAAGTCCCGGCGGGTTCCTTCGTGATCTTCGGTGTGTGACACTGAAAACTCTCCATCTTTTCGCTGGCTGGGCCAATGCGGGCCGTGGCCGCGCAGAACAGGCAGCCGCCATTAGAGGTAACTAGACCGCACGCCCTGAACCGTCCAGCAGACAATCGCGCACATGACAGGCGAAATGCCGCAGTATTTTGCGTTTTTGGGGATAAAATTGGTGTTCGCGTCCAAGCTTGCTGGAAAGTGTGGCAGATCGGCCAGACCCATGCGGCGGTGCAGCACAGATCTTGAATGCGTCTGTTTCAAGGAGTAGCCAAAACACAAAGCGAGGGAGTATCCTTGCTGTAGCTGACGAATCGAAAGGCCTGTCTGATGTTCCGTTTTCGCGCTTGTACCCTTGCCCTTGCCGCCGCGCTTGGCCTTATGGCGGTGCCTGCTGCTGCTGAATTCGAACTCAGCGTGTACACAGGCTGGCAAACTTCCCCCCACAGCGTGGTCAAAGGCAACGATCCTGGCGGGGTTGGTGCGTTCGACTTCACCGCTGGCTGGGAAGGAAAGTCGGGCGAAATGCCGCCTTATTACGGCTTTCGCGGCACGTGGTGGCAATCTGACACGCTGGGGTTTGCTTTGGAATTCAACCACGCCAAAGTCTATGCAGATGACGAAACGCTGGCCAAGAACGGGTTCAACCGTCTGGAATTCACGGATGGCCTGAACCTTGTGACGGTCAACGTGTTTCGCCGTTTTCCCGGCACTCCGACCAGTTTCACGCCCTATGTGGGTGGCGGCGTTGGCATCGCCGTTCCGCACGTGGATGTTCAGACATCGGGCGGAAAAACCTTTGAGTACCAGTACACCGGCGCGGCGGTTCAGTGGGTCGCCGGTGCCAGCTATCCGCTCAGCGATCGGTGGTCTGTATTCGGAGAATACAAAGGCAGCTATTCCCAGAACAAGGCAGATCTGGCGAGCGGCGGGACGTTGGAAACGAACATCGTCACCAATGCGTTGAACCTTGGCGTCAGCCTGAATTTCTGAATTTCAGAACATCGAAAGAACAAAACGCCGGTGCCCGACGGGTCCGGCGTTTCGTGTATGTGCTCGCCTGTTTCAGTTAGCCAGTCGGGGGCACTGTACTTTGCATTGATGGGCGCGCATCAAACGCCGCGTGCCACGCTGCCAGTCCGGGTGCATTCGTGCGCCAGTCTCGCGCCGTGTGGCGAAAATCAACATAAGACAGCGCGACACCAACCGCGACATGGCCCATGTCCAAAGGCCCAGACAGATATCCGAGCCAACGATCCTCTAACGCAGAAATGGCGCGCGACACTTTCCGCCAATAGCCTTCCACTAGGTCGGGGCTGACCAACTCAGCGGGCCGAAGTCGATGTTCGTAAACCATCGCTATCGCCGCATCGAGGATTCCGTCGGCGGTTGCCTCAAGCGTCAGAACGTCCCACAGGCGCGGCGCTTCTGGATAAAATGTGCTGCCGGCGCGGTGTGCAAGATATTGGCAAATCACCCGGCTGTCATAAAGCGCCGGACCATCGTCGCGCTCCAGCGTGGGTATCTTTCCCAACGGGTTTTGCGCCAAGGGCATTCCCGACGGATCAAGGGGCGTTCCGGCCGCCTTCACCAGCGTGACATCATCGGTTTGGTCGGTTTCGGCCAGAAGTACGCGCACCTTGCGAACATATGGCGACGTCTCGGAATAGTGCAGGCGCATGGACTACACTTTCCGCACGCGAAGGCGGCCAAGGGCGGTCAGGTCGATTTCAAACCCAGGTCCATTTTTCATGGCGCGGACCGTGCGCTTCCAGCGAACCGTGCCATGGGCGCCTTCTGCATCGTGCTGAAACGTGGTCCCTTCTGGAAGGTCATCCAAGACGTCTTCGGCACGTTGGTCGCGGCGGGGCTGGGTCTGGGCGCGCCACACTGAATAAGCCGCAATGCCGACAGCAGCATAGCGCGCGGCAGTCAGCGCTGTGGGAACGAGAGGCAAGGCCATAAGATGCTCCGTATTGCTCACGTTCAGGTAATCAGGCGCGCGCGGGTCTGGCAAGGGCGCACGCCACACGATGCCGTTAGGGATGCGCGTGTCAGGCGGACCTGCCCACGGTGCTACGCAGACCGCAAAGTGCCGCCAATCCCGATAGGCTCAACAGCAGGCTGGCAGGCAATGGGATCGCTGGAAGGATGTGGCCAAATCGCACATCAACCGTTTGGCCGGGAGCGCCAATTGGGCTGTTCAGCGTTACGGTGAAGCGCGTGTCGCCTGGGGAGAGGGCAAAATTCAACAAGTTGTGATAAAGGCAGACATCGCTTTCGACCCATGTCCAGGGCGTGGGCGCACCGTCGATAGCAAGCGTGAAATCCGGTCGCCACGGCGCGTCGGGCCCGGTGCATTGGCCAAAGACCTGAAAGGTGGTGACGGGTTGGGCGATGGGGAAGAAATTTGTCACGGTGAAATCAATGACCGTCGTGGGAACCGAGGTCACACCATCAACATCCACTAGCCAATGATAGGCCAATGCCGGGGCGGGCCAGTTGAAACTGTCACCTGGGTAGGATGGCGAGACGCCGACATCTGTGATGTAGCCGGGCAGGGTGGGGAGCGTTGACGCGATGCCCTGACCTGCCGATATGGCCAAACTTGCCGCTGCGATAAGGCGCAAAATCGTGGCAGACATGATAAAATCCCTTCATTCCAAAAGGGAATGCTCGCAGCTTATTGCCGCAAGGTCAACATGGTCAGGCCGCGAGCCGCGCCCCATCATGGCCCGCAATCCGCGCTGTGACGATCTGGCCCTCGGGTTGGGGCGTGTTGAAACTGACCTCGGCGAACTGGCGGGTACGGCCCAACGTTGGGGCTTCCATCAAAATGTCATGGGTGCGGCCGACCTGCGCGGCCAAATGTGCCGCCACCGCTGCGGTTCCTGCAGCGCGCAGACGGGCGGCGCGGTCCTTTATGGCGACCCCGCCGACTTGCGGCATCTTCGCGGCCGGCGTGCCGGGGCGCGGGGAATAGGGAAAGACGTGCAGCCATGTCAGGTGGCACTCCTCAACCAAGCGAAGCGAGTTGTCGAACATCGCCTCGGTCTCGGTCGGGAACCCTGCGATCAGGTCCGCGCCAAAGGTCATGTCGGGCCTCAGCGCGCGCGCCTCTTCGCAAAACGCGATGGCATCATCGCGCAGATGACGCCGTTTCATGCGCTTGAGAATCATGTTGTCCCCGGCCTGCAGGCTCAGGTGCAAATGCGGCATCAGGCGTGGTTCGGTCGCAATCGCCTCCATCAGGGCGGGATCGGCTTCGATACTGTCGATCGAACTGATCCGCAGGCGCGGCAGGTCCGGCACAAGCGTGAGAATGCGCCGGACCAGATCGCCAAGGCGCGGGGTTGCTGGCAGGTCGGCTCCCCAACTGGTCAAATCAACCCCGGTCAGAACCACCTCGTTGTAGCCGCGCTGCACCAACCGCTTGATCTGGTCCACCACGACGCCAGCAGGCACCGACCGTGAATTGCCGCGCCCGAATGGAATGATGCAAAATGTGCAGCGATGATCGCATCCGTTCTGAACTTGGACATAGGCCCGTGACCGGGTGCCGAACCCGTCGATTAGATGCCCAGCCGTTTCGCGCACCGACATGATGTCATCGACTTGTATCTTTTCAGTCTGCCCGATCCAGTCCCGTCCGGCGAGCCCCTCCCAGGTTCCCGGCGCCATCTTTTCCGAATTGCCTATGACCTGATACACCTCTGCCATTGCGGCAAAGCTCTCGGGGTCGGTCTGCGCGGCGCAACCCGTGACGATGATACGCGCATCAGGGTTTTCGCGGCGGGCACGGCGGATGTCTTGGCGCGCCTTGCGCACCGCTTCGGCCGTAACAGCGCACGTATTGATGATGACGGCGCCGGTCAGCCCGGCGTCATCCGCCATCGCCTTCATCGCTTCGGTTTCATAAGCGTTCAAGCGGCAGCCATGGGTGGTGAAGACGGGCGCGGTCATTGGGCGGCCTGCAGCCAATCGGCGTTGAGTGTCCCGTCAAAGACATGGGCGGTCGGGCCGGTCATCCAGACGCCATCCTCGCGCCAGTCAATGGACAGCCAGCCGCCGTCCATCTCGATGTCGACGGCGCGCGGGGTGAGGCCCAGAAGATGCGTGGCAACGGCCGTGGCGCAGGCCCCGGACCCACATGCCAGCGTCACGCCTGCGCCCCGTTCCCAAACGCGCAGCCGCAGCGTGCCATCTGAACGGATCTCCACGAACTCAACGTTGGTGCGCTGCGGAAAAAGCGGATCGTGCTCGATTCGCGGGCCAAGCTCGGTCAGGGCGACTGTGGTCACGTCATTTACAACGCGAATGCAATGTGGATTGCCCATGCCAATGGCAGCCGGATGCCCTTCCAGAGGAAGCGCCAGCGTATCCACGTCACGCGCCAGCGGAATATCCTGCCACGCGCGCTGCGGCTGGCCCATGTTGACGCTCACCCGGCCATCGGGGCAACGCACCGCGAGTAAAACGCTATGGGCTGTTTCAATCGTCAGGCTATCTTGGCCGGTGCGGTTCATCTCTCGCGCTGCGACGCAGCGGGTGGCGTTGCCGCAGGCGCCCGACAAGGTCCCATCAGAATTCCAGAACTCCAGCCTCAGATCGGCGCGGTCGCTGTCGCGCAGTTCTGCAAGCTGATCAAAACCGACGCCGAAATTGCGGTCGCCAAGCGCGCGTGCCAGCTGCGGCGACACACGCCGTTCCGGTCCCCGCGATTCTACGATCACGAAGTCATTGCCCAGCCCGTGCATTTTCACAAAGGGCAGCGTTTGGTCGGAAACAGCACTGTTCATTTCGCGGCGTATAGACCTCTGTTGAAAGAGAATCCAGCCTGCGCGGAAAAACTTGCGCAAAGCCCCTTGACCCTCCTGCGGTGGGTTTGTAGACGACGGCTTCTAGTGGGCCGTTAGCTCAGTTGGTAGAGCAACTGACTTTTAATCAGTGGGTCGCAGGTTCGAATCCTGCACGGCTCACCACTGTTATCAAAGACTTACAGGATTTCGATCCCAGTGCTACCCTTAGCGGGTAAGCGCTAGGTAAGCTTTGGACTGAAGATTCTCTTTGATTTCCCTCATAAATTGCGTCAGCGTCGGCGCAACAGGGAGACAGTTATGGGCCATATTAGGCTCGGCACTTTGCCGCAGTCGAAGAAGTGGCGCGATGTCGTTGGTTTAATAGATTCTGGTGCGTCAGTTGACGTGATCGCCGAGGCTGCGGCGAAAGCCTCGGAGCGGGACCTTTCCAATGCGAGCAAGGACCCACGCTTTCAGTTCGTAGCATCGCTTCTTGTGCGACTTCCGCTTTTGGCACGTGCGCCGGGGTTCGAGGACGCATTGGCTGACTTGGGATGTGGCGATAGTGCCTTGGTGTCGGTGGCCAATCTCTTAGCCGGTCTGGACGCTGCCATTGAACGGCAGAGTTTCGGAACGGGGCACGCATCGGATGCCGGTCTATTGGCCAAATCCGCTTTGCTCGAATCCTTGTCGGTGAATCTACGAGATCGGTTGCCAACGTTGTTTGAACCGACTTCGCAGGAAGTCCGGATCGCGTTGGGGGAATTTGCCTCGGGCGACAAGTTTGCCCACTTAGCGCGAGATTTCTTTGCAAGACTGACTTATCGCTCTCTCGACTATTACCTAAGCCGAGAACTGGCCAACCACATCGGGCAAGACCGTCGGTTTGCGAGTGACGCCCAGCGCGTCGCTTTCCAGCAAGCCTTGGCCCAACACACCTTTGAAGCCTCACGCATCGTGCAGGAGTTTGCAGGTGGGTGGTTCGGTAAAACGGTGTGGCAGCACCAGTCTCTGGATCAGGACGCAATCAACCGTTTCACTGACTACGCATTCAAGAAGATGAGGTCCGAGCTTGGGCGGCGGCGCGATACCGTTTGAGCATCGGGTTAGGTGCCTTCCGCCGCTGACCAAGAGCGGTGGTGACGCACAATTGTGCCTTGAGATCGATGGGCAACCGGTCGGCGTCAAAGTCTGCATCAGCCATTTGAACGCGCAGCTGGTGGCCGAATTGCCAGACCGAACCCTGGACTTGCTTGAAGTCGCGGCAGTGGTCTACGGGGCCGATGCTGGCGTAAGTCGCGGTGGCACGGCAGATCAGCATATGGGCGCGCGATGGAATCGGCATTTTGAAGTTGAGATGCCGGTTCGGGATCACGATTTCTGGAATTGCACAGAAGTGGTCTCGGCACTGGAAGAAATGCTGATGTTCCTGTCTGGAGATCGGTTTGCTTTCCGGTTCGTCGCCAAAGAGGATGGCGAGGCCGAGCGATCATTGTTCTTCAAGTTCGACGAGGGCAGCGCATGGCGGGCGACGCGGGTGATGATGTTCTCCGGCGGCCTCGATTCCTTTGCTGGGGCGCTTGAGGAAGTCGCCGAGCAAGGCGAGCGCGTTGCGCTGGTCAGTCATTTTTCCGCTTCAAAGATCGCGCCTGTGCAGCGGCAACTTCACAAGGCATTGGCTTCAAGGTTCGGCGAGAACAGTTGTCGCCATATCCCTGTGCAAGTGCAGATGGTTGGCAGAGGACTCAAGGAGGGGACACATCGGGCAAGGTCGTTCCTATTCGCTGCGCTGGGCGCTGTCACGGCAAAGGCGTTCGGGCTGAACCGGGTTTCATTCTACGAAAACGGGGTCGTCAGCCTGAACTTGTCGCCGGTTGGCAATGTTCTTGGCACCAGAGCCACCCGAACGACCCATCCGCAAACCCTTTCCCGGTTTTCCGATTTCTTGAGCCGCGTGTTCACGTCCGAAACCCGGATCGACAATCCATTCTTCTGGCGGACAAAGAGGGAAGTGGTCGAGGCGGTTGCCCGTTTGGGCATGTCCGAACTGATAGCGCAGACGCGCAGTTGCGCTGATGTTCACAACCAGACCAAGCAGCACATCCATTGCGGGCGGTGTTCGCAATGCATCGACAGGCGCTTTGCTGTGCTGGCTGCCGGGTTGACTAGGTTCGACCCGGAAGAGGCTTATCGGGTGGCACTGATGGACGATGCCAGAAATGATCTTCGCGACCGCGAGATCGCGCTGTCCTACCTGCGCAGCGCACATGCCTACGAACACGTCACCCCATCGGAATTGGAGCGCGCCCTACCTGCCGTCGTCAGCGCTGTCGCTCACTTGGAGCAGCCTACGGAAACGGCGCTTGAGATGATCGCCCGCTTGTTGAAACGGCACGGGACCGGGGTGTCCGACGTAATGCGCGCGACTTTGAAGGCGAAGGATGCTGTGGATTTTCCGGACGGAAGCCTGCCAAGGCTCTACGGTGAAGCGCAAAGGCCGGAACTTCTACCGCATATGCCGGTTCCATCTCGCCCTATTGCAAAACCCTCGAATCTCATGGTCATGGAAGTAAACACGAAACGGCGGCGCGTCGTTATCGACGAACGAATTTTCGTTGAACGCAATGCTACGGCTGACCTGTTGATTGCATTGGCCGACAAGTGGCTTGAGGGGGCCGGGCAGGGCATGACGCCTCTCGATTATCCTTTGGCCAGTTCGGCCTTTCTGGCAAATGCTTTGAAACTGGAGGGCGATGAAGCTGTGCGCCAACGGGTCAATCGCGCGAAAACCGTGCTAAAGAAGAAAATGGCTTCCAGCGGCAGGGAACAACAGGAAGCCGAAGCGATAATCGAGAACGTACCGTGGCATGGCTATCGTTTGACCCCGGACCGCGTAGCGGTCCGGAAGGTCAAGTCGGAATGACGGGGATCATTTGATGAGGCTGTCATCTTGGACACCGCGTTTTCGAAACCGGCCCATCAACTCCATTTGTCGCCCCGGTGGGACCGTGCCGTAGGAACTGAACGTCGTCAGAACGTCATCGTGGCCCATGTTCTGTGACCATGCCTTGAAGTCCTCAGGCGTGCGGCAATGGTCGTTGGCCAGTTCGGTCATCGTATCTCTGACCCGATGCGGCGAGAATGGCGGCAGACCTGCGTCGGAGAATGCCTTCTTGAAAATCTTCGCCGCGCTTGATGCGCTTTTCCAAGGTTCCCGCGAAATCCCGACGGCCTCAAACCTGTGGGATTCACCAACCGCGACTTTGGTCTTCGGGAACAGTGGATCGGTCGCGCCGAAAAGGTGAGTCTGCGTCAACTCAGTCGCCCAATCTTCGAGAATGACTTCCGCGAATTCGCCGAACGGGTAGAACCCGGTTGAGAAAGACTTGCCGAATTTCGTGTCAACGTATCGGCCATCGAACTGCACGCACCCGCTTTTGAATTCAAGGTTGCGCAAGAGCAATGAAATCGCGGCCCCTTCGCGTGATGCTGTGAGGAACAGGAACGCCAGAAGGGCGCGGTTTCGGCGTTCGATGACCGTGCCTGTGGACATCGTCTTGATGACGTGACGCGCCTGTGCGGGCGAAGGGTGCGGTTTCCACAGCGTCCCGCGTCGGGCGTTTTCCGATTTGCGGTCCGGCGTCAAATAGTCGGCATCCGAGCGGCTGATCTTCGACTTGTAGCTGGGCTGATCCGCCATCCAGTAGAAGAACGCCTTCAACTCGCGCAAGGTGCCGTTGGTGGTCGCAGCGGACAGCGGCGCGCCAGTGCGCTCGTTCCGAAGGCGCGCTAGATGACGCTTGAACGACCGCGCGCGTTCGGCATGGAAAGCGCGGAAATCCTTGCCGCCCAGCCAGTCATCGTAGAGCGTGATGGCAGCGGCAGACTTGTCGAGGGAAGCCTCGGAAATGCCCTGAGCGTCCTTGCGCCAGAGAAGGTATTTGCGCTTGATGCGCAGATTATCCTTGTTGCGTTTTGCCATGGGTTTGACCTTCCTGTTGCATGGTGACATTTGAACGGGTATCGGCTGGAGACACTAATCTTGGGGACGCCTTCTGAACTGCGACCTCGATTTTGGGACGAATGGCCTCCAGATCGGTGCGCCTGACGACCTTATGCATCAGCGATCCGCACTCGGGACAAAGGCCGGTCAAGCGCCCTGTTTCGGGGGTTTGCTGCATGTAATCAGCCATCTTACCATCAGGCTCGCGAGGAGACTTGCACCCGAGGCAATAGCAGTGATGCAGGGCCAGGTTGGTGGCGATCTTGGTCTGGCGGGCACCGAGAAAGGCCTTGAGGTCTTTTCCCTCGATCAACCAAGGCTTACGGCTCGTTTCCGCAACAAGATCTTTATTATTGATCCAGCGGATGACGGTTTGCTTGTGACAGCCCAGCGCCTGCGCGATCTCCCAAACGTCATAGACCCGGTTTGCCTTGATCCTGTTCATGGGGAATTTCTTGGCCATCACTTTCGCTCCGGTGACAACGGGCCATGTGTGTTCTGGCAAAGCTGCGCGGCCTCAAAGGCCTCAATGTCTGCCTCGTCGTAGAGAACTCGCGCGCCAATTTTTAGGAATTTCGGCCCTTTGCCGAGCCAGCGCCATTGTTCCAGCGTCCGTGGTGAAATGTGCCAGCGCGTTGCGAGCTGAACCTGAGTGAACTTCGCCATCTGATGACCTTTTCGCCTCTATGCGGATCGCTTGGGTGCGATGCGCTTCTGAGGAAAAAGGTGCGCTTCTTTCGGCGTGAAGTATGTAGCCCCGCAAAAGGAAACCGTGACCAATTGTCTTTCAAGTATATGATTTTATTTCTCTATTCGATCAAAGCTGTGACCCATTTGGAAAAGCCGTGACCAACCAAAAAAGGGACAGTAGGCATGGTGCCTGCAGTCCACTGACTGCGGGTTGCTCACGTGCTTTCGGTCGATGTCTAGCTTAGGCGACCCACTCACGAACCGCATCGTCTCCAGGCTCACCGTAATCACGCTCTGGAACTGTTCCGGCGGGTAGAGCAGGTTTGCGCGAAGGTTACGATCACAATCGCCCACACACGAGAGTCGACGGGTTCACCCCGTGGAAGTATCAGCAAAGCTCAGCAGAGGACCAGAACCTGAACAGTGCGAACAAAAACCAAGGACTCTTCGGAGAGCACTTCACTCAGCTATTACCACTTTTCAGCGAAGCGCGAGGACAGAGGCATGAGGACCTCAGGAAATACCCCATAGAACGTGATCCCGAGATAGGTAGCCGCGCGGGTCGCACCAACGTAGAGAAACTGCGTGAATAATTCCGGGTGCTTTTCCAAAGTCTCATCAAGACCAATGAAGAAAACGGCTTCAAACTCCAATCCTTTGATGTGCTGGATATCAAAGACCCTCACGTCTCGGTCGTTGCCAACAACCTTCCCATCTTTGCAAGGAACCGCTGCTAGGCTGATTTCCTCAAGACGGTCATTCAAGGTTAGAGCTAGCGGCTCCACATCTGCCTCCTTATTTACAAGGACAGCAATTGTGGTAGCCCTATTCAGCATTCTATCAATCTCTTGGATCCGCTCGGTCAGCCAATCCGCGACTTTTTCATGATCGTCGAGGCAGTCTCGCCAAACCGGAGCTATGCCTTGGGTGTCAAGATGGTCCGGAAGAATGATGTCTTCGGCATGCGAACCGCCTAGCGTGGCGACATCTTTGGCTAAATCGACTAAGCGCTGACTTTGCCTGTAAGAAACGGTTATCGACTTCCGGACGATGTCCTTGGAGACCCAATCAAGAGCTTCACTAGGGTCAGGATTCATAACCAATAGATGACGGTTGCCGCGAGGGCGATGGCTGATAGGAACACCTCGGGGCATCGGTCATAGCGGGTCGCCACACGCCGCCAATCCTTGAGCCTGCCGAACATGATCTCGATACGATTTCTCCGCTTGTAGCGGCGCTTGTCGTACTTGATCGGCGTCTTGCGTTGCTTCCGGCCGGGAATGCAGGCGCGTATGCCTTTATCTTTCAACGCTTCCCTGAACCAGTCGGCGTCATAACCACGATCTCCCAGCAGCCATTTGACGTTTGGCAGGCTACCGAGAAGCGCCCGTGCACCGATGTAGTCGCTCACTTGTCCAGCGGTGACGAACAGATCGAGCGGTCGTCCCTGGCTGTCACAGATGGCATGAAGCTTGGTGTTCATGCCGCCCTTGGTGCGACCGATCAGACGCCCGCGCCCCCTTTTTTGGCGGCCATGCTGGTCGCCGTTCGATGTGCCTTCAGGTATGTTGCGTCGATCATCACGGTCGTCTTCTCACCGTGTTTCGTTGCCAACCCCGCCATCATCCGCGCGAAAATTCCTTTCTCGCTCCAACGTTTCCACCGGCTGTAGAGCGTCTTGTGCGGACCATAGGCGGCAGGCGCGTCCCGCCAGCGCAACCCATTGCGATTGATGAAGATAATCCCACTCAGAACCCGCCTGTCATCAACCCGCGGCTTGCCGTGCGATTTCGGGAAGAAAGGGGCGAGCTTGGCCATCTGCTCGTCAGTCAGCCAGTAAAGGTCGCTCATGTCACCGCTCCATTTTCTGAGCCGTGAATCACGCCGTGCGACCGAAATCAATGCATCCTGACCCTAGTCGAGCTTCTGGAATGTCTGGGCCATTGGGAATGTACTGCATCTAATACTCGGAGATCGCGATGGTGTCGTATCAGGGATAGTTTGGCCATGGTTCCATGGCAAGTTCAGGCTGTGATCTCTGCACGTCGTATAGGAAGTTAAAGCGGACATTAATTTGTGGGTCGCTCAACGGCAGCAAAGGGCCGGAAGCTCCGGCCAAACCTAGCAGTCCTCTTCCAGGTGCCACGTCCGTTACCTGCGCAACTTGGCCATTCATGCGATGCGCAGCCGATGGTCGGTAGACCGCCCTCCTCTACCTCACACCAATATAGGTGTGTTACTTCAAGCCAAACAGTGACTGTAAACCTGCTGGAAGGGAGGCGGTCAAATCCAGTTGGACGGTGATAGGGGATTCGCCCTCCCAGCCTGCGAAGGTTACCGGGCCGGCATAGCGAAACGGAGCGGCGCGGCCATCACGGAGTTTGGAGTTTCGGACGAAGAGGTGGATCGTCCAGCCGGGCTCGTCCCCTGATATAATTCGCCCTCGTGAACTTTCACGGCGGGTGCTGGTCTGGGTTTGCCAGATGAAGCGCGTCGGAGTGGCGAAGGCATCGGCATAATGGTCTCCGACAGACATGCTGCGCTTGTCCATGGTGACCAGCAGGACCATGACCTTGGCCTTTGAGATGACAACGATTCCGGAGTTCCAGGACCCGGTATTGAACCTCTCTCCAAACAGAGGAGGGATGTGATCGCGGGGATATTCATCCCAGATCTTTGCCGTCGCTTGTGCGGGGATGTATGGTGTTTGGTCGTCGGCAGCCGCCGAGAGGGGACTGGCTTCGTCCTGACTGTAAGTCGTGGCGCGGTTCTGCAGGTAGCGCAGGAGGCGCCAGTCGACGATCTCGGATGCGAGTTCCGCCATTGCTGGATCAGGCGCGTTGCCAAAGGTTGTCTCAAACGTGCCGGGACCGAGCTGGAACCACTCCTTCGCGGACAAGTACTTCAGCGGGTTCTGTGTCAACAAGGCCCGCAGCGCGGCGGGGTCTTTGGGATCGACGCTGAGGTCTGCCTTGATCTCCGGATTGCGCCGCGCGAGGCGCGCGACACGGTCGGCTAGATCGGAAATGGCGATGCGTCCCGGAAAGGCTCCGGCCTCGATCATGCCGCGCAGGACCAACATCTTGTAGCTGCGGGTCATGCGGGTGGTTTCGATCTCATCGAGCAACCCTTTTTTCGCGGTCCACGCCGCGTGTCCTGCGGCGGAAAGATCGCCCATGTCGTTGACGAAGCCGAGCCATCCTTCGTGGCCGGTGCGGCCTGGGTTGAAGCCGGCGTGTTGAACCTCGGACGCGGTGGGGCGGACGCCGTGGCGGTCGCGGAAGTCGCGATAGAAGGCGGTCAGCTCTTCACCATCACGGGGTTGGCGTATCAGCGATTTCAGGATGTCGAGTGCTTCGAGGTCGTAGGTGACTTCGCAGCCTGCCGGAAAGGAAATTTCATGCTGGGCGAAACGCTCCAGAGCGATCCGCAGCGCGCCTTCACCCGCGCCGATGCGCAGAAGGGTGCGGGCTTTGGTCAGGAAGATCCTGTGGTTGCCGATGTAATCAATCACGGCAAGGTGGGTCTTCTCGGCGGACCGGCGCAACCCGCGGCCAAGTTGCTGCAGCCAGATCACTGGGCTTTCGGTGGGGCGCAACATCAAGACCGTGTCAATGGATGGCACATCCACGCCTTCATTGAACATGTCGACTGCGTAGACGATGTCGAGGTCGCCGTGTTCAAGGGCCTTCAAAGCGCTGGCGCGTGGGGCAGAGGTTTCGCCGGAATGCACAGCCACGGCGCGTAGTCCGCGTGCTCTTGAAAACTCGGCCATGAAGTCGGCATGGCGACGCGAGACGCAGAAGCCGATAGCTTTCTTGCCGCCCCGCCGTGCGAGCTGGTCGAGAGCGTTTTCAGCACGAGCTTGCGTGGCGACTGCCTCAGTCAGTGCCGCCTCATCGAAGCGTCCGCTACGCCAGGGGATTTGCGCGTATTCAACAGGGTCAGGGACGCCGAAATACTTGAACGGCGACAACAATTCTCTGTCGATGCCCGACCAGAGGTCGCATTGGTAGACGAGATTTTCTTCGCAAAGGCCAAGAAGGTCACCGCCATCGGAGCGGTCAGGCGTTGCCGTCAGGCCCAGCAGGAAGTCAGGTGTGAAATGGTCGATAATCCGCCGATAGGTCGCAGCGGCCGCGTGGTGGAATTCGTCAACGACGATGTAGTCGAAGGCATCCGGCGAGAAGCGGTTCAGGTGTTCGGCGCGGGAGAGCGTCTGGATCGAAGCGAAGAGCACGTCGGCGTCAAAGTCCTTCTCACCTCCGCCGAACCGTCCGAGACGGGCTTTGGGACGAACTGCGCGAAACGCCTCCATGGCTTGCGTCAGAATCTCTTCACGATGCGCGACGAATAGAACGCGCGCGGCAGGCTGGCTGTCAAAAGCGGCGAGGAAAGTCTTGCCGAGCCCGGTTGCCAACACGACCAGACCAGCGCGGTATCCCTTGGCGCGCGTCGCGGCGAGGGCCGCGAGAGCTTCCAATTGGATGGCGTGCGGTTTGGGTGCGTCTTCGGGCGGCTCCTCCTGAACGCCGGAAGCCATCGGCGTCGGGGCGATCCGTCGCGTTTCGTAGCTGTCGATCCACTCGGGCGAAAGGCCCCTCACGTCGGGCCGGGCAAGAAGATCGTCAAAGGCCGCGCGAGCAGTGGTCAGCGGCAGGGCGTCCGACTTGTCGAAGTGGCGGAGGTTCCATTCGACGCCATCGGTCAGAGCCGAGCGTGACAAGTTCGACGAGCCGACGATCAGCGCTCCGGAGCCGTCGGCAAAGGAGAACATCCAGGCCTTGGGATGGAACGGGATGCGCGCCGCGCGGAAAATGTAGAGATGACGGTCGTGGTCGAGATCGTGCATGAGGCGCAGTGCGGTCGGCTCTGTGACGTCCAGGTAATCGCCGGTGAGTAGCCGCAACCGCCCGCCACGTTCGAGCAGGTCACGCAAGTGGGGAAGGACGAGGCGCGCACCAGAGGTCATCAGGAAGGACACGGCGAGATCTACGCTCTTCGCCTGGTCGATTAGGGGGCGGAGGTGAGCATGGAGCGCGTCGTCTCCGCCTGAAATAAGCGGTCGGTCGTGCGGGGCGCCGGGAATTGGACCGGTCGCGGATGCCGGGGCTTCGAGGCGGAAATGAAAGTGCGGCCCAGACTCGATAAGGGCGACCGAGGCGGTGATACCGTCGGTCTCGAGCTGGGTCTGAGCCGGTGTAATCCGCGCCATCAGGGCCGATTGCTCGGCCTCGTCGAGGTCGCGCCACCGTCTCGCGTGCCTCCGCGGAGCGAGGATCAGGCCTGCCCCGTGGCGGATCACAATGACCTTGGCGTCGCATTCGACCACCTTGTCCATAGCTGGGCTACAGCATGGGCAGGGGGCGTTGTCTGCGGAAGGTAATTCAGCGGGCAAGTGTCAGGTTTTCCTCAGCAAAGCATTGAGCCAAATGTCCTCTTTTCTATCAGGGCGGCGATCTTCGGATCGCCAGGTTTCAACCTGCCGCAGAGAAGGGAGTTCGTCCAGGAGGGACGAGAGAGTTTCTTCGGTCATGTCGGTAAAATCGCGGCCGTCTTTTCGGCGGTTTCCAGTGCCGAATTTGAACGAGGCATAGAGGATGCCGCCGCGGACAATGTGATCAGCGAGGCGTTGGAAGACAGCGGGCAGATCAGCGCGGGCAACATGTAAGAGCGACGCACAGGCCCAGATGCCATCAAACGACTGCTCCCATTGAAATTCCTCGAAGCTGAGCAGTCGGACCGGGACGCCGCTGAAGAGAGTGGCTGCCTGAACCATCGCTGAGGAGGCGTCGAAGGCTTCAACCTCATGGCCTGCAAAGCGGAACGCACGGGCATCGCGTCCGGAACCGGTGCCTGCGTCGAGAATGCGGCATTGGCCCCCAGGCATCTGGGTCAGTTGCGCCAAGAACCGGGTGCGCAGTTCCGACATGTCGACCGATTGGGTGGCGGAAATAAAATTCTGCGCATTTCTTTCGTAGTAGTCGGCCATTTCTTCAATCCGTTCGACGCAAACGAGCGAACTGTCGGAAGTGCGGCTTGACCTGTCAAGCCCGGCTCACACCGGTGAGAAGGACCCGTTACCGAAGTCCTGACCCAAATTTGTAGCTGCACAGGTTCCCAAATACTTCGATGCAAGCGTTTAGGATGACAATCCGAGTGCCTTGAGCACGACGTTGAATACCTGTCCGTCATCCAACCCTGCTAGCTCCGTGCTACGACCAAATGTTTCAAGCGCCCAGATCGTTAGGAGCTTCCGCATGACGGTTGAGGGCGCGTCCATTCCGTGTGTGGCCAGGTCAAGCAGGAGGAGCTGATAGGCTTGGGCGAGGCTTCTCGTGGGCCCGGCACCGCCGGGGGATCGCGAGCTGATGTGCGGCGATATCGTGGGCTTGAGCAGCTTGTAGAGGGCGTCCTTGGCCTCCGTAGTCCATGCTTCGCCCCGCTCCGACACGTCGGCGCAGATCGCGAGATTGGCGATTTCGGTGGCGCTCAGCAACGTTTCGAAAAGGTATTTGCCACCTACCTCTGACATAAGCGTCTTTCCCGGATCGCACTTCTTCCACACAGGTAGAACAGGGGCCGCCTCTAATCTGAGGCGGTGTTCTTCATGAACTTTCGAATGTTTGCGGGCACAACTAAGTCCCGCTAGACGAAGAGGCCTGTGACCGGACCGAGAGGCTCATTTGGCACATCGCCCCCAACCGTCTCCGACTCTGGCAGATCAGTTGCCACTGGTCGTCCGCCCGACACGATTTGGTCGTGCCAAGCCTCCCGATGTCGCGTGAGAAGATCCTGCGCGGCATCGAGAGCTTCTCTCCGCTTTACCTGCGGATCGGGTGACGCAACCGGCACAGCCCTCAGGCGACCAAGGCGATACCAGCGCGACACTGTCCGCAACCAGCCTGCCTTAAAGTCGAAGTCGTACCGGAAGCCCAGCACAGGAGACGTCGTCACCCATGGGGCTGAAATCTCGGGATGACCGCTCACGTCGCCATCGACCCGGATGGCATCACCGTCACGCCAGACAAGGAACCAGTTGTCAATCATCGGGGAACTATCGAGGTCCTCTGACCTCGGCCCGGCGTCGGCCTGCTTGAACGCGGACCACAAGTCCTCACAGCTCGTGTATCGCATTCATAAGGCCTCCTCGCTCCACGGCCGCTGGTCGCGCCCTTCGATAGCGTATCGCGTCGTGATCAAGGCAACCGATCATTGTCGATCCCGTCAACGCCGAGGTGATCACTGGGGCTAAAGCGGTGCCCCCCCTGAGCGCCAGCGATATGAAGGTGCCGCTCAGGAGGACGCTTCCCAGCAATATGCCCATACCAAGACGCTTATTTCTCAGCAGAAGGCGGCCGCTCTCCTTGCCGAGGGTGGCGAGGTCTGCCTCGAGCTTCGCTTGCCGCTTTTCCGCCGCAACAACCCTTCGGCCGGTGACCTGCATTACGCCCCCGATCCGATTTGCCTCAGCCGCCACCTCCTTGCGGAAGGCCGTCATCTGCCGCTCGAGCTCCGCCTGCATCTCCGCCAGCTCTGCCTCCGTCTTACGGATCGTGTCGTTTCGTCTGGCTCGTAGTTCCTCGATGCGGGCGTCCAGTTCTCGGGTCATGGTTCAATCCCTCTCTTGGACTGATGTAGCGGATCGCGCCCGGCCGGGGGCTGATCCTCCACCAGGTCGCTCAATTCAGCTTCGGCCGCAGCCGGTTTCAGGTGACGCTCGATCAGCTCCCAGCACCGGGAGACGATCTGGAGGATGCGATCCAAGGAGCTATAGATGTCCATCTCTCCAACCCGGCGCTTCAGGCGTTCGTCGTGGATGGTCCAGCCTTCCCCCGATGGCGCTGGCACGACTTCACCGGTCAGCACGCCGATCATCAGCTTGCGGGCCAGTTCGAAAGCCTCGCGCACCCCATCTCGGCGGTAGGCATCGGCTTGGGATCGGACCTCTTCCATCTTGCGCCCGGCGTCGAGACGTGCGTGCCGGGCCCTGCGCTGCGCGTCGAGGAGGTAAGCGTCGGCCACCGCGGTATTTTCCTCGACCAGCGCCACGGAAATCCGCCCGGCCTCCACCATGGCGTCATGGCGCTCCTTGATCCGCGCCGGGTGCAAGCCTGCAACGACAGGGGCGGACGAGGTGCGGTCACGTGAGTGCAAAGCCGGGGGACACGGGCCGCTTCGGCAAGGACCTGCTCCACCGATTGTCCGGCGGGGTTCGCCTTGCGCGAAAAGCTCTGGAGATGGAAAACTGGGGGCCGCTCATGCTGCGACCTCCGTTCCCCGGGAAACGCAATATGGACCGACTATTGTGTTGGCAAGCAACACGTCTGGCAAGGCGCTGCGCCCCTGCACCCAGCCAAGCGACTGCGCCGCCGATCCGTCCCGGATCGAAGCCGCCCATGGCGGCTGCAAAAGCCCTTCTCCGCCAGCCATGAGGGCGCGTCGGCAGGCTCTTGCAAGGTGTCCCGGGAGCGCGGACCGCCCTAGCGCGGGGTCCGTTGGCCAGGCGGGGGGCGGGATCATGCCGGGCCTGGTCATCGCAGGAACCCCGCTGCCTGGGCTTCTGCCCTCGAGATCAACCCACGCTGCACCGCTTGGAAAACCCTGTCCTCCGGCAGGTGCCGGTACATCCAGTCCTTCCGCTCGCGGATGGCGTCGGCGGCGTCGCTGAGCAGCCTCTCGGCAATCTCTTGCGGCCTGTGCACCTCGACCCTGGCCGCCTCGACGAACGGCCGCCATTTCTCCAGCCTGAACCAGTTGTCCGAGAAGCTGACCTTCGATCGGGTGTGCCCGGCCGAATGCAGGGCGTAGGCCTTCACCGCCGTCAGCAGTTCGGCCGCCGTCACCTCGGACAGCGCATCCCGGGCCAGCCTGAGCGAGGTCCGCCGGTCCCGCCGCCGGTCCTCGGGATAGGCTTCCCAGATCTTGCCCAAACCCTCCTCCCCCGGCTCCTGCGCGCGCGTAGGAGGTTTAGGGGTTGTTTTTAGGATTGATTGGGGTCCCCTGAGGACCCCGTCTGCTCGGGGGACCTTGCCGGGGCACCAATCAGCTCCAATTGCGCCACGACGTCCATGTCGATCCGGTAGACGACGGTGAAGCCGTTCTTGCAGGGCCGCTGCTGTCCGGTCTGGACCAAGATGCCCTCGCGGAGGAACTCCGAGATGGTCCGCTTGACGCTGCTCTCGCTCAGCTCCGTGTGGCGCTGGACGAACCCCTTGGAACACCAGATGCCCGAGCCGTCATCGCTGGCCTTGTTGGCCAGGAACATGATGATCTGCTTGCGGACGGCACTGCCGAAACGGCGCTCATGGCAATGGGCCTCTACGACGTAGCTCATGGCCGGTCCTCCGTGAGGCTTGCGCCAGTGGCGGAGCGGGCGTAGGCTCTTGGTGTCGAAAGACTTTCTTTGTTGTCGGGTGGAGTGCCAGCTCCCCCGGCAATTTTGTTTGGGGCTCCGGGGACGTCTGGACGGTTCGTCAGGCCCTGAATTTCGGCAATGAAATCAAAGGGGCTGTTGTGGGGGTTCGCCAGTGTAACCCCTTGATTTTCAACAACGCGCAGCGTCCTGCACGGCTCACCACTGTTTCCGAAGACTTGGTTGCGCATGCAACCCATTCGCCAAAGTCGGTAGAGACTGCGGTAAATCCCGGTCGTGAAACTTATCGTTCGCGGATTGGGAATGGCCGTCGCACGCCGCATAGATCGGCGACGCGGTTCAACGGCTGCTACCTTTGATGTTTGCCGCTTAGCGGGCTAATGCGGCAATCGCGGGCAACGCGGCGAAATCCGCGAACGCATGGTCATGGGGAATGTCGGCTACCGGGGTCTTGCGATACCCTTCAGAATAGAGTGCGAACCGTATGCCCGCCGCCTGTGCGGTGCCTGCGTCCACCTCGCTGTCGCCCACGTACAGACGTGGCCCATCCGGCAGGGCATCAAACGCGTGAAACAGCGGGGCAGGGTCCGGCTTCTTCACCGGCAGAGTATCCCCGCCCACGACAACTTTCATTTGGTCCAACAGGCCAAAGGCACGCAGGATCGTCACCGCGGGCCCCTCTGGCTTGTTAGTGCAGATGCCAAGGGTCCAGCCCGCGGCCTCCAGATCATCAAGCGCAGCCAAGACGCCGGGGTAAATGGTCGTGTTCGCAGTTGGCGACGCTTCGTAATGGCGGGTGAAAGCGGCCAAACAGGCGGCGTGCTGGGATGGATCAGACCCAAGGCCGGCGGCCCCCATCAACCGTTCCACCAATGTGGGAACACCATTACCGATGAAACTGCGTGTCTGGGCCGGGGTAACAGGCGCTGCACCGAACTCCGTCAACATTTGGCTGCCTGCCGCGTGCAGATCGGGTGCGCTGTCGATCAGGGTTCCGTCCAGATCAAAAACAACCGCGCCGCTCATGCTCTCGTCCACTTCCAAAACGGTTGGCTTACCGGCGTCATTCCTGATCCGGCGCTTTGCTGTTCTTTGCACCAAGGCCTGTCTCGTAACCGCCCATCACCGGACCGCTTCGATTGGCCCCTCGGCACTGCCTGTGATGAACTGGCGCAAATAGGGGTCGTCCGCCGCATCCATGTCGCCTACGGGACCAGTCCACTGAATGACCCCGTCGTGCAGCATCGCCACCTTGTCGGCGATGGCGCGCACACTGGTCATGTCATGGGTGATGGTCATGGCCGTTGCGCCCATCTCGACCACGATCTCGCGGATCAGGTCGTTGATCACGCCAGACATGATCGGATCAAGCCCGGTCGTCGGTTCATCGAAAAAGATGATCTGCGGCTCCGCAGCGATTGCGCGGGCAAGTCCAACGCGCTTTTGCATGCCGCCTGACAATTCGCCCGGGTACTGGTCGGCCACTTTGGCTCTCAGCCCCACCCGGCGCAACTTATCAATTGCGATCTCGCGGGCCTCGCCCCGAGGGCGCTTCAAGCTTCCGCGCAGCAGTCGAAAGGCCACGTTTTCCCAAACGGTCATCGAATCGAACAGCGCGCCGCCCTGAAACAGCATCCCGAAATGGGACAAAAACGTGTCCCGGTGCGCCTGTTCCACGTCCTCGCCATTGACGAGGATCGTGCCGCTGTCTGGCTTGATAAGCCCCAGCACACTTTTCAATGTCACCGACTTGCCGGTTCCCGACCCGCCGATGATGACCATGCTTTTGCCCTTGGGAATGACCAAATCGACCCCGCGCAGAACCGCGAAATCCCCAAAGCTCTTACTGACGCCTCTAAGTTCAATCATGACCCGAAAAACGCCTCTGTCAGAAGATAGTTGGATGCGAGGATAAGAACCGAAGCGGCAACCACAGCCGATTTCACCGCAGCACCCACGCCCTGTGCGCCACGACCGGAGTGCATCCCGAAGTAACAGCCCATCAATGCGATCAGGAAGCCAAAGGCGGCCCCTTTTACAAGGCCCGACCCGACATCCCAGAATTGCAGGAAATCAAAGGTGTTCTTCAGGTAGGCAGCTTCATTGAAACCAAGCCGCGAGGTGCCGACAAGATAGCCGCCCATGATTCCGATCACGTCTCCGACTCCTACAAGCACGGGCACGGTCAACGTCGCAGCCAGTACGCGCGGCGCGGTCAGGTATTTCATCGGGTTGGTGGACAGCGTCACAAGCGCGTCGATCTGTTCGGTGACTTTCATCGTGCCGATTTCGGCCGCGATGGAACTGGCCACACGGGCAGCGACCATCAGCCCGCCCAGGACGGGGCCAAGCTCACGGGTCATGCCGATGGCCACAATCTGCGGAACCACCGATTCCGCTCCAAACCTGTTGGACCCTGCATAAATTTGCAACGCCAGCGCTGCGCCGGTGAACACGGCGGTCATGCCCACGACCGGCAGGCTCAGCCACCCGATCGCGATCACGGCATGCCAGAATTCACGTGGGTAATAGGGCGGCAAAAGAATGTGGCGCAGGGTCTGGCCGGTGAAAATCGACAACCGCCCGAGGGCGGCAATGGTGCGCAATGTGCTGCGCCCGATACTGGCGACAGGGGCTGTGACGTCCATGGTGATCCTTGTCTGGTCGCCGTCGTTCAATGTCGGCTGACCTTCAGTGGCTTATCGCCAAGCGTGCGTCTTGTCGAGATGGCGGTGATGGCTCAGGCTGGCGCGCCCGTTCGATAGCGGCGCGCATAGCGGCCGCCTAGCGATGTCAAAATCTCGTACCCGATCGTACCAGCGGCATCGGCCAGAACATCGACCCCTTGGTAGGGGCCCAAGATATCAAGAGCGTCCGGATCCGCGCCGTGCGCCTCGACATAGTCAGTGACATCCACGGTCAGCAAATCCATCGACACGCGCCCGGCAAGCGGGCAGGGGACCCCGCGCGCATGCAGAACCGCCGTGTTCGACATGGCACGGATCAGCCCATCGGCATATCCCGCCGCAAGCGTCGCAATTCGCGATGGGCGTGCGGCCACCCAGCTTGCGCCGTATCCAACGCTATCACCGGGGGCGGCATTGCGGCACTGGATCACTGGAATTGACAGCTCGGCCACCTGAAGTGCCGTGGAAAACGGTGCGCCGCCATACAGGCCGATGCCGGGGCGTGTCATATCAAAATGATAGTCTGACCCCAGCAGAATGCCCCCCGTGGCCGACAGGGACCGGCGAAGGCCCAGCCCGTTGGTCATCTCGGTGAATGTGGCAAGCTGTGCGGCGTTCTGCGGGTGCTGAGGCTCGTCAGCGCAGGCCAGATGCGACATCACCAACCAGGGTTTCGCGGCCAGGACGCTCTCGCGCAGCGCGGCGAAATCATCGGGTGCAATGCCGAGCCTTCGCATGCCCGAATCAAGCTGAATCCCGAACGGCGCGTCCGGCAGCTTCGCGCGATGCCGAGCCACTTGTTCGGGGCTGTTCAGCATGGGGATCAGCGCGTGATCCCGCAGGAGGCCAGTGTCCGTCGCCATATGCCCCGAAAACACACCGATTTCTGGCCCGCTGCCTAGTGCCTTGCGAAGGGCCACGCCTTCTTCGGCAACCGCAACGAAAAAGGTCCGCGCCCCGGCCTTTGCCAAGGCGGGGCCAACTTCTGCCACGCCCAAGCCATAGCCGTCGGCCTTGACCACGGCGGCGGTCTGGCAGCTTGCGCCGCTGCGGCGGTCAAGCGCTTGCCAGTTCTGGGCAAGCGCATCGAGGCGGATCGTCAGTGTCGGTGTTCCCATACAACGCACATGACCGAGCCGCGCGGGAAACGTCAAGCCAGCGCAGCGGGTGTTCTTTTCTTTGGGCGCATTCTCGTCTAAGTCCCGCCGGTGACGGAGGCCCCCATGACCCAGCTACGCTTGCACAACACCGCAACCCGCAAGGCGGAAGATTTCACGCCGATCGACCCGAACAACGTGCGGATGTATGTCTGCGGGCCCACGGTCTATGACCGTGCCCATCTGGGCAATGCACGCCCGGTGCTGGTGTTCGACGTGCTCTATCGCCTGTTGCGCCACATATACGGCGCGGATCACGTCACATATGTGCGCAACTTCACCGATGTGGACGACAAGATCATCGCCCGCGCGGCCGAGGCCGGGCGCGAGATTGACGCAATCACCACCGAGACCACCCGCTGGTACCTTGAAGACATGGCCGCTTTGGGCGCCATGGAACCAAGTGCCATGCCCCGCGCCACGCAGTATATCCCGCAGATGGTCGCGATGATCGAAGAACTGATCGCCAAAGGCAATGCCTATGCCGCCGAAGGGCACGTGTTGTTCGCGGTAGACAGCTATGCCGACTATGGCCGCCTGTCGGGCCGGTCCGTCGATGACATGATCGCCGGTGCCCGCGTCGAAGTCGCGCCCTACAAACGCAACCCGATGGATTTCGTGCTGTGGAAGCCCGCCAAGGATGGCGAGCCGGGTTGGGAAAGCCCGTGGGGCAGGGGCCGCCCCGGCTGGCATATCGAATGCTCTGCAATGAGCTATGAATTGCTCGGCGCGACGTTCGACATCCACGGCGGCGGCAATGATCTGATGTTCCCCCACCACGAAAACGAGATCGCCCAAAGCTGCTGCGCCCATCCCGGCGGAAGCTTTGCAAATGTATGGCTGCACAATGAAATGTTACAGGTCGAGGGCAAGAAGATGTCCAAGAGCCTTGGCAATTTCTTCACCGTCAAAGATCTGCTCGACAAAGGCTACCCCGGCGAAGTGATCCGCTTCGTGATGCTCAGCACCCATTACCGCAGGCCTATGGACTGGACAGAAAAGAAGGCGGAGGAGGCGGAAAAGACGCTTCGCAAATGGTATGCGCTGGCCTCATCTGCGCAGGCAGACGGTGCGCCCCCTGCGGCCGTTATCAATGCACTGGCCGACGATCTGAACACCCATAAGGCGTTGGCCGAATGCCACCAATTGGCGGCGGCGCAAGATGCGACCGCACTGCGTGCTTCGCTTGAACAACTCGGGTTAATCGGCGAAGAGGCGCCACGCTGGGCCGCTGAAGCCGAAGTTGATCTGTCCGCTTTTGAAACGCGACTGTCCGACTTGCGCATGGAAGCTATGGCATCAAAGGACTTTACCGGGGTCGATCAACTCAAAGCCGCGCTGATAGATGCCGGGGTCGAAGTCCAGATGAGCAAGGTAGGCGTGAGCCTGACACCTCAAGCCGGTTTTGACCCCGCCAAACTAGAGGCGCTGAAATGATCGCGTTGCACGCCGCCAGATACCCGTACAAGGGCAGCGCCCGGACCGGGGGCGCAGGCCGTTTTGCAAACCGTCCGGAGGACCGCCCATGACCCGCGAACGGCTCTATCTTTACGACACCACACTGCGCGACGGGCAACAGACCCAGGGCGTGCAATTCTCCACCCACGAAAAGCAACGCATCGCGGCGGTGCTCGACCAGCTTGGCGTCGATTACATCGAAGGCGGCTGGCCCGGCGCGAACCCCACGGACAGCGCCTTTTTCGACGCCGCCCCCCAAACCCGCGCACGGCTGACTGCGTTTGGCATGACCAAGCGGGCCGGGCGCTCTGCCGCGAATGATGACGTGCTGGCAGGCGTTCTGAACGCGGGCACTGGTGCCGTGTGCCTTGTGGGCAAGACCCATGATTTCCACGTCACTGCCGCTCTGGGTATCACGCTGGACGAGAACCTTGAAAATATCGCCGCTTCCATCGCGCATCTGGTGGCCGAAGGGCGCGAGGCGCTGTTCGATGCGGAACATTTCTTTGACGGCTATCGCGCTAATCCCGATTACGCCCTGGCCGCAATCCGTGCTGCCTTTGACGCGGGCGCGCGGTGGGTCGTGCTTTGCGATACCAATGGCGGCACGCTCCCGTCGGATATCGGGCGTATTGTGACCGAAGTGATCGCGGCGGGCATTCCGGGCACGTCGCTTGGCATTCACACCCATGACGACACCGGCAACGCGGTTGCGGGCAGTCTTGCCGCCATCGACGCCGGTGCACGGCAGGTGCAGGGCACACTCAACGGGCTGGGCGAGCGGTGCGGCAATGCCAACCTGACCACGCTGATCCCGACCCTGAAGCTCAAGGCGCCCTATGCGGATCAGTTCGAGATTGGTGTCACAGGCGATGCGCTGGCCGGATTGACCCGCGCCTCGCGCCTGCTCGACGATATCCTGAACCGCGTGCCGTTGCGCCCTGCGCCTTATGTCGGCGCATCGGCCTTCACCCACAAGGCGGGCCTGCATGCCAGCGCGATCCTCAAGGATCCCACGACCTACGAACATGTGGAGCCCAAGCTCGTGGGCAATGCCCGCGTCATTCCCATGTCTAATCAGGCGGGCCAGTCCAACCTGCGCCGCCGTTTGGCCGAAGCCGGGCTTGACGTGGCGCCCGGCGATCCGGCTCTGCTGCGCATCCTCGACCGGGTGAAAGACGCCGAAGCGCAGGGATATTCCTATGATACCGCGCAAGCCAGCTTCGAATTGATCGCCCGCGACGAGCTGGCGGCGCTGCCCCGCTTTTTCGAAGTGAAGCGTTACAAGGTCACGGTCGAACGGCGCAAGAACAAGTACGACCGCATGATTTCGCTGTCCGAAGCGGTCGTGGTCGTAAAGATCGGTGAGGAAAAAACCCTCTCCGTGTCCGAAAGCCTTGATGCCACTGGCAGTGATCGCGGACCGGTCAACGCGCTGTTCAAGGCGCTCAGCAAGGATCTTGGCCCCTATCAAAGCTATATCGAAGATCTCAAGCTCGTCGATTTCAAGGTGCGCATCACCAATGGCGGCACCGAGGCCGTCACCCGCGTCATCATCGACAGTGAAGACGGGCAGGGGCGGCGGTGGTCCACCGTGGGCGTGTCGCCCAACATTGTGGATGCCAGTTTTGAAGCGCTGCTTGATGCGGTGACGTGGAAGCTGGTGCGCGATGGTGCAGTGCCGCCGCAAACCATGACGGCCCGCGCCGGGCAGGCCGCCACATGAGCCTTGATGCCTGCGCGGGGCTGGTGGAACGTGGCGACCCGGACCGCTTTCGCACATTGCTGGCCGCGCCGCTTGAGGCGCGCAAACGTCTGTTGCCGATCTATGCTTTCAATGTCGAGGTCTCTCGTGCGCCGTGGCTCACCGAAGAAGCCATGATCGCCGAGATGCGCCTGCAATGGTGGCGCGATGTGCTCGAAGAGATCATCAATGGCGGGCAGGTGCGCCGCCACGAAGTCGCAACCCCGCTGTCAGACGTGATCGACGCCGAGGGCGCGCGCAGGCTTGATGCGTTAGTCGCCGCGCACCGGTGGTCCTGCTATCGCGATACGTTCGAAGACGACGCTGCCCTGATCGCCCATATTGCGGCCACCGGGGGGGGGCTGATGTCCGTTGCTGCACGCACTCTGGGCGCAAAAGACACCCAAGTGGCCGAAGATGCCGGTTTTGCCGCAGGCCTCGCCGCGTGGTTCCTTGCTGTCCCGGATTTGGAAGAACGCGGCCGCCGACCGCTGGTGGATGGTCGGCCCCAAGCTGTCGCGGCTCTCGCGCAAGAGGGTCTCACCCGGCTTGCCCGCGCTCGCAAAGCTCAGGGGGCTGTGCCAAAATCCGCAAAGCCCGCCCTTTGGCCCGCATGGCGTGCCAAGGCGCTTTTGAGCCGCGCGTCAGCCGTTCCAGCCCGCGTGGGCGACGCCACCCTGCCGGAAGCCGAGGCGCGCAAACGCTGGGGCCTGTTGGTCACCGGGCTGACAGGCCGGATATAGACCGACAGGGACCTGCTTAATCGGCGGGCCGAAGCACAAGCCAGATCAATGCGCCGCCCGCAAGGGTCAAAAACGGCACCATGGCATAGTTCACTGCAGACCATCCAGCTTCGGTGCTGCCCCCGGTGCAGTTCATCAACCCGCCTGATGCAAGGGATGCCAGCGTCACGCAGCCGAACACGATCATGTCGTTCAACCCCTGAACGCGGCCCCGCTCTTCAGGGGCATGGGCGCTGGCCAGCATCGTGGTCGCGCCGATGAACCCAAAGTTCCATCCAATCCCCAACAGGATCAACGCGATAAAGAAGTTCTCGATCTCGACACCCTGCAAGGCAACCACGCCGGCCCCTGCCAGAATGGCCAGCCCCAGCGCGACAATCCGGGTGGCGCCGAACCGCGCGATCAAATGTCCGGTGAAAAAGGACGGGGCGAACATTGCCAGCACATGGCCCGTTACCACGTCGGCGGCCAACCCTTCGCTGAACCCGCAGCCGACCACAGCCAAAGGGGTGGAGGTCATGACAAGGTTCATCAACGCATAGCTGACCATGGCACAGATCACGGCGACGCCGATCACCGGATCGCGCAACAACTGCATCCGCGTGCGTGCTGGGGCGGCCCCTGCCACTGGCGGCGGTGGTTTGGGCAAGTCCAGCGCAAGAAACAGCAGCATCCCAACGAGGTTGATCACGATCACCGCCGCATAGGTGCCAAGAAAGGGAATCGCTGTCGCCCCGACCGTCACCTTGACCAATTGCGGGCCAAGCACTGCTGACACTAGCCCCCCGGCCATGACATAGGAAATCGCCTTGGGCCTAAACGCATCCGACGCGGTGTCAGCCGCAGCAAAGCGGAAAAAACCCTGCGCACTCATATAGATGCCCGTCAGATAGCTACCCAGCAGGAACAGTGTGAAAGATCCCTGCGACAAAGCAAAAACACAGACCAGCGCGCCCAGCAATCCGCCAAGCGCGCCGATCATGAACCCCACGCGCCGCCCGGCGCTTTGCATGACCGAACTCAGCCAAGGCGCCGTCGTCATGGACCCGAACACGATCAATGAAATAGGCAGCGTGGCCAGACAGGCATTCGGCGCCAGCATTTGCCCCGCCAAACCGCCGATCACGAAGATCATCGGCATCTGGCTCCCGATCAACGCCTGCGCTGCGACCAGCACGGCAACGTTGCGGCGCGCACGGCGATCCGGCGCGGGGTGAGGCGGCAATTCAGGGTCGATTGGGTGGGGTATGTCGGTGCTCATACCCTGCCAATATACCCGGCAGAGGCAATGGGAAAGATGCCGTCAGCGCGTCGTGTTGGCACGAAGCGATGGCACCGGCCAAGAGCGTTCCCCAAGTGTGCGAATGCGTGATCCACGGATACGATCTTTGATGCACCTCAGGGTTGATCGGACCTGCGAAGCGAAAGCTGGATCAGCCAAGTCCCCAAAATGACGGTTAACTAAAATTCAAGATACTGGTGCGGAAGAAGCGCTCTTGAGCGGGTCGAGTGTTGATCCGGGCGTTCTGCAAATTTAAGCTACGTAGGGGAAGCCGATTGATGTGATGCCAGGCAAGTAGGGTGCCGTCTAGATGACACCCACCCGGTCGAGAGGAGATTTATCGTGACGTATTTCAAATCAACTTGCACAGCTTTCGCTCTGTCTGTGGCGCTTGCGGCGCCTGCAAAAGCGACGCTTGTGGATATCACCAATTGCGGCGCAACCGCCGTGGCCTGCACCATTACCACGACCCCACCCAACCCCATCGCGAAAGACCCAAATGACGGCGTACTGTTGGCTTGGGATGAAGTTCAGAACTTTACACTTACAGCTGATTTGCGCGTTGATCGGGTCTTCGACACCAGTGCAAGTTTCATCACCACTGCGCCAGGCGGGGATTACTACATCAAAGCCGGAACTGTCGTGTCCAGCCACTATATTCAGTGGGACCCTGCGCCCGGTGGCCAAGCCGTAACCGCTAAAATCACGCTGGACAGTCAGGTTTTTGCATTCATGACTTCGGACCAGAATATGTTCGACAGCGATGCGCAACTTGGCCTGCCCGGCTTGTCGTACAACAACTTTACGGCCAGGGGCTTGGAATCCAATGATACAACTGTTTTTGACGGAAACTCGGTTGATATCCGTTGGCAGGCGACCAGCCCGGGTGACTGGACGCGTTTGATCACGGCCTATTCCCCTGCCGCCGAGGTCCCGGTACCCGCCTCGCTGCCATTGTTGGCCGGGGCACTTGGATTGGCGGGCTTCGTTGGCCGACGTCGGCGCAAATAATCAATCCGCCCGAGCACGGCTAGATACTGTTTCGCCGTGCTCGGAGTCTGAAGCCCATCATTGGTTTCGCAAAGACCCTCAAATGTCCGAGCCACAAATCTGACTCGGAACGTGCAGAACGGTGGGCAAAGCCCTCCTGTCGCCCTCACACCCGGTCGATCAGATGGGCAAACGATCCCATGACACTGCTCTCGCGCAAACCCATCGCGGGCAGGGGCGCCCCTTCTGCATCTTGAGCTTCAAAAACCGCCGTGCCGTCTGCGCGAAGGGTCGTGGCATAGTGAAACTCGTGGCCCGCCCAATCTCCTGAAATCGGTCCACATGCGGCGCCGCCCTGCAAATGCCGATACCCCAGATGCAATTTGCGCGAGGCGAAGCTTGTCTCCAGCCGCAGCAAGCCGGCCATCTCGTGCCGCACACCCTGCGCATCGATCAGCCCATCGCCCAGCACCATGTACCCACCGCATTCGCCATAAATCGGCACGTCCGATGCCGCGCATCTGTTCAGGCTCGCCTTGAAACGCGCTGCGGCCGCCACGCGCCCGGCGTGCAACTCAGGGTATCCGCCGGGCAGAAACACAAACCCGGCTTGCTCTGGTACAGGCTCGTCATCGAGCGGTGAAAACGGGATCACCTCTGCCCCAAAGCTGCGCCAATCATCCAACATATGCGGGTAGGTAAACCCAAAGGCCACATCCTGCGCCACGGCGATCTGCTGTGCGGGCGGGTGCATTCGCAAGCCGTTGCGCGACGATGTCTGCGGCGCGGGAAGGGGCGCAGCAAGCCGGGTTAGCGCATCAAGATCAAGGGCGCTTGTCATGATGTCCGCGGCCCGCTCCAGAAATGCCTCCAGATCGCCGCGCTCCTGAGCCTGCACCAATCCCAGATGCCGCGAGGGCGTTTCAAGCGTCCCGTCGCGTGGAACGGCCCCCAGAACCGAAATGCCCAGCGGCGCAAGCGCACGGGTTAGCATCGCCGCATGGCGCGGGCTGCCCACCCGGTTCAGAATTACGCCCGCGATCCGAACCTCTGGCTCGAACCGGGCAAACCCGGCAACCAGCGGCGCAACCGATTGGGCCATGCGCGCTGCGTCCACCACCAACACGGTCGGCAGATGCAAGGCGCGGGCCAGGTCTGCGCTCGAGCCGCGCCCGTCGGGCGGCGCACCGTCGAACAGACCCATGGCCCCTTCGGCAATCAAAAGCCCCGGCCCGGCGGCCAACGAGCAAAGCCGGTCCGGCCCCATGGCAAAAGCATCAAGGTTCAGACACGGCGCGCCGCCACAGGCCGCTTCGTGGAATTTCGGGTCGATATAGTCAGGCCCGGATTTCACCCCGCGCACGATATGCCCGGCCCGGTGCAGCGCCCGCAACAGCCCAAGCGTGACGGTGGTCTTGCCGCTGCCAGAAGAGGGCGCCGCTATTAAAAGCCCGCGCCCGACGGCTTGGTCTGGTGGGGGCACATGGGTCATACGCGTGCCATACAAAAGCCATACGCGAATCCGACGGGCGTTTTCACCGGATCAAGACGCCTCTGCAGGGCGACCTCGATCCAGCGGATCAAGGCTGCGCGGCGGAACGCCAGCGGCCAGACTTTGCCAGTCCAAGGTCTGCCGCATCAGAACAGCTCGGCCCACACAAATCACGGCAGGTGGTGCTAGATTGGCGGTTACGACATCCGCCGCGCAGCGGGCCAGCGTGGTTTCCAGAACTTGTTGATCAGGCAGGCTGGCCTGCGTCACAACGCCGACAGGATCGTTCGGATCACGGCCACCTGCGATCAACTCCGAGGTGATTTTTTCTATATGTTTCATGCCCATATAGATCACCAGAACATGCGCGGCCTGTGCCAGAGCGGTCCAGTTTACGGCCCCCGGTGCATTGCCGCTTTGATCATGTCCTGTGACAAAGGCCACGGTCTGGTTCACGTCGCGGTGGGTCACTGGAATGCCCGCATAGGCCAGACCGCCGATGCCCGCCGTGATGCCCGGCACGATGCGAATGGGCACCCCGTGTTGCACCAGCGTTTGTGCCTCTTCCCCGCCGCGCCCAAAGACAAAAGGGTCACCCCCCTTAAGTCGCAAAACCCGCTTTCCGGCCCGCGCCAAATCGACCAACCTCAGGGATATATCCCGTTGAATAGCCGACGGTTTTCCGCCTCGCTTGCCAGCATAAATCTGCTCGGTTTCAGGCCCGGCAAGGTCCAGAATGGCGGTGTTGCACAGTGCGTCATAGAC
Source organism: Meridianimarinicoccus aquatilis (assembly GCF_004358675.1). Lineage (GTDB taxonomy): Bacteria > Pseudomonadota > Alphaproteobacteria > Rhodobacterales > Rhodobacteraceae > Meridianimarinicoccus > Meridianimarinicoccus aquatilis. Next base: position 14,814 of record NZ_SMZO01000001.1, on the reverse strand, counting down.
AATCACATCCGCCTGCTGCAGCGCCCGTGCCGCGTGCAGTGTCAGCAGGCCCGGATCACCCGGCCCGGCACCGCAAAGCCAAACCCAGCCGGGTAACAAGTCGGGCCAATCATGGCCTGCAAGAAAGGGCGATTCACTCATATCCGCGTTATGGCCCGATTTTTCCAAGCAAGAAAGAGCAACACCGTCGCGCCTTGTGCCGAATGCGGCATGCAGCGGCGCGTTGCGTTGGGCCGCACCCGGCGTCATACTTTGCGAATGAATGCCGATCCTCCAAAGTTGCGCCGTGGCTGGACCACAGGTGCCTGCGCGACCGCCGCCACGTGGGGGGCGCTTGAACGGCTATGGGGCGGAGCCTTTCCCGCGCAGGTGCAACTGACCTTGCCGCGCGGCGAAACCCCTGTTTTTGCTATTGAAAACTGCGATGTGGGGCCGGGATGGGCGGCGTGCAGTGTCGAAAAAGACGCGGGCGACGATCCGGATGTGACCCATGGTGCTATGATCCGCGCCTCGGTCCGCGACGCCGGGCAAGGCGTGACATTTCGGGCAGGGCCGGGCGTGGGCACGGTAACCCGTGCCGGTCTTCCGATCAATGTGGGGGAACCCGCCATCAACCCCGTGCCCCGCCAGATGATGTCCGAAGTGGTCGCGGGCCTTGCGGAACGGCACGGCAGGCTGGGCAATGTCGAAATCACGATCAGCGTGCCCGGCGGAGAGACTTTGGCCGCCAAGACATGGAATCCTCGGCTTGGCATCGAAGGCGGTCTGTCGATTCTTGGCACAACAGGTGTTGTCCGGCCGTTTTCGTGCGCTGCATGGATCGCCTCGATTCACCGCGGCATTGATGTCGCCGTGGCGGGCGGCCTGCCACATGTGGCGGGATGCACTGGTGCGACCAGTGAAAAAGTGGTGCAAGAGATGTTCGCCCTTCCAGATCACGCGATGCTGGACATGGGTGATTTCGCGGGTGGTCTGCTGAAGTACCTTGCTGCGCACCCCGTGGCGCGGCTGACGGTCGGTGGCGGGATAGGAAAAATGACGAAACTGGCACAGGGCGCGCGGGATCTGCATTCGCGCCGGTCGACGGTGGATTTTGCCCGGCTTGGGGTCATGGCGCGGCAAGCCGGTTTGCCCGATGTTTCCGGCGCAAACACGGCGCTTGAGGCGGTGCAGATAGCGGGCCCAGGCCTTGCTGTGCTTGTGGCTGAGGCGGCCCGCGAACAGGCGCAGCAGATCCTTGGGGCGGCTCCGGTAACTGTGGATACTGTTGTCATTGATCGTGCAGGCACGGTGCTGGGGCGCGCGGGATGACATTGAAGGTCCTGCTGCTCGCGGGCACGGCGGAAGGGCGGGCCATTGCCAAGGGCCTGTCGGAGATGCCCGGCGTGTCGGGCATGGCGTCACTGGCCGGTGCTGTGCGAGCACCCGCGCCTTTGCCGATCCCGACCCGGATCGGGGGCTTTGGCACAGCAGAGGGCTTTGCACAGGTTCTACATGCCGAACGTATCGGGCTGGTTGTTGATGCGACCCATCCATTTGCCCACCGCATCAGCGCCCGCAGTGCGCGGGTTTGCGCAGAGCAGGGCATTGCATACCTGCAAGTTCTGCGACCGGAGTGGGTGGCGGGGCCGGGCGATGCGTGGACCATGATCCGCCGTGAAGAAGACGCCGCGCAACACATCGCACCAGGGTCCTGCGTCTTTCTGGCGACCGGAAGGCAAACTTTGGGCGGTTTTGAAAATCTGACTGGCCGCCGCTTGATTTGCCGCCAGATCGACCCGCCCGACGACGCGTTTCCCTTTCCCGGCGGTGAGTATCTTGTGGGGCGTCCGCCGTTTTCGGTTGAAGACGAAATCGCGCTATTCTCTCGACTGAACGTGGATTGGTTGGTGGTCAAAAACGCGGGCGGTGCAGCGAGTCGGTCAAAACTGGACGCGGCCCGCGCACTGGGAATGCCCGTGGCCATGATCACCCGTCCGTCGCCACCTGATGCTGAAAGCGTCACCACCGTGGAGGCCGCGCTGGCCCGCATTAAGGAGCACGCATGGACGAACGCATCATCCTGACGCCTGCCTGTGTGGCCGAAGGTGCGGCTTATCTGTGCCGGATCGAGCCGCGGTTTGCGACCGCGATGGACCTTGTTGGGCCGCTGCCCTTGCGTCGGACCGATGGCGGCTTTGCCGCGCTTCTGTCAGCTATTGTCAGCCAGCAGGTATCGGTCGCATCGGCCAACGCGATCTGGGCCCGGATGGAGGCGGCGGGTGCAACCACGCCCGATGCCATTGCAGCGATGGAAGACGAGGCCCTGCGCGCCTGCGGCCTGTCGCGGCAAAAGATGCGATACGCCCGTGCTTTGGCGGATGCGGGCATCGACTTCGACGCGTTGATTGATGCGCCAAGCCCCGATGTGGTGGGCACGCTCGTCGCTGTTCCGGGCATCGGCACATGGACCGCCGAAATCTATGCGATGTTCTCGCTTGGCCGGGCCGATGTCTTTGCGCCAGGTGATCTTGCCTTGCAGGAAGCAGCGCGGCTCATCTTCGGGTTATCCGAACGACCGCGCGAAAAAGCCTTGCGCGACATGGCAAAAGCTTGGTCGCCCTGGCGTGCGGTTGCGGCGCGGCTGCTCTGGGCCTACTACGCTTGGGACAAACAGCGAGAGGGCATTCGATGACACGCGCACTCGAATCGGGGCGACGCGCTCCAGATAGTGGCATAACCAAATCCGTCGTCGTGTTCTTGCACGGCTATGGGGCTGACGGAAACGACCTTTTGGGGTTGGCGGAACCTTTAGCGCCGCACATGCCGGACACGGTGTTCATCGCGCCAAATGCACCTGAACGCAGCACGGCGAACCCGATGGGGTTCCAGTGGTTTCCGATTCCCTGGATTGACGGCTCATCAGAAGAAGAAGCGGCAAACGGCCTGGTGTCTGCAGCGGCCGATCTGAACGCATTCCTTGACGGAGTTTTGGAAGACGAAGGCATCACACCGGATCGTCTTTTCCTGATCGGATTCTCGCAAGGAACGATGATGTCGCTTCACGTCGCGCCGCGACGGGATGCTCCGATCGCAGGAATTGCCGGTTTTTCGGGCAGATTGCTTGAGCCGGAATTGCTTGAGGACGAAGTTCGCAGCCGTCCGCCTGTGCTTCTTTTGCACGGCGATCAGGATGATGTGGTGCCGCCGCAATCCCTTCCTGATGCAGCAAATGCGCTGACTGCTGCGGGATTTGAGGTTTTTGCCCATGTAATGAAGGGCACGGCTCATGGGATTGCGCCCGATGGGCTGAGCGTTGCGCTGGCCTTCATGCGCGATCGTCTGGGACTTGAAGCCAGTCAATAACGTCATGCGGGCGTTACATCGCCGCTGTAGGTGATTTTGACATCTAGTGTGTGGGGCTTGTCAGAAGGTCAACGCCATATATAGTCAAAGTCACCGTTGGGGCGGGTCGTCCCGCCCCTGGTCCGAATGGGCAAGCAGGGCAGGGACGTGATCACCGATGAATGCTGAGTTTCGAACCAATTTTGTCAGGGAACCAAACAGCCTGAAGCACCACCCCGCACTTGTTCTGAATGCGGATTACAGGCCCCTCTCTTATTACCCATTGTCGCTTTGGCCTTGGCAGGATGCGATCAAGGCGGCGTTTCTCGACAGGGTCGATATCATTGCCGAATACGACAAGGTTGTTCGAAGCCCCACGACCGAGATCCGCATCCCCTCGGTCGTTGTGCTCAGAGAATTTGTAAAACCCCAAAAGCGCGTGGCCTTCACGCGCTTTAATCTTTTTTTGAGGGATGGGTTTTCATGCCAGTATTGCGGCGCGACGGGTGATTTGACCTTTGACCACGTGATCCCGCGTGCTCGCGGCGGTGTGACGAGCTGGGAAAATGTTGTTGCCGCGTGCGGGCGCTGCAACCTTGCCAAAGGGTCCAGATCGCTAAAGCAGGTGGGTTTCACTCTGCGCAAGCCGCCCCGCCAACCGTATGCCGAAGAGTTGCGAAACCATGGGCGCAAGTTCCCGCCGAACTATCTGCACCATACTTGGCTTGATTTTCTCTATTGGGATGCGGAACTTGACGGCTGAACGGGTAATCTGACACCTTTGGTACAGTGTTGCGCTGTTACCAATGTGCAGTGTGACTACTTGTCGGTTCGAAAAACTCTGCTAAGGACAGGGCTATCGGAAACTGTTTGCGCTATCACAGCGGCCGGGACGGCCATGATCGCGCAAGCCTCGATGCGAAGGTGTTCATATGGTTTCTCGCGTAATCCCGGTCGATACGTTCGATCTTGTGATTTTTGGGGGCACTGGCGATTTGGCGCGCCGCAAGATTTTGCCCGGTCTGTTCCGGCGATTTGCGGCTGGGCAAATGCCTGAGGCTGCGCAGGTAATCGGGGCAGCCCGGTCCGATATGGATGTGACGGAGTATCGGTCTATGATCCGTGATGCGCTGAAGGAATTCAGCGATAAGGCGGAACAAGGCGACGACGTTATTGATGGCTTTCTGGAGCATATCGACTACGCGCAAGTGGATGCGCAGGGCGATGACGGATGGGACGCATTGCGCGAAAAGTTGCGTGATGGTGTCGTGCGCGCGTTCTATTTCTCTGTTGCCCCGTTCTTGTTCGGCGATATTGCCGAGCGACTGAAAACCCGCGGCCTGTCCGACGATCAAAGCCGCATCGTGGTGGAAAAGCCCTTTGGCCGCGACCTTGAAACAGCGCGCTCGTTGAACCGGACTTTAGCTACTTTTTTTGACGAGGGTCAGATTTACCGGATCGACCACTACCTTGGCAAAGAGACCGTGCAGAACCTCATGGCGGTCAGGTTTGGCAACATCCTGTTCGAACCCCTGTGGAATTCGCAGTTCATCGATCATGTTCAGATCACCGTGGCCGAGACCGTCGGGGTTGGCGGGCGCGGAAGTTATTACGACAAATCAGGCGCCATGCGGGATATGGTGCAGAACCATCTCATGCAGTTGTTGTGCCTGATCGCGATGGAGCCTCCGGCCCGTTTCGAACCGGACGCGGTTCGCGATGAAAAACTTAAGGTAATCCGCGCTCTGGAACCCGTAGCGCCGAACGAAGTTGTTCGCGGCCAGTACGAAGGGGCCGAAGGCGAAAATTATGTGGATCATGCCGAGGATCCGCGCAGCACTACGGAAAGCTTTGTGGCGATGAAAGTCCAAGTGGCCAACTGGCGCTGGCAAGGAACGCCCTTTTATCTTCGGACAGGAAAGAAGTTGCGCTCGCGGGTGTCTGAGATCGTTGTGCGGTTTCGTGAACCGCCGCATTCGATCTTTGGCAAAGATGCAGGAGGGCGGGCCAATGAACTTGCTATCCGCCTTCAGCCTGACGAGGGAATGGACCTGCGCGTGACGATCAAAGAACCGGGGCCGGGCGGTATGCGCTTGGTTGATGTGCCGCTTGATATGACCTTTGCCGAGGCACTTGGCCCGGATGCCGAAGAAGTGCCAGACGCTTACGAACGGCTGATCATGGATGTGATCCGTGGTAACCAGACCCTGTTCATGCGAGGCGACGAAGTCGAAGCCGCATGGGCTTGGACAGACCCGATCATTGCGAATTGGGAAGAGGCAAAAGTTCGCCCGGCCAAATACGACAGTGGCACATCAGGGCCGGAGGCATCGCTTGAACTGTTGCACCGGGACGGACGCAGATGGCGGGACATACGCACATGAATTTGGTCGAATACCCCGATCGCGATATGATGATGATGGATCTGGCCGACACGTTGGCCAGCGACCTGAACAACGCCTTGATGTCCAACGACAAGGTTAGCTTCGCGGTCCCCGGTGGTACGACCCCCGGCCCGCTCTTTGATACGCTTAGCGCTGTGCGGTTGGATTGGGACCGTGTGACCGTTCTGCTTGGCGATGAAAGATGGGTGCCTGAAACATCGGAACGATCCAACGCACGGTTGGTGCGTGCACGCCTTTTGACAGGCCACGCCGCCACGGCCCAATTCTTGCCCTTCTACACCGACGGACTGGAGCCTGACGAGGGTTTGCAAGCCGTGAGTGCCAAGCTGACGCCTATGCTCCCGCTGTCGGTCTTGGTGCTTGGTATGGGGGCGGACATGCACACGGCTTCGCTGTTTCCCGGGTCGGAACAACTGGCCAGCGCCGTTGCATCCGACGCGCCGCCGGTAATGGCCGTGACTGCGCCGGGGCAACCGGAACCACGTGTCACGCTTACAGGCCCGGTACTGAGTGGTGCGATGAGCACACATGTGGTGATTACTGGCGCCGCGAAGCGTGCTGCGGTAGAACGCGCCGAAAGCCTTGATGACCCGCTCGTCGCCCCGATATCGCTTATTTTGAAGACCGCCACGGTCCACTGGGCCGAATAAAGTGGCGCAGACCTTGCCGGAGAACACTGCCATGACCGATTTCTGGGGCGAATTGGCCCGTTACCAAGCCACCGTCGAAGGCCGTTCTATATTGGCATTGTTCGACGACCCGTCGCGCCCGGCTGAGTTTTCCATACGTTTCGGCGACATGTTGTTCGACTATTCCAAGACCAACCTCGACACTACGGCGATGGGCCTGTTGTGGGGTCTGGCAGAAGCGGCTGACGTTCCCGCGCGCCGGGATGCGATGTTCGCTGGTGAAGCGATCAACGAAACCGAAGGGCGTGCCGTGCTTCACACGGCCTTGCGCAACGTCGATGCATCGGTTGTTGTCGATGGCCAAGACGTGATGCCCGAGGTCCGCGCGACACTGGACCGGATGGAACGTTTTTGCGAGGAGGTGCGCTCAGGTCAGTTCAAAGGCCAGGGCGGTGCAATTACCGATGTCGTGAATATAGGTATCGGCGGGTCGGATTTGGGTCCGGCGATGGCGGCGCTTGCGCTGCGCCCGTGGCATGACGGGCCGCGCACGCATTTCGTGTCCAACGTGGATGGCGCACAGATTGCCGAAGTTTTACAGGGTCTTGATCCTGAAACGACTCTCGTGATTGTCGCCTCCAAGACCTTCACGACCATTGAGACGATGACCAACGCCGAAACGGCGCGCCGCTGGATGGCGGAACGGGTTTCTGACCCGGCTGCGCAGTTCGCTGCCGTGTCTACCGCGGCGGAAAAGACTGCGGCGTTTGGCATTGCCCCAGAGCGTGTCTTTGGTTTCGAAGACTGGGTCGGCGGACGCTATTCCATGTGGGGGCCGATCGGGCTGGTCTTGATGCTGGCTGTTGGTGGTGACAATTTCCGGGCGTTTCTCAAGGGCGGCGCGGCCATGGATACCCATTTCCGCACGGCGCCCTTATCCGAAAACCTGCCGGTTCTTCTGGCCTTGGTCGGGATTTGGCACCATCAGATTTGCGGTTATCCCAGCCGTGCGGTTTTGCCGTACGATCAACGCCTTGCCCGCCTTCCGGCCTATCTGCAGCAGTTGGAAATGGAAAGCAACGGCAAGCGCGTGGCGATGGATGGTAGCGACCTTCCGCGCGTTTCTGGACCCATCGTCTGGGGCGAGCCGGGGACCAATGGTCAGCACGCCTTTTATCAGTTGATCCATCAGGGAACTGGGGTTGTTCCATGTGAATTCATGGTTGCAAAGCAAGGGTTTGAGCCGGATCTGGCGCATCAGCACCGCTTGTTGGTGGCGAACTGTCTGGCGCAATCTGAAGCGTTGCTGCGGGGCCGGTCACTGGACGAGGCGCGGGATATCATGGCCGCGAAGGGCTTGACGGGTGACGAGTTGGAACGTCAGGCGCGGCACCGGGTGTTCCCCGGGAATCGTGTGTCCACCACGCTGGTCTATCCTCAACTGACGCCGGAAATCTTCGGGAGTATCATAGCCTTGTACGAACACCGCGTGTTTGTCGAAGGGGTGATCCTTGGGATCAACTCGTTCGATCAATGGGGTGTGGAGCTGGGCAAAGAGCTCGCGACGGCGCTGGGGCCGGTGCTGGACGGCACACAAAGCACCGATGGCAAGGATGGGTCCACAGCACAGCTTGTGGCGTACCTTACCGGAAACTAAAGGCAGCGCACGCCGCGTCGGTATTACGTCGGTATCGCATCGGTAACATGTCGGTGCGGTGCCGCTGCTCAGCCGGGAATGTCGAAGCATGGCGGGGCCAGTGTGAAGCCTTCGAATTGAAACCCCGGCGACACTGTGCAGCCCACGAGAGTCCAATCGCCGGTGGTTTCTGCGGCCTGCCAATGGCCGGTGGGCACGATGCCTTGCGGCTGGTGCCCTGCGAGAAGATCCGGGCCGAGCGTCAGGGTCTGAGCAGGGCCAGCATCGCCCGCTGCGGTCCGCAAAAGCAGGGGCGCACCCGCGTGGAAATGCCAGATCTCGGTCGCGTCCACTTTGTGCCAGTGGCTGGGAAAACCGCCCCTCAGCAAAAAGTAGATCGCGGTACCTGCGGGCCGTTCACCCGGCGCAGCGTCTGCTACCCAAGTTTGCCGGTAATACCCGCCTTCAGGGTGTGGTGCGAGATCGAGCGCGGTGATGATGTCATCTGCTGTCATGGGGGCAGGGTACCCGGTCTGGCCCCCTGTGCAATGACCCGAGGCGAGGCTAGGCTGATTTCTTGACGAATTCACACAAGATCACGATGTGCTGCCCGTTCACGCGGCCTTCGATCTGGGCGGCGTTGTCGGGCACCAACGAGATGCCGCGCACGGCTGTGCCGCGCTTTGCGGTGAAGCCGGCGCCTTTGACGTTGAGATCCTTGATCAGGGTCACCGTATCGCCTTGCGCAAGCACCACGCCGTTGCTGTCTTTGTGGGTCACGTCAGGCGCGTCGAAAGACAGCCCGTCTTGCGCCCACGCTTCGGTTTCGGGGGCGAGATAGACGGTTTCCAAGATGTCCCGTGCCCAGATCGTGTCGTCAAGCGCCGTCAGAAGACGCCACGCGACAACCTGAACTTCGGAGCGTTCTGACCAGATTGCATCCCCAAGACAACGCCAGTGCGGCTTGTCCTGAATGTCACCGGCTGCGCCGGTCGTGCAAACCGGGCAGAGCGTTACCAAAGTGTCACGGGGAGTGACGGGCAGGGGCGCAAGGTCGTCTGCCGCGCCGCACAGATCGCAAGTCGGGGAAAGAGAGGTCATCTCGCGCCTTTGTCGGGTTCAATGGGGTTCGGTGACCTAGACTGCCCTGCGACGGCAAAGCAAGGGGGAGTGCCGTCGCAGAGCGTTCCTGGTGATCAGTCCGTAGCCTTTTGGCGCGTCGCCGGGTGCAGCGCGGTGCCAAGGATATGGCTTGAGCGGTTGATCACATGCCCGGCTTGCCCGACGATCAGCGGATCTGGTGCGCCGACCAATTCTTCGTCTTTGTCCGGGTAGTCCAGCGAGGCCAGAAAATGCCGCATGCAGTTCAGGCGGGCGCGTTTCTTGTCGTTGGATTTGATGACGGTCCACGGGGCATCGGCGGTGTCGGTGTAGAAGAACATCGCTTCTTTGGCTTCTGTGTAATCGTCCCATTTCTCGAGGCTGGCCTTGTCTATTGGCGACAGCTTCCATTGCTTGAGCGGGTCGGTTTCGCGGCTGGCAAAGCGTGCATGCTGTTCTTTTTGCGTCACCGAGAACCAGTATTTGTAGAGCCGGATACCAGAGCGCACCAACATGCGTTCGAGTTCAGGGGTTTCGCGCATGAATTCGAGGTAATCGTTGGGGTCGCAAAAGCTCATCACCCGTTCGACGCCCGCGCGATTGTACCAAGACCGGTCATAGAACACCATTTCACCATTGGTGGGCAGGTGTTTGATGTAGCGCTGGAAATACCACTGGCCGCGTTCTTCGTCGGTGGGTTTGTTCAGCGCGACAACGCGGGCAAGGCGCGGATTGAGGTGTTCTGTAAAGCGCTTGATCGTGCCGCCCTTACCCGCAGCATCGCGGCCTTCAAAGAGCAGCACGAACTTTTCGCCGGTTTCCTGTGCCCAAAGCTGAACCTTGAGCAACTCGGCCTGAAGCTGCGCCTTGGTCTTTTCGTAATCGCGGCGCCCCATACGGGTGCGATAGGGGTAGCGCCCCCCTTCGAAGGCCAAGCGCACCTGTTCGGGTGTCGGATTTGCCGAGGGCGCTTTTTCAGCGGCAGGTGTTGGGGCTGCCGTGTCGTTGTTTGCGACGGGTTCAGGTGTTTGGCTCAGGTCGGTCGTAACCGTTTGATCAGCTTTCATGCGCAACTCCTTTTGCGCTTGCGTAACCGCATTTCTGATTTTGAGCCTTGATCCGGATCAACGTATTGGCGTGTTTCGGGCTGTTGGGCGAGATTAGGCCGACCAGAAGCGAGCAGGTGACACTGTCAGGGTCACTGTTCCGGCTGGACAGTCTTTTGACCCCGATATCGCACAAAGAAAAAGGGCGAGCCTGAAGCCCGCCCTTATGTGCATTTCAAAGGGGTATTACATTAGCCTTTGAGGATCGAACGGCCCGCGTATTCGGCGGTTTCGCCCAGCATTTCTTCGATGCGGATCAGTTGGTTGTATTTGGCCAGTCTGTCGGACCGCGCCAACGAGCCGGTTTTGATCTGGCCGCAATTGGTGGCCACGGCGAGGTCGGCGATGGTGGCGTCTTCGGTTTCGCCGGAGCGGTGGCTCATCACGTTGGTATAGCGTGCGCGGTGGGCCATATCGACGGCCTTGAGCGTTTCGGACAAGGTGCCGATCTGGTTTACCTTGACCAGCATGGAGTTTGCGCAACCGCGTGCGATGCCATCGGCCAGACGCACAGGGTTGGTCACGAACAGATCGTCGCCCACAAGCTGCACCTTGTCGCCAAGCGCGTCGGTGAGGGCTTTCCAGCCGTCCCAGTCATCTTCGGACATACCGTCTTCGATCGAGATGATCGGATAGTCGTCACAGAGTTTGGCAAGGTAGGCGACGTTTTCATCGGAGCTGAGCGAAGCGCCTTCGCCCTTCATCTCGTATTTGCCGTTCTTGTAGTATTCGGTCGCCGCGCAATCCATGGCGAGATAGATGTCGTCGCCCGGCTTGTAGCCCGCCTTTTCGATGGATTTCAGGATGAAATCAAGTGCGTCGCGGGTGGACGAGATGTTGGGTGCAAAGCCGCCTTCGTCGCCGATGCCAGTGGACAAGCCCGCCGCAGAGAGTTCTTTTTTCAGGGTGTGGAACACTTCGGAGCCCATGCGCACGGCGTCGGCGATGTTGTTCGCGCTGACCGGCATGATCATGAATTCCTGAATGTCGATCGGGTTGTCGGCATGCTCGCCGCCGTTGATGATGTTCATCATCGGAACGGGCAGGATGCGCGCCGAGGTGCCGCCCACATAGCGATACAGTGGTTGGCTGGTCACGTCAGCGGCGGCGTGCGCAGCGGCCAGTGAGACGCCGAGAATGGCATTTGCGCCAAGGCGTGCTTTGTTGGGTGTGCCGTCGAGTTCGATCATCAGTGCGTCGATGGAGGCCTGTTCGGTCACGTCCATGCCGACGAGGCTTTCGGCCAGCTCGCCATTTACAGCGGCCACGGCGTCAAGAACGCCTTTGCCCATGTAGCGGCTTTTGTCGCCGTCCCGTTTTTCGACGGCTTCGTGGGCACCGGTTGATGCGCCAGACGGCACAGCAGCCCGGCCCAGGGTGCCGTCTTCGAGGATCACGTCGACTTCGACGGTGGGGTTGCCACGGCTGTCGAGAATTTCGCGGCCGATAATGTCGATGATAGTGCTCATGAATACGTCCTTGTTGGCGCTAACGATGGTCGTTCTGCCACTGTTTAACGCGGCGGCATCGACGTGGCTAGGGGGCGCGCGGCACTGCGGCGAAGGCGTTGTTCGCGCAAGAGCGTATAAAGCCCCGAGCTGATGATGATGGAAGCGCCGATCAACGTCCAGTGGTCGGGCATTTCGCCGAAGACGGCGATACCGATTCCAATCGCGAAAATCAGGCGGGAATAGCGAAAGGGTGTGACCACGGCCACGTCGCCCATGCGGACAGCTGAGGTCAGGGCATAATAGCCAAGCATTCCAGCAATAAGCGCGCCAAGCAGATACCCACTTTGACCGAGTGTGGGTAGTTGCGGCCCGTCCCCGAAGGGAAGCAGAAGTAGCCCGGCAATGGGCATCATGCCGAACCCGTATGCCGACAGAACGATCGACGAGATGCCGGTCGGTGCCACGCGTGTGCACAGATCCCTTGTGGCCAAGGCGATCACAGAGCCGACGGCAAAGAGGGATGCGGGCTGAAACCCCGCCAGTCCGGGACGCACGACCATCAGCACACCAACGAAGCCCACAAGAATCGCTGTCCAGCGGAGCCAGCCCACAGGCGCGCCGAGAAACACCGCGGCCCCAAGGGTGACGGCAAGTGGGGTCGCTTGCAAAATAGCCGAGGCGCTGGCCAGTGGCGTCAGCGTAATCGCTGTCACGAAGCAGACTGTACCGATCATTTCGCCAAGGTTGCGCAGCATCATGGTGCGCGTGAACATCGCCGGGGCGAACAGGCTATCGCCGCGAAGCACGGCCCAAAGGCCGAATATTGCGGTTCCACCAATGCCAAGAACAAGCAGGATCTGGCTTGTGGGCAGGTTCGCCGACACAAGTTTTATGAACATGTCCTCAAGCGCGAAGCCACCCATGGCGGCCACCATGAAGAGGATGCCGTTAATGTTTTCCATGCCGATTACCTTGTGGAGTGTGGTTTCGGCGTAGCGGCTTTTCCGAGGTGGCGCCAGTGGGGCGCGACCGAAATGTCGGCGCCCTTGGATTACGATCAGGCGGCGTGTTTGACGGGCAATTCTGCATCGACGGTGTCGCCAGTGACCACGGTCACATCGTCAATCCCGAGAAACCCCAGAACGTGGCGCAGATACCCGGTCGCGAAGTCGAGGTCAGAGCCGATTTCTGTTCCACCAGAGGCGACGGCGATCACCGCGCGCTTGCCGGTCAACAGGCCCTTTGGCCCTTCGGCGGTGTAGTTGAACGTGCGTCCGACCCGCGCCACCTGATCGACCCAGGCCTTGAGGGCGGCAGGCACGCCGAAGTTGTAGATCGGGGTGCCGATGACAATCGTGTCGGCGCGTTCCAGCTCGTCAACTAGGCTGTCGGACAGAGCCAGTTTTTCGCGCTGAGCGGTGGTTCGGTCTGCAGGTGGGGTGAAGGTTGCGCCCACCCATGTTTCGTCGATGAAGGGCAGCGGCGTGCCCAGATCACGGCGGGTGACGGTGGCAGGGCCATCGGAAATGCGACTGACGACATTCGCGCTGAGGGTGCGCGTTGCGGACCCGATTGTACGGGCAGAGGCGTCGATGTGCAAAATGCGGGTCGGGGCCGATGGGGTGTGTGTAAGGGTCATGTGTCATACTCCGATCAAGGTGTTTGACACAGGTGTACACTGTGCAGAAATATATGAAATGGCCGCTCACGCACTGCATTTGTGCATTTATGCGGAGTTGAGGTTAATCCTTTTTGGGAACCCCGTAGAGTTCCATCCGGTGGCCCATCAGTCTGTATCCGAGTTTGCTGGCGATCCGTTCTTGAAGCTCTTCGATTTCGGGGTCGACGAACTCAATCACCTTGCCGGTGTCCAGATCTATCAGATGATCGTGATGCTCGCGCTCGGCGGATTCGTACCGCGCCCGGCCATCACCGAAGTCAACTTTTTCAAGAATTCCAGACTCTTCGAGCAGTTTGACGGTCCGATAGACGGTTGCAAGCGAGATGCGTGGATCGGCCGCCGACGCGCGGGCATGCAATTCTTCCACATGTGGGTGGTCGCGGGCACGGTCCAAAACGCCGGCAATCGTGCGGCGCTGTTCCGTCATGCGAAGGCCCTTTTGTTCACAGCGGGCAATGATCGTGCGGGGCATCAGCCGTTCCGTTTTGTGGTCTCATGGTTTTACGGGATGACGGCGCCCGGCTCTAGCAAAAAAACCGCGCAGTCAGGTTCCGCAGAACGTTGCCTGCACTTCTTGCGCGGGTTTCGGGGGGGCGGTCAGGTCATCAGGGGCTGGATCGAACGGATGGGCCAGCGCGTCGTTCAGGCGTTGGAAGGGCGCGAAATCGCCGTCCAGTGCGGCGGCAATCATCGCTTCGATCTGGTGGTTGCGCGGGATCAGGGTTGGGTTTGCGCGGGCCATGGCGTCGGTATCTGCGCCGCCTTGCGCGGCATGCCGTTCGTTCAGCTTGGCAGCAATCGGATCGAAGGTGGCAGGGGTTCTGAAGGCGGTTGTTGCGGTGCCCTGTGCCAGCCCTGCGAAGGTATTGGTGAAATCCGCGCCGCCCGCCTGCATGGCAGCCAGCAGGGCATTGATCAGCGCGCCGTCTTCTTCGGGCGTGCCGATATCCCGCAGGCCCAGTTTCGCGCGGAAGACGCTGAGCCATTTTTCTGCGAAAAGATCCGGGAAGCGGTGCACGGCTTGGGTTGCCTTTGCGACAGCCGTGTCTGGGTCGGTATCTATCAGGGGCAGCAGGCAGGTTGCAAATTGCGCAATGTTCCACACCGCGATGTCGGGCTGCTGGTCATAGGCATAGCGCCCGAACCGGTCGATGGAGGAAAACACCTTGCCCGCTTCGAACCTGTCCATGAAGGCGCAGGGGCCATAGTCGATGGTTTCGCCCGAGATTGCGCAATTGTCGGTGTTCATGACGCCGTGGATGAACCCAACGCCCAGCCAGCGGGCGATGAGCCCCGCCTGCGCGTCGATCACCGCGGTCAGAAGGCCAAGCGCCCCGTCTGCATCGGGATAATGGCGCGCGATAGCGTGGTCTGTCAGCAGGCGAATTGCCTCTTCATCGCCGCGGGCGGCAAAGTATTGGAAAGTGCCAACGCGCAGGTGGCTGCTTGCGACGCGGGTCAGCACCGCGCCCGGCATCGGG